>JBIPNO010000025.1:0-75480 GCA_044372775.1 Haloferula sp.
CGGCGGGTGAAGTCTTAGACATGCCGAGCTTGCCGGCTCGCTCACCCTGTCAACACATAATTCGGACTTTTTTCCGTTTTAATTCACTGTCAGTCAGCGCGTTGTGGCTTAACCTGACGCGAATGGGAACGGACCAGAGAGGCGACCATGGCATCGAGATCATCGATCGAAAGAGTGGGATCACCTCGTCCCTCCAGAAACAGATCACCCTCGAGTATCCCATCGGGAGATATCAATCCCCATCCGGAAGTAAACCTCGTCCAAAACGTGAAGTCGGGCCCCATGATCTCCAAAGCCGCCGCGGTCGTGACGGTCTTCAGCGCGGATGCCGGGCAGAGGGCATTCCCGGCGAGAGCTGACGTGAAGACGGTCTTGCCCGACTCATCAAGGACACAGAATCCGACAAGCGCGCCGGCCAGGGCGGGATCGGCGGACCACTCGAGGAAGGTGCTTTCGATCGGGTTGCCGGTGGACAGCGGGGGCATCGGAGTGCCCCGCTCCTTGGAGGCGGGCAGCGCGATCGGCTCCAGCGGCTTTGACAAGAGCAGCCACGCGGCCGCTCCCCAGCCGGAGAGGCAGACCGTGGCTTTGAAGATGGCGGATCCTTTCATGCCGCGAAGCTAATCCAAAACCGCGCAGCGGAAGTAGCACAACTTTGCAAGTTGTGACCGGGGACGGCCGGCCTGTGAAAGAAGCTGGCACCTTCCATGAGGGCATGAATGCTGTCGCAGGATCTCGACCATGATGAAGCATGAGAGCGGCGTCTCTCGGAGCGACCTCGCACGATCACAACGTGCAACGTTGTGCTACTACGCCCCCAGGTTCTTGATCGTCTGGAAGATCGCCGTGATCATCAGATACGCCATGGTGCCGATCAGGCTGGCCATGATGATCAGGATGGTCGGCATGATCAGCGCCATGATCCGCGACAGGCTCTTGTCGAGTTCCTTGTCGTAGCGCTCCGCCGCACGGCGCAGCGAGACGTCGAGCTTGCCGGTCTGCTCGCCGACCGAAACCATGTCGATCAGCAAGGGCGGGAAGGCTCCGGTGCGGATCAACGCTTTCGAGAACGCGCGGCCGTCACCGACCTGGTCGATCACCGTGTTCAGCTCGGTCCGCAAGGCGAGGTTCTGGGTGGCATCGCGCGACAGCTCCAAGGCCCGCAGCAAGGGCAGGCCGTTGCCGGCGAGGTTCGCCATCGTTTCCAGGAACTGGACGTAGAAGCGGCTGGTCACCACCGGGCCCATCATCGGCGCGCGGAGCTTGAAGCGGTCCCAGGTCAGGCGGTTGTCCGGATTGTCCTTCCACGCCTTGAAGAAGAGCAGCGCGGCGAGCAACAGGATCAGAATGACATACCAGTAGCTCTTCAGGAAATCGGTGGCCGAGACCATGACCTTGATCGGTCCCGGCAGCTTGCCGCCGGGCGTGCTCTCGATCAGCGTGGTGAGCTGCGGGATCAGGGTGGTGACGAAGACGATCGACACCCCGATGCCGGCCAGCACCAGGAAGGCCGGATAGATCATCGCGAGGATCAGGCGGGCCTGGAGGTCGGCGAGCGTCTTCAGATAGTGCGCCTGCCGCTTGAGAATGGTGTCGAGCGCGCCAGAGGCCTCGCCGGCCGCCGCCAGCGAGCAGTAGAGCGGGCCGAAGCTCGGGCTAATCCGCTTGAGGGCGGTGGAGAAGTTCATCCCGTCCCGCACCAACTGGCGGATCCGGCTGGCGACTTCCTTCAAGCCGCCGAGTTCCTGCCGGGCCTCCATCGACTTCAAGGCCGGCTCGAGCTGGAGACCGGCCGCGAGCATGTCCGAAAGCTCCTCGGTGAACATGATCACCTCGGCCCGCTTGAGCTTCAGCGGGCCGTCGGGAGAGTTGTCGATGACGTCCTTCGAAGCCGCCTTGGACGACTTCTTGCCCGGCACCTTCGAGGCCGGCTGCGGAACCGGCTTGGGCGCGGCTTTGGCCGGAGACGGTGACGGCTTGTCCTTGGACTTCGGCTTCGCCACGGCGACCGAACCGGCCGATTCTTTGATGCTGACCGGCTGCAAACCGCGGCGGTCGAGCACCCGCAGCGCTTCGGTGCGGTCCGCGGCATCGACCTCGCCGGTCTGGACACCGCCGGAGGAACTCAGGGCTTTGTAGGCGAATACGGGCACGGCTTTTTCAGTGGATCGGTCGGATTGGTCGGATTGGTCGGATGAGTCCCATCGGTCGGATCTCAATCAACAGCGATGTCGGTGGAGGTCACGGAGACGACTTCCTCGATGGTGGTCAGTCCTTGCATCACCTTGATCCAGCCGTAGCCGCGCATCGGGACGAAGCCTTCCTTGACCGACTGCGCGCGGATGTCCGGCTGGCTGGCGCCGTGGGCGACCATGTCCTGCATCGCCTGGCTGAGCACCACCACCTCGTAGATCGCGAGACGTCCCTGGTAGCCGGTGTTGCGGCAGCGGTCGCAGCCGTTGGCGGAGTAGGCCTGACCGTCGAGGTTCATCGGGATGCCGAGCTCGCGACGGTCGTCCATGGTCACCTCATGCGGCTTCTTGCAGTGCGGGCAGAGCTTTCGAACCAGGCGCTGGGCGAGGAAGGCACGGACGGCGGCGGAAACCAGGAAGGGCTCCACGCCCATGTCGATCAGACGGCTGATACCGCCGAGCGCGTCGTTGGTGTGGAGGGTGGAGAAGACGAGGTGACCGGTCAGCGAGGCGCGGATCGCGATTTCCGCGGTCTCGAGGTCTCGAATTTCCCCGATCATCACGACGTTCGGGTCGGCACGCAGGATCGAGCGAAGGCCGGCGGCGAAAGTCAGGCCGATGTCGGATTTCACCGCGATCTGCATCACCCCGGGCAGCTTGTTTTCCACCGGATCCTCGATCGTGACGATGCGGCGGTCCGGGTGGTTGATCTCGGTGAGGAAGGAGTAAAGGCTGGTCGATTTACCCGATCCGGTCGGCCCGGTGATCAGGATGATGCCGTTGGAAATGTGCAGCAGGCTTTCGATCTTGCCCCGCACGTGCTTCTCCATGCCCAGGCGGTCGAGGTTGAACTTCTCCTGGTTGAGAAGACGCAGCGAGACGCTTTCGCCTTCGACCGTCGGCACGGTGGCGACGCGGACGTCGATGGTCTGGCCTTCGAATTGGAGGTTGATACGTCCGTCCTGCGGCAGGCGGCGCTCGGCGATGTCGAGGCGCGACATGATCTTCAGACGGGCGATCACCGAGCTCTGGAGCGCCTTGACGTTCTCCGGCACGGTGACTTCCAGCAGGCGGCCGTCGATGCGGTAGCGGATGCGCAGGTTGTTCGAAAGCGGCTCGACGTGAATGTCGGTCGCACGCTGCTCGAGCGCTTCCCGGATGATCTGGTTGACGAATTTGACGACGCTGGCCTCCTCGTCCTCGTCGGCGTCGATGACGTTCGCCTCGTCGTGGCCTTCGAGGTTGTCGTAGTCGAGCTCCCGGCCTTCGAGGATCTGCTCGAAGGTATCGGCCCCCACCCCGTAAAGGCGGCGCAGCGACTCGTGGATCCGCCGGCGGGAGGCCATGCACCATTCCACGGGCATCTCGATCTCCTGGGCGACGGCCTGGCGGGCGACCAGGTTGAAGGGGTCGAAAGTAGCGAGCTTCAGGTGCTTCGCGCCGTCCTCGCCGGTGATGGCCACGGGCAGAAGCCGGTGGCGCAGGGCGATCCGCGGACCGCAGGCCTCGCGCAGCGGCAGCGGGGCCTCGGCGGCCGGGATGCTTTCCAGCCACTCCATGTCCACCTCCGCGGCCAGCTCCCGCATGTAGGGCTCCTCGTCGACCACGCCGGCATCCAGCACGTCGTCGATGGGTGAGCGTTGTCTCGCGGCGGCGCCTTCCAGCACTTCCCCGAGCTTTTCCAAATCCTGGCATCCGCTCCTGCGGGCGGGGTCGATCAACAAATCAGTCATTCGGCTGGCGGTCTTGTCCGGTAAAACCGCCCGGGGTGCAACTTTGTCTCTGGAAAATCGGCCTTTGCGTGTCAGCGGGCCGGGTCGGGCCGCCAGCCGAAGTCTGTCAGCAAGGCATTCAAGGCAGACTCGTCGTATCCCAGGTAGCTGCCTTTCCCCTCGATTCCAAAGGGCCCTTCCCCTCCGGGACCGGAGAGAACATCGATCTGAAGCACTTCCTTCCCCCTCGCAAACAGCGTCAGGTGACCAAAGGCGACCCATTTCCGGGGCTCCCGCTCCCGGGGGATCCCATCAAAAATCGGCCGGAGCCGCTGCGCGTCCGCCCCGCTCAACCGAACCACAGACCGCCCGCTCGGCCCATGGGAGACAAATTCCGCAGCATCAAAGTCCGGCAAGGCACTGGACCGGCCCGGCATCCAGATTGCAAACACGGCAAACGCCGCGAGCAACGCAGCAAGAATGAATACGCCGACGATCTCGAGTTTCATGGGTTTTACATGGGTGGCCTCAATCCCCGCGAAGAGCGGGAACGCGGTCATTCCCCGGTGACCTTTCCCAACCCTTCGGCGTCAAAACCCAGCCGATCGACCTCAAAAGCTGCCGAAATGCCGCTTGGTCGTATCCCGAATGATATTCCCCACCCGAGAACGCGAACGGACCGGGACCGCTCCTGCTTGAAAAAACCGCCATGTTCAAAACCTCGGCGCCTTCTCGCAGAAGCGTCAACTCGCCAATCACCACCCATTCCTTGAGGTCCTTCTCCACCGGGTGCCCTTCGAAAATCGCCCGCAGACGCTGAGCTTCCACGCCTTCGATTTTCACCACGGGACAAACCCCTTCGACGAACGGAATGAACGTGGCCGAATCGAACTCCGGCAGCGCGCTTACCGCCGGCCGCAAATCCCTCAGGGGCCGCGAGATCAGGATCCCCACCAGAATCGCGAGTCCCAGGACGGCGATCAGGATCAGGGCACGCGTCATTCATCCGAGCCATCACAATGCCCCCGACTTGTCAAACCACCCAACGGAGCCGCAGGCGTTGATTTTTCGGCCCTCTACGGACCGGTGCCGAAGACCGTTCGGTAGAACAACCAGTTCGCAGGTCCGATCCCCTGCAAGACTTGCATCGGGTCATGGCCGATCCCGGGCAGTTCCCGGTAGAAATGAGGGATGCCGAGGATGTCGAAATGGGCGGACAGCGCCCGGTTGTTGGTGAGCATCGGATCTGTAGCACCGACGATCATCCGGATGGAAAAGCCCTGGGGCAGCGAGGCGGCGCTCAACTCCGCCTGCCGCCGCGGGCTTTGCGCTTCGAAATAGTCCGCGTCGTTTCCGTAGACTTCCGCAAAGATCGTTTGGCGGGCCGACAGGGGAACCAAGGCGTTCTCATCATTCAGAAAGTCACTCTGGAGGGGACCCGCCCCCATCATCGAGAAGCCCCGGCACAGTCCGGCGAACTTCAATCCAAGCCGTCCCGCCCCATAGCCGCCCATGCTGAAACCCTCGATGAGCCGGCCTTCCCGCGTGGCAATGGTCCGGAAGCTGGCGTCCACGTGCGGGATCAGATCGTGGATCAGGATCGATTCCATCGGCGTGACACCGTTCTTGGAGTCGCACCACATGCCGTTGGGCAGACCGTTCGCGAAAATGATGATCACGGGCGGCATCTGGCCGAGGTTCATGGCATTGGCATACAACTGGCTGATGGGAGCCACGCCGCTGACGCCGGCACCCGAGCCGTGGAGCCAGTAGATGACCGGGAAGCGCCGGGTCGGTTCGCTGGCATAGGCCGCCGGAAGATGGATGTGAAAACTCACCGGCCGTCCGATCTCATGGCTGAAGAACAAGCGGTAGGCGGCATGGCTCGTATTGGCGGTGGCGGTGACCCACTCCTGCGCCGGGTTGGGGTAGCGGCTCAGCCGGAAAAAACGTGCCGGGGATTCGCGCGGCAGGATCAAGGTTTCGCGGGTCCCGTCGCCGGTCCAGAAGCGGGAACGATAGCTCCAGAGCGAGAGATCGCTGCTTTCCTCGATGAATAGCTGGAAACCCGGCGGCTTGTCGAAACCCAGTTGGATCTGATCCGGCAGCGAACCGCCGCCCGCCACGATCGCCAGCGATGGCGGCGCGTCCGCAGCGAGACTCGTCGCCCCCGGCAGCCCTACGCGCAGAAAGAGCAGCAGCAGCAGGAGACCAAGGCGACTTCTGAACGGCCGAGAATTCATCTTCGATTCAAGCGATGTTGGACGAGAGGAGGCGGTGGCATCAACCCGCAGGCGGGTGACGAGGCCAGGCCCGGCGAGAGCCTGGCATTCCCTTTTCGACGATGAACCCCGGCCGCGGGGATGGTTGCGGATTCGTGCCGGCTTTTTATTCATCAACCCCCTCTCCTGCCGGCAGCCCCGCGCCGCTCACTCCACCTTCTCCACCTCGACCGTCACGCTCATCTTGCAATGCCCGCTGCCGTGATAGGTGCCGCGGACCGGGGCGACGTCGTCGTAATCCCTGCCGACCGCGATCTTGATGTAGCGCTCGTCCGCCAGCGTCTCGTTGGTCGGGTCGAAGCCGATCCAGCCGATTCCCGGGAAGAAGACCTCCGGCCAGGCGTGCGAGGCCTGGGCCCCGACCAGGTGGTCGCGCGGGCCGTTGTAGAGGTAGCCCGAGGCGTAGCGGGCGGGGATACCGACCGCCCGGCAGAGGCCGAGCATGACGTGGGTGAAATCCTGGCAAACCCCGCGGCGCAGCGCGAAGGCTTCCTCGAGGTGGGTGTTCACGTGGGTCGAGCCGGCATCGTAGCGGAACTCGCGGTGAACCCAGTGCATGATCGCCACCGCCTGCTCGAAGACCGGGCCGAGGCCGTTGGTGATGTCGAGCGCCTGCCGCCAGATCTGGGGGTGGCGGGAGACGAAGCGGCTTTCCTGCAAGTAGGCCCAGGTCCGCTCCGGGATGTCCCCGCCACGGTATTCGTTCAGCGTCGCCCGCTGGGAGGCATCCGGCACCACGAGCGGCAGGTTCTGGATCCGGATCCGGCTTTCAATTTCGAGCCGCCGGTGCTCGCCGGGCACCTCGAAGTGGTGCGTGACGTTGTCGAAGAGGTCGTGGAAGCGCCGCACCCGGGTCGCCGGGAGGATCTTCACCAAGGCTGAAAGGGTGCGCTGGAAAGGAAAAGTCCGCGGCTCAAGGTGCAGCGTGTTCATGCTGTCCCGCACCGGGGCATCGTATTCGAACACCGTCCGGTGGAGGACGCGGAACACGGGGCCGTTCTGCGGGATGGGAGAAATGGACATGCCGGGAGTGGCCGCACGGGGCGCGGCCGATGGAATGGTTTCCGGATTCAAAAAAGGGATGGATTCCGGAACAATCTCACTGCTGCTGTTGAGCCATCTGCCAGGCCACCACGGACGACATGCTCGCGGCGGGGATCGGAGGCCGCTCGTCGCCGGTTTCCCGGACCATGATGTAAGTCCGGAACATACCGCCCCCGATCGAGTTGAACCGACCCTGCATGCCGTCGAGGTAGTCGTGCAGCCCGGTCGCCAGGATCTCGTCGGTGGAACCATAGGAAAGCTCGGAAAGCAGACGCCCGGCGACCCGCTCGGCCTCGTTGGTGTAGGTCCCACGCGGGGCTCCGGAGATGCGATGGAGATTGCGGTCGATGCGCTCGACGCAGTAGCGGACCGAGCGTGGGAAATCCCGCGAGAACATCAGGAAGCTGACCACGCTTTCCTCGGTCGGCTCGCCGCGATGCTCGGCGCGGAAGGCCCCGAGCGCGCCGCAAGAGCGCAGGATGGCGGTCCAGTGGAAGGTCGCCGCGCCATTGCTCGGCAGCTCTGACTCCGGCAGGAAGCTCGTGATATCCAGAAAGCGCGTCGTCTTGTCCGCCCGCTCAAGGTGGCGGCCCAGATCCATGAACTCCCAGGAGTCGCTGCGGGAGATCGATGCCGCCGCGATGCCGTGGAAGGTGAATGTCGCCCGCCGGATGGTCTCGTAGAAGCGCGTCGGATCATTCGCCAGCAGCGCCTCGCCATCGCGCGAGTTGATGAAGAGATAGAGCGAGTTCAGCTCCTCCCACAGCTCTTCCGAAAGCTGGTCACGGACCATCCGCGCGTTTTCACGGGCTTGAGCGATCGAGGAAACGATGCTGTTCGGGTTCCGCCGGTCATTGGTCAGGAAGCGGATCACCGCCCCGCTCCCCTCCTCCCACGCACCATAGAGTTCGCTGAAAAGCTCCTCGTCGCCAGTGCTCAGGATGATCGGCTTCCAGAAGGCGCGGAGGCGGTCGGAATCGAGACGCTCGTGATCCAGCAGGAGCTGGCCGTTGACTTCGATCAAGCGGGACAGGTTGTCGGCCCGCTCGATGTAGCGGACCATCCAATAGAGGCTGTTGGCGACTCGGGAAAGCATGACAGGAAGTTATTTCAAGACCCAGGTATCCTTGCTGCCGCCGCCCTGCGAGGAATTGACGACCAGCGATCCCTTTTTCAAAGCGACGCGCGTCAGCCCGCCGGGCACGATCTTCACGTCGTCGCCGTAGATGATGTACGGCCGGAGGTCGATGTGGCGGCCTTCCATCACGTCCTCGCAGTAGGTCGGCGAGCGGGAAAGCGAGACCACCGGCTGGGCGATGAAGTTGCGCGGGTCCTCGATGATCTTGTCGCGGAAAGAAGCGATCTCCTCCTTGGTCGCCGACGGCCCCATCAGCATGCCGTAGCCACCCGACTCGTTGGCCGCCTTGACCACCAGCTCCGGCAGATGCTCCAGGATATACTTTCGGTCGCTCTCCTCCGACGCGAGGAAGGTCGGCACGTTCGGCAGGATCGGATCCTGGCCGAGGTAGTATTCGATCATCTTCGGAACAAAGTAATAGATGACCTTGTCGTCCGCCACTCCGGTTCCGACCGCGTTCGCAAGCGCCACATTGCCGGCCTGATAGGCGCGCATGATGCCGGGCACACCGAGCACCGAGTCCTTGCGGAAGACGGTCGGGTCGAGGAAATCATCGTCGATCCGGCGGTAGATCACGTCCACCCGGACCAGCCCCTTGGTGGTGCGCATGTAGACGAAATCATCCATCACCACCAGGTCGCGGCCTTCCACGATCTCGATGCCCATTTCCCGGGCGAGATAGCAGTGCTCGAAGTAGGCGCTGTTGTAGCAACCCGGCGTCAGCAGCACGCATACCGGCTCGCCCTCGCGGTGCGGCGAGACGTGGTGAAGCATGTCTAACAGCTCGCGCGGATAGGAATCCACAGGCCTGACGCCGAGGGATTCAAAGAGGTGCGGGAACGCTCGCTTCAAGGCGTTGCGGTTTTCTAGCAGATACGAAGCACCGGAGGGGCAGCGGCCGTTGTCCTCGAGAACGTAGTAAACCCCGTCCGCCCCGCGGATCAGGTCGCTGCCGCAGATGTGGATGTAGATGTCCTTCGGCACGTTCATCCCGCGGAACTCGGGGCGGTAGTGCTTCGCCTCCTCGATGTAGAAGCGCGGGATGATCCCGTCGCGCAGGATGTGCTGCTCGTGGTAGATGTCGTGGAGGAAGAGGTTCAGCGCGATGATCCGCTGGGTCAGCCCGGCTTCCAGATGCTCCCATTCCGCGCCCGGGATCACCCGCGGCACAGGATCGAAGGGAAAGATCCGCTCGGTCCCGCGATCGTCGTGATAGACATTGAAGGTGACACCCTGCCTCAGGAAATGCTGGTCGCAGGCGGCCCGCCGCGCATTGAAATCGTCGGCGGCCAGACCGGTGAAACGCTCGAGCAGGGCCCGGTAATGAGGCCTGACTTCGCCTCCCGCGGCGAACATCTCGTCGAAAAATCCATCTGCCTCGTAGGCTTCAAACATGCGCATTCTTGGGGTGGTGACCGCATCAGCAGGGGGCGGGCCAACTCTGGCCACTTTCCTGCGCTCTCATGCTGGCCAAGCAGCGGATCCGCGTAAAGAAGGCATTTTTCCCGTGCCTCCGGGCCCGTGGCCTGCTTTCTAAAGCCCGTGGCCTATCTCGAAATCCGCGACCTCCAGACCCATTTCCGCAAACGTGCCGGCTCGGTCTTCGCCCCGACCGACGAAACCATCCGGGCGGTCGACGGCGTCAGCCTGTCGATCGAGAAGGGCGAAATCCTCGGCCTGGTCGGCGAGTCCGGCTGCGGCAAGTCCACCCTGTCCCGCACCGTGATGCAGCTCCTCCGGCCGACCGCCGGCTCGATCATTCTCGACGGCGAGGACCTCGCGAAGCTCCCCGCCTCCGTCGTCCGCAAGCGTCGGCTGGATTTCCAAATGATCTTCCAGGATCCTTACGCCTCGCTCAATCCGCGGATGACCGTCTTCTCGACCCTGGCCGAGGCGATCAAGCAGCGCCACCCCGGGATCGGCGGCGAAGACCTTTCCGGACGGGTGGTCCGCCTGATGGAGACCGTCGGCCTCGACCCGCGCTTCCGGAAGAAATACCCGCACGAGTTCTCCGGCGGCCAGCGCCAGCGCATCGCGATCGCCCGCGCCCTCGCGCCCGAACCCAAGCTGATCATCGCCGACGAGCCGGTGTCCGCCCTCGACGTCTCGATCCAGTCGCAGATCCTCAACCTGCTCAAAAAGCTCCGCGCCGACCTCGGCCTGACCATGATTTTCATCACCCACGACCTCGGCGTGGTCCGCTACCTCGCCGACCGGATCGTCGTGATGTATAAGGGCAAGATCGTCGAGGAAGGCGAAGCGGAGGCACTCTTCGCCAATCCGCAGAACGACTACACCAAGAAGCTCCTCGCCGCGATCCCGAAGCTGGCGGCGACGGCTTGAGGGTCGGGAGCCCCGCTTCTTCCAGTGGCCGTGAGACAAGGATCTCTTCGCAGGAAGAGATAGAATCGATCCTTGCCAAAAGGACACATTACTTCGATTCTGTCTTGGAGAGGAGGACAGGATGAGAGACGTGATTCGCCAGAAACTTGCCGATGCTGTCGTTTCCGACTTGGCCCTGACCACCCGTCGCGAGATCCGGCTGCCCGCGGTTCCGGGAAAAACCCACGCGGTGATAGGCATGCGGCGGGCCGGGAAGACCTGCTACTTGCACCAGCTCCAGCGGGATCGAGTGGAAGGCGGGGTGCCCCGGGAGACGCAGGTTTACTTCAACTTCGACGACGAACGTCTGGCGGGCATGGAAGCCGGCCAACTCCAGTGGTTGCTGGAAGAATATTTCCTCCGCTTTCCCCAGTATCGCGACCAGCGGATGGTCACCCTTTACCTCGACGAAATCCAGGTGGTGCCCGGTTGGGAGGGCTTCGTCCGCCGGGTGATGGACAGCGAGAAGATCGACATCGTGGTCAGCGGTTCGTCGGCGAAACTGCTGAGCCGTGAGATCGCCACCGCTTTGAGGGGCAGGGCGATGGAAACGCTGGTCTATCCCTTCAGTTTCCGCGAATTCCTGCGGCACCGGGGTGTCGAGCCCTCGGGCGATCCCACGTTTCTTGCGAAAGCGAAGCGCTCCGCGGTGGAAATGTTGTTCGCCGAGTTCCTTGTCACGGGTGGCTTTCCTGAAGCACAGGGCCTGGTTCCGGAAGACCGGTTGCCACTTCTTCAAGGATACGTCGACAGCGTGATCCTCCGCGATGTGATCGAACGACATGGGGTGAGCAACGTGGTCGCCCTGCGCCATCTCACGCGGCAACTGCTCGGCGCGGCCACGGGCCTGTTCAGCGTGCACCGCTTCTTCAACGACCAGAAATCGCAGGGCGTGGCGGTGTCGAAAGACGCCCTGCACGCGATGCTGGGACATCTCGAAGATGCTTTCCTGATCCGCCTCGTGCCCATGCTCACCGCCAGCGAGCGCCAGCGTCAGTCGAACCCGCGCAAAGCCTACCCCGTGGACTCCGGCCTGATCACGGCGTTCGACCGGAGCGGGAAACCCGACACGGGGCAAGCGCTGGAAACCGCCGTTCTGGTGGAACTCGAACGCCGCCGCTGCGAGCGCAACTACGTGCGCACCAAGGACGGCTTCGAAGTCGATTTCCTCGCCACCCCCGTCACCGGCCGGCCCTCGTTGATTCAAGTATGCGCCGACGTCAGCGAAGCCGGGACCCGGGCTCGCGAGTTCCGCGCTCTCGCCGCCGCGATGGCGGAACACAAGAACCTGCCCGGTCTTCTCCTCACCGCATCCTCCACCGGGATCAGCCACGCCCAGGCGGAAGCCCCGAAAGGCGTGACCGTCCGGCCCGCGTGGGAATGGATGCTGGAAGGCACCTCCCCCTGAGCGAGGTTTCCCTTGCCCGCCCCGGCCGCCTGACCACACTCACCGCGATGAACCTTTTCGTCCTCAAGACCATCCACCTGGCCGGCGCCCTCGGCGTGTTCACCGCCATCGGCGCGATCTTTCTCGGTGCCAGCGACCAGCACAAGAAGGCCGCCTCGATGCTCCATGGCATCTCGCTGCTGCTCCTCCTCCTGTTAGGCTTCGCGATGCTCAAGAAGCCGCCGATGGACCAGCAGTGGTGGATGGTGAAGGTGGTGATCTGGCTGTTCCTCGGCGTCGCCCCGGTCCTCGCCAAGCGCAAGCTCCTCCCCGCCCCGGCCCTGCTCGGGCTCTGCCTCGCCGGCGGAGTCGTCGCCGCCTACCTTGGCCTCGCCAAACCCTTCTGATCCGCGGGATGCGCTTTTTTCACGCCGGATCCTGCGACCTGGGGAGTCTCCTCTTGCGCGGCCGGAGCCCCGGACATAATTCTGCCGCGCGCTGATCCACCGTCGTCGCCTCATGACCTCCACTGCCTGCTCTTTCCCCATCGTCTGCCGCGTCTGGAAATCCTCCATCGGCCGGAAATTCATCGTCGCCCTGACCGGCCTCGTGCTCGTCCTGTTCCTGGCCGGGCACCTGACCGGGAACCTGCTGATCTTCGCCGGCCGCGAGGCCTTCAACGACTACGCGCAGTTCCTCCACGGAGCCCTCCACGGCGCCGGCGTCTGGATCGCCCGGATCGGCCTGCTCGCCGCCACCGCCCTTCACGTGGCTGCCACGATTTCCCTCACCCGGGAAAACAAGGCCGCCCGCCAGCCCTACGCCCACCAAGCGACCATCCAGGCCGGCAAGTCGTCCCGCATCATGATCTGGAGCGGCCTGACCATCCTCGCCTTCATCATCTTCCACCTGCTTCACTTCACGGTGCAGGCCGGCAGCGACTTCAGCACCTACGTCGATCAGGCCTACCTCGCGAAGACCGGCGAGGAACGCCACGACGCCTGGAAAATGGTGATCGTCGGCTTCACCAACCCGCTGGTCGTCATCTTCTACCTCATCGCGATGACCCTGCTCTGCTCCCATCTCAGCCACGGCGTCGGCTCGATGTTCCAGACCCTCGGCCTGCGCTCGAAGAAGTCCGCGCCGATGGTCACCGCGATCTCCAAAGGCTACGCCCTTCTGATCTGGCTCGGCTTCATCTCGATCCCGCTCGCCATCCTCGTCTTCAAGTTCGGCCGCTGATCCACCCCACCCTTTCACCGCCATGTCCCTAGACAGCAAAATCCCGTCCGGCCCGATCGAGCAGAAGTGGTCCAAGCACAAGATGGACTCCAAGCTGATCAATCCCGCGAACAAGCGGAAGTTCAGCATCATCGTGGTCGGCTCCGGTCTCGCCGGCGGGGCCGCCGCGGCGACCCTTGCCGAACTCGGCTACCAGGTGAAGTGCTTCTGCTACCAGGACAGCCCGCGCCGCGCGCACTCGATCGCCGCCCAGGGCGGGATCAACGCCGCGAAGAATTACCAGAACGACGGCGACTCGGTCCGCCGGCTCTTCTACGACACCGTCAAGGGCGGTGACTTCCGCGCCCGTGAGGCCAACGTCCACCGCCTCGCCGAAGTCTCGGTCAACATCATCGACCAATGCGTCGCCCAGGGCGTTCCCTTCGCCCGCGAATACGGCGGCCTGCTCGACAACCGCTCCTTCGGCGGTGCCCAGGTTTCCCGCACCTTCTACGCCCGCGGCCAGACCGGACAGCAGCTGCTGATCGGCTGCTATCAGGCGCTGGAGAAGGAAATCCACAAGGGCGGCGTGAAGATGTTCCCGCGGACCGAGATGCTTGATGTCGTCCTCGTCGATGGCCACGCCAAGGGCATCGTCGTCCGCGACATGGTCAGCGGCAAGATCGAGTCCCACGCCGCCGACGCCGTGATCCTCGCCACCGGCGGCTACGGCAACGTCTTCTTCCTGTCGACCAACGCGATGGGCTGCAACGTCACCGCCGCCTGGCGCGCCGCCCGCCGCGGCGCCTACTTCGCCAATCCCTGCTACACCCAGATCCACCCGACCTGCATCCCGGTCAGCGGCGACTACCAGTCGAAGCTGACCCTGATGTCCGAGTCGCTCCGCAACGACGGCCGCATCTGGGTGCCCAAGTCCGCCGAAGTCGCCGCCAAGATCCGCGCCGGCCAGCTCAAGGCCTCCGACGTCAAGGAAGACGACCGCGACTACTTCCTCGAACGCAAGTATCCGTCCTTCGGCAACCTTTCCCCGCGCGACATCTCGTCCCGCGCCGCCAAGGAAGTCTGCGACGCCGGCCTCGGCGTGGCCAAGACCGGCCTCGGCGTGTTCCTCGACTTCCGCGACGCCACCGAGCGACTCGGCGAGGCCACCATCCGCGCCCGCTACGGCAACTTGTTCCAGATGTACGACAAGATCGCCGGCGAGGATCCCTACCAGCAGCCGATGAAAATCTACCCCGCCGTGCACTACACGATGGGCGGTCTCTGGGTGGATTACAACCTGATGTCCAACATCCCCGGCCTCCACGTGCTGGGCGAAGCGAACTTCTCCGACCACGGCGCCAACCGCCTCGGCGCCTCCGCCCTGATGCAGGGCCTGGCCGACGGCTACTTCGTCATCCCGACCACCATCGCCAACTACCTCGCCACCCAGAAGCCCGGCACCATCAAGACCGATCACCCCGACTTCAAGAAGACCGAGGAAGAGGTCAAGGCCCGCACCAACCGGCTGCTCACCATCAACGGGACCCGCACCGTCGACAGCTTCCACAAGCAGCTCGGCGAGATCATGTGGAACGAATGCGGCATGGCCCGCTCCCGCGAGGGCCTCACAAAGGCCATCGCCGAGATCCCGAAGCTGCGCGAGGAGTTCTGGAACAACGTCCGCGTCCCGGGTTCCGGCGCGAACGCCAACATGGAGCTCGAAAAGGCCGGCCGCGTCGCCGACTTCCTCGAGTTCGGCGAGATGATGTGTTACGACGCCCGCGACCGCGAGGAATCCTGCGGCGGCCACTTCCGCGTCGAACACCAGTTCACCGAAGCCGACCCCGAAGTCCAGGCCGGCAAGACCCAGTCCGGCGAGGCCAAGCGCCACGACGACAAGTTCTGCCACGTCTCCGCCTGGGAATACAAAGGCGAAGGCGCCGAGCCGGTCCTCCACAAGGAGAAGCTCGAATTCGAAGCCGTCCACCTCTCGATCCGCAGCTACGCCTGAGCCCCTCACCCTTTCCACGATCATGAACCTCACTCTCAAGGTCTGGCGCCAAAACAGCCCGAAGGACACCGGCCGCATCGAAACCTATCCGGCGGCGAACATCCCCGAGGAAGCCTCCTTCCTCGAGATGCTCGACATCGTGAACGAGAAGATCATCAAGGACGGCGGCGAGCCGATCCACTTCGACCACGATTGCCGCGAAGGCATCTGCGGCTCCTGCTCGCTCACCATCAACGGTATCCCCCACGGCAAGGAAGGCGGGATCACCACCTGCCAGGTCCACATGCGGAAATACCGCGACGGAGACACCATCTGGATCGAGCCCTTCCGCGCCAAGGCCTTCCCGATCATCCGCGACCTGATCGTCGACCGCTCCGCCTTCGACCGCATCATCGCGGCCGGCGGCTACATCGACATCCGCACCGGCTCCGCGGTGGATGCCAACAGCATCCCGATCCCCAAGCCCGACGCCGACGCCGCCTTCGACGCCGCCGCCTGCATCGGCTGCGGGGCCTGCGTCGCGTCCTGCAAGAACGCCAGCGCCATGCTCTTCGTCTCCGCCAAGGTCTCCCACCTCGGCCACCTGCCGCAGGGCCAGCCGGAGCGCGAAAAGCGCGTGCTCGCGATGGTCGCCCAGATGGACTCCGAAGGCTTCGGCAACTGCACCAACCAGTACGAGTGCGAAGCCGCCTGCCCGAAGGAAATCAGCGTCGATCACATCGCGCGGATGAACCGTGACTACGGCAAGGCGATCCTTTCCGAACAATTCGTGTGATCCTCCCCCTCGGTCTCGCCCTCACGCTCGCGTCCGGCATCGCGCCGGCCACCGCGCGCTGGGCGACCGACCACGAGCGCCGAATCCTCGCGGAAGGACAGGCACTCGGTCCGGAAGGCCTCGCCTTCGCCCGCGAACTAGAAATCACCGAGCCCGAAACCATCCGGGTGCTCGAGGTCAAATCGGTCCCCCTCCCCGCGCCGCGGCCGCTGGTCCGGCTCGCGGGCCGCTGGGGCTTTCCCGTCTTCGAACCCGCCGGCATGGCACTCGGCCGCGGGATCTACCTGCTCGACGGCCAGTCGCGGATCCTCCGCCACGAGCTCGTCCACGTCGCCCAGTACCAGCGCCTCGGCGGCATCGAGCCCTTCCTGCGCCAGTACCTGACCGAATGCCTGGTCCACGGCTACCTCGACTCCCCGCTGGAAGTCGAAGCCCGGGAGAAGGAATGAGGGAGAAGGCGGTTCGCAGGGTTGGAGCCGGGGCACCGGCCTTCTGCTCCGTGCGCCCCCGGCCACCGGGCCGCAAATTGACAAGTCACCCCACTCCCGCTAGGTTCAACCTGCCACTCGCGATCGCCACAGCACCATGGACCTCCCCATGAACCCGCCCGATAAAATCAGCCTCAAAAGCCGGGCCGCCGAAAAAATGGCCTCCCGCCTCGAGGATCGCCGGCGCTTGGAAAAGGGCGAAAGCCCGGATGTCATTCAACGGGAGAATTCGATTTTCCCTGCCGACTTCTTTGAGAAGGGACGCTTTTCAAACCTTTCTGCCGTCGTTGGAAAGTGACCGGCCGGGAGTCAGGACTCGACGCCTACCTGCCGTTCCTGCAGTCCCTTCTGGCCCGCTGCCCCTAGCAATTCCTGTTTGGCGGGCAAGCCGTCAATTTCTGGGCGGATTTCTTCGACCGGAAAGCGCACTCGAGCGACCTGCAGGCATTTCGCCCTTTCACCTCGATCTTCCTCTTTCGGAGCAAGTGCCATTGCCTTCTCGGCCTGGACCAGAGCGCCCGCCAAGACGCCCGCCACGTCCGGATGATGGCGCTGGTCCTGCCACGCTACCTGTCTCTCCTCATCGACGGCATGGAAAGGGAGAATCTCGGCGAGCGGGCGATCCTGCGGGAGATCAAGCTCCTCCCCCGGCCTTGCCACTTGGCAAGGCTTGTGCTTACTTCCGCCGGGCGGCGGGTCTTTAAGATCACTTAAGCATCTGAAAGCCCCTTCCCGGGCGCTCCGTAGCCCTTCCGACGCATGTTCACCCGGCGTTTCACCCTACTCCTCACCGCGGCCCTGATCGGGGCCGGGGCTTTGCGTGCCGGGGCGGCGACGGAAAACGGCGAGATCCTGATGGCCAGTTGGCCCTGCCTTTCCCCGGATGGGAAGACCGTGGTGTTCGAGTGGCGGGACGACCTCTGGTCCGTCCCCGCGTCCGGCGGCCTGGCGGAGCGGCTGACCGCCCACCCGGCGCGCGACAGCTTCCCGGCCTACTCGCCCGACGGCAAGACGCTCTATTTCTGCTCCAGCCGCGCCGGCTTCCTGCAGTTGTTCTCAATGGCTGCCAGCGGCGGTCCCGCAGCCCAACACAGCTTCCATTCCGAAGGAGCCAGCCTCGAGGACATCACGCCCGACGGCACCCGCGCGCTGGTCCGAGGGCTGCGCGACGAACCGGGCTTCCGGCCCGAACGGCTGATCGAGATCGACCTCCGCCGGGAAGCGCCCGAATCCTACCTCTTCAACGAAAAGGGCCAGTCCGCCCGCTACAGCCCGGACGGCAAGCAGGTGCTGTTCTGCCGCGAAGGCGAGCAGCTTTACCGCAAAGGCTACCACGGCCCCCGCGCCTCCTCGATCTGGCTCTACGACATCGCCGCCAAGACCTTCACCCCGATGGTCAAGGAGGAGACCGAAGCCCGCTCGCCGATGTGGAAGGCGGACGGCAGCGGTTTCTACTACATCTCCGAGCGCGACGGCACCTTCAACCTGTGGAGCCGCGACTTCGCCAGCGGCAAGGACGAGCCGCTCACGAAGTTCACCGACGACGGCATCCTCCGGCCCTCGATCTCCGAAGACGGGTCGCTGATGGTGTTCAGACGCGGCTTCCATCTCTGGTCCTGGACGCCCGGCGCCGAGCCGGTGCGCCTGACGATCCGCCAGCAGGAAGACCTGCCCGACACCACCCAGGAACTGCGCAAGATCACCGGCACGGTCGACGCCGACTTCTCCCCGAGCGGCCTGGAGATCGTCTTCAGCGCGGAAGGCGAGCTGTGGACCAGCGACACCGTGCTGCGGGAACCGAACCGCATCACCCGCAGCGATGCCCGCGAGGACGACGCCGTCTTCTCCCCCGACGGCCAGTGGATCTACTATCTCAAGGACGACGGCATCGACAGCAACTTCTGGCGCGTCCGCCGCAAGCGCGACGGAGAATTCTGGTGGCGCGCGGAAAGCTTCGAGCACGAGCAGGTGACCCGCGGCCCCGAGCCGAAACGGCGGATGGCGCTCAGCCCCGACGGCACCCGCCTCGCCTACATTTCCGGCGGCGGCAATCTCCACGTGGCGAATGCCGACGGCAGTTCCGACAAGCTGCTCTTCGCCTGCTGGGACGCACCCACTTTCGACTGGTCGCCGGACTCCGGCTGGCTGGTCTTCGCGGCGCAGGACCAGAACTTCAACCGCGACATCTACATCACCCCCGCCGACGGCTCACGGGAGCCCTTCAACCTGTCGCGCCATCCGGATTTCGAAGGCTCGCCGAAATGGTCGCCCGACGGCCGCCGCATCGCCTTCACCGGCCGCCGCTTGAACAACGAGATGAGCCTGTTCTTCGTCGATCTGAAGATCGAGGAGGCCGTCCGCTCGACCCGCGACCGCCGCGAACTCGATGCCGAGTCGGCGATGCGCGACGACCCGCTCTACCGGCAGGAGGAAAGCGATCGCGACGACAGCGACGCCGAGGAACCCGAAGAGCCCGCGGTGGAGGAGTCCATCCCGAAGACGCTGGTCCCGGAAGTCGTGCCCGAGACCCCCAAGCCGAAGCGCAAGCGGATGCGGATCGACTTCGACGGCCTCAGCGACCGCATCGTGCGGCTCAACACCCGCGGCATCGAGCCCGAGCGGATCCTCTGGACGGCGGATTCGGAGGCATTGCTCTTCCAAAGCACCAACAGCTCGAACGACAAGCTCTACCGGATCGAGGCCCGCCACGGCGCGGCGATGAAGGACGAGGCCGACCACCGCGGACTGCCGATCCGCATGGCGAAGGACGACACGCTCTACTGGATCGTGGACCAGGCGCCCGCCGTGCTGAAGAAGGGCAAGCTGACCCGCTATCCGATGGCCGCCCGGCTGGTCCGCGACCGCGTCGCCCACCAGCGGCTGTGGTTCCGCTCGGTCTGGCGCACCCTGCGCGACCGTTTTTACGACCCGTCGATGAACGGCAGGGACTGGGACAAGATCCTCGCCAAATACGAGGAAGCCGCCGCCCATGCGCCGGACTCCCCCACCTTCGACGGCGTGGTCGGCATGATGCTCGGCGAGCTGAACGCCTCCCACCTCACCTTCATCTCCTCCGTCTGGCCCAAGCCCTGGGAAAACGAGGGCGCGGAGTTCCAGTCGACCCGCCACCTCGGCATCCGCTTCCAGCGCCACGGCGCCGGCGATCCCCTGACCGTCGCCTCCGTGATCACCGGCAGCCCGGCCGCCCTTTGCAAGCCGCCGGTCCGGCCGGGCGACACCATCGTGCGGATCAACGGCCGCGCGATCGACGGCTCGATGCCGGTGCACCGCTTCATGAACGGCCGGCTCGACCGCGACATCGAGCTCGTGGTCCGCGACGCCGCCGGCAAGGAGCATTCCCACCAGCTCAACCCGATCGACTACGAGACCGCCCGCGACCTTGCCGAGGCCCAGGTGGTGCTCGACAACCGCAAGCGCGTCGAGGAGCTGTCGAAGGGCCGCCTCGGCTACGTCCACATCGCCCGCATGTTCTGGGACGAGTTCGAGCAATTCGAGCGCGAGATCTACGCCGCCGCGCACGGCAAGGAAGGCCTGGTGATCGACATCCGCGACAACGGCGGCGGCTTCATCACCGACCACCTGCTGACGGTGCTTTGCCAGCCGCGCCATGCCGTGACCATCCCCCGCGGCGGCGGCCCGGGCTACCCGCAGGACCGCAAGGTCTACGCCTCCTGGCACAAGCCGCTGGTCGTGGTGTGCAACCAGAACTCCTTCTCCAACGCCGAGATTTTCGCCCACGCGATCAAGACCCTGAAGCGCGGCCCGCTGGTCGGCGTGACCACCGCGGGCGGCGTGATCTCCGCCACCCGTGACCGCATTCTCGACGCCGGCACGCTGCGCATCCCCTTCCGCGGCTGGTTTTCCCCGGAGACGGGCGACGACATGGAGATGAACGGCGCGGTGCCCGACCACGTCGTCTGGCCGGAGCCGGGACAACTGATCTCCGGACAGGATCCCCAGCTCGGCAAGGCCATCGAGGTGCTGCTGCGCGACGTCGACACCGCGGAAAAGGACGAGTTCACCCCGAAGTACCGCAGCGGCTTCACCCCCGAAAAGCCGGCCACCCGGCGGACCGGGCGCTGAGCGGAGAACGCTTCGTTTCGCGGGGCTTGCCGCGGGTGGGGCGCGCGGCTAACAAGACGGCATGCTCCCATCCATCGAAGCCCTTTTGGTACTCCAGGACCGCGACCGCCGCCTGCGGACGCTCGCCGAAGAACTTGCCAAAATCCCCAAGGACGAGGCCCGTGCGAAGGACAAGCTGGCCGGCGATACGGAAGCCGTGCGCAAGGCGAAGGAGGCCATGATGGCCAACGAGGTGGAAATCAAGAAGGTGGAAATGGATACCGGCACCCGCCGCACCACCATCCTCCGGCTCAAGACCCAGCAGTTCGAAACCCGCAAGAACGACGAGTTCCAGGCACTGGGGCACGAGGTCGTCCGCTACGAAAAGGACATCGACTCCTTGGAGACCAAGGAACTCGAGCTGATGGAGAAAGCCGACGGCCTGCGGGCGACGCTTGCCCAGGCCGAAGCGGCGCTGGCCCACACGAAGAAGTTGATCGACGAGGATCTCGCCAACCTCGCCGACCGCAAGAAGCGGCTCGAGGCCGAAACCCTCGAAGTCCAGGCCGAGCGGGAAGCGCTCGCCGCCGCGGCCCCGCAGTCGATGCTGCCGCTCTACGAACGCCTGCTCAAAACCAAGAACGGCCTGGCCGTGGTGCCCGTGACCGGCGGCAAATGCACCGGCTGCCACATGAAGCTGGTCGCTTCCACCCTGGTGAAGGTGAACTCCGGCGTCGAAGGCACCCAGTGCGAAAGCTGCGGCCGCCTGGTCTATTCGGGCGACTGAACTCAGTTCGTGCCGTTCGCGGTGTAGAACTGCTTGCGCCGCTCCTCGACCATCACCAGCCAGTTCATCATCGTCACCGGCGGCAGCTCGGCCGGATGGGTGATCGGCCGCAGATTCACGTCGATGTTCGCGGCCGCGGCGGTCGTTTCGCTCGCCATCTTGAGATCGAGCAGGTGGACCGGATTGTTGGTCGTGCCGTCATCGCCCTTGAGGTGGCCGATCTGGCCGGCGATCTGGACCTTGAAGGGATCGAAGTCGGTGCCGTAGCGCTTCTCCGGGGCGAACAGCGAGGCCGGCGGATAGAACGGCGAAGGAAGCCCCGAACCGGCGGGCGGCGTGGTCGCGACGACGTTGAAATCGTCCCCGATGTAGAGCCGGAGATTGGTGACCAGCGAGAAGCCCTTGGTGAACGCGGTCAGGTCGTCGCACTCCGTCAGCAGCACCCCGTAGTCAGCATCGGTGCACGGGATCTTGGGCCTGAAATTGGGGTCGTTGATCCCGGTGGTCGAATAGTCCACGTTGATCGCCAGGGAGTGATTGACCGCCGTGCTGTCGGCACCCAGCGAAGCAAGGAAGGCCGGGAAGCGCTCCGGATAGACCGCGATCGACGGCTTGACCCCGTGCAGCAGCTTGATCTCGAAGGGATAGGTGGCGCGGAAATAGCCGCCCTTCAGAGTGCCCACGAGCGGATCGCCGAAGGTCGCATTGTTGAACGTGATCGGCCCGGTCACCCCGGTCCGGAAGGCCCAGCCGCCGGCTGCGCCGTAAGCCACGTCGACGAGGGTATCGAAGGTGTAGCTCTGCCCTTCGTTCGCCACCTTGACGTAACCGGGCGGCAGTCCCGCCACCACCGCGGCTCCCAGGGGGATGTTCAAGGTCTGCCGGACACCGCCCTTGAAATACTGGAAGCGCATCGCGGTCGGAGTCGGGTTCGTGGGGCTTGCCACGGCATTGATGTCCAGGCGCATCGCACACTGGAGTGCCCCGACCGAATAGTTGTTCCAGGTGGTCGTCGAGAGCACGCTGGTTTCGACGCCGTGCGCGAAGCGGTCGAAGAACCCGACCCCGCGGTTGATCGGGACGAAGGTGGCGCGACCCGTCTCCGACGCGAGCGTCACCGGCATGAAGGTCCCGTTGCTAACCTCGAACTGCTCGCGGACACCGGGCGTGAACGGATTTCCCTGGATCTGGTTTTCACCGATCGTCACGTCGCCGCCCAGCGTCAGCCCGCGGCGGCCGGAAAGCCGGTCGATGTGCATGCCGCTCTCCACCTGGGCACGGGTCGAATAGACGCCGCCTTGGATGTTGGTGTGCTGCCACGGCGTGCCGTCGGCGTGGGTGCCGAGCTTGGTGAAGGCCTCCGCGGAGATCGCGAGCTGGGACGGGATCTCATAGATCGAAAAGATGAAGTCGCGCTCCCCGGTGCTGCCCCGGGTCGCACTGCCGATCGCGTCGTCGTGGTCGCCGATCTCCATGCTGAAAGCCCACCAGTTCCGCTTGGCGACGAAGGGCTGGCCGGGAGCGGCATATCCGAAGCGGATCTCGGGATAGGGAATGACATTCATCGCCGAATACTCCGAGACCGGAAGATTCACCCCGCTGGCCGCCAGATTCCCGTAGATCTTTTCCGACGCAATGATCGGGTAGATCTTGTCGCGGCTGGCGAGGGTGGCGTTCGCCGTTTCCAAAGGCACCGGATAGCCGGCTCCCAGCGAGCGGTTGATCCCGGTGGCAACGAAGCCCGTCTCGGGTTCGATCGCGTCGAACACCACGTTCACGGAGCCCAGTGCGGAGTCGCCGACATTCCCGCTCATGGTCGCGTTGGCACCCATCTGGGATCTGAGTGCGGGAGAAATCGAAGTGCGGGCGTTCGCTTGGTCGAGGGCCTCCGAAAAGATGTTCTGCCACCTCAGCGAATCACGGGCCGTCCCCGACGTGTTGGAACCATGCTGCATCGCCCGGATCGCGCGGTTCGGGACCAGATTGACCACGGCCCGCAGCACGGCATCTTCCTTGTCGGCATAGTCCACCCGGAGCTGGGTTTCGGACTGCACGATCTGCGAGGTCGCGGCATTCCGGTAGGCGCTCAACGTGATCATCGTCAGCATCAGGCCGGTCGACAGCACGAGAACGTAGGAGACATAGCCGGGTTGAAGCGTGCCCGGGCGTCGTTGGAGTTTCATAGCTGTTGGTTGCCGGAGTAGAAGATTTCCTCGCCGTTCGGTCCTTCGATCCGGACGCGGAGGATGCCGTTGACGATCGAGAAATCGACGTTGGCGGGCCGCTTGGAGAGGGCCCAGTCCGGCGCGCCAAGCGTGCCGGAAGAGTTGACCAGGCGGTAGTAAAGGCCCTGGCCGGTCCCGGGGTTCTCGAAAGAAAGAACGGAGGCGCGGAAGGTGCCGTTCGGCTCCTTGAAACGGAGCATGATCACGGGCGCACCGGTCATCACCGGTGCCGATCCGTCCCTGAGGTCGTCCACGCTTTCGTAGAGCCGGTAACCGTCGGCCGAGCCGATGACGCGGACGAGGTAGTTGCTGATGAGGGGCGCTTCGGTGGTCAGGAAATTCTGGGCGTTGTAGATCCGGAGGAACGCGATCTGCTGGTTGACCATGGCCAGCAGGAGCACGGCGACCATCATCCCGGTGATCATCGCCACCGACAATTCGAGGAGGGTGTAACCGCGGCGGCGGAAGTGTGGGCGTGGCAGCTTCATTGGGAACGGACCACGGTTCGGGATTTGAGGTAGCTGCGGCCTCCGACGTTGTAGCGGACCACGCTTTGGAAGCGCCAGACCTCCATCGAGGCGGGGTTGGTGACCGGAGTGCCGCTCCCGCCCTTGCCGGGGAGGTTGTTGGGATCGGCGAAGCGGGTCCGGGTCACCACGCCGTTGATCGGCGCGCCGCCGGGCAGGCGGCCCATCTGCACGGTGATGGTGGAAAGGGTGGGATAGACCGGCCACAGCGAGTCGTTCGAGGTGAGGTCGGCGAAAGACAGGCGCTGGGCCGTCGCCTTCTCGAAGGTCATGTAGGCGTCGGTCACCGTCTGCTGGAGCGTCCACTGGCGCGGCGCGGTCACGTTCAGCGAGAGCTTCATCAGCGCCATGCCCAGCACGCTCAGCATCGCCATGGCGATGGTGGTCTCGATCAGCGCCGAGCCGCGGCGAAACCCTGCGGGCTTGCCTGACCGTCGGAAAAACGGGAATATCCGCCCGTGTTCATTTCCATCCGGCACTTGGCAACCGCCATCCTCGGCCTCTGGTTCGGGGCTGCCTCCGCGTCCGCGCAGGCCGTGCTCGAACCGCCCTTCGGCTTGCGCTGGGGCGATACTCCGGAAAAGTTGATTGCTTGGGCATCCCGACATTCCCTGGACGTTAACATCTCGCTCCCCGGAGATCAACCCGCGCTTCGCATCCTGAAAATTTCCCCCCGCAAAGGGAATCTGCCCGGTGCGAAGTCCCAGGCTTTGGAGGGGCGCTTCCACAGCGGCCGGCTGTTCGAACTGACGGTCCACTACCGCGATCCCGAAGCGGGAACGGATGTGATGGAGGCTCGATTCAACCAGTTGAAGAAGGAGCTTTCCGCCGAGTACGGTGCGCTCTCGGCCAACCGGCAGGACCGCGCGGTCAAGGACCAGTTTGCGACCCGCTCGGTGTCCTTCCATCGCGAACCCGTGAAGGGGCTGTTCCTGCTGCTGGCCTATACCTCGGTCGAGGACCAGCTCCGGAAGACCGGCGAGGCCACGTTTTCCCTGCTCTACCGGAACGACAACCTCCGGCAGGACCTGGAAAAGCTGCTGGTCCCCGCCGGACAGGTGCCCGGCAGGGAGAGGAAGTGACGGCAGTGGGAGCTTCATGACCGTGGCGCGCGGTGGGAGGAAGCAGGCCCGGATCATTCCACGGTGGTGACCGAGGAATTCATCTGGATGGTCCGGTCGAGGTGGAAGGTGACGTGCTGGAGACGCTCCAGGCCGAAAGGCGTTTCGGTCACCAGCTCCATGGTCCACTGGCCGTCCTCGTCGAAGACCCCTTCGTAGTTCGAAAGCGTGAGCACCCGGCTGACCGGGACGGTATCCGCGACCAGGAGCGATGACCCCGGAACGATGCTCCCGGTTCGGCCGAGTTGCGGTGCCCCTTTGTAAACCTGGGCGTAGGTATGGGAGCTCGGATAGAGGTCGTTCAGCGTGACCGTGATCGCCGGGAGCGCGAAACGGATCATCTGGTTGTTGGTGATTCCGGCAATGCTTCCGTCCGCCACCGGCCATACCTGGACAAAGCCCGAGGCCAGCTGGGACTCGACCGCCTGGTAATCCGCCAGCGAAAAGAACGAAAACCGCTCTTCCCCCCGGATCTTCGCACGGTTCGCACCGGGAATCGAGTTGACCGCATAGGTCAGCGTCTGGATCCCGTTCTGCTCCATCATGACCTGGCTGTGCAAAGTGGCCAGCGACCGGTTGATCCCGATCCCGGTGCCGCTCGCCCCGTAGGATTGGACATGATGCAGGAATTTGATGCTCTTGGAGGCGGCCGGTGCACCGGCATCGGTCAACAGGCCGCTGATGGAGATATCCACGTAGATCGGCCGGTCGGCCCGCGTCCGCGGGATGATGGTGTACGGATCCTCCGTGCGGATCGCGACTTGGGCCAACGGGACGTAGGTGCCCACATAGCGGCTGTCCAGAAGGTAGCTGGTCAAGGGAGAAGCCTTCACTGTCCATAACTCGAAACGGGCGCCACCCGGATCGATCGACAAGGGCGACAGCGACTCGCCCTTGACCGCGACGCCCATGTCCCACTCCACTCCAGTTGGTAACTGGACCTGGCGGATGAAATTGGTGAAGGTCGACCCGTTCTGGGCCAGTGCGGCACCCGACAGAAGCAAGGTGATTGCGGCGAACAAGGAACAGGATTTCATGGTTTGGCAACGTTGGCGGGTTGGATGGCAGACGGGCCGGCGGGAGCAACCGGAGAGGCGGGAGCGCCCGGTTCGGGAGCAGGATCGGGAACTTTGAGCGGCAGGACTGAAATGGGTCCCTCCTGATAGGTGGCAATCACCAGGCGCTGCTCCTTGTCGAACGATTTGATCGTTTCCTCAGACATCGGGTCGTTGCCTTCCGCCTGGATCCTAGACACCGCTACGGTCCGGATCCACGCGCGGTTGGCATTGAGAAACTCGGTCCACGACCCAATCCGGGCACCCTCTTTCATACCCATCCGATCCGACATCGCCTTCGGCACATGCAGGACGGCTCTTTTTGGCACCAGGGTGGCCTGGCCCCGGTAGCAGATGATATCAGAGCGGGAAATCAGATCGCCCAGCTTGTTGGCAACCGACGGGTCCTCGCCGGTCGCAGGCTTGAAGACGGGAGGCGGCGCCTCCTCCTTCGCCTTGCGGGCGGTTTCGACGATGTCGTCGTGGGTGACCACATCCCGCATCTTGACGAGAACCGGAGGTTCCGCCGCGTGGACGGACAGGAAGGTCACGACGAACGCGACCGGCAGGGAAGTCTTGGAAAGATTCATGGCGACAGGGAGGTCGGGATTTCAAGGATTGCTGGGAGCAGCACCGCCACCGGAGCCCTCGTCATCCACCGTTGGGTCGCTGTCGACAAAGGGAGCGTTGCCCGGGTTGCTGGAATCGACGCCGTCCACGTTGTTTCCGTGGCCGTTGTTCCGCCGGCTCTTGAAAGTTGCCAGCAACACCATGTCCTGCAGGTCGTAGCCCTGATTGGTGTTCTGGGCGTCGGTGTGCGTCAGCTCCATGAACACGATCACGTCCATCGGCCCGATCTTCACTTTCCCCTGCGCGTCAAGATAGGGTTTGATGAAGCTCTCCAGGGTCGGAGCGGTATGCAGCGGATAGGTCGTCGGTGGCGTCTGCCCGTTGGTCAGGGTGCGCACGTTGAGGGTGCCGCTCTGGGAGTTGTAATACGGGCCCCACTTGTTGTTGTAGTAGTAGCGTCCGCCGAAGCGCAGCTTCTTCCCGGCCGGCATGGTCTTCGAGTAGACCACCTTGTTCGGCTTCACGTTGTTGTTGGTCCCGTAGAAAACGCGGGTGTAGGCACCGCCGTCGTAGCTGATCTGGGCCTCCGTCGGGACGAACGAGTAGTTGCTGCTTCCGTTGGTACTCACGGTGACACCGGCGCCCAGCACCCGGACCTCCACGTCGAGTTCCTCGGTGGGAACGACGGTTCCGGGGCCTTCGATGTCGATGAAGTCTTCGACAACGGAGGGATAGCTGATGTTCCAGGTCAGGTTCGGCCGGGTCCCCGGCTGCACGATCAGCGGGAAGGCGGTGATGTTGCCCACGGGAATCGATGGATTCGTGGACTGGGCGAGGAGGGCGCACGGTGTGGACACACCGGTGGCTACAAGGACTGCCGCAAGGGCAGCCAGTCGGCTGGTTTTCATGGCTGGTTGTGGGTGAACAGTTGAGGTCGACCTCCTCCGCCCTCCTGGATCCGCGGCCTGGGACGGGCCTTGGAGAAGGGGGACCCGGCGAGGGTGCCGGGCATGGAACGGCCTGTAAGGTGGCCGGTCCATGCCCGCTCGGGACAGAGTCCTCGCCGGGTCTCCGGAGAAGCGATGCGGGAACATCGCCTCTCCGGACAAATTCAGTCTTTGATGTAAGGGGACGAACGGGTCGTCGTTGCTATCGGTCTATCGGGTGTGGGAACAGCAATGGTCAGGTTGCTTGTCGGGAAAGCTTTCTCAGTCGCCGTGAAGTCGGTTCGCCCAGCCGGCCCAGGGGCCGTCGGGAACGTCACGGGCTTCGACGAAACGCCATTGGACGCGCTCGCCGCTGCGGAAACCGAGGAAATCACGGACGGCGGGACTGAGGTCGATGCCCGCGGCATTGTTGCGGTTGCCGCGCGGTTCCTCGTCGCCGAAAACATACTGCCAGTGGTCGACCTCGAAGGGGCCGACATCCTCCCACTGGGCATAGCAGACCTTGCCTTCGCGATGGATCGCGACCCAGCGGCCCTTGCACACCGAGATCCCCTCCCCGCGGTAGTCGCGCCAGAACCAGGGAATCACCTCGGAGGCTTCCGGCCGATGGTGGCCGCCCTTGGCCACATCGTTGTAGGGAAGCGCGATGTAAAACGGATTGAGCTTGGGAACGAAGCCGGCCGGCAGGTAGCCGTTGCGCTTGTCGGGGTCGTCGTAGCCGCCGAAGTTCTCCTGCCAGTTCATGTCCCACGAACTCATCGTGTTGGGCGTGGGATTGTTCTGGGTCGGCAGCTCCCCGATCCAGAAGACGGTGCCGACGACATTGCCGCGCCAGCCGCGGTCCATCCGGAACGACTCGTCGGAGCGCTCCAGAACGATCCTCGCCTTGTCGGGGGTGCCGAAGGGATTGCTCAGGCCCGGCAGCGCCTCGCGGCGGTTCTCAAGCAGGTCGCCATGCAATTCCTCCAGCCGCTCGCCGAGCAGCGACGCGGCATTCGCGGCGGGCGGCAGCACCGGAGCAAAAGCGAGGAGGATGGAGAGG
Organism: Haloferula sp.; assembly: GCA_044372775.1. Taxonomy (GTDB): domain Bacteria; phylum Verrucomicrobiota; class Verrucomicrobiia; order Verrucomicrobiales; family Akkermansiaceae; genus Haloferula. Next base: position 28,993 of record JBIPNO010000025.1, read on the forward strand.
TGAACCTTCACGGGCGTCGTCTGAAAGTATCAGGGCAGGGCGTGCCTTCGCCGCGCAGTATGAACATTCAGGAAATCCGAACAAGAAATTTTTGATAAAAGTTTGAACACTTCAATCATTCGGGTGTCGCCGGGCTTTTCACCCTCCCCTGGATCCCGGAGCGGCGGCGAGATACCACCGAACCGATCGGGAGCCAGTCGACAAAACGTCTAGGGATTCAAGGAATCCCGGACAAATCACCGCTCCCCCAACGTCATTCCCCCGCCCTGCCGTGAAGCCGGAAACGGGGAAATGACGGGGAACGATCGAACTCATCGACCCCGGCAGAAAAGCAGGATCCGAGGGCCGAAACAACGAAATTTTTAGGGAGACCGGACAATCAACCTGCCCAGAAAGCCTAAGTCATTGATTTTCTAAAAAGAACTCCCCTTGGCTCCGGCAAAGCGCCGCTCGAGTTCGCGCATCGAGAACTCGCTGAGGGTCGGCCGCCCATCCGGGGCGCAGTAGGGCAAATCGCAGCGGAACAGGACCTCAAGCAGGCGCAGCGCCTCCTGGGGCCGTGGCGATTCCGCCAGGGCGGCCCGCCGGGCCAGCGACTTGGCCACCCCGTCGAAGGCCAGCCGGCTGCCGGGGCTTTGGCCGGCCGCGAGGTCGTCGAGCAGCCCGGTCAGGAAGGCCCGCGCGTCGCCGAGGTGCAGGAATTCCGGCAACGAGCCGATTCTCAAGGTCCCGGAACCGAAGTCCTCGAGTTCGATCCCCGCGCGGCCGAATTCGTCGCGATGCCGCAGGGCGAGTTCGCATTCCCGCGGCCCGGGCTCCAGCAGCACCGGCACCAGCAGCGCCTGGCTTTCCACCCCGCGCCCCGCGGCGTCGTGGAGCCAGCGCTCGTAGAGGATCCGCTCCCGCGCCGCCCGGGGATCGAGCAGCACCAGGCCGTCGTCGGACTCCAGCACGGCGAAGCGATCGTGCAGGCTGCCGAGGTAGCGGAAAGGCAGCGGCTTGTCGGCCGGCGCGGCGGGAGGGACGGCGGCCACCGCCGCGGCCGGCATTTCGAAAACCCGCTGCACCGGCAGCGATGCCGGCCAGATCCGGGGGGCGGTCGCGATTTCCTGGACCGGGACCGGGCGGGCCGGCGCGGCCACCGCAGGGCGGCGCGCGACCTCGGCACGGGCCAGGCCGTCGCGCACCGCGGCGGTCAGGACATCGCGCAACTCGTGCGGCCGGTGCAGCCGGATCTCGCGCTTGGCGGGGTGGACGTTGACGTCGACCAGTGAAGGTTCGAGGTCGATCCACAGCCAGGCGCAGGGATGCAACCCGTCCGACAAGGCCCCGCGGAAGCCCTCGGCGAGGCCGCGGGAGATCGCGGCATCCTCCACCGGCCGGCCATTCAGGAAGACGCACTGGTGGCGGCGGCCCTTGCGGGCGTGGGATGCGGGCAGGATGAAGCCCTCGACCGCGATCCCGTTGCCATGGGTCAGCGGCAGCACCACCAGCTCGCGGCCGAGATCGGTGCCGGTCATCCAGCGCACCCGGTCGAGCCGCGACATCCCGCCGGGCAGGTCGAACACCTCGCGCTCGTCCTTGCGAAATCGGAAACGCACCGAAGAAGCCGCCAGCGCGTGGAGTCGGAGCTGGTGCTCGATGTGTGCGGCTTCGGTCGTCTCGGCCCGCAGGAACTTCCGCCGCGCCGGGACGTTGAAGAACAGGTCCTTCACCTCGACCGTGGTCCCCGGCGCGCAGCCGGCTTCGCGGACATCGCGGATCACCCCGCCCTCGACGGCGATCTCGGTGCCGGCCGTTTGATCCGGCTCGCGGGTGATCAGGCGGAAGCGGGAGACGCTGGCGATGCTCGGCACCGCCTCGCCGCGGAAGCCGAGCGTGCGGATGGTGGCCAGGCCGGCGGAGTCGGAAAGCTTGCTGGTGGCGTGGCGCTCCAGGCTGAGCAAGGCATCGTCGCGCGACATCCCCGAGCCGTCGTCGATCACCCGCAGCAGCGCCGCGCCGCCGCGGCGGATCTCGACCAGGATCTCCCCCGCCCCGGCGTCCAGGCTGTTTTCGACCAGCTCTTTCACCGCGCTGGCCGGCCGCTCGACCACCTCCCCCGCCGCCACCTGGCTGGCGAGGATTTCCGGGAGGATGCGGATGCGGGGCACGAGGCGAAGGTGAAGTTCCAAGTGGAAAGTTCCAAGTGCCAAGAAAGACAGGGCGCGGTCCACTTGGCGGATGACGGCCGGGGGCGAATCCGATTGGCTGCGGGCCATGCCGGAAAACGAGCCCATCGACGAGCCCCTGGTCGCGGCGGCGGTGGAGCCCCTGCCGCCTGCCACGCGCGATGCCGCGGCCGGGGCGCTGCGCGAGTGGCTTGGCCCTTGGGTGGCGGCGGAGGACACCCTCGCCGCCCGGAAGCAGGCCGCGGAGGAGTTCGCCCGGACCGCCGCCGGATTCGAACGCCGTCGCAAGTGGCGGCAACGGCTCGCCCTCGCGATCCCGCTGGTGGCGGTGGCGGTGGCCTTGGCTCCCCCGTCGTGGCAGGAGCTCAGGCTGATGCTGGCCGCGAAGCATCTCAAGCTGCCGTTCGAGCCCTTGGCCGACGATGAAGCGACCCGCATTCTCTGCGAGCACGTGGCGCGGCGGGTTTCACCGGAAGAGCGGGCGATGCTTTTCGAGGGTTCCGCGGACGAAAGCGCGGCGGCACGGTGGCGGCGTCTCCAGAGCGATCTGTCGGAGACCACCGGGGATCTTTGGATGAAGGGATTGAGAACCGCGGAATCCGCCGTGCGACCGGAAATCGGTGGACTCAAGGACAGCGGGGCACGCGCCAAGGAGGCACTGGATCTCTTGCGGCAGGCCACGACCGCGCCCCGCCTTGAAAACCGGCTGCGGCAGTATCGCGACGAGCGGCTGAAACTGCTGCCACCCGCGCCGCAATGGGCGGATCGGATCGCCGCCAGCCGCTACGACGAGGTCTGGCTGGCGCGGGACACCCAGCCTGAGGAATTTGCCGCGTGGACTCTGATCCGGGACGGGATGGCCGAGGCGGCGGGGACCGGCGACCGCGCCCGGGCGGCCGAGCTGGCCCGGCTCTGGCTCGCGGTGCGGAAGACCGGGATCGAGAATCTGAGCAGCCGGGAAGAGCTGAATGGCCACTGCCAGCTGGCTTTGTTGTTCCATAAGGCTGCCCTGGTGGAGCCGCTGATTCGCATGGATCTCTTCCGCGAGATGAGCGCGGTCACCGGGTCGATGTCTTTGGTTTATCTGGTTCCCCATCAAATCGGGCAGAGTTCATGGAGGAACCGCGAAGCCCCCAGCCGCTTCGCCCGGGAAGCGTCGATCAACTGGCAAGACCCGCTTTCCGCCATAACCCGGGATTACCGGCCTGGAAGGCATGCGGAATGGCTGATGCATGAGCGGCTCTCCTTGCATTTCGCCCTCGCGCTGGGGGCGGCGGGCTTTCTGCTGATGTTGCTGCCCCAAGTGCTGAACCGGAAGAGAGGGAACCTGCCCGCGCGGCTCCTTCCGCTGATCCGCCCGGCCGACCACCTCATCCACACCGCGGTGGCGATCGGCCTGCCGTGGGCGCTCTATGGCATCGCCACCCGCTGGCACGAGATCGGCCTGCGCGACAAGCGCACCTTCCACTGGATGGGCGAACTGGAGTCGATTCCCCTGCTCCAAGCCGCCGTAGTCCTGATGATTCCGCTCGGTGCCCTGGTCCTGGCAGAGGGCACGCTGCGACGACGCTTGAAAGCACTCGGCATTCCGGCGGGCGGCATCCAGCTCGGCTGGTTCCCGCTGCTGATCGTCGCCGCTTCCATCTGCCTGATGGTCGCGGGCTCGCCGCTGAGAAGCTCCTGGGGGGGGGCTCCCCTGATCGGCGCGACGGTCGGAATCGCCCTTGCCGTCGGCTTCCTCTGGCTGCTGGTGCAGGTTGTCCGCGAGTGGATCCGGCCGGCCGGGGATTTGACGGGGGCGATCATCACCCAAGCCGCCGCCCTGCCGGTGGCGGTGGCCCTGCTGCTCGGGACACTTGCGCTGCCTTCCATGAAGTTCGCCGAAAGACAGCTTGTTGCACGGGACCTCTTCGAACAGGGCCCGGCAGGTCACGACGGTCACCCGACCGCGGCGGAGCAGGAGTTTGTCGCTCACACCCGCGATCAGCAGGTGAAAACCATCGGCGCGGCGGAAGCACAGCTGAACAGGAAGCTCGATTGAGGCGACCGCCCGACAGATACTGTCGCCCGATTTCCCGTCTTGGGTCTTGCGTCTTGAAGTCTTGCGTCTTGTCTTTCCCCCAGATGATCACCGTCACCGATAAAGCCGCGGGCGAGCTGAAGGCACTGCTGGAACGCAAGGGCGCCGCACCGGAACTCGGACTGCGGCTCGCGGTCCGCAAGGGCGGCTGCGCGGGCTGGCAGTATGTGATGGAAGTCGCCGCCGCGGAGGAAGGCGACAGCATTACCGAGATTCCCGGCGGCCGGGTGATCGTCGCCGCCGACAGCGCCGGCAAGCTCGCCGGCTGCCGGCTGGACTACACCGACGACCTTTCCGACGCCGGCTTCCGCATCGACAACCCGAACGCCGCCCGCTCCTGCGGCTGCGGCACCTCGTTCGAGACGTCCACCGAACCCACGCCGGAGCCCGAGGACTGCGGCAAAAACTGATGCGCCGCGACAAGGAGCCTCCGCCGAAGAAACGAGCGCCCGCCTACTACTGGTGGACCTTGGCGAACGTGCTGGCGCTGTGCCTGGCGGTGGTGAGCTGGCTGATGTTCCTCCACATTTTCAAGCACCCGGAGATCCCGCGGAACTACGAGATCCTGCGCTGGCTCGGCCGCACCGAGCCGCCCAAGCCGCTCACCGAAATGGAGGCACCGCCCGGCGAGGCGGCCGATCCGCGCGCCTTCTACCGCCGCTATGCCGGGCTGGGCGACGCCGAATTGCAGCGCCTGAACGCGGCGCTGATGCGGAATTACCTCTCCAACCTGAGCGAGCCCAAGCTCATCCAGTATGCCGAGGGCAACTACCGGGTGCAGCAGGTCCGCCGGCTGGGGCCCGACGACATCTTCCACCCCGGGTTCGCCGTGCGGGCCCAGGCGATGATCGCTCCGGACGAATTCAGCGAGCCGGCACCCTGGCCGGTCGTCATCGAATACCTTTTTCCCACCGATGACGACCTGGCCGCCACCTTGATCGCCCCCGGCGACCTGCTGGCCGTCTCCCGCTTCCCGAACTGCGCGATGCTGCTCCACGTGGCGAAAATCGACGGCGGCGACACCCCGGTCGTCTGCCTCACCGTCGCCCCCATCGCTTTCGGCAACTTCCAGGCGGGAAAGACCATCCAGTTCAAACTGCAAGCCCCCGCCGCCCTCAACCCGGCCGGCCCGCTGCCGGTGTTTCCGATCGAGCCGGAAGGCTGAGCGTGGCGGCGGCATCCCTGCCGCAAGCCTTCATCACCCCGATCGGCATGCGGCAGGGATGCAGCAGCCACTTTGCCGGCTACTTCTTCTTTTTCTTCAGCAGCGACGCGCCGGTCATCTCCTTCGGCTTCGCCACGCCCAGCATCTCCAGCAAGGTCGGCGCGACATCGGCCAGGATGCCGTCCTTGACTTCGAACTTGTCGGCATCGGCCGCGACGTAAACCAGGTGCACCAGGTTCGTCGTATGCGCGGTGTTCGGCGAGCCGTCGGCATTGATCATGAACTCGCAGTTGCCGTGGTCCGCGGTGATCAGCAGCTTGCCGCCGAGCCGCAGCGTTTCCTCGACCACCGCCTTCACGTCGGCGTCGATGGTTTCGCAAGCCTTGATCGCCGCCTCGACCACGCCGGTGTGGCCGACCATGTCGGGGTTGGCGAAGTTGAGAATGACGAGATCGTAGTTCTTGAGCTGCTCGACCACCGTCGAAGTGACCTGCGCCGCGCTCATCTGCGGCTTGAGGTCGTAGGTCGCCACGTCCTTCGGCGACGGGATGATGTAGCGGTCCTCGCCCTTGTAGGCCTTCTCGACGCCGCCGTTGAAGAAATACGTGACGTGCGGATATTTCTCCGTCTCGGCGATCCGCATCTGGTTCTTGCCGGCCTTCGCCACCGTCTCGCCGAGCACCATCTTCCGCTTGTCGGGGCCGAAGATGACGTCGCACTGATAATTCGCGTCGTACTGGGTCAGCGTCATGTAGTGGACCTTCGGCCGGCGGCCCGCCTTGAAATGCTTGAAGGGTCCCTCGGTCAGGAAGGTCTCCGAAAGCTGGCGCACGCGGTCGGCGCGGAAATTGAAGAACAGGACCACATCGCCATCCCGCACCAGCTTCTTGCCCGGCGTCTCGAACACCATCGGCAGCAGGAACTCGTCGGTCTTGCTGTCCTCATACGCCTCGGCCATCGCTTCGGACGGCAGCACGCTCTTCGGCTCGCCGATGCCGTGCACGATCGCGTCCCAGGCCAGCTTGGTGCGCTCCCAGCGCTTGTCGCGGTCCATCGCGTAGTAGCGACCGGTGATGGTCGCGATCCGCGCCCCGGATTTCGCGATCTCGTCCTCGACATTGGAAATGAAGCCCGCGCCGCCGGTCGGCGAGGTGTCGCGGCCGTCGGTGATGGCGTGGACCATGATGTCATCGACCCCCGCCGCCTTGGCCATCGCGACCATCGCGCACAGGTGGTCCTGGTGCGAGTGCACGCCGCCGTCCGAAAGCAGGCCGAGGAAATGGAGGCGCTTCCCTTTCGCCGCGGCCATCGCCTTCTTGAAAGTCTTGTTCTTGGCCAGGCTGCCGTCCTCGATCGCCTTGTTGATGCGGGTCAGGTCCTGATAGACCACGCGGCCCGCACCGAGGTTGAGGTGGCCGACTTCGGAATTGCCCATCTGCCCGTCCGGCAGACCGACATCCAGTCCCGAGGCGCTGAGAAAGCCCTTCGGATACTGCTCCAGCATCACGTCATGAAAGGGAGTCTTGGCGAGCAAGGTCGCGTTGCCGTCCTTTTTCGCCGTCTTCTTCCCCCCGGGATTCACACCCCAGCCATCGCGAATGATCAGAACCACCGGTTTCTTGCCCATGACGGGCCGCGTTTAACGGCCTGCGGCCCCACCGTCCAGCGGCGATTCCGCGTCATTTCGGCCACATGAAGGCGAGGTAGCCGCCGTAGCAGGCCACGAGCACGAGTCCCTCGGCGCGATTCAGGCGCTTGCCGGTCGCCAGCATCGGAAGAAGGATCACGGTGACACCGATCATCATCCAAAGGTCGACCTGCTGGAGCCCGCTCGTCCGCACCGAATGAATCGAAGCGCTGCCACCCAGCACGAACAGCAGGTTGAACAGGCTGGAGCCGAGCACGTTGCCCAGCGCGATGTCGGACTGCTTGCGGAAAGCCGCGACCACCGAAGTCGCCAGTTCGGGCATCGAGGTACCCGCGGCGATGATGGTCAAACCGATGACCGCCTCGGAGACCCCGAGCGACTGGGCGATCTCCACGGCGTGCTTCACCAACAGCCAGGAGCCGAGCACCAGGACTCCGAGGCCCGCGACAATTTTGAGGATGTCGGTCGAGATGCTGCCCTTGTTGCTGATTTCGGGAATATCAACGTGGACCTCGTGACCGAGCGACTCGTCCTTCTTGGCCATCTTGACCGCCCACACCGTGTAGGCGACCGCCGCGAGCACCAGGATGCCGCCTTCGACCCGCGAAACCGAGCCGTCGAGAAAGGTCAGAGGCACCAGCAAGGTGACCGCGACCAGCACCGGCGCATCCCAGCGCAGGACCTGGAGATGGGTGGTGATGGGAAAGACCGCGGCCGAGAGGCCGAGAATCACCGCGATGTTGAAAATGTTGGAGCCGACGACGTTGCCGATCGCGATATCCGAATTTCCGCTCCAGGCGGCTTTCAATGAGACGATCAGCTCCGGCATCGAGGTTCCGAAAGCCACCACCGTGAGGCCGACCAGCAGCGGGGTCAGACCAAGCTTCAGGGCGAGTGAGGCCCCCCCACGGACGAGGAATTCGGCCCCTGCGAATAAAATGAGGCACGCCAGGACGATCAGGAATCCGGAAACAAGCATGGGGTCGGAGGATGCCGACTGCGACCACACTGGCGATTGTGAAAATCGGGGGGATTTGCAATTCACCGAAATCGCTCCAACTGGCAGAGCGGCGGCACCCCGCTCCAGCCTGGGGGTCGCTCGACGGACCGCAGAGGCTGGAAGCGACGGGAGCCAAGCGGCGACGGGCCGGGGCCGAAGAACCCGGTCCGTGGCGACCATCGGATCGCGGATTCCTCCGTCATTTCGGCCACATGACAGCAAGGTAGCCGCCGTAACACGCCACCAGCAGCAATCCTTCACCCCGGCTGACCCGTTTGCCGGTGAGCAGCATCGGGAAAAGGATGATCGTGACCCCGATCATCATCCACAGATCGACCGGCTGGAGACCGGAAGTCTTCACCGGCTGGATCGCCGCACTACCGCCCAGCACGAAGAGCAGGTTGAAGAGGTTGGAGCCGAGCACGTTGCCCAACGCGATATCGGACTGCTTGCGGAAAGCGGCGACCACCGAGGTGGCCAGTTCCGGCATCGAGGTGCCGGCCGCGATGATGGTCAGGCCGATGATCGCCTCGGATACGCCCAGCGACTTGGCGATGACCACCGAGTTATCGACCAGAATCCTCGACCCGAGCACCAACACGCCCAAGCCGGCGGCGATCTTGACCACATCGGTCAGGATGCTGCCCTTGTTCTTGATCTCAGGAATGTCCACATGCGCCTCGTGTCCGAGCGTCTCGTCCTTCTTCGCCATTTTCACCGCCCACACCGTGTAGGCCACCGCCAGAAGCATCAAAATGATCCCCTCGATCTGGGAGACCGAACCATCGAGGAAGGTCAGCGGAACCAGCAGCGTCACCGCAATGAGCACCGGGGCGTCCCAGCGAAGGATTTGCAAGTGGGTCGTGACCGGGAACACCGCGGCGGACAGGCCGAGGATGACCGCGATGTTGAAAATATTGGAGCCGACCACGTTGCCGATCGCAATGTCCGACTGGCCGAGCATCGCGGCCTTCAGGGAAACGATCAGCTCGGGCATCGAGGTGCCGAAGGCCACCACCGTCAACCCGACCACCAGCGGGGTCAGGCCGAGCTTCAGCGCGAGCGACGCACCGCCGCGGACCAGAAGTTCCGCACCACCGAAAAGAATCAGGCAGGCGAGGAGGATGAGGAGGCTGGGGACAAGCATGCCCGCGGACTTTGTACAAGATCCCGGGGCTGCCCAGTGGAACTTGTCATTTTTTTCCGAATGGACCGGTCCGGCATTTGGGCTGGCCAGCCGCCCCCTCCCCTGATTGGAAGGGCGGGCGGACGACCCGTTTCGCGACGATGAACAGTCCTTCCGCCGGCCACACCGGCCGCCAACCCCGGATCGCCGCCGCCACCCTCGCGGCTCTGGGTATCGTTTTCGGCGACATCGGCACCAGCCCGCTCTACGCGTTCCGCGAGTGCTTCGCGCCGCATTCGGCGGAGCCCACCCCGCTGACCCCCACCAATCTCGTCGGGGCCGCCTCGCTGATCATCTGGGCGATGATCCTGGTCGTCTCGATCAAATACGTCCTGATCATCCTCAAGTTGGACAACCGCGGCGAAGGCGGGATCCTCGCCCTCTCCGCCCTGATCCGCTCCGGCTCGCGGCGACTCGGCGGCAAGGACCCGAAACTCATCCTCCTGCTCGGCCTGGCCGGTGCCTCGCTGATCTATGCCGACGGGATGATCACCCCGACCATTTCGGTCCTGAGCGCCGTCGAAGGCCTGGCCGTCGGCACCCCGGTCCTCGCGAAATACGTGGTGCCCGCCGCGCTGCTGGTGCTCACCGGCTTGTTCGCCATCCAGCGGCACGGCACCGGCAAGGTCGGCACCCTGTTCGGCCCGATCGTTCTGCTCTGGTTCATCACCCTCGGCGCCCTCGGCCTGCGCGGGATCATCGCCCACCCTGAAATCCTCGCCTCCATCAGCCCCGCCGCCGGGATCAATTTCCTGATCCGCGAATGGACCCACGCCTTCCCGCTGCTGGCCGCCGTGTTCCTCGCGGTCACCGGGGGCGAGGCCCTCTACACCGACCTCGGCCACTTCGGTGCCAAGCCGATCCGCGCCGCCTGGTTCGTCGTGGTCTTCCCCGGGCTGGTCCTGAACTACCTCGGCCAGGCCGCCCTGCTCAGCCACGACCCCTCCGCCCTGCGCGCGCCCTTCTTCCTGCTGGCCCCGGACTACCTGCTGCTGCCCCTGACCGTCCTCGCCACCGCCGCCGCCGCCGTCGCCAGCCAGGCGCTGATTTCCGGAGCCTTCTCCCTGACCACCCAGGCCGTCCAGCTCGGCTGCCTGCCGCGGATCCACATCCGCCACACCTCGGACCACTCGATCGGCCAGGTCTACGTCCCCGCCGTCAACCGCTTCCTCTTCGTCGCCTGCATCATCCTGGTCATCTCCTTCGGAAGCTCCGCCGCTCTCGCCGGGGCCTACGGGATCGCGATCGTGCTGACCATGACGATCACCTCCTTCCTCTTCTACTCCGCCGCCCGCACCGCCTGGGGCTGGTCGAAGCGAAAGGCGGGCATCGTGATGGCGCTCTTCCTCGCCGTCGAACTCCCCTTCCTCGCCGCGAACTCCCTCAAGATCGTCCACGGCGGCTGGCTGCCCCTCTCCGTTGCCATCACCGCCATGCTGCTCATGATGACCTGGATCTGGGGCCGCGCCCGGCTCTACGCCCGGCTTTCCGTCGAGTCGCTCCCCATCGCAGCCCTGCTGAGTGACATCGAGAAAGGCAGCATCCACCGGGTCTCCGGCACCGCCGTTTACATGAGCGGCCGCGGCGACACCGTACCGACCGCCCTGCTCCACAACCTCAAGCACAACCAGGTCCTCCACGAAAAGGTGGTGCTGCTCCACGTCCACACGCTCGACCAGCCCTACGCCGATGCCACCGACTCCGCCGCCCACACCGACCTCGGCGGCGGCATGCACCGCGTGACGCTGAGCTTCGGCTTCGCGGAAACGCCCGACGTCCCCGAAGCCCTCAAGACCCGCCTGCCGGAAGCCGTCCGCTTCAATCCCGGCAAAGCCACCTACATCCTCGGCCGCGAAACCTACGGCGTCGGCAAGAACGCCAGCACCCTCGATCGCCTGCGCCTGGTGATCTTCGCCGCCATGGCCCGCAACGCCTCGCCGGCCACCGCCTATTTCCGCCTCCCGCCCGGCCGCGTGGTCGAACTCGGCGCTCAGATCACGCTGTGACCACCGGGGCCGCGGGGTCATCCGTGGAGCCCCAAGAGGGGCGCGGGCGGCTCGCCCGCAGCACTTTTACAGAGGCTCCGCCCCGCAGCACGGACCCCGGCAGCCCGCCCTTCGTCAAGTCCTTCTCCAGCCACGGCCTCCCTCAGTCGTATTCCACCGACTCAAGAAAAAGCCCGTCCGGCGGCGCGCAAAACGGGCTCTTTCCGAACGGCAGCCCCGCCGGCTGGTCCAGTAAGACCGCCACTTGATCCACCCGCAGCCGGCCCTGCGCCGCCTGCACCGCCGCCCCGGTCATCAGCCGCACCATCTTGTAAAGGAAGCCCTCCCCCCGGTAGCGCAGCCGCCAGCCCCACTCGATCTCCTCCAGCTCCACCCGCGTCACCGTCCGCACGAAGCTGGTCTCCTCTGTCTCATAGCCCCGCCGCGCGCCGAAGGCCTCGAAATCATGCCGCCCCTCGAACAAGGCCAGCGCCTCGCGCAAGGTGTAGGGATCCAACTGCCGCGGCAGGTGCCAGGCCCGCCCGGCCCGGAACGGCGAAAGCACCGGCTCGGTCGAAAGGTCGTAGCGGTAGGTCTTGCCCGTCGCCGAAAAACGCGCGTGGAAATCCGCCGCCACCTCCTCGCAGGCCATCACCCTCACCGCCGCGGGCAGCTTGGTGTTGAGCGCCGGCACCCAGTTGAAGGGATTCATCGAGATCCCCTCCGGCACGTCGAAATGCAGCACCTGCGCCAGCGCGTGCACCCCCGCATCCGTCCGGCCTGAGCCGTGGATCCGCGCCGGCTGCTTCCCGATCTCGAGGATCGCCTTCTCCACGAAGTCCTGGACCGTGTTCCCCTCCGGCTGCGACTGCCAGCCGTTCAAGCCGGCCCCGTCGTAAGCGATCGTCAATTTCAAGCGCACCGCCGCAGCCTGCCTCCCCCGCCCTCCGGGTCAATCGCCGGATGATCCCACCCTTGCCCCCACCCCCGCCATCCCCTAACAAGCTCCGCGTGCCCGATGCCCGCGCCGCCGCCGTTTTCCTCGCAAGCCGCCTCACGGAAGCCGGGCACGTCGCCTTGCTCGCCGGCGGCTGCGTCCGCGACCGCCTGCTGGGCAAGGAGCCCAAGGACTACGACATCGCCACCTCCGCCACCCCCGCCCAGGTAACCCGGCTCTTCCCCGGCTCCAACGAGGTCGGCGCCCACTTCGGCGTGGTCATCGCCAAACGCCACGGCCACCACGTCGAGATCGCCACCTTCCGCACCGACGGCTCCTACCGCGACGGCCGCCGCCCGGACACCGTGACCTTTTCCACGCCGGAAGAGGACGCCCAGCGCCGCGACTTCACCATCAACGGCCTCTTCGAAGACCCCGCCACCGGCGAGTTGATCGACCACGTCGGCGGCCGCGCCGACCTCGACGCCCGCGTGCTGCGGGCCATCGGCACCCCCGCCGACCGCTTCGCCGAAGACTCGCTGCGCCTGCTCCGCGCCGTCCGTTTCGCCGTGACGCTCGGCTTCGAAATCGACCCCGCCACCTGGGCCGCCATGTGCGAACACGCCGACGGCCTGGCCCGCATCTCGCCGGAGCGGATCCGCGAGGAATTCTCGCGCATTCTCGTCCTCCCCGCCCGCGCCCGCGGCCTCGAACTGCTGGTCGATTCCGGGCTGATCCGTCATTTCCTGCCCGAAGTCCTCGACCTCATCGGCTGCGACCAACCGCCCGAGTTCCACCCGGAAGGCGACGTTTACACCCACACCCGGATCATGCTGGAAATGCTCGGCGACCCCGCCCCGCTCGAGCTCTGCCTTGCGGTGCTGCTGCACGATATCGCCAAGCCGCCGACCCGGACCTTCGACCAGGAAGCCGGCCGGATCCGCTTCAACGGCCACGATGCCCTCGGCGCGACCATGGCCGAGGAAATCCTCCGCCGCCTCCGCTACCCGAACGACGTGATCGAGTCCGTGAGCTTCATGGTCTCCCGCCACATGCAGTTCATGAACGTCCGGCAGATGAAGGTCTCCAAGCTCAAGCGCTTCATGGCCGCCCCGACTTTCCCGCTGGAGATCGAGCTCCACCGCGTCGATTGCGGCTCCTCGAACGGCCTCACGGAGAACCTCGACTACGTCCTCGCCAAGCACGACGAGTTCGCCGCCGCCCCGCTGATCCCGCCGCCCCTCGTCACCGGCCGCGACCTGATCGCCCTCGGCCAGCCACCCGGCCCGCGTTTCAAAGAGCTGTTAGAGGCGGTCGAAACCGAGCAACTCGAAGGCCGCCTCACCGACCGCGATTCGGCCTTGGAGTGGGTCAAGGCGCGGCTTTGAACTCGCTCAGCCGCCCCGCAAAAACCGCGGCAGCTTCTTCAGCGCCGCCAGCGTTTGCTTCGCCGAAGGATAGCGGAACGGCAGATCCGGCCACAGCCCGCGGCGCAGCACCACCCGCTCCCGGGTGAAGGTGTCGAAGCCCGCCTTGCCGCGGTAGCGCCCCATCCCGCTGTCGCCCACCCCGCCGAAGGGCAGCTCGAAGCCGGTGATGTGCACCACCGTGTCGTTCACGCAGACCCCGCCGGACCGGGTCGAATCCACGATCCGCGACACCACGCCGTCGTCCTTGCTGAACACATAAAGCGCCAGCGGATCAGGCCGCGAGCGGACAAGATCCAGCGCGGCGTCCAGCGAGTCGAAGGGCAGCACCGGCAGCACCGGGCCGAAGATTTCCTCCGTCATCGCCGGCGACTCCGCCGACACGCCTGTTAGAACGGTCGGCTCCAGGTGCAGCCGTTCCGGATCGGAAGCTCCGCCGTGGGCGATTTTCCCGTCCCCGAGCAAGGCCAGCACCCGGTCGAAATGCCGCCGGTTGACCATGCGGCCGTATTCGCCGCCTTCGAAGCTCTTGAAAGCCCGCCCGAGCGCCTCGACCAGCGGATCGTGCAGGCGCTGGTCGACCAGCACGTGGTCCGGCGCGACGCAGGTCTGCCCGGAATTGAGATGCTTGCCCCACGCGATCCGCCGCGCGACGACATCCATCGAGTCCTTCAGCCGCGCCGTGCCCGCCTCGTCGCCGCCGAACACCAGCACCGGACATTTCCCGCCGAGTTCCAGCGTCACCGGCGTCAGATGCCGCGCCGCCGCCGCCGCCACCTTGCGCCCGGTCGCCGTGCTGCCGGTGAAAAACACATGGTCGAAGCGTTCCTCTAACAACGCCACCGCCACCTCCGGCCCGCCCGTCACCACCGCCACCTCGGCGGGATCGAAGGCCGCGCCGAGGATCTTCGCGATCACCTCCGCCGTCCGCGGAGCCAGCTCGGACGGCTTCAAAATCGCCGCATTCCCTCCCGCCAGCGCCCCGACCAGCGGGGTCAGCAGCAGTTGGAACGGGTAGTTCCACGGCCCCAGGATCAAGGCCACCCCGCACGGATCCCGCCGCACTTTCGCCTTCCCCGGCCGCGCCAGCATCGGCACCGCCCGCGATTCCGCCTTCATCCACGAATCCAGATGCTTCAAAGCATACCGGCACTCCGCCGCCGTCATCTGGACCTCGGACGTGAAGGCTTCCAACTCGCCCTTCCCGAGGTCGGCGTGCAGCGCGTCCAGGATTTCCCGCTCATTCCCCTCCACCGCTCCTAACAAGCGCGTCAGCGCGTCCCGCCGGGCAGCCGGAGCATCGGCAGCCCCGCTCGCGATGCGCTCTCTTTGTTGCTGGATCAGGCCCCCGGGCGTCATATGGTGCGATCATCGTCCGGCCGCAGAACTTCTCTAGCGAAAATCCAGACCCGTTCCATAATCGGCCGCCGGCTTGCCCCGGCCCTTGCCCGGATTCTCATGAAAAAGCACGTCATCGTCCTCGGCGCCGGCCTCGGCGGCCTGTCCGCCGCCATCTCCCTCGCGCAGGAGGGCTACCGCGTCACCATCCACGAGAAGAACGACAAGATCGGCGGCAAGCTCAACGTGCTGAAGCTCGACGGCTACACCTTCGACCTCGGACCCTCCATCCTCACCCTGCCCCACCTGTTCGAGCGGCTTTTTGAAAAGTCCGGCCGCAAGATGAGCGACTACATCCCGATCCGCCCGCTGCGCCCGCACTGGCGGAACTTCTTCGAAGACGGCCGCCACGTCGACCTCGACCCCGACCCCGAAATCATGGCGAAGGAAGCCGCCAAGGTCGGCGAGCCCCGCGCCAACGTGGAGCGCTTCCTCAAATACTCTTCCGACCTCTACGACCTCGTCGACAGCGGTTACTTCCAGCAAGGACTCGATACCTCGAAGGAGTTCTCCAATTTCTACGGCCTCTCCAAGTTCCCCAAGTTCGACCTCTTCCGCACCATGCACGGCGGGGTCGCGAAATACCTCAAGACCCCGGAGATGCGGGACATCTTCGACTACTTCATCAAATATGTCGGCTCCTCCGCCTACCACTCGCCGGCCTTCATGAACTGCCTGCCGGCCATCCAGTTCCGCTACGACCTCTGGTATGTCGACGGCGGCCTCTACGGCATCGCCCTCGGCCTCGGCCGCCTGATGGAAGAGCTCGGCATCGAGGTGAAACTCAACAGCAAGGTCCGCGAGATCCGCCGCGAGAACGGCGACGTCACCGGCATCGTGACCGACGACGGCGTCTTCCACCCGGCCGACATCCTCGTCTCCAATGTCGAGGTCATCCCCGCCTACCAGCAGCTCCTCGGCGAGGATGACGACTTCATGAAGAGCCTGTCGAAATACGAGCCGGCCTGCTCCGGCCTCATCCTCGACCTCGGACTCGACCGCACCTACCCGCAGCTCGCCCACCACAACTTCTTCTTCTCCGGCGATCAGAAGAAGCACTTCAAGACCGTCTTCCGCAAACACGAGTTGCCCGAGGACCCGACCATCTATCTGGTCGCCGCCTCCCGCACCGATCCCACCGTTGCCCCCGCCGGCTGCGATTGCCTGAAGATCCTGCCGCACATTCCCTACATCGACGACAAGCACCCGCTGACCCGCGAGGACTACCTCGTCTTCAAGGACCGCATCATCGACAAGCTCGAGCGCATGGGCCTGACCGACCTCCGCAAGCACATCGTCGTCGAGCACGTCTGGACCCCGCTCGACATCCGCGAGAACTACAACTCCAACAAGGGCTCGATCTATGGCGTCGTTTCGGACCGCTTCAAGAACCTCGCCTTCAAGGCCCCGAAACAGAGCACCAAGTATCCGAACCTGTTCTTCGTCGGCGGCTCGGTGAACCCCGGCGGCGGGATGCCGATGGTCATCCTGTGCGGGCAAAACGTCGCCAAGAAGATCGTCGCATGGGACCGGAACTGATCCTCCTGCCCGTCGGCTCCGCCCTCTGGCTCGCCTCCTTCGGCCTGCTCCGCCGGCTCACCCAAGAAGAGGGGCACGGGCGTCTCGCCCGTTCCAACCAAGAGGGGCACGGGCGGCTCGCCCATTCCAACCAAGAGGGGCACGGGCGGCTCGCCCGTTCCAACCAAGAGGGGCACGGGCGGCTCGCCTGTTCCAACCAAGAGGGGCACGGGCGGCTCGCCCGTTCCAACCAAGAGGGGCACGGGCGGCTCGCCCGTTGCGCCATCCCCGATCCTTCTCCCACTTCGGGCGAGCCGCCCGAACCCCTCTTGTCCCGCCTTTCCGTAATCATCCCCGCCCGCAACGAGGCCCACAACCTCCCCCGCCTCCTCGACTCCATCCGCGCCCAGCCTTCGCCGCCGCTCGAAGTCCTCGTCGTCGACGACCACTCCACCGACGCCACCGCGGAAATCGCCACCGCCCGTGGTGCCACCGTCATCCCTTCCCTCGCCCTCCCCGACGGCTGGCGCGGCAAGCCCTGGGCCCTTCAACAGGGAGCGCTCGCGGCGAAAGGCGAACGGCTCCTTTTCCTCGACGCCGACTGCTGGCTAGAACCCGGCGGCCTCGACGCCATCCTCGCCGCGTATGATGGCGGAGCTTTCTCCGTCGCCCCCTACCACGCCGTGGAGAAGCCCTACGAAGAGCTGTCCGCCTTCTTCAATCTCATCATGGTCGCCAGCACCACGGGTCACGGACTCTTCGGCCAGATGCTGCTGATCGAGCGCGCCCGCTACGAGCAGACCGGCGGCCATCAGCAGGTCAAGGGACGCGTGCTCGAGAACCTCCGCCTCGCCGGGATCTACCGCGCCGCCGGCATCCCCGTCACCAGCCTGCCCGGCAGAGGCATGCTTTCCTTCCGCATGTATCCCGAGGGCCTCTCCTCCCTCGTCGAAGGCTGGACCAAGGGCTTCGCCTCCGGCGCTTCCGAAACCCCGCGCTCCGCGGTCATCCTCGTCGCCCTCTGGATCACCGGCCTGATGATCGCCCTCATCGCCCTCCCGTTCTCCCCCTGGTCCGCGCTGCTCTACCTCGCCTTCGCCCTCCAGTTCGGCGCGATGCTGAAGCGCGTCGGCTCCTTCTCCTGGCTCACCGCCCTGGCCTACCCCGTTTCCCTGGCCTTCTACCTCGCCGTCTTCGTCCGCTCGCAGCGCCGCTCGGGCAAGGCGGTCACCTGGAAAGGACGCGAATTCCGTGCCGATTGATCTCCCCATCGCCTGGACCATCGCGCTGAACGCCCTCGGCCTGCCCGCGCTGCAGCTCGGCTGCGCCTGGGCTTTCACGAGGATGCCCGCCGCATGGTTCGATCCCCCGCCTTCGGAAAAGGATCACAGCACGGCCTACGAACGCTTCCTCGCCATCAAGCGCTGGAAAGACCGCCTGCCCGACGGCGCGAGCTGGTTCAAGGGCGGCTTCGCCAAAGCCAGCCTCCGCCACCGCGACCCCCGCCACCTCCGCGACTTCCGCCGGGAAACCTGGCGCGGCGAACTCTGCCACTGGACCGTCATCGCCTTCATCCCCCTCTTCTTCCTCTGGAACCCCTGGTGGGGCGACCTCGTCATCGCCCTCTACGCCCTCGCCGCCAATCTCCCCTGCATCCTCGTCCAGCGCTACAACCGCCACCGCCTCAACCGCGCCCTCCGCCGCTGAATCTTCCCGGGCCTCCAACGAAAACGGCAGCCCGAAGGCCGCCGCTTTTGCCTCATTGATGATTGAGGGATTGATGATGGGTGATTTGCCCCGAAGGGGCTATTTGATCTCCATCCCGCTGTTCGGCCAGATCCACTTCTTGACCTCGCCGCCCTGGATCAGCGCCTTCGCCTGGATCGTCTTCACGCCGAAAATCGTCTCCGCCTTGTAGGCCGCGACACCGGTCTGGTATTTCTCGCCATCGACCTCTTCGTCCTCGCCGGCCTTCCAGCCCAGCACTTGGTCGAAGCTGAATTCCTTCACCTGCTTCGCCCGGATGCTGTCCTGCATCAGCTTGACGATGTCCTCCGGCCCCAACGCGGCGGAAGGGGTCGGCGGCGCGACCGGCGGCGCGGCGGGCTCTTCTTCCATCGGCGGCTCCGGATCGTTGTTCACGACGGGAGGCGGCTCGACCGGCGGCGGCGTCACCGGCGGCGGCTCGGGGTCGTTCTTCACCACCGGCGGCGGCTCGACCGGCGGCGGCGTCACGGGGGGAGCCACCGGCGGCGGCGTCACCGGCGGGGCCACGGGGGGCGGCGCAACCGGCGGTGTTCCTGCATCCTCGGTCCCCGCCACGGCCTTGGTCGCCTTGGATGGAATCTGACCGGTCAAAGTCGGCCGCATTTCCGGCTCCAGCAAATAGCCCGCGAATCCGGAAGCCGCGACACAGAGGATGGGGAAGAAGAACTTCATCGTGTTGCCCATACGTAGGGATTCCACCCGTCCTTTGACCAGATTTTTCCCCTCCTTCGCCCCGGCGGGATTCGAAGGGGACCTTCTTCACCCGCCACGGCTACGGAGGGCAGGCCTTCTTCCCGTAAGCCGAGAATCTCCGGCATTGGGACTTCGCTGCGTCTTTCTGGATTCTGGTTTCTTGCCTCTGGTCTCCCCCTCCCCCTAGCCTCCCCCATGCCGCGACTTTTCCTGCTGGATGGGATGGCCCTCGTTTACCGGGCCCATTTTGCCTTCATCCAGAATCCCATCCGCAACTCCAAGGGCGTCAACACCTCCGCCCTCTACGGATTCATCAACACCCTGCTGACCCTCCTCGAAAAGGAGAAGCCCACCCACCTCGGCGTCGCCTGGGACACCTCCGCGCCGACCCCGCGCCACGTCAAATTCCCCGCCTACAAGGCCCAGCGCGACGAAATGCCGGAGGAACTCGCCACCGCCATCCCCCACGTGAAGCGCCTCTGCCAGGCCTTCCACCTGCCGCTGCTGGAAATCGACGGCTACGAGGCCGACGACCTGATCGGCACCCTCGCCAAACGCGCCGAGGCCGAAGGCTTCGAGACCTACATGGTCACCCCCGACAAGGACTTCGCCCAACTCATCAGCGAACGCACCTTCATGTGGAAGCCCGGCCGCAAGGGCGACGAGCACGAAGTGATCGGTTTGGCCAAGCTCCCCGAAATCTGGGGCGTGCAGAACCCGCACGAGATCATCGACCTGCTCGGACTGATGGGCGACTCGGTCGATAACATCCCCGGCGTCCCCGGCATCGGCCCGAAGACCGCGCAGAAGCTCATCGCCGACTTCCACTCGATCGAGAACCTCCTCGCCAACACCGCCAAGCTGAAGGGCAAGCAGAAGGAAAACCTCGAAACCTACGCCGACCAGGCCCTGCTCTCGAAGGACCTCGCCACCATCATCATCGACGCCCCGATCAACGTCACCTGGGAAGACCTCGTCATCTCCCCCCGCGACGACCAGGCCATCAAAGACCTCTTCACCGAATTCGAATTCCGATCCCTCACCAAGCGCCTCTTCGGCAGCACTGGGAGCGCGGAACCGCAGCGTAGCGGAGATGGCCAACGGCAATTGATTCCGCGCGAATCCCCGGACACCCCCAGTGCTTCTCAACCCACCCTCTTCGACACCTTCAAGACCATCCGTGAGGTCCCCCACACCTACCACCTCGCCGACACCCCCGAGAAGCAGTCCGAACTCTTCGCCCTCCTTTCCCAACAGAAGTCCTTCTGCTTCGACATCGAAACCACCGGCCTCGACCGCTTCGAAGCCAAGCTGTTAGGCGTCGCCTTCTCCTGGCAGTCCCACGAAGCCTGGTATCTCCCGATCTCCGATCTGCCATCCACCATCTCCCATCTGCGCGCAGCGCTGGGCGGCTCCGCCGAAAAAATCGGCCACAACCTCAAATACGACCTCTCCGTCCTCCACCACCACGGCATCGAGGTCGCCGGCCCCTTCTTCGACACCATGCTGGCCCACGCCCTGGTCACTCCCGACCAGCGCCACACCATGGACTACCTCAGCGAGTCCATGCTCGGCTACACGCCCATCAAGCTCGCCGACATCGCCAACGTGGCTGCGGCATCCCTGCCGCAAGCCTCCGACGACCTTTTCGCCTACGCCGAGGTCAAAAAAGCCTCCAAGGACCTCGACATCACCGCCATCCCGCTCGCCACCCTCGCCGAATACGCCGCCGAGGACGCCGACGTCACCTGGCAGCTCGCCGAAAAACTCCGCCCCTTGTTAGACGGACAGCAGCACGTCTTCCAGGACATCGAGTGCCCGCTGCTCCCCGTCCTGGTCCGCATGGAAATGGAGGGTATCGCCATCGATCCCGCCGCCCTGATCGAAATCGGCGGCCAGCTCCAGCAGCGGATCGACGAGCTCACGAAGTCGATCGCCATCCACGCCGGCCGTCCCTTCAACCTCAACTCGCCCAAGCAACTCGGCGAAATCCTGTTCAACGAACTCGGCCTGGCCGACAAGGCGAAGAAGACCAAGACCGGACAATTCAAGACCGACGAGCAGACCCTCGCCACTTTCGCCGGCAAGCACCCGATCATCGACGAGATCCTCGAATACCGCGAGGCCACCAAACTCAAGGGCACCTACCTCGACGCCCTGCCCGGCCACATCGTGAAGGAAACCGGCCGCATCCACACCCAGTTCCACCAGCTCGTCGCCGCCACCGGCCGCCTCGCCTCGACCGATCCCAACCTGCAGAACATCCCGATCCGCTCGACTCTCGGCAAACAGATCCGCAAGGCCTTCGTCCCGCGCGACGGTTTCTCCCTGCTGTCCTGCGACTACTCGCAGATCGAGCTGCGCGTGATGGCCGCGCTGGCGAACGACGCCTCGATGATCGACGCCTTCCGCGACAACCGCGACATCCACACCGCCACCGCCGCGAAGGTCTGGGGCGTCGCCGAAAGCGAAGTCACCCGCGAGCAGCGGAGCGGCGCGAAGATGGTGAACTTCGGCATCATCTACGGCATCTCCGCCTTCGGCCTCAGCCAGCGTCTCGCCATCCCGCGGGGAGAGGCCGCGGAGATCATCGACAACTATTTCAAGCAGTATCCGGCCATCAAGGAGTTCATGGACCGCACCATCCAGGAGGCCCGTGAATCCGGCTATGTCGAGACCCTCGCCGGCCGCCGCCGCTACTTCCCCGACCTGACCTCCGGCAACCCCACCATCCGCGGCAATGCCGAACGCGCCGCCATCAACACGCCGATCCAGGGCAGCGCCGCCGACATGATCAAGCTGGCGATGATCCGCATCGATGCTTTGCTACGAGAAACGCCGTACCGAACGAAGATGCTGCTCCAGGTCCATGACGAACTCGTCTTCGACCTCGCCGCGGAGGAACAGGCCGAACTCGTCCCGAAGATCCTTCACGCCATGCAGACCGCCCTGCCCCTGCCCGGCGAGGTCCCGATCCTCGTCGAGCACGGCACCGGCCCGAACTGGTTGGCGGCCCATTGAGAAGCCCGACGCTGCGCGAAGCGAAGGAGCACAACGTTGCACGTTGTGATTGGGGACGGCCCGGCCCACCGGGTAACTTCGAAGCCGCCTGGAGAAGTCCGCCGCACCCCATCGCAACTTGCAAAGTTGCGCTACGTCGCTCCGCGGGAGAACGCCCCCGCCAACTTGTAATCGCCGGAAGCCCGCTCATTTGCATCATCGCGCCGATGAAGCCCTCCCCGCTCCTTTTCCTCATCGCCCTGCTCTGCGCGACCGCTTCCGCCACGGAGCCGGCGCTGAAGCTCGACCTCGGCGGCGGCACTTCGCTCGATCTCATCCTCGTCCCCGCCGGTGAATTCACCCAAGGCTCGCCGGAATCCGAGCCCGGCCGCGCCACCGACGAGTCCGCCCGACCCGTCAAGCTGACCCACGAGACTTACCTCGGCCGCACCGCCGTCACCCGCGGCCAGTGGGAGCGCTTCATCGCGGAAACCGGCTACCGCACCGAAGCCGAGACCGGCACCAGCGGCGGCTACGGCTGGGACGGCGCGGTCCTCGCCCAGCGCAAGGAGTTCACCTGGCGCAACCCCGGCTTCCCGCAAACGCCCGACCATCCGGTCTGCCTCGTCACCTTCCCCGATGCCCAGGCCTTCTGCGCCTGGCTGACCAAAAAGACCCGCCGCGAAATCACCCTGCCGACCGAGGCCCAGTGGGAATACGCCTGCCGCGCCGGAACCATCACCCCGTGGCACGGCGAGGACATCGCCTGGCACAAGGCCAACGCCGGCAACGGCACCCGACCCGTCGCTTCGAAGCCCGCGAACGCCTGGGGCTTCCACATCGGCGGCAATGTCTCCGAATGGTGCCTCGATTGGTATGCGCCCTGCTCCGATGGCCCCGCGACGGATCCCCTTCAGACCGATCCCAACCTCAGCGACAAACCCCGCCGCGTCCTCCGCGGCGGCTCATGGATCCGCGACGCGAAGAACACCCGCAGCGCCGCCCGCTTCCGCGCCGATCCGCGGAGCCGCAATGCTGACATCGGCTTCCGCATCGTCGCCTCGCTCGAAGCGGAAGAAACGCCGCGGGCCTTGCCCATCGATGAGGACGAGTGGCCACCGCTTGAATCCGACTCCCCCCCGGTGGAACCCACTCCACCGGCAAAGCCCAGCCAGGCTCCCCACCAGGAAACACCGGCACGCGCTTCGAAACCGTCCGCCAATCCTTTCGGCGGCCTGCTGTGCCTTCTCATCCCGCTCGCCCTCGTCGCGCTGCTGGTTCGCTTCTTCTTGAACCGATCGCAGTCGACCCCGCCCACCCAGAACTTCCTCAAGCCCTCCCACATGCCCCCGCCCCGCCCGCCGATCCGCAAGGTGGACGACGGCTTCTGGATCGACGGCACCTGGCCCGAAGGCACCCTCCTCCGGCTGCGCTACGTCGTCGCCGGGGTCTCCGCCGAACAAGAGCTGCTCTACCGCCCCGGCATCGAAGGCCAGTTCGTCTTCACCGGCGGCTTCCCCGAATCCGTCAGCATCGTCGCGGCCGAGGGCGGCGAGGAACTCGCTTCGACACGGGAGGAATCCGTGAGCACCCCGCCCCCTTTCCCCCGCGACGATGACGACGACCGTCGCGAAGAACGCCGCCGCCCCCCGATCTTCCCCTCGGCCTACTAACCCGCGGTGTCGCATTCAAGATCACTCCCCGAAAGTGGCTGCGGCATCCTGCCGCAAGCCTCTTCACTCCACGACGGAAGAGCGAACCTCCCCGTCGCCCACCTCCTCGACCCCGACCCCCGCCGCCCCTGGCTCGCCGCCCGCACCCGCCGCAGCCTCGAAGCCGCCGGCTTCTCGATCACCCCGACCTCCGACACCCCCTGCCTCCTCATCCGCGCCGGCCAGGTCCTCCGCGCCCCCGAGTCCTTCCGCCCGCCGCCGCTGTTAGAAGGCCGGCCGCTGATCGCCATCGGCCTCCCCGCATCCGGTGACTGGTGCGACTTCCACGCCAAGCACGGCGGCGACTACCCGCCCGATCTCCCGCCGCCGGTCTGCGAATGGCACGCATCCCCGCTCACCGCCATTGCCCGCTTGAACGGCGATCCGCTCCCGGATAACTCCCGCATCATCCACTGGTCGCCGCTCGACCTCGCCGCCACCGAGGAACGCCTAACCGTCGATCAGATCGTCACCAGCCTCCAGCACGGCGGCGCGGAAAAGATCGCGCTCGATCTCGCCTTGTCCCTCCCCGGCCACGACATCGCCTCCCGCCTGGTCGTCCTCGGCAAACCCCACCGCCGGCCCTTCGACGCCCCACCCGGCACCGTCGACCTCTCCCACCTGCCCCGCACCGAACGCGCCGCCTTCCTCGCCCGGCTCGCGATCCGCCGCGGGACCGATGTCCTCCACGTCCACCTCACCGACGCCGCCGAAACGAGGGCACTCTCCCAGTCCGGTATTCCCGTCATCGCCACCGTCCACAACGCCCGCGCCGGCTGGCCCCGCGATTGGGAAACCCTCGAAGCCGGCGACGTCTCGCTGCTCCTCGCCTGCTCGCAAGCCGCCGGGGACGAACTCCACGAAATCCTGCCGCATCTCCCCTCGCGCACCGTCTGGAACGGCATCCGCCCGAACCACTTTCCCGAGACGCCGCTCCCTCCAACCGGCGACGGATTCACCCTGGCCTGCGTCGCCAACCCGCGGCCCCAGAAGCGCCTCGACCTCCTGCCCGCCATCGTCGCCGCGACCCGCGGTGAACTCGCCGCACGGGGCATCGACCAGCCGCTGCGGCTGGTCATCGCCGGTGAAACATCGCCTTCTCTAACAGACGCCACCGAATGCCGCGCCGCCGTCGATCGCGAGGCGGCAAAGCACGGCATCGACCTCACCTGGACCGACGGGAAAGTGGCTGTTAGAGACGTGCTGGCCAAGGCCCACGCCCTCGTCTCATGCAGCGCCCACGAAGGCCTCAGCCTCGCCCATCTTGAAGCCCTCTCTTCCGGCCGCCCGGTCATCGCCTGCGACAGCGGCGGCACCCGCGAACTCGCCTGGCGGAATCCGGCGGTGACCCTCATCCCCGTGAGGAGCCACGACACTCCTGTCGTGAGCCGGCCCGTAAGGAGCCACGACACTCCTGTCGTGAGCCTACCCGTAAGGAGCCACGACACTCCTGTCGTGAGCCGGCCCGTAAGGAGCCACGACACTCCTGTCGTGAGCCAACCCGTAAGGAGCCACGACACTCCTGTCGTGAGCCAGCCCGTAAGGAGCCACGACACTCCTGTCGTGAGCCAGCCCGAGTGGGGACAGAAGTGTCCCCACTCCTTAACGGCATTCGCCATAGCCATCGCCGATGCCTTGCTCACCCCCCCACCCTCCGCCCACAAGCTCGTCTGGCGCAACTTCGCCACCGACCGCATGGCCTCACGCGTCGCCCGCTTCGCCCGGCAAGTCGCATCTCAGCCCGCGACCCAACCCACCACCCTCTGGTTCATCTCCAACAACCTCTCGATGGGCGGCGCGCAGTCCTCCCTCCGCCGTCTCGCCAAGTCCTTCCACACCCGCGGCCACCGGGTCCGCATCGCCTTGCTGCAAGAATACCCGGAACATCCGACCGCCGGCCGGACCGACTTGTTAGAGCATGGCATCGAAGTCTTCGTCCCGCCGCCCTGCGGCCTGATCGATGCCCAGGAATCCATCGATCTCATCCTCGCTGAAATGACCGCCGACCCGCCCGCCGCGGTGGTCTTCTGGAACGCGATCACCCTTCACAAGCTGCTCCTCACAGACGCCCTGCCCTTCACTCCCGTCCACGACATCTCCCCCGGCGAGATGTGGTTCAGCTCCTTCGAGCGCACGATGGAAAACCCGCCACCCGGACTGCCCTGCCGCATTCCCTCTGACTACGGCCGGCAGTTGAAAAGCTTCGTCGTCAAATACAGTGCCGAAGCCAGCCGGGCGGAAGCGATCGGCGCGCCAGTGAAAGTCATCCCCAACGGTGTCCTCCTGCCCGAAGCCCCACGCCGCCGCCCCTCGGTCAGCGGCGCGTTCATCTTCGGCACCGCCGCCCGCATCAGCCCGCAAAAGCGGCTCGACGAACTGATCGAAGCCTTCCGCCTCGCCCTGCCCGGCTTGCCCGACAGCGTGCTCCGCATCGCCGGCGGCGTGGAAACCGGCGCGGAAGCCTGCGCCGAGGAACTCCAGAAACTCGCCGAAGGCCTCCCCGTCGAATGGCTCGGCGAAACCCACGACATCGGCGGCTTCCACGCCGGTTGCGATGTCTTCGTCATGATCTCCGATCCCGCCGGCTGCCCGAACGCCTCGCTCGAAGCCCTTGCCTCCGGACTGCCGGTCATCGCCACCGATGTCGGAGGTGCTTCCGAGCAGGTGATCGACGGCGTCAACGGCTTCCTCGTCCCCGCCCGGGACATCCCCGCCCTGGCCACGGCCATGATCGCCATCACCACCGATCCCGCCCGCCGCGACGCGATGAGCGATGCCGCCCGCAAGCACATCCGCCGTCACTTCACGCTGGAACGGATGACCCGCGACTACCTCGAACTCTTCCTTCCGGATGCCGTCTAACAAGCCCACCGTCCTCGTCACCGGCGCGTCCGGCTTCATCGGCCGCCACGTCGTCCGGCAGCTCGCCGCCACTCACCACGTGACCGCGCTGGACCTCCACCCGCCGGCCACGCCGCACCCCGCGGGCGTTGATGAAATCACCTGCGACCTCCGCGACGGCGAGCTTCCCGCGAGGCGCTTCGACGCCATCGTCCACCTCGCCGCGCTCGGCGGCGTCCGACCATCCATCGAACGCCCGCTCGACTACCTCGAAACCAACCTCCGCGGCACTCTCCGGCTGTTAGAACTCGCGCGGCAGCGCCGCAGCCCGCGCTTCATCTTCGCCTCGTCGTCCAGCGTCTATGGCCCGACCGATGGCAGTCCGAGTTCCGAGGACGACCCGCTCTCCCCGTGCAGCCCCTACGCCCTGACCAAGCAGCAAGGCGAGCAGTGGGGCCGGCTCTACGCACAACTCCACGGCCTCGATTTCATCGCGCTCCGCTTCTTCGCGGTCTGGGGCGAGGGCCAGCGGCCGGACCTCGCGCTGGAGTCGTTCCGCCGCAAGCTCCTCGCCGGCGAAACCATCACCATCCACGGCGACGGCAGCCAGCGGCGCGACCTCACCCACGTGTCCGACGTGGCCCGGGCGGTCGAAGCGGCCATCGGATGGGGCGGCAGAGGCTTCGAGACCTTCAACATCGGCACCGGCACGAACCACTCCGTGAACGACATCCTGCGGGCCGCCGAGCACCTGACGGGCCGCACCGGCCGGGTCGCCCGCGGACCGGAGCACCCCGCCGACGTGCCGGCGACGCTGGCAGATCCGCGGAAGGCCATGACCCGTCTGGATTGGCGTCCGAGCGTGAAATTCCCGCCTGCTCGCTGATCCCGGCGGCGTGAGGCCGCTCCGAAGCCGCAGCACCCGGCGGCGGCTCCCCATCCCCCGAAAGCTTCCATTCGGGGATGGTAGAATCCCCTCCGTCCGTGCGTAGTCGCGGCGCATGATTTTCCCGAGACGAACCCTGCTCCTCGCCCTTTCGGCCGTCAGCCTGCTGCCGGCCGCGGCGCAAGTCCGCCTCCCCCACGTTTTCACCGACGGTGCCGTGCTCCAGCGCGACCGCGCCGTGCCGGTCTGGGGCAGCGCCGCAGCCGGGAAGAAAGTGATCGTCAAATTCGGCGGCCAGGAGAAGTCGGTCCAAGCCGCCGCCGACGGCAAATGGCGGGTCGATCTCGACGCGATGCCCGCATCCGCCGAAGCGCGCGTCCTCGAAGTCAGCGAAGAAGGCGGGCAGAAGGTCGAGGTGAAGGACCTGTTGGTCGGCGAGGTTTGGCTGGCCAGCGGCCAATCGAACATGGAGTGGACCATCGCCAACACCCGCCCCGAGGACCAGCAGATCGCCAAGGCCGGCCCGGTTCCCCTGCTCCGCATCCTCACCGTCGCGAAGAAGCTTTCGCCCTACCGGCTCGATGACTTCGAAGGCCGCTGGCAGCCCGCCACCCCGGACACCGTGCCCGGCTTCTCCGCCGTCGCCTACTTTTTCGGCCGCCGGCTGACCGAGGAACTCGGCGTCCCCGTCGGCCTCATCAGCAGTTCCTGGGGCGGCTCGCGGATCGAGCCCTGGCTGGCCGACGAAGGCTTCGCCGACGTGCCCGACCTCCGCGAAATGCGCGAGTTCCGGCAGTCCCGCACCCCCGGCAGCGAGGAATACAACCAACTGCTCAAGCGGCACCTCGATGCCACCCGCGCGTGGTTGGAGACCGCCGAACGCAGCCTCCACAACCGCCAGCCCGTCCCCGGCCAACCCTCCGCCCCGCCGGTGCTGCCGGTCGGCCACGTCCAGGCCATGGGCACCTACCAGGCGATGATCCACCCGCTGGTCCCCTGCGCCCTGCGCGGATTCCTTTGGTATCAAGGCGAGTCGAACGTCGGCGAAGGCATGCTCTACACCCTGAAAATGGAGGCCCTGATCAAAGGCTGGCGTCACCAGTTCGGCGTCCCCCAGGCCCCCTTCCTCTACGTCCAGCTCGCCCCCTACAACTACGGCGGCGAGCGCGAGGGCGCCCTCCAGGCCTTCTGGGTCGCCCAGCAGCACGCCTTGAAAATCCCCCACACCGGGATGGCCGCCACCCTGGACATCGGAAATCCGGCCGACATCCACCCGCGCAACAAGTCCGAAGTCGGCCGCCGCCTCGCGCTGTGGGCCCTCTCCGATACCTACGGCAAGCAGGACCTCGTGAAGTCCGGGCCGGTCTTTGAGAGCTTCGAGGTCGCGGGCGATGCCGTCCGCGTCCGCTTCGGCTCCAGCCCGACCGGCCTGACGACCCGCGACGGCAAACCGCCCACCCATTTCGAGGTCGCCGGCGCCGACTGGAACTTCAAGCCCGCCACCGCCGAGATTTCCGGCAACGAAGCCGTGGTCGTGCTGCGCAGCGCCGAGGTCCCGCAGCCGGTGATGGCCCGCTACGCCTGGCACCAGACCGCCGAACCGAACCTCGCCAACCGCGAAGGCCTCCCCGCCACCGCCTTCCACAGCCACTGGCCCGACGATCCGGTGCTCGGCCGCAACGTCGCCTTCCAGCGCCCCTTCACCTCCAGCGATCCGAATTCCGACGGCTGGAACACCGGCCTGACCGACGGCAACTGGAGCGGCACCCGCGGCAACTGCTTCGCCACCGGCGGCGCCCCGGGCTACCCCAAGCACGTCACCATCGACCTCGGCCGCGCCCGCGAGATCCAGGCCGTCCGCTTCGGCACCCCGGCCTTCGGCTCCACCAAGACGGTCGTCATTTCCCTCAGCGAGAACGGCCAGGAGTTCCAGGAAGCCGGCAAGCACGAGTTCGCCGGCAAAACCGCCGCCACCAGCGAGATCCGCTTCGACAAGCGCCCCGTCCGCTTCGTCCGGGCCAGCTTCACGAACCACCACGAAAAGCAGGACCACTTCAGCGAGAAGATCGCCTTCCTGACCGAGCTCGAGGTCTACGGACCGGCAAGATGAGATGGTAGATGGTAGATGGTAGATGCTTTTTCATGATGACTCAGGTCGCTCGCGTTCCGGACCTGCCTCTTGATGAGTTTATTGTCTCAAGAGCGGCTCCATGACTCCGGCGAGGCTCGCGGCCATCTTCCTCGCCTCCTCCACGCCCGGCAAGCCGTCCTTGGAAGCGGCAGCCCGGTCGATCTCCACCACGGTCACGGACGACGCGCCGGCTGAAGCGATCTTCCCTTCGATCAAGGCGGACCGCTCCTTCCTGACCTCCGCCGGCCCCGTGTTCGCGAGCACGATCCCGACCTTCGGGTTGCTGGCACGGAGGGATGCGACCACGCGCTTGAGATGCTGAACGAGATCACCGGCCGCATCCATTTCGATCACGGCCACGTCGGGAGCGTTCCCAACCAGCAAGCGCGCCATGTTGTCCGCAAACCACGCCGGGCCCTTTCCCCAATGCCCCTCATGGTCCGGGTCGAACTCGTAACTGTCGGCTTCGCTTTTATCATCATGGTGCCGGTGGCGGCTGCCGATGAAGTCAATGAGGTGACCCTTCCTCCGCAGCATGCCGTCGAGATGACGGCGGTAACAGCGGCTGGAATCCACGCCCTCGGTGAGGGAGCCGCCGATCAGCAGGATCTTCGCCGGATCGAGCGGCGGGGCCTTCAAGAACCCCTGGATAGTGGGGGCGAGAGCGTCCGCCATCGCCTGGTATCCGCCGGCGCTCAAGTGCAGGCCATCGGTGAACATCGACTTGTCGATCGTGCCGTCCGCCAGGAGGAAACGGTCCTGGAGGTTGATGAAGGCCACCTCCTTGGAATCACTCGTGACGGCGTTCTGGATCGCGTTGACCCGCTGGCACTTCTCCCATTTCACCCGATCCGCCACGGGCAGCAGGGCGATCATGATGACGCGGGTGTGGGGAAGCTTGCGGCGGAACACCTGGGCGATCGCCCGCTGGCCATGGGCGATGTCTTCCAGCGGGCAGTCCTTGCCGAGGTCCCAGGTCTCCTTGCCTCGCGCGCTGGTGGTGACACCGAAGTTGTTGATGCCGCACAAGAGCACCGCGACCTTGGGATGCACGCCCGCGGGGAAGTCGAGATTGCCGCGGGTGACGCGGTGGAGCATGACCGGGGTGATGTCCCCGGAGTTTCCCATGTTGATGGGGCGATGAGGGACGAATTGCTTCTCCCACACCGCCTTGCCGGTGGCGGGACCGAGCGACCAGGACCAGGTGAGCGAGTCGCCGAAGAACAAGAGCCCGGGATCTTTCGTGGCGGCGATCTCGCGGTTGACCCGTTGGAACTCGCTGTTCCAATAGTCGTCGAGCACTTCAGCCGGCCGCGTGGTGCTGGGGGAAGGTGGGATCTCGTCCCAGAAATGCCCCGCAGCATGCAGCGGACCATGCGGCACGGCGGCCAGAAACAGTGAAATCCATAGGCGGTGGCGGGTCATCGGACGCGATCGTATGAAGGCGGCCCTGCGTGTGGCAGCGAAAACTACCAAACCGCTCGACTCCCTGCTTGCTTGGCTCCCGTCCTGTTCACCCGTCCCCGGCCGCCCTCCCGGTCATTTTTGGGCTGATAGAGTGCGCCCAGGGGTCACGTTTGAAGTCATATGCGCCGCTTCCTACCATCCGCCTTCGCCTGGGCCTGCCTGCCCGCGGCGGCGGCTCCCTTGCAGTACAACCGGGACATCCGGCCGATCCTGTCCGAGAAGTGCTTCGCCTGCCACGGCTTCGACGAGAAGACCCGCGAGGCGGATCTTCGGCTGGACGAGCCGGAAGCGGCGTTCAAGGCCGACAAGCACGGCAACGCGGCGATCATTCCGGGCAAGCCGGACGACAGCCTGATCTGGTACCACATCACCAGCACCGACGAGGACGAGATCATGCCGCCGCCGGACTTGAAAAAGCCGCTGACCGATGCCGAGAAGGCGACGCTGCGGCGCTGGATCGAGGAAGGCGCGAGTTATCAAAAGCACTGGGCCTTCGAGGCTCCGGCGAAGCCTGCTCTGCCGGAGGGCGCGGGCACGGAGATCGACCGCTTCATCGCGGCGGCGCTGAAGCCGGACGGGCTGGGGCTTTCGCCCGAGGCCGACCGGCCGACCTTGATCCGCCGCGTCAGCATGGCCCTTCGCGGGCTGCCGCCGACGATCGAGGAGATCGACACCTTCCTGGCCGACGCCGCGCCGGATGCCTACGAAAAGATGGTCGACCGCTTTCTGGCATCGCCCCACTACGGCGAGGAGATGGCGCGCCACTGGCTGGACGTCGCGCGCTACGCCGACACCCACGGACTGCACCTCGACAACGAGCGGCAGATGTGGTCCTACCGCGACTGGGTGGTCGGGGCCTTCAACCGGAACCTGCCCTACGACCAGTTCACGATCGAGCAACTCGCCGGCGATCTCCTGCCGGAACCAACGCAGGACCAGCTCATCGCCACCGGCTTCAACCGTTGCAACGTCACGACCAGCGAGGGCGGGAGCATCGATGCCGAGTATATCTTCCGCTACGCCGTCGACCGCGCCAGCACCACCGCGCAGGCCTTTCTCGGGCTGACCGCGGGCTGCGCCGTGTGCCACGACCACAAGTATGATCCGATCACCGCGAAGGACTTCTATTCGCTGTATGCCTTCTTCCATTCGAATGCGGATCCCGCGATGGACGGCAACGCGCTGCTGACCCAGCCGGTGATGAAGGTGAAGCCGGAGGGCTACGACGGGAAGATGGCGGAGTTCGCCGGACGCGAGGCGGCTGTTAGAAAGTCGATGGAAGAGCGCGCCGCCACGGTGCCCTATCAGGACCCCGCCCTGCTCGATCCCCGGCCGCCGGTGACGGAGCTGGAGCAGGTGTGGTTCGAGGACAGCTTCCCCGAAGGCGCGCAGATCGGCACCACGGGCCATCCCCTCACCTATGCCGACTCGCCGGTCCACAGCGGAAAGAAGTCGCTCAAGCGTGGCGGCGAAGGAGTGGTGCAGGATTACTATCAAGCCGGGGCCGCGCCCTTCGAGGTGCCGCAGGATCCGGTGTTCTTCGTCCACGTCTATCTCGACCCCGCGGATCTGCCGGAGGAAGTGATGATCCAGTTCCACAGCGACGCTTGGAAGCATCGCGCGCTGTGGGGCCAGGACCTCATCGAGTTCGGCACCAAGGGCACCACCGAGCGCCACGTCGCCGGTCCCCTGCCCGCCGCCGGCCAATGGGTGAAGCTCGAGGTGCCAGGTGCCAGCATCGGTCTAACAGCCGGCACCAAGATCGCCGGCTTCGCCTTCACCGTCCAGGGCGGCACCGTTTACTTCGACAAGCTGGGCGTCCGCGGCCGGACCGATCCCGCCACCGATCCCGCGCTTTCCCTCACCGCCTGGCGCGCCGCGCAGGCCGGCAAGGACACGCCCGGCGCTCCCGGAGACTTGAACGGCTGGCTGAAGGAAGGGCCTGACAAGCCACGGACACCGGAAGATCAGAAGCGCATCCTGGAATTCTACGTGCAGCAGGTTTGCGCGAGCACCCGGGAGCACTTCGCACCGATGCAGGCCGAGCTGGCGGCGATTGCGAAAGAGCGCGAGGCCTACGAAGGTGCAGCACCCTCAACCTTCGTCTTCAAGGACCTGCCCCAGCCGCGCGAAAGCCACGTGATGATCCGCGGCGAATACAACAAGCCGGGCGAGAAGGTGGAACCGAACACCCCGGTCGTGCTGCCGCCGCTCCAGAAAGCCGGCCCGCGCGCGAACCGGCTCGACCTCGCGAAGTGGCTGGTCGCCCGCGAGAACCCTCTAACCGCCCGGGTCACGGTGAACCGCTTCTGGCAGCAGGTCCACGGCACCGGCCTGGTGAAGAGCAGCCACGACTTCGGCACCCAGGGCGCTTTGCCGAGCCACCCGGAGCTGCTCGACTGGCTCTCGATCTGGTTCCAGGACAACGGCTGGGACGTGAAGAAACTGATGCGCCTGATGCTCACCAGCGCGACCTTCAAGCAGCAAAGCTTCGCCCCGCCCGCCGCCTGGCAGAGCGATCCCGCCAACGTCCGCCTCGCCCGCGGCACGCGCTTCCGGCTGGATGCCGAGCAGATCCGCGACCAGGCGCTGTTCGCCGGCGGGTTGATCCGGCTTCAGATGGGTGGCAAGGGCGTGAACCCCTACCAGCCGCCGAACATCTGGGAACCGGTCGGCTTCGGCGGGTCGAACACCCGCTTTTACCAGCAGGACAGCGGCGACGCGCTCTACCGGCGCTCGCTCTACACCTTCCTCAAGCGCACCGCGCCGCACCCGCTGATGTCGAACTTCGACGCCCCGAACCGCGAGCAATCCTGCATCGCCCGCGAACGCAGCAACACCCCGCTGCAGGCGCTGCAACTGATGAACGACGTCCAGCACTTCGAAGCCGCCCGCGCCTTCGCCCAGCGCATCATGAAGGCCGCCGCGACCCCTGAAGAGCGTGTGACCTTCGCCTACCGCAGCGTCGTCTCCCGGCCGCCCTCGCCGGAGGAAAGCGCGATGGTGCTGGAGTTCTACCAACGCCAGCTCGCGAAGTACCAGGCCGCGCCCGCCGAGGCGAAGAAGGCCGTGACTTTCGGCGAATCGAAGCCGCCCGCCGATCTGCCCGAACCGGAACTCGCCGCCTGGGCGCTGGTCGCCAACCTCATCCTCAACCTCGACGAAGCCGTCGTCCGCAACTGATCACCACCATGAATCCCTTTCTCGAACACCAGTTGCTCCAGACCCGCCGCCAGTTCTTCGGCCAGACCGGCCTCCGCCTCGGCGGGCTGGCGATGGCCTCGATGCTCGGCAGCCGCACCGCCAGCGCCGCGGCTTCCGCCGTGCATCCTTCGATCCCCGGCCTGCCGCACTTTGCCGGCAAGGCGAAGGCGGTGATTTATCTCCACATGAACGGCGGCCCCTCGCAGCTTGATATGTGGGACTACAAGCCGAACCTCAAGGACCAGTTCGGCAAGGACCTGCCCAAGAGCTTCCTCGGCGAGCGCATCACCACGATGACCAGCGGCCAGGGCAAGTTCCCGGTCGCGCCGTCGAAGTTCGCCTTTGCCCAGCACGGCCAGAGCGGCCGCTGGGTCAGCGAACTGCTGCCGCACACCGCGAAGATCGTCGACGACATCGCGCTGATCAAAACCGTCCACACCAACGCCATCAACCACGACCCGGCCTGCACCTTCGTGATGACCGGCTCCGAAGTCCCCGGCAAGCCGAGCATGGGCTCGTGGATTTCCTACGGCCTCGGCGCGGAAACCAGTGACCTGCCGTCCTTCGTCGCCCTGATGCCGACCTTCCCCAACGGCTCGAACGCCCAGGCGCTGTTCAGCCGCATGTGGGGCCCCGGCTTCCTGCCGGGCAAGCATTCCGGCGTGGTCCTGCGCGGCGGGGGCGATCCCGTGCTCTATCTCGACAACCCGCCGGGCGTCGACGCCAGCGACCGCCGCGCGATGCTCGATACCCTGGGCAAGCTCAACGCCCGCGGCTTCGACAAGATGGGCGATCCCGACATCCAGACGCGGATCTCCCAATACGAGATGGCCTACCGCATGCAATCGAGCGTGCCGGAGCTGACCGATCTCTCCAAGGAATCGCCCGCCAGCCTGGAACTCTACGGCGAGGACGTGAAGCGCCCCGGCTCCTTCGCCGCGAGCGCCCTGCTGGCCCGCCGGATGGTCGAGCGCGGCGTGCGCTTCGTGCAAATCATGCACCGCGGCTGGGACTCCCACGGCAACCTTCCCGGCGAGCTTGCCGCCCAGTGCAAGGACACCGACCAGGCCTGCGCGGCGCTGGTGATGGATCTGAAGCAGCGCGGGATGCTCGACGACGTGCTGGTCATCTGGGGCGGTGAATTCGGCCGCACCGTGTATTCGCAGGGCGCGCTGACCGCGGAGACCTACGGCCGCGACCACCACCCGAAGAACTTCTGCATGTGGATGGCCGGTGGCGGCATCAAGGGCGGCATCACCCTCGGCGAGACCGATGATTTCTCCTACAACTCCGTCGCCGATCCGGTCCACGTCAACGAGATCAACGCGACCATCCTCCACTGCCTCGGCGTCGAGCACGACCGCTTCACCTTCCGCTACCAAGGCCTCGACCAGCGTCTAACCGGCGTGGAGCCGATGAACGTGATCCGCCGCATCCTGGCGTGAGCGATCGGTGGTAGATGGTAGATGGTAGATGGTAGATGGATAATGGCGGAAGCTCTCCAAAGGGAGGGCTCAGCCGGCTTTGATGGTGGGGAGAGAATGGTCGGCCGATGCCCGACCGTGCCCCCCTCCCCAGACTTCGCCGATGGAGGATCATCCATCTACCATCCACCATCTGCTATCCACCATCTCCCCTCACCGGAACGGCGGATACTCCGGGATCATGAACGGATGAACCGATCCGTCCGCCCGCGGGATGAGCAGCAGGTAGCGGCGGTATTCGGTTCTGGCCGGCCAGCGGGTGTCGCAGAAGGTGGTCCACGCCTCGCCCATCTGGACCGCCAGGGTGATCTGGGCCATCTCGCCGGGTTGGTCGATGCCGGGTTCGATGATGGTCGTCTTGCCCGGCTCGATCTTCGTCTGCTTGCCGCCGAACATCCCCGCGACGGTTTTCGGGCTGAAATTCTGGACCAAAGTCTTGCCGACGCCGAAACGCGTGGCCGGGGTGTCCAGTGGGATCACGCGGTAGGGCGGACCTTTCGCCGGACCTGCGACCAGCACCACGGTCGCCGTATCGGACGTGGGCAGCTCGAACTCGGCGAAGGGCTTCGCCTCGACCGCCGTCGTGACACGGACGGCGGGGCCGTTGAAAGCGCCGTTGGCCGGAGGCGGAGCGGGATCCACTGCCAGCCCCAGCGCTCGACCGCCAAAACCCATCGGATCTGTCAGAAAGCCGGCCGAAACCGTCAGCCGCCAGCGGGCCACCCAGCCATCGTCGGTCTTTTCCATCAGCAACAGACGGGACGCGTCGGGCACGGCATCCACGCAGAGCAGGCGCAGACTGTGCGGCGCGGCTTCCGGCTTGGCCGGTGCGGTCTGGGCTGACGAAGCGGGCGCAAGGGCCCACGCCAGCAAAAGCAGAAGGGAACGTCGGTTCATGGGTATGGAATCGGTCAAACCGCGTCCCGTGGCAACCATTGGAAGGCGATGACTTGAAAACGGCGGCCGAAGGACCGGTTGACCTCGCTCTTCAAGGCGACGAACTCGGTCTCGGCGGTGTCGGTGGTGTCGAGGTATTCCGGCACGCGCTGGACGATCGCCTCGCACCAGGCTTCGGCGATCACCCGGCCTTCGCTGTCGGTCGCCGCGCCGTAGCCGCGGACCCGGAAGCTGTCACCCCGCGCGGTCAGCTCGTTGGCCACCGAGGCCAGCACGTCGGACTGCATCAGATAACCGGGAATTCCCGCCGAACGGGCCATCCCGCCACCCGCGGAGGCCACTTCGGCGCCCGGCAGCTTGCCGAAGTCCGCGGCGGACAGACCCCGCCCGCCGCCCTTGATGTTGTCGTTCAGCTTGGCGGCCTCGATCGCCGCCTGGACGGTGCCGAGCAGGCGGGCATCCCCGCTGTCGCCGGGACGCCGGTTGAGGAAGTCCGCAAGCGAAAGGAAGGGTCCGCGTTCCTTGACCTGATTGACGATCTCTTCGGCCAGCTCCGCGATGCCCTCGTCGTCGAGTTCGCGGAAACCGTTCCACTGCTCGATCTCGGTCGGATTGGAGGACGGCGCGGCCGCACCCGCGGTCACCAGACCGGACGAGCCGAAGGGCGTCTTGCCCTCGCCCGAGGTCGGATTGCCGTTCAGCAGCTTGGCCTGGTCGCGGGCGGTGCTCAGCAGGGCCTGCCACGCATCCTTGCGGGTCGAGTTGACGTTGAAGGATCCGTCGAGGAAGACATGCGCGCCGAGCCGGGCGATCGCCTCCGGGTGCAGCCCCTGCCCTTTCACCAGCCGCTCCTTGGCCAGCGCTGGCGCGGACGCGGGAATCACCCGCGGGTTGATCAGCCGCTTCGCGGGATCGGACAAGGCACCGTCGAAGAACTCCTCCAGCACCGCCGGCGCGCTCCGGCTGTCCTTGTAAGGAGCGCCCGCCGGAAACTTTCCGCCGTCGTGCAGGCTCGAGCAGAACCACGCGTCGAAGAGGGCGGAGTTGGCCAGATAGGAATGGTCGAACAGCGGATGGGTGCCGTTCGCCGCATGATAGGCACCGGAGCCGGTCACCTGGTTGGCCCGGATGAACGGGGTTGCGAACGAATTGCCGATCGCCCTTTCCACCTGGGGCGCGGCGTAGGTCACGGTGGAGAACGCGATGTCGCCGGGCTCGAACTTGTAGGCCCCGTTCTGACCGTCGGACTGCAGTCCATCCAGCCCTTTCGCATAGCGCTCGGGCGCTTGGCCGAAGCGGTCGGCGAAGCCGTTGGCGATCGCGTGCGACAGCGACATCAGCGAAAGCGGCGGCGCGGCGTCGAGCTGGCGCGTCGCGCAGCGGGTCACCCCGGTCAGCGCGCTGTGCCCGCCGCCGAACCGGCCGCGGTCGTTCGCACTGATGTCGATCAACACCGAATCGTAAGCCATCGGCAACGGGTCGCAGCGCCAGACTTCCTGGAAGCTCGCCAGCTGGTCGGGCTCGAAGCTGCGCAGGCGCCGGGTGGTGATCACCGGATTGGTCAACAGCCGCGGGCTGCTGGCGAAGGCGTCGCGCGTCCCGGCCGAACTCTGCTCGACGTTCATGTAGTGGCCGAAGATCATGAAGGGCTTCGGCGTCGAGTACTGCGACACCTTGAGCCGCTGGCTGGAACGGACCACCGGGAACCACGCGGGATCCGGCTGGTCGAAATTGATTGTCGTCGGCAGCGAATTCCCGCCGAGCGCCAGGCCGCCGTTGCCGCCGGAGCTCTGAGACCCCGGCGCGCGATGGCCGATCCACTTGTTGCAGTAAGTCCGCACGTTCGACGGGTTCGGATCCTTGTCGGGGCTGACGATGAACTCGATGCTGTCGTCCGGACCCAGGCCTTTCGCACCGAAGTCCGCCACGATCAGCGCCTGCCGGCCCGGTCCCCAGCCCGGGGAGAGGTTCACGTTCGGGTCGCCGCTCCATTCCGAGGTCTTGGTGTCCTTGTCGTGGCCGAAGATCTTGCACTCGCCGGGCTCCAGCGTGTAGCCGGTCGAGACGCCCTTCTGCGCCAGGCCGCCCAGGTTGCCGCGGAGCCAGTTGAAGTTCCGCTGGCCATACTTGTTGCCCGAAGTGCTCCACGGGCCGTAGGCGAAGGAATAGGTGTTGTTGCCGGCACCCGACTGCGGCAGTTGCACCGGCGCGCCCTGCGGGTTGGTGATCGACCACTGCACCTTGAAGGGCATCGCCAGCAATTGCACCGCGAAGCTCGCGCCGGCCGGAATCTCGACCCGCACGTTGTTCGGGTTCCACACCTTCACCAGGGCGTCCATCTGCAGCAGCATCCGGAATTTCCCCTGCGCCGCCGGGTCCGGCTGGGAAACGAAGGAAAACACGAACTGCACCGCCGCGAAAATCGGCTTCTTGTACGAGAACCACGGGTCGCCCATCGCCTTGTGGCGGAAATCGTTCGAGTTGCTCTCCGACCCGTTCATCAGCCGCAGGCTCGGCGTGCCGTTGGTCCAGGTCAGGTTCCGGTAGAGGTTGGCGTGGGTCCAGAGCTCCTCCAGATGGATGCCCGGCTGCCTCGCGATATCGCCGAAGACGTTCAGCATCGCCGCCTGACCGCCGTTGAAAACGCTGAACTTGCTGTCGTTGGCCAGCCCCCCGGCCGCCTTGGCGGAAAAGCGGTTGACCGCCCCGTCCGCCCGATAGAGCGGCAGGTTTCCGATCTGCGGACGGTCGAGCAGGGCGAAGCTTGAAAAGTCGAATTTGAAACGTCCGCGGGTCACATCCACCGGCAGGCCGCGGCTGTAGGAGGTGACGTCGTGGAATAGCGACGAAGCCTCCGGGTTCTTCAGTTCGTATTGGGCCGCACTCAGGTATTTCGACCGGTCCGGATCGTTGATCGGGATTTCACCCAGCGCCGGCAGTCCCGCGCTGTTCGCGCTGATGCCCGCGTTGGCGGCGAACAAGGCCTCCACCTCACCCCCGCGGGCGAATTCCGGCCGCTCGGTGCCCGAGACCACATGGGCCTTCATCGACTCGTCCGCCACCCACCACGCCAGCTTGCCCGCCTGCTGACCGCTGGTCACCGGCAGCGCCGGACTGGTCACCACGCTTGCGCCCCCCTGCGCGCCCAACGTCCCCTCGCCTACCATCAGAATCTCGTCCTCACCCGTGGTGTCCGCGAAGCCCTTCTGCAGCGCGTCGGCCGGCTTGGCCGAACCGGTGAGCCAGCGCACGAATTTCGGCTGCGGGCGCGCCGTCAGCCCTTGGTCGGCGTTCCACGCCTCATAAACCCCCGTCCACTGCCGGTGCGGACTCGTCTCCGCCGCTCCCGCCGCCAGCGACTGCTCCGCTGGCACAGAGATCCGGCCGTCCGGTCCCATCGCCCGCTGCAAGTCACCCACCGCCATCCAAAGCGAAAGCCGCGCGTTCGCCCGCGCCTCCGCCATCGCCTGGCCGTGCCCCGTCGAGCGCAACTGCACCGCGGAAAGCGAAAGCAAGCCCACCGCCACGACAGTGAGCAGCACCATCAACGACAATGTAATCACAAGCGCGAAACCGCGACGTCGGGCCGCACCTCCCCCATCCGGGTGAACGTAACGATTCTTAAAACTGGGTCTCATAACGAGGATTTGTCGGACAAATTGCCTATGATCGTTGTTTTGTCAGCTAGAAATTTCCGGTTCACGAGATTTCCGGGCTCGCACCCGAGTCTTGCCGGGTCGGAACCACCGGACCATCCCCACGCCCGTTCCTCCGGACGGGAGATGGGAGATGGCGGCAGCATTAAGGGCGCGCCCATCTTCAATTGGCTTGGACGAGTGGCAAAGTTCCCAGCGAGAAGAACCAAGATGACCAGCAATCTCTTTGGAGGACATTTACCCATGTCCCCAAAAAGAAGAAGCCCGGCACGTGCCGGGCTTTCATTCTAAATAACATACGCGCGAGAGGACTCGAACCTCCACGGGGTTGCCCCCACTAGAACCTGAATGTAGCTAAACCACTGAATACCAATCATCTGCATTCTCATAAGTCCTTAGAATTGCCCGAATATTCCACAGAGGGGCAAGATGGATTGGAGCAATTTGGGGCACGAACGGGAATGTATTTTGTCACCATTTGTCACCTATCGCCAATGAGTTACAAGAACCCGATTTACCTGCCAAAGCCCCAGTTGACAAGGCATCCACGGGCATGGACCCGCACCCAACTTCGCCACGCGCCGAACTCGACCTGATGACCGAACAGGACCTCGCCCGCCTCCTCAAGGTCTGCCGCCGCCAGCTCTACAACTGGCGCATCGCCGGGCTGATCGCCGATTTTAAGCTGGGCAAGGCCGTGCGCTTCCGGGCGGCCGACGTGGCCTCGGCGATCGAGCGAATGAGGATTGGGTGAGCTTCAAACCCTTTTGGATGGCGGATCGGTAGGGAAGCCTGCCGGCGGTCCGTTTTTCTTCGATTTCATGGGTATCGGTTCATGGTGGGGTTGGCCGGGCGACGCACTTCGTGTGGTCCTGAACCGGCTTCTTGTGTGAAATCCGTGTGGATTCCGGGGATTCTGTTGCGGATCCCGGGAGGATTGCCGCCCCTCTCCGACCGCCACCCGCCCTCCGGTTTTCCGGAAGTCCTGGCAGTGGTGGCAAGGCGCTTGTTCACCCATCACACCTCTGCCAGATCGGCGATTCGGATCAAGATCCGATTGCCACGTCGAGCGGTTCGCTCAAGTCTCTCCCGCATCGCGTGGTTTGAGTCGCATTCCTTACCGAGTCCTGGCGGAGATCAGTCGACGGGATCGCAACAGGGTTTTCCGCGGTTGACGGGGACAGCGCCACGAGGAAGGCAAGGCGTTGGGGTGTTCAGTGAGACATAAGCGATCTATTCCCGCGAAGCGACGCAAGGGGGGCCAACTAATCTGGAACGGAGGGTGCGCCCGTGGGATGTCCGGCGAGCTTTGTTCCTCGTGAGTTTAAGGGAGTTCAATCGCCGAGAAGCCGAATCTGCTTCGTTTTCCGAATGGGTTGGCACGGCCAATGCAATTGGTTGGCGTGTAGCGTTCATTCTCAACTTTCGGGGGCACTCCAGACCGATCTGCCACACCCTAACTAAAATCCGCCCGGCACTGGCTCCGGGGACGGGAGCATTTCTTGGAACAGGAGATCATGGCGACGGCGTTCGTGGCTAGATGTAAATCCGTTCTACGCCATTTCAAACGAAGGATGTTTCCGCTTGCGTGCTGGTGGTCGGATGGAAAGTGATGGGCCGATGATAGGAAGAGCCATGGAGTTGAGAATCACGCCGCACGGCCATGTGGTGGCGGATGGTGGGGGCGACAACCCGTTGACACTCCGGTTCACGGAGCACGAAGCGGCGGGAATGGTGGCACTGGCGGCGGGAGGGGTGCCGGAGTACGGCGGCGCTTCGCTGGGATTCTGGCATGATGTGGCGGCGGCATTTCTGCGGGCCGTCTGCCATCTGCCGGAAGGGGTCGATTTCACGGTGGAGGAAATCGAACCTCCATCATCGGCACGCCTCGCCAAGTGGGTGCTCAACGCTCCGCCGATGCCGGGCGGCGAGTACCTCGCCCCGGGTGTGCTGGCGTCACTATGGGAGCGGATGGTCGGATGGACGGTCGGGCGGGTGGCGGAGTCGGGCGGGTTGGCGGCGTTTCTCGATGCCTATGCTCCACGCTGGGCGAGGGTAGGGCGGGTCACGCTACACCTTGCCGAGAACAAGGGCGACGCGGAGTTTCCCTTCGCCTTCATGGCGAGTTATGCGGCCGGGCTCACGGTGACTGGAAAGATCCGCCGCTTGCCCTTGGGCAAAGCACTGGAGGAATACGCGGGCAACCGCCGCAAGCCGGAACTGGTGAAACTGCTCACCCCGCTGCACGCGGCGGCAAAACGCAGCGCCCTCATCCGCGGCTTGATCGATAGTGGGGATGTGTTTCACCCGCTGGTATGGACGCCCGGCGAGGCGTATGCGTTCCTCACTGAAATCCCGACCTACGAGGAATGCGGGCTACTGGCACAACTACCGAACTGGTGGCGCAAACGCGCACGTCCACGGGTCCAAGTGAGCCTCGATGCCGCCAAGGGCGGGGCAGTGGGCATGGACGCGCTGCTCAAGTTCGACATCGGCGTGGCACTTGGCGACGAGCGTCTCACGGCCGGAGATATTGAAAGATTGTTGGATAGCGGCGAGCACTTGGTGCGACTCAAAGGCGAATGGGTCGAGGTGGACCAGGTGAAACTTCGCGAGGCCTTGGAGCACTGGAAAGCGGTCGAGCGCCAGGTGGGTGCCGGCGGCATTTCCTTTGCCGATGGCATGCGGCTGCTGGCCGGAGTGCCTACGGGTCTGGGCGAACCCGAGGGCGACGGGGACGAGGTAACGACGTGGCACTACGTGCAGCCGGGCGAGCAACTCCGGGAAACACTCGCCGCAATGCGCCAGCCGGACGGACAGGGCGGACCGCAACCGCCGGAGCTCTGTGCCAAGCTGCGGGGCTACCAGCTTGCGGGAGTCAATTGGCTGTGGCTTTGCTCGCGAATCGGCGTGGGTGCCTGCCTCGCCGACGACATGGGCCTCGGGAAGACGATCCAGGTGCTGGCCACCCTGCTGCGGCACCGCCGCCAGTCCGCCGCCACCACGCCGCCGCCGTCGCTGCTGGTGGTTCCCGCCTCACTGCTCGGAAACTGGCAGGCCGAAGCCGCGCGCTTCGCTCCGGACTTGAAACTGCTAGTTGCCCACCCGTCGGAGACGCCCAAGGCGGAGCTCGACAAGCTCGCCAAGGCAACGGCGCTGCACTTGCGCGGCATCGACCTGGTCATCACCACCTACAGCATGGTCACACGGCTCGAATGGCTGACGAACACCCGGTGGAGCTGGGTGGTGCTCGACGAAGCGCAGGCCATCAAAAACCCTGGTGCCCGCCAGGCCAAGGCGGTCAAAAACCTGCGTGGCACCACGCGCGTGGCCCTCACCGGAACGCCCGTCGAGAACCGCCTTGGCGACCTCTGGTCGATCTTCGATTTCATCAACCCCGGCCTGCTCGGCAGCGCTACCCGCTTCCGGAACTTTTCCAAGAGCTTGGAGAAACGCGAGCACGCTCGCTACGCACCGCTGCGGCGACTCGTGGCACCCTACATCCTCCGCCGAATGAAGACCGATCCCGGCATCGCGCCCGAACTCCCGGCCAAGACCGAGATGCGGGTTTTCTGCGGCCTCGCCAAGCCACAGGCGGTGCTCTATCAGCAGTCGTTCATCGCCCTGAAAAACGCGCTCGAAGACGAGGAAACCAGCGGCATCCAGCGCCGCGGACTGGTGCTCGGCGCGCTCATGCGCTTCAAGCAAATCTGCAATCACCCCAGCCTGTTCACCGGTGATGGCGGCTATGCGGCCGACGCGAGCG
This sequence comes from Haloferula sp., assembly GCA_044372775.1. Classification (GTDB taxonomy): domain Bacteria; phylum Verrucomicrobiota; class Verrucomicrobiia; order Verrucomicrobiales; family Akkermansiaceae; genus Haloferula. The sequence goes on from JBIPNO010000025.1 coordinate 73,012, forward strand.
GCAAGCTCGACCGCCTCGGCTCGCTGTGCGGGGAAATCGCCTCGCGCGGCGAAAAAGCCCTCGTTTTCACCCAGTTCCGTGAAATGTGCGATCCCTTGGCAGATTTTTTAACAACCGTTTATGGCCGCGCCGGACTGGTGCTCCACGGTGGCACGGCGGTCGCCCGGCGGCAGGAATTGGTCACGGATTTCCAACGCGAGGACGGCCCGCCGTTTTTCATCCTCTCGATCAAGGCAGGCGGCACAGGACTCAATCTAACCGCCGCCTCGCACGTCATCCACTTCGACCGCTGGTGGAATCCGGCCGTCGAAAACCAGGCGACCGACCGCGCGTTCCGCATCGGCCAGCAACGCGGCGTCCTCGTGCACAAATTCGTCACCCGCGGTACCATCGAGGAAAAGATCGATGCCCTCATAGCGGAGAAACAACAGATGTCCGACGAAATCCTCGAAGGCGACGCCGGCGTCGCGCTCACGGAAATGAGCGACGAGCAAATCCTCTCTATGGTCGCGCTCGACCTCGAGCGCGCGCTGGAATAACCATTCACCTTAGTCAACCCCATGAGCCGATACAACTACCAAGGATGGAGCCCCTACGTGCCCGTGGCGGAGCGTCGCGCGAAAGCCGCCAAAAAGATGGATGCGCTGCGCAAGAAGGGCATGAACATCCAGCCGGTGGTCATTGAGGGTCAGAAGATCGCCAAGAGCTTCTGGGGCAAGGCATGGTGCGACCACCTTGATTCCTTTGGCGATTACTCGAACCGCCTGCCGCGCGGGCGGACCTACGTGCGCAACGGCTCCGTGTGCCATCTCGATGTCAGCAAGGGCAAGGTCGAGGCCACCGTTTCCGGCTCCTCGCTCTACAGCGTGACCATGAGCATCGAGACCCTCGCCGCCGCGAAGTGGCAGAACGTGAAAAAGCGCTGCACCGGCGGCATCGGATCGTTGTTAGAGCTGCTGCAGGGTAAGCTCTCTGATGAAATCATGGCCGTGGTTACAGACCACAGCCAAGGGCTTTTCCCCGGCCCGCGCGAGATCAAGTATCAATGCACATGCCCGGACTACGCCGGCATGTGCAAGCACATCGCCGCCGTCATCTATGGCATCGGCGCGCGCCTGGATAAGCGGCCGGAACTGTTGTTCGTCCTGCGTGGGGTGGATCACGAGGAACTGATCGATGCAGATGCCGCCTCCGCCGCGGTCAGTGCCGCGGGCAGCTCGGGTATCTCGCGCCGCCGCACCTTGGCAGCTGACAAACTGGAGAATGTCTTCGGCGTGGAATTCGAGGACGGCGAGGCCCCATCACAAGCCAAAAAGAAACCCTTCCCCCGCAAAAACGCCGCGAAGGTAGCCACCAAAACCCTGACCGCAAAATCCGCGAAAAAGGCGGCAAGGAAAGCGACCCCGTTCCGCGCCACGGCCGCATCGATCCGCAAATTGCGCAAAGGCCTTTCCTTGAGCCGCCAGGCATTTGCCGCCAGGCTCGGCGTCAGCGCCCAGAGCGTGGCCAACTGGGAAAGCAAAACCGGCCCGCTGAAACTCCAGGCCGCCGGACTCGCACGCCTCCAGGCACTCGCACGCGAGACGCTGGGCTGAGTCACATTGATCGGATCATGATCCGCTGGGGAATCATCGATAAAATCCGGCAGGTGGAAGCGCTCTTCGCATCCAGCGAATTTGCGCTGGAAACCACTGCCTCCCATTCGCGTCAGTTTAATCCGCAACACACTGACGGACAGTTAATTAAAATCAGAGAAATACCACAGGAAGGCATAGCTTCGAGGGGTGAAAGCGGGCTGTTGCCGGCTTGAAATCCCTGCCACTCTGCAGGGGCATATTGAAGCTGCTCAACAAGTCCGGCGGAAGCCGTCAGATTGCCGAGGGAGATCGTGGCAAGGCCCGGCAGCGGGTGAGGAAGGCTCTCGATGTGGTGATCGCGAAGGTCCGGGATCAGGACGCTGCCATCGGCGAGGATTGGGACCACTCGCTTGGCAAGGGCGGCGTCATCTTGTTCCGCCCGCCCCAGGAGTGGGGCCTTTGAGAAAGTCGCAGCCGGCGTAGGGTACGCGGCCGCCCGGATGCTGGATTCCGGTCGGGAAGCGCCCCTTCCCGCGACGGGAAGCCGCCCACCCTCCGGCGGGAAGCCCCTCTTCCCGCGACGGGAAGCGCCTAAACCCCTGACGGGAAGCACCTCAGCGCCCGACGGGAAGCCCCCTGGTCCAAAACGGGAATCCACCCCTTCCCGAACGGGAAGCCCCTCTTCCCGCCCCTTGTTTTGACAACAGAGCAAGGGAGATGACCACCACCGCACATTCACTTCGATCCGCCCCCGGACTTGGGACACTGACCCGGGAAACCCCGGCTTCCCGAACGGGAAGCCCCCCTTCCCGCCCTTCGGTTGACACCGACCGAAGGACGATGATCGCAACCCGACACCCCGACCGCACCTCCGTCGCCCCGCTGTGGACGA
>JBIPNO010000157.1:0-2500 GCA_044372775.1 Haloferula sp.
GCTGTTCAGCGCGATTGCCTGTTTATACACTATTAGTTAGTTTATTGATCAAAAACGACAATAACATAATTGATATCAGAGGATTGATTTTACTAAGTTTATATTTGGTTGGCTTTATTGCAGTATTACTATTTTCTACCATTTTTAAATATTTGCTACGACAAAAAGAAAAAAGTTTTTTTATACTAGAAATGCCCGATTATCGCTTCCCTAGTTTAAGAAATATCGGATTAACTATTAAAGACAAAACATATGATTTTGTATTTAATGCGGGTAAAATAATATTGATTGTTAGTATTGTATTATGGTTTTTGGCCAGTTTTGGTCCTCAAGACAATTTTGCTAAAATTGAACAAAAATATCATAAATATGAATTTTCCGATAAAGAGACCTTAATAAAAAGCGAAAAACTAGAAGCGAGTTATGCAGGTATTATGGGTAAATCAATTGAACCTATTATAAAACCATTGGGTTATGATTGGAAAATAGGAATTGCTTTAATTACAAGTTTTGCCGCTAGAGAGATTTTTGTAGGCACCATTGCAACCATATACAGTATCAAAGACGCTGATGATGAAAAAACAATTAGTCAGACATTGTCAGAACAAACGAGAGTGGGAAGCAACACAAAAGTTTATAACACAGCAACCATCGTCTCATTGTTGATATTTTATGCCTTTGCGATGCAGTGTATGAGTACATTGGCTATTACATACAGAGAAACTAAGTCAATCAAATGGCCGGTAATTCAGTTTTTTTACATGACAGGTTTTGCTTATTTAATGAGTTTTGTAGCCTATCAACTAATAAGTTAAACGAGATATTAATAGTCTTTAAAAAAAAATGAAAAAAATGAAAATATTATTTGCATAATTAAAAATAAATATTATTTTTGCAGTCCTTAAAAAACACTAAGGGGGCTTAGCTCAGCTGGTTTAGAGCATCTGCCTTACAAGCAGAGGGTCACTGGTTCGAATCCAGTAGCCCCCACAACTTAAAAACCTCCAAATTGGAGGTTTTTTTTATACATTAAATTTATCTTTTATTTGTTTTTGAAATCGGTTCAATGACCCGATAGTTATCGGAACAATAAGAATATAAATGATCCCTTTTGACAGAATAATTTAAAAACCAAAATAGTTTTCTATTTTAAGTTTATCTTTATCACTATTAGGTGTAAATAATTTTTGAGGAATAGGAGTACTTGGCATTTGAGCAGTTCCTCCACTTCTAATAGAAAGTACTAAATTTTTACCATTGGTAACTTGTTTCCGATTATCAAAAGTAGCACCTGACGTATCACAATAAGAAACAAAAATAGCAGAAAATGTATTAGAAATTGTCCATTGATCAAACTTAATTCCATTATAAGCAACTTCTAAATCCATGTGGGTAAAGGTATTACTTTGGCAATTTGTTAATACTAATCCATATGAATTTCCATAAATAGTATTCGTATTTGGAATTAGAGTATTACTAAAAGCTCCGTTAACAGTACAAAAAGTTGCTGTCTCCAATTCTAATCCACAACCAGTTGCTGAAACTGCTACAGTATGTATACGGCATTCTAATGGGAAACATATTTTAATAGCTGATGAAGGAGATTGTTTAGATGCATAATTAGGGAAAACATAACCATTATTTCCTGTTATATCAAAATCGCAACCATTCCAAGGGAAATCATAGCTATTTCCAAATTGAACTAAGGCAGTATCAACTACACCATAAAATTGTAACCCTGTAAATTTCCAATAAAAAGCATGCTCTCCTTTCCAATTGAATAAAATCCCAGGCTTTCCTCCAGTTAAAGGGATACCCCCATTTACATAAATACTTGCATTATGACCTTGGAATTCAATACCATAACCTGCAAATGTTGTTTTCCAAATTGGATCATTTAAATTAGATAACAACTTTGAAAAATCAACATTTAAAGAACCATTTGTATGATAATATCCAGGCTTAAAGTAAACAATACGTTTGGTTATTGTAAGATTCTTAATAGCATCAAAAATCCCAGCAGAACCATCATTAGTTTTCCAAGGATTAGTAAAACTTCCATCACCCGAACAAAATCTATGTACAAATACGCAACCTAATGCATCTTCCATTTCAGAAATTGCATTGGGTAGTTTTATTATTGTATTAGTTTTTGAAAGCTTCAATGTATCTCTTGAAATAGATAATGTTTGAAGTTCATTTGTGCTATCATCATCATTCAGTAATATTGAATTTCCATTACTAATACTTAATTGATTGTTAGTTTTAATCAATTTTTGAGAATCAGTATTATCTAAATATTTTTTCAAACTGATTTGCCCACCAATTTTACTTAAATATAAACTATCATTATTAGTAGTAATTTGTTGTAAATCCTGACCTTTAAAATGATTCCCTGTATATAAAGCATAAGGAACACTCATCAATGGTTGACTCCCTTTTAATAAATAATTATTTCCTCCATTGGGATCTATCTTAATTTCAATCCATTTATTAATAA
>JBIPNO010000026.1:0-75111 GCA_044372775.1 Haloferula sp.
CGAAAGCTACATCGAGAATCACAACAAGAACCCCAAGCCGTTCGTCTGGACTGCCACACCCGAGAAGATCTTCAACAAAATCACCGAGGCATTTTCTTAAATGGACTTAGCGCGCAGGACACTAGCGTGCCGGTGATAGGCAGGCTGTTCGCTTCCGCGACGGTTCGGGCGGAAAGATCATCCAAAACCAGCAGGGAACCCGGAATCTCCATGCCCACGGCAAGACACTCCGATTCGCCGCGATGCAGCGAGGACGCGAAACCGCGGACCAACAGCGCGTTTGCAGGTGTCATGAGGCGGAACCGTGACGATTCTGCGGCCACTGCCGCAGCGGGAAAAAGGCCGGACTTGGCGATAAGCTCTGAATGGACCGCTGGAGGGATGCATGGGATTCCGGGAAGCCCTTCGAGAAGATCCAACAGGCCGGTCTCAGCCAAGTTGATCACTGGCGAGGTGTTACAGACGATCAGGCGGTCCGCAGCCATTCCTCCAATTGGTTGCAGTCGGTCTCATAATCGGGGATATCCAGCGGTTGCTCGATCCCGTGCTCGCCCAGCCAATACTGGAACTCCGCCTTGCCCATACCCGCCAGCTTGCACGCGGCGAAACCTCCAAGCACGCCGTCCGCAAACAAGGCCGCGGCCAAGCGCCTGCGGAGTTCGATTTCGAGCTGCGCCCGGGGAATCCGGACGGCACCCAAAACCTCGCCGGGGATTTCCAAGGAGATTCCTTTCATGAAGGGAGCTTAGCCTGAATGCCCGATCGGCGCCAGACGAGACTTTGAAACCCCACGCTCCAATCTCTCGCAAGCTGCTGGAGAAGCAGAAAGAAGGGAAAAAAGAAGTTGAAGGCCATCGGCAAGGTCAACATCCCGCAGGATGCCTTCATCAAGGTGCTGAAGAGCGGGGATTGAGGTGACGGGGAGCGAGCGAAACTGCCGGGTTGCGAATCGCTCCCGTTGAAAGCAGTCTCGGAGCATGACGCTGATCTTGCCCGATGACCCTGCCTTGGCGGATCTGACGGAATCCGAAATCCGCCTCGACCTGGCCTGCGCGTTGTATGCCGCGGGGCGGATCTCGCGGACGGTCGCTGCCCGGATGGCGGGGATGGAGCGTTTCGACTTCGACCGCGAACTCGTGGCGCGGCGGATTCCCAGCTATACTGAGGAGATGCTGGAGGAAGACCTGGCTACCCTGACGAAGACTTTCCCCGTGTGATCGTCCATCGCCCGTGACTCACTGCGCCCCGACACGAAAACAAGTGATCGAAAACTCCTCGATCCCCGCAGCCGTCGCCGCCTTTTGAAGCTGAAGAAAATGACGTGCCGATTCGTGGGCGGCGATCCGCACCCGGATCGACGGCGGGTAGCCAAGGGCTTCAACGGTGGAGGCACGACGGGCTAAGCGATTCCCCAGGTCTCCGCGAACCACCTCGCCGTCCTCGAAAATCCACTGTTGATGACGATTAAGACTCAAATGAATCTGGCCATGCCGGTGTGAGCTTTTCCAGTAGGAGATCGTCGGAAGTTCAAGGCGTGGATTCGCTTTCGAGTAACCCGGCCCTGTCACCCACATGCTTCGGGTGGGCAGGCCCAGCATCAGCATCGATCCCATCACCGCCGCCAGGCTGCATCCGAACATCGTCTTCATCCACCCGGTAACGGCTTCACCAGTCGTTCTCTTGGGCCGAAGGCCTCTGCGGTCCTGCGGTGACTCTCTTCCGCTTTCGATCCCCGTCGCCTCCAAAGAGAGCGCGTCACGAGGGCGATCACGGCAGCTTGGTCGCCTGGTAGTAGAGCACCTTCCCTTCCAGCGCGGTGCCGGCGGCATCGCGCAACGAGGACAGGTCGACCTGATGGATCGCGCCCTCTTTCGCGGTCAGCGGGAGGATCAGTTCGCGGCCATCGTCATTTGCCTTGGCCCCTTCGATCGCCACCTCGGCCTCGTCGGTTTTGGGCGACCCGTAGCCCTTGTGGTAGAGGTAACCGAAGCGCTTGACCTTCACGCCTGCCGCCCCCGACTTGACCGGCTGGCTGAAGGTGATCCGCAGCGCCTGTTGGCCGCCGGCTTTCTCGAGCTTCACGGATTTCACCGTGAACAGCTTGTCGAGGCCGGACGGGGTGATCTTCACGAGGCCTTCCGCACCGGCCCAGGACAAGTGGGTCTTGCCGACCCACAGCGCGTTGTCCTTCCCGAAGGTGAGGCGGTGGTTGCCGTTGCCGAGCGGCGTGCCGTCGAACATCGGGATCAGCGTGCCCTGACGGAAGCCGCCGACATCGTCCGGCAGGAAGCGGACCAGCCGGTTCTGGTTCATCTCGCCGATCAGCACCTGGCCGGCGAAGGGGCCCCAGGAATCCGGGAAAGGGACCGGCTGGGTCGGCGAGTTCGCCAGCTCACCCTGCGGGAAGCGCGCGCTTTCCTTGACCCGCATCTTCTCGAGTTCCGCGACCGGCAGCTTCAGCGGGTCGCCCTTGTCCCAACCGTCCTGCCAGACCAGCGAGGCCGGATGGCCGTGGAAGCCGCCCTTTTGCACGACGTGGAGCGGCGAGGTGCCGCGCCAGTCGCCCTGGTTGTCGGTGACCAGCACGTTGCCATCCTGATCGACGCCGATCCCGTCCGGCGAACGGAAGCCGCTCGCGTAGGGCTCCATCGACTTGCCGTCGGGGGAAATCTTCAGCACCCAGCCGCGCCACGGGACGCGGGCATACATCCGGCCCGCCTTGCCGGCGCGCTTGCCCCAGCCATCGCCGTGGATCATTTCCTCGAAGTTCAGGTCGCCGATGTCCGACCACTTGCCGCGGATCTCCGCCCGGATGCCGGCGCCGTTCGACGCGACATTGAGTCCGATGTAGAGCGAGCCGTCCGGCCCTTTCGCCGGGCCGAAGGCGAACTCGTGGTAGTTCCCGGTCATCCCGAAATCATCGAACACCGTCTCGTAGTCATCGGCCCGGCCATCGCCGTCCGTGTCCTTGAGCCGGGTCAATTCCGCGCGCTGCATGACCAGGAAGCTGGACGGCGACTCCGCCACCAGCCCGAGCGGCTCGTGCAGGCCCTCGGCGAACTTCTTCCAGCTCTTGGCGGCGGGGTCGAAGATCATCAGCTCGCCGCGGTGGAAGACGGCGGCGACCTTGCCGTCGGGCAACACGTCGAGCCCGCCGATCTGCGGGTCGACACCCGGAGGGTTCGGCATTTTCTCGATGGTGAAGGGCGCGGCGGCGGCGGTCGCGACCAGGGCCAAGTACGAGAGATGCCGTAGTTTCCGGAAGGGAGCGGCGCGGAATGCGCGGAGAGGAAAGGATTTCATTTCCAGCGGAAGGTGAGGGTGAAGGATTTCGACTGCCCGGCGGTGATCGCGAAGTTGCCGGTGCTCGAGCTGATGTCGGCCTCGGCGCCGATGGTCACGGCGAGGGGGACCTTGCCGTCGGTGGTGAAGGCGCGCTCGATGCCCTTGCCGTCCGGCAGCGGGCGGATGGTTTCGGTGAAGGTCACGCCGCCGCGCCGGTAGCGGAAGGTCGGCAGGCCGTCCTTGCCCACCCGGTAGCCGAGGAACTTCGGGGTGGCGAGCGGGTCGGCGGTGCCGGGGGTCAGCGGGTGGTCGGGATCGCGGAAGACGACCTCGCCGTCCAGCTTGGCCAGCGAGCTGCCGTTCGCCTTCCAATACGGCGCGCCATCGATGAAGCCGCCTTTCCATACGTAGCGGAGGCGGCACTCGGTGGCATCGAAGCAGAACGAGAGATCGCCGGGCAGCGCGACCGCGATCGCCGCGGGCGAGGTCTCGGGCAGGAAGATCCGCTGCACCTGCGGGCGGCGGAGCTGGGCACGGGGCACCGAGTAGGGGTCGCCGCCGGCCTTCTTGAGCTCGGTCTTTCCCGCGGCGGCGGCGATCACGTAGCCGTGGAGCTGGCGCAGCACCGGTTCGCCGAGGTGGGCCATCGAGGGCATCTCGATCACGCCCTCACGCTTGTGCTGCGGGGTGATGCACCATTTCACGAACTCGTCCGGGCGGTCGCGGTAGATCCCGGCGATCTCCACCAGCGAGGGGCCCACCAGCATCTGGTCGACCGCATGGCAGGCGGCGCACTGGACCTGGAACACCTGGGCCGGCGTGTCGGCCGCCAGCAGCGGCGACGCGGTTAGCAGGGCGGAGAGAAAGAGCGCATGCTTCATGGGTGGTTGCCATCATTGCGGATTCCCGCCCCCGCGCAAGGCCGCTGACTCGATTGCCCGCCCACGGACTTGCCGACGGAACACCCCCACAGCGCATTTCCTCCCCAAGCATCCGCGTATCATCGCATCGCATTGCGGAAGCGGGCGGCGCCGTGGGAGTCTGCTAGTGGGATTCCCAAGAACCCCGCCCACTCATGAAAAAGAACGAACCGATTGCCAAGGTCATGTCCACCGATCTCGTCACCATCCATCACGGCGAGCCGGTCTCCCGCGCCCGCAAGCTGATGGTGGAGCACGACGTCCACCACCTGCCCGTGGTCAGCGGCAGCGAACTCATCGGCGTGATCTCGTGGAGCGACATCCTCCGCCTCAGCTTCGCCGACGCCCTGGGCAGCGACGACCGTGCGGTGGACGCCACCCTCGACCACAGCTTCACGCTGGAGCAGGTGATGTCGGCGGATCCGATCACCATTTCCTCCCAGCACGGCACCGTCCGGGAAGCCGCCGAGATCCTCGCCAACGGGAAATTCCACGCGCTGCCGGTGGTCGACGGGAAGAACCTCGTCGGTCTGGTCACCAGCTCCGACCTGCTGCGCTACCTGGCGGACCTGTTCTGATCCGGCCTTGTGCCCACGAAAAAGGAGAGGGAGCATCGCGCGCCCTCTCCTTGGAAAAACGGCCTCGGCACCGACCTCAGGGGACCCGAAAGATCTTCTTGTTCGACGGGTCCTTGGCGAGCTGGCCGCTCTTGAAGCCTTCGACGTCGATGACGTTGTAGGGCGCGTAGGGGCTGATCACCTCGTTCGGATTGGCGGTGCGGCGGGCGGTCGGGTATTCCGGCCGCGGGGTCGGGGCCGGCACGGGATCGGGCGCGGTGCCGTAGGGGTCGATCTGCGGTGCCTGCGGTCCCGGATTCCGGGGAGGCGGCGGCGGGCTGCCATCGGGCGGGATCGGCTCGAAGGTGCCGGTTTCCGTGCCGGGACCCTGGGCCTGGGCCTGGGCCTGGGCCTGGGCCTGGCCGCCGGGGCCGTAGGGGTAGTAGGGCTCGCCGTTCCGCGTGGGAGGGCGCTGGTCCCGGTAAGGTGCCGGTGGAATGCAGGAAGCGGCCAGCAAGGCCAGCGGCAGGAGAGCGAAGGATTTCATATCGGCCATCGGACGGAGCGGGGAATGGGTTATTCAGGCAGCGGAACCGAGGCGCAGGAGATGTTTGGAAAAGATCGCCATCTTGCGCGCCTTGGACAGACGGTAACGCTGGTCGAAGACTTTAAAGCCGTCTTTTTTCATCTTCTCAAGCAGGGTCTGGTAAATCGAGCGCATGATCTCGGCCGGCACCAGCGCGCGGGCGTCGGACTTGGGCATGGACTCGACCGCCTCGCGGTAAAAGGCACCGGCGCGCTCCGCCTGGTAGGCCATCATCGCCATGAAGCGGCCGTCGTAGACCCGGCCGACCAGGTCGCGCTCGGTGTACTGGAAGCGGGCGAAATCGGCCAGCGGCAGGTAGATCCGGCAGCCGTTGGAGAGGTCCTCGCCGACGTCGCGCAGGATGTTGGTGAGCTGGAGGGCGTGGCCGAGGGCGATCGCGTATTTTTCGGACGCGGGATCGGTGGCGCCGAAGACTTTCAGCGAGGCCAGGCCGACGGCGCAGGCGACCTTGTAGGTGTATTGGGAAAGGTCGTCCCAGGTGCCGAAGCGCTGCGGGTGCAGGTCCATCCGGCAGCCGTCGATGATCGCCGTCAACAGGTGCACGGGGATGTCGTATTGCTTCATCAGCGCCATGACCTCGAGCTGCAGGGGGTCGGGCGCGGCGAATCCTTGTTCGAGGCCGGTCTTCCAGGCGAGCAGGTCCGCCTCGCGCGCCTCGACCGGCCGGTCCGGGTCATCGGCGAGGTCATCCACCACGCGACAGAACGCGTAGAAGGTGATCATCCCGTCCCGCCGGTCCTTCGGAAGGATCTGCAGGGCGAAGGCGAGGTTCGATTTCGCCTGGCGGGTGATTTCAGCGGAATCGCTCATGGAGAGGGCGGGAAACGATGCATATCCGGTGCCATCTTGGCCATGCGTGCATTTGCGCAAAGGTGACTCAGCGGATGAAGCCCCAGTGGCCGGTGGTGAAAGGCCAGAGGGAGAACAGGGCGGGACCGGCGAGGTTGAACTCCTTGACGCTGCCCCAGTAGCGGGAGTCGAGGGAGTTGCTGGTATTGTCGCCCAGCGCGGCGTATTCGCGCATCCCGGGCGCGGCCTTGTCCTTGAGGCGGAGTTGGCGGCCGATCGCGCCGAGCGGGCAAGGGTGGTTCGGCTGGAAGCCCGCCAGCTCGTAGCCGGGATCGGCGTTGTTCTTCTTGGCGTAGAGACCTTTCGACTCGATGACCCGCACGATGCCGGGCTCCTTGGCGATCACGTCGTTGACCCAGAGATTGGGCGGGCGGATTTCCAGCGTGTCGCCGGGAACTCCGCAGAGCCGCTTGATGTAATGGGTGCCGCCGTCCTGGCCGCCCATCGAGTTTTTATCGATGCCGCCGGTCTGGATGCCGCGGGTGTCGAAGACGAAGACCTCGCCGCGCTTCGGCTGGCGGAAGTGATAGGAAACCTTGTCGACCAGCACCAGGTCGCCGGTATCGACCCAGCCGCGCAGGATGGGATCGCCCTTACGGTAGCGCTTGGCGATCCGTCGCTCCGTTCCGGGAAGCGGCGGGTCGGTCACGAGGTTCCAGGTTTCGCCCTCGGCCGCGGGGATCTTGACGCGGGAACCGTCGCTGAACGAGACCTCGGTCCGGGTGAAAAGGAACCAGGATTTGTCGCGGACGCCGACGACCTGGACATCACCCTTGGCCTCGATGTTCCGGTAGCTGCGGCCGCGCATGAAAAGGTCCCAGCCCTGCTTGCCGAGCCACGGCTTCGCGAAATCGGGGTCCTTGCTCTGCTCGATCGTGATCCCGTTGAGCGTCGGCTGCATCGAGCCGGTCGGAATCCGGAACGGCTGGATCACGTAGGCCCGCAGGCCGAGCGCGACCACCAGCGCGACGAACATCACCTCGACGTTCTCCTCCCAGGCGTTCTGCGACGGGAAATGCGGCAAGGCCCCTTCGCAGGTCGCGCGGAGCTGCTTCGAGGCCTCGGCGGTCTTGTCCTTGTCGTTGGCTTTGATCGCATCCAGCAGGTCGCTGCGGCGCGACTCGATCTCGTCGATCCGGTCCGGCTTGAGGAGGTCGCGCTTGTAATGGAGGAACTTCTTCGCCCCCTTGTGCAGGAGCTTGGCCTCTTTCTTCCACTTCGGCGCGAACATCGGGCGGAGTCTCCACGGAGAATCGCGGCCATGCAAGCCCGGGCTGGGGCGCGGCTGCCGCGCGGGCTTCCTACCGGGTGCGCGGAGGCTCTGCCCCGCAGAAGCACTGGAGCGGCCGCGCTTAGGCGGTGCGGATATGAATCGGGCTGCGGGCTCCTGGGGACCGTTCTGCGGGCCGGAGGCTCCGCGCACCCGGTGGCTTCACGCGGGGCTTGTTCTTGCCGGCCGGGCCGACCATCACCTTGCACGTGCACGATCAAGACCCGGTGACCGCCCTGCTCCGCGACCGCTTCGGCCACGGCGGTTTCCGCGGCGGCCAACGGGAGGTGGTCGACGGCCTGCTGGCCGGGCGCTCGATGCTTGCGGTCTTTCCGACCGGCGGCGGCAAGTCGCTGTGCTACCAACTCCCGGCGCTTTTGTTAGACGGCATCACGCTGGTGGTCTCGCCGCTGATCGCACTGATGAAGGATCAGGTCGATGCCCTCCTCTCGAAAGGCATCGCCGCGGCGCGGCTCGACTCGACCCTGGAGCGCGAGGAGTATGAAAAGGTCCTCGCCTCCCTCGGCGACGGCACCTTGAAGCTGCTCTACGTCGCCCCCGAGAGGCTCTCGAACGAGGGCTTCCGGGCGAAGCTCAAGAAGCTGGAGATCGCGCTGGTGGCGATCGACGAGGCGCACTGCATCTCCGAGTGGGGCCACAATTTCCGACCCGACTACCTGAAGCTGGCCAAGCTCTGCCGCGACCTGAAAGTCCCGCGCGTCCTCTGCCTGACCGCCACCGCCACGCCGGGCGTCGCCAAGGACATCCGCAAGGGTTTCAGGATCGCCACCAAGGACCTCGTCCAGCTCAGCTTCCACCGGCCGAACCTCGACTTGAAAGTCACCCCGCTCCCAAGCGCGGAGCGCAAGCCGCACTTGTTAGATCGGCTGCGGCACAGCGAGGGTGCCGCGGTGGTCTACGTCACGCTCCAGCAGACCGCGGAAGAAGTTTCGACCTACCTGCAGAAGAACGGCATCGCCTCGCGGGCCTACCACGCCGGATTGCCTGACGAATTCCGCGCGTCGGCCCAGGAGGACTTCATGGCCGGGCGGACGCGGGTGATCGTCGCGACCATCGCGTTCGGCATGGGGATCGACAAGGCCGACATCCGCGCCGTCTATCACTACAACCTGCCGAAAAGCTTGGAGAACTACACCCAGGAAACCGGCCGCGCCGGACGCGACGGCATCCTTTCCTCCTGCGAACTGCTGGCCTGCGGCGACGATCTGGTGACGCTGGAGAATTTCATCCATGGCGACACCCCCTCGCCCGCCGCCACCCGCCACTTCGTCGACCACGTGCTGAGGCTGGGCAAGGACTTCGACGTCTCACCGTACGAGCTCTCGACCGTCAACGACATCCGCCCGCTGGTCATCGACACCTTGCTGGCCTACCTCGAACTGGAGGGGATCATCGAAGCGACCCGGAGGTTCTGGGCCACCTATCAGGTCCGGCTGCTACGGGATTTCGAGCGCGTGCTGGCCGGCTACGACGCCCGCCGGAAGTCGCTGCTGCGGAAGATTTTCGCGGTGGCCAAGGAGGGCTGGGGGTGGAAGACCTTCGCCATCGCCGAGGTCGCCCGGGAGATCGGGGCGGACCGGCAGAAGATCGTCGAGGCGCTGACCGCGTTGGAGGAAGCGGGCGATGCGACCTTGAAGAAATCCGGCATCCGCCAGGGCTACCGGCTGAAGAAGGACCCCGGCGACCTGCGGGAGCTGGCGGAGCGGCTCGACGCGCAATTCCGCCGGCGCGAGGCGACCGACCTCGCCCGGTTGCGCGAAGTGGTCGAGCTGGCCGAATCCAAGAAATGCCTGACCGGTTTCGTCACCGCGCACTTCGGCGAGAAGCTCCCGGCTCCCTGCGGCCATTGCGACCGCTGCCGCGGGATCAAGCCGTCGCCGGTTCCGCGGACCCGGCATCCCGGCCCTTCGGAGGACGACCTGCGGCAAATCCGCAGCCTCCAGAACGAGCGCCATGCCGCCCTGAAAACCCCGCGCCAGCTCGCCCGCTTCCTTTGCGGCATCAGCAGCCCGGCGGTGACCCGGGCCCGCCTGGCCCGTCACGATGCCTTCGGCCTGCTGGAGCGGCAGCCCTTCCATGAAGTGCTCCGGCTGGCCACCAGCCTGCTTTGAACGCGGCCCGGGATTGCGATGAAATCGTCACCGGGGATTTTAAAACTATCATTGCAACCGGGGGCAACTTCCGGTATTCCCCGCCGCGGATAGGCATAGATCCTGCCTTCCAATGCTGTTCCCCCCACGGCAAACCATGGATTCCCCCCTGCCATTCTCCCCCACCCCGACCCGCACCCCATCCTCCGGCCACGGATTTTCCGCCGCAACTCCAGCGGTCGTTGAATGCTCCGCTTGGCCTTTCCGGGATCCGGGATCCGGGTTCCGGGTTCCGCGAACCGTTCCGGACGGACTTTACGCTCGGTGGCACCCGGACGTTTTTTGAAATTCCGGGATTTTCGCCGATTCAGGCTCCGGCGTTTTTTGTTAGATCGATTTTCGTGTTCCGGTAGGATCCGCCCGCCAGCAACGCCTTCCCTTGTCCTCTCTAACCACTTTGTTACCGCAAATTTGTGATCGACGGATCGCTCACGTGACAAGACTGTCACGTCTCACCCTTTGCCCCTATGGATGCCAGCCAAAATCGCGTTGAATTCAAATTCGTGCTTCCGCCCGGGCTCGGCGAGGTCGTTCGCAAACGGGTCGGTGAACTGCTGGTGGCCGACCGCGGTGCGGAAAACGGCTATCCGGTGCTCTCCGAATACTTCGACACCCGGGAGCGCACCTCTTACTGGCAGAAGCAATTCGGCGTCCCGAACCGGCGCCGCGTCCGCAGCCGCGTTTACGGCCGGAGCGACGGGGAGATTCCCGCCAGCGCCTTCATCGAGGTGAAGCACAAGCTGGACGGCGTCACCGTCAAGCGCCGCGTGCCGGTCGGGCTCGACGACCTGGTGCTCCTTTCCGACGGCGTGATTCCGACCCGCCGCGACACCGCGACCCCGGCGGACGACCGGATTCTCGCGGAAATCGCCGACCTCGTCACCGAAGGCGGCAGCCGCCCGGTGGTGCAGATCCGCTATCACCGCTTCGCCTACGACAGCGGTCCGGAAGGCACCATCCGCATCACCTTCGACAACGACCCCCGCTGCCGCTTCCGCCGGGTGCCGCTCACTCCGGACGATCCGGATTTCGAACTGCCGCTGCTCGAGCCCGGCTCCTCGATCATGGAAGTGAAGACCATCGGGCCCGTCCCCTACTGGTTCCGCAACATCATCGGCGAATACAACCTGGTCCCCCGCGGCTTCAGCAAATACACCGCCGCGCTCGACCTCTACGAATTCAAGAGCCGGCCGCCGATTTCAACGTCTTCCGCAACCTCCTCCACCCCTCCGGCCGCGCCGATCCGCAAGGCTCCGCGGACCGACGCCCTTGACGAAAAGGGCCGCCGCCGGCCCCCCGCCACCACGACGGTCCGCCGCCCGAATCCGGCACCCGAACGCAGCGCCGGTTTCTTCCGCTCGATCCTCTCCCGACTCCTGTCTTGCTTCCACGCCCAGAAAGCACGCTAACTGCTCCCCGCCCGCCGACTCCCGATCCCACGCTACTGCATGACCCTTGAAGAATTGTTCAATATTGGCGGAGGTGCGACCTCCGGTGCCGCCAAACCCCAGGAAGTCGCGATCGCGATGGTCATCAGCCTCGTGCTGAATCTCATCATCGCCACGATTTACCGGAAGACCTACAAGGGCACGCGCTACTCTCAGGATTACGTCCAGACCCTCATCATCATCGGGGTGGTCACCACCATCCTGATCATGGTCGTCAGCGGCAACGGCGCGGTGGCCTTCGGCATGTTCGCCGCATTCTCGGTCATCCGCTTCCGCCGGACCCTCGGCCAATCGCGCGACCTCGCCTTCGTGTTCTTCGCCATGGCCATCGGCATGGTGGTCGGCGCGGGACTTTATTCGATGGCCGTCATCATCACCGCCATCGTCGGCACCGCCATCTACCTGTTGACCAAGACCGACGCCTTCGCGCCGCGCCGCGCGTCCCACATGATGACCCTGCGGATGACCAGCGACATGGATTTCGAAGAATTGCTTCGCCCCGTCTTCGAGGAATTCACCGACCGCTCGCAGTTGGTCAGCGTCACTTCCGCCCAAGCGGGGATGATGACCGAGCTCCGCTACGGCCTTCAGCTCAAGCTCGGCGTCAGCACGCCGAAGCTGCTTGAAGCCCTGCACCAGGTCTGCGGCAACAACCGCGTGGTGCTGACCCCGACCGGCAACGAGCTGGACGGCTGAGCCCGGAGATCCCGTTAGAAAAACCCAGTGCCATGAAAACCCTCGCGCAGCTTGCCGCGTTCTCGTTCCTTGCTGGAACCCTCGCACCCGTCACCCTCCACGCCGCTTCGGACGATTCGACCGCAGTCGAGTCGGAGAAAAAGGACGACGGAAAGAAGTCGAAGAAAAAGAAGAAGAACAAGGACAAGAAGGACGACTCCGGGGCTCCCCGTGAATCAGCTCCGGCGGAGGCAACGGGTGCCAAGGAGGCGGTCGTCATTCCACCCGCGCAGCCGAACAACGGCGACTGGTGCACCTGGCTTCAGAACGATCCGGGTCTCCTCTACGACAACAAGGACAACCCCTGGATCCAGTCCTTTGAAATCAGCGGCCGCTTCCACTACCAGGCCGCCTACGTCGAAGGCACCGACATCAACGGCGTCGATTTCAACGACCACTACGACGAATACCGCCGGCTCCGCTTCGGCACCAAGACGGAGTTCTTCCAATTCTTCACCGCGGAGGTGAACGTCAATCTGGTCGACGACAACCGCTTCCGCCAGGGACCCTTCAACGAACTCGAATGGGGTTACGACGCCTTCGACGAGGCCACCATCGAGTTCGACATCGAGAAGGCCTTCGGTGGCGGTCCTTTCGACGACATCAAGCTCAAGGCAGGCCGTATGAAGCTCAAGATCACCGAGGAGGCCCACATGTCCTCCAACGAGATCTACACCCTCGAGCGCTCCGGCTTGTCCGACAAGCTCGGCGGCTCCGAAGGACGGCCGACCGGCGTAACGCTGGAGCTTGAGAAGGGCGATTGGGATCTCGTGTTCGGTGCCTTCAGCGCCGAGGACGATGCCGACTTCATCGGCGGCTGGAACGACGGCCAGTTCTACTACGCCAGCCTCAAGTGGAAGCCGGACAATGATTTTTGGATGCTGCTCGACTACACCCAGAACGACCGCAAGGGCAACTTCGACGACGCCCTCGGCTACGGCTGGGCGGCCGCCCTGTCCGCGGTGTACGAGAAGAAGAACTGGGGCATCATGGGCGAGTTCGTTTACGGCGACAACGGCGGCGACATCAGTGCGCCGATCCCCCGCCGCCAGGGCGACTTCCACGGCTTCGTGGTGATGCCGTGGTATTGGATCATCGAGGACAAGCTCCAAGCCGTCGTGCAATACCAGTATGCCAGCTCGACCGAGACCCAGGGCCTGCAAATCCCGGCGCGCTACATCCGCGGCGATCACGACAACCTCGCGGTGGACGTCGACAATGGCCGCGGCAGCGAGCATCACATGATCTACGCCGGTCTGAACTATCACATCTGCAAGGACCGCCTGAAGATCATGGGCGGCGTTTCCTACGACGATCTCTCGACCCGCCGGAGCGAGATCGACGCGCTGACCTATCAGATCGGCTTCCGCACCTCGTTCTGAGCGCGGATTGACGACCGGCGCGCTCCCGCCATGGTGGGGGCGCGCTTTTTCTTTGCATGACCGGCGACCTCCACCATCTCGACGACCTCTCCTCCCGGTCGCGGCTCGATGCCGGCCAAGACCAGCCGGCGCGCCTGGCGGTGATCGGCTGCCCGGTCGCCCATTCCGCCTCGCCGCGGATGCACCAGCCGGCGCTCGACGAAGCGGGGGCCGGTGCCCGCTACGTGAAGATCGAAATCGAACCCGGCCAGGTCGCGGAAGCCTTCCGCCGCATGCACGCACTCGGATTCATCGGCTGCAACGTCACCGTGCCCCACAAGTTCGAGGCCATGGCAGCCTGCGCGGCGGTCGATCCCGCCGCGCAGGAAATGGGAGCGGTGAACACCATCCGCTTCGGCCCCGGCGGGACCTCCGGTTTCAATACCGACGGCCCGGGATTCGAGGCGGCGATCGGCGAAGCGTTCGGCCTTTCCTTGCAAGGCCTCGACGTCCTCATCGCCGGGGCCGGCGGCGGGGCCGGCGGGGCGCTGGCCGCCCACTGCGCCCGCGCCGGCGTGCGGCGGCTGGTGCTGGCGAACCGCAGCCTCGACAAGATCGAGGCCCTCGCCTCGTCGATCCGCGGCCATCACCCCGGACTGCCGGTCGAGGTGCTTTCCCTTTCGGACCCGGAACTCCCGGCCGTAGCCCGCGGCTGCCGGCTGCTGGTCAATACCAGCTCGGTCGGTCTCAAGCCGCACGACCCCTCGCCGCTGCCGCCGGGGTCCTTCACCGCGGACCAGCTCGTCTTCGACTCGATCTACCAGCCGCCGGTCACCGCGTTCCTCGCCGCCGCCCGGGAGGCGGGGGCGAAAACGGCGAACGGGGCGTCGATGCTCCTCCACCAGGGCATCCATGCCTTCCGGCTCTGGTTCCCCGGCAGCGATCCCACCGCGGCGATGCGGCGCGGCCTGGCCGGCGGCTGAAGCTTCACTTCCCGCCTTCCACCGGGGCCGGAGCCGCGGACTCCAGCTCGAGCCAGTGGGTGGCCAGCAGCTCGTCGACCTGGAAAACGCGCTCTTCCTCACCCTGGCGGGTGATCCGCACCCTGAGCCGGATCATTTCGTCGGGATCCACGTCCCCCAGCTTGCTGTCAAAGGGCCGAGCGCCCTTGTTTCGGGTTTCAAAGGCGTCCTCGATCTGCCGGCCCATCGGCGAATTCCGCTCGACCTTCACTTCCGGCGACGGCGAGACCGCTTCATGGGGGTAGCCGATACGGGTGCTGTAGAGCACCAGCCCGATGAACTCGTCGTCGCGCCCGTCCGCACCGATCCGTTCGCGGGCCAGCAGCCGGAAATCCCCCGTCCCGGGTCCGCGGCCCGCCAGGAACAAGGGCCACGACTCGCTGCCCGCCCGCGTGTAGGCATCCCAGTCGATCTTCCACTCGCCCTCCTCCTGGAAAAAGATCACCTCGATCCGCTTCTCATCGCCCAGCTTCCACAGTGACTCGATGCCCCGCCCGGCCGGGGTGCGGATCACGCCGTATTTCTCGATCTGGAGGGCCTCGTCGGTCGGATACAAGGGGTTGAACTGCTGGACCCGGGCCATCCGCTGGACCGTCCGGCCGCCGCCCAGGACATGCAGCGCCCGCGCCCCGGTGTCGGGCGCTGAAAGGAATTCCGCCAGCCGCTTCGCGCAGCTTTCCATGTGGTCCTGGAGCAGGCGCTGGTCCTCGACGTCTTCCGGGCTCATCACCGCCGCGTTGTCCGCGGTCGGAGGCGGACTCTGCCATCGGCGTTTCAGGATGATGGCCCCCGCGCCCAGCAGCACCACCCAGGCGATCACGAAAATCATCAGCGCCCGGGCATTCCGCCGGCCCTCGCCCGTGGAAGATCGGCTTGGCTGCTTCTTGCGGATCTTGCGGCGGACTTTCAACGGGCCGCTCTCCGCCGGCACGAGATCCTCGCCACCCGGGTCCTCCCCGCAGTCCGGGCACACGCCGCGCTGCTCCGGATCGGCCGCCCCTTTGAACAGGGAGCCGCATCGGGTGCAATGGTACCAGGCGCCGGAAGTGTCGCTCACGGCACCTAGCTACGGGGTGACCCAGCCTTTGTGAAGCATCTCCGTGATCTCGTGACACTTCGCGCTGCCGCCACCCGCCTCGGCGAGGCGCACGGTCGCCCTCATCTCGCCGGTTTTCTCCATGAGCACCGACCCTTCGTTGAACTCCGCATCGAAGGCCGCGACCACCGGCGAGCCGATCCGCGCGAAGCCCCAGATGAAATGCTCCCCGCCGGCATCGGTCAGTTGGTAGGACCGGAATTCCGCCTCCGGGAAATCCGAAGTGAAAAAAGTGGACGGCCGCACCACGGCCCGGACCAGCCCGCCCGCCGGGGACGCACCCGTCTGCAAGTCGGCGATCTGGACGTCGCCGATCCCTTCGCTCGCTTCCCAATCCAGCTTCATGACCTCGTCGTCGCGGACAAACACCATTTCAAAGCGGCTGAAGTCCCCTTTCCGCCCCGACAGGGAAATCGCAGGCCGGCCGGGCTGATCAAGGATCTGACTCAAAATCTCATCGCCCGGCGCGAAAAGGATCTCCGCTCCCCAGGGCCGCCACAAGCGCGTCAGCCGCTCCTTCACCCGCTCCCCGTCCCGGACCAAAGGCAGCACCTGTTCCACCGTGCTCGCAGCGGCGAAACGCTCCAGCACCTCCTCCGCCTCCGCGATCAATTCCCCGGCATTCTCCAGAAAATACTGGTGATTCCGGTCCAATTGCGTCACCGGCTCGAAGACATAGCCGCTGCCGGCGGCCCGCTTCGCATTCCGCTTCTTGCCCGCCAGCGTCATCCCGCCGACCACCAGCACGGCCAGCAGCACCGTCGCCGCGGCCATCCAGCCCGTCCAGTGGGCCATTCCGCGGCGCCGCTTCCGCCGGCCGCTTTCCGCCTGGGGCAGCGCCGGTCCCGCCTCGCTCATCGGCCGCGCCTGCATCGGCTCCAGCTCGTCCGACGGCTGCAAGCGGTGCACCGGATCGCCCGCGGCGGAAACCTTCACCCGCTCCCGCGACTCGCCGACCCCGATCCGGAGCCCCATTTCCGGACCCCGTCCCCCGCTGTCGGCGGGCGTGCTCCGGCCGCCCCCGATCACGTGGACCTCGAAGCCCCCGCGACCCTTGCCGTTTTCATCACTTTCTGTTCGTTTCCTCGGAAGCATCCGCCCGGGCATTCTGGCATCGATGGCCCCCTGCGACAAGCTTTCGGAATCCTAACTATTTACGCCCGGCCCCCGCCCGCCGGGCCCCAGCCTTTCCCCGTGGCACTGTCCGGGAGATCGTGTTAGATCAGACCGCATGACGCCGCCCGACTGCCCCGAGTGCCCGCAACCCACCGCCGAACACGCCATCAGCGCCGAGGCGATCCGCGAGGAGGAGCGCTACGAGGTGGAGAATCCCGACCGCGGTTTCCTGGCCGGTCCGCGCTCCCGCCTCCACGACCTCTCCACCGTATTCCATGTCGGGGCGGATTTCCTGCGCGCCTTCCGCACCCTCCATTTCGTCGGACCCGCCGTCACCATCTTCGGCTCCGCCCGCACCGAGCCCGGCACCACTTACTATGAAATGGCCCGCAAGATGGGTGCCGCGATCGCCGAACTCGGCTTCACCGTCATGACCGGCGGCGGCCCCGGCATCATGGAGGCCGGCAACCGCGGCGCGCACGAGGCCGGCGGCCGTTCCATCGGGATCAACATCGAGCTCCCCTTCGAGCAGCACGTGAACCCCTACGTCGACCGCTCCGTCACCATGCGCTACTTCTTCACGCGCAAGACCATCCTGATCAAATACTCCTACGCCTTCGTCGTCCTGCCCGGCGGCGCCGGCACGCTCGACGAGATGTTCGAGACGATGACCCTGATCCAGACCGGGAAAATCCGGAACTTCCCGATCATCCTGATGGGCAAGGACTACTGGCAGCCACTGATGGACTTCGTCTATCACATGGCCGATTCCGGCACCATCAGCCCGACCGATCCCGACCTGATTTTCTTCACCGACGACGTGGCCGACGCCATCGCCCATCTCCAGCGCCACGCCGTCCGCCAGTTCGGCCTGCGCCGCCAGAAGCTGCCCAAGCCCCGCGCGCTGTTCGGCGAGAAAGGCGTGGCCAAGGCAGCTTCGTGAGCGCGGCTTCGCAGACGCGGCGGGATGATTTCGAAATAGTTCCGGCTCCGGCAGGAAGTCGTTCGCAGTGACCTCCTACGGGAAGATGGACTTCCAATCCTCCTTCATGCTGGCGACCGTCCAGCCCTTCGCCTTGGCTTCGTCGAGGCCTTTGTCGAGCTTGCCGATGTGGCTTTCGCGGTCGTAGGCCCACTCGCGGTCGGCGTCGGTGTGGTGGACGTAGAGGCAGAAACTCGGACGGGTGCCGGCGGCGGTCCACTGGAGCATCTGCAAGTCGCCATCGGAATTGCCGGCGGCGAAGATCGGGCGCCGACCGATGTGGCGCTGGATGCCGACGGGCTTGCCGTCCTTGTCGTCGTTGTGGGCGATCTCGGGTAGCTTGACGAGGACCGGCTTGCCGTCGCGGAGTTCGTATTTCAGCCCGCCGCTGCTGCCGACGACCTGCTCGGGCGGGATGCCGTAGACCTTCTCCGCCCAGGGCCGCATGAACTCGATGCCGCCGCCGGAGACGATGAAGGTCTTGAAGCCGTTGGCGCGGAGGTAGGCGAGCAGCTCGAGCATCGGCTGATAGACCATCTCGGAGTAGAGCTTGCCGGTTTTCGGATGCTTCGCCGTGCTGATCCAGTCGGTGACGACTTTCTCGAACTCCTCGGTGGTGAGGCCGGCGTGGGTGGCCATCACGATTTCCATGAGCGCGTGTTCGCCGCCGGCCAGCGCGGCTTTGACGTCGCCTTTGAGGAGGGAGGCGAAGGGCTCCTTGTCCTTCCACTCAGGATGTTCGGGTGCGAGCGCCTTGATCCGGTCGAGGGCGAAGAAGAGCTGGAAATACATCGGCTGCTCGGCCCACAGGCAGCCGTCGTTGTCGAAGACGGCGATGCGTTCGGCGGGCGGGACGAAGTCGGGAGAGCCTTCCTTGGTGGTCTTCTCGACGAAGGCGGTGATGGATTGCTTCGGGGCGCTGTCGTTCCAAGAGGGCAGCGGGTCCGCGGCAACTGCTGGAAGCGCAAAAGCGCCCAGTGTTGCCATGACGAGTAGAATCGATTTTCCTTTCATGATGGGTGTGGATCTCAGTGCATGCTGGCGCGAAGCGCAATCATTACCCGGTCGAAGGAATCAATCCTCACAAGGCCGAGGCGCGGGTATTCGATGTCGAGAATGAGATAAACGGAAAGCGCCATGATGGCGGCGAAGCCGAACAGGTGGAGGGTGCTCTGGCGCTCCGCTTTGGCCATGCCGTAGCCCGCCAACAGGCCGCTCACCAGCACCAGGAGGCCGAGCATCACGAAGACCGCCACGGGAGGATGTTGCTGGGCCGCCATGAAGCGCGTGGTGGAAAGGTCGAACATCTCATTCGCCGGTGGCAGGACCGCCTGGGTCAAGGGAAGCGTTTTGTCGCTCCTGGCGGCATGGATCAGTGTCTCCCAGATTTCCTGTTGGATCACGGAAAGACGGTCCATTCCTGCAAGCACGGCATCGTCATTGCCGGAATTGCCAACAATCTCCAACTGCGTGTCCACATAACGGCGGAAACCGTCGCGCGCCTTTTCGCGCTCGGGTTCGGCGAGCAAGTCCAGACGGAGCCATGCCGTCCCGATGGCGTTCACATGCTCGGTGACAAGCTGGCGCCGCGCGTCGAAGCGCGTGGCAGCACCGGTGAACGTGAATGCGATGAGCAAGCCCATGAGGCCGAAGACCGCTCCATCGAGCCCGCCCAAGCCGGCCTGAGCGTCCTCACCGAGGGCGAGCAGGCGCTTGCGCCCGATGCGCCAGCCGATGCGCATGCACACAATGACGCCGCCGAAAAGCACAACGGCGAAGAGGATGGAGAGGATGATGGTTTGCATGGTTTGGCTAGTCGAGTCCGGTGCGCGCTTGCTCGATGGTGCCGGTGGTCTTGAATGGGAGCTGGTAGGTGAAATCCACTGTCGAGCCCTAGTCCCTGCCGACATCGAAGCCCCCGCCAAGGGAGAATTGGGCCGGGACGGCCTGTTCCATCCGCCCACCGGCGACGGTGCCTGCGCTGTGGGGAATCACGGAGGTGTAGCCGTCGTAGCCGGTCGCGATTTCACCGATCACGCCGGAAGGCACCGGGTGGTGGTTGCGGCCGGTGATGAGTGCGGCCCGGGTCGGGCTGCAGAGGGCGCATGTGGTGATGGGTTTCAAGGTGGCACTTCCAACAGATGAAGGCCGCCGCCCTCGCGGACGGCGGCCAATCTGGATTCAGTGGTTAGCGACCACCCATGGTCGCTTCGAGCTTCTTCTTGATGCCTTCCAGATTGAAGGAACCAGGCTTCTGGCTCGGCGGATACTCCTGCATGGTCATAAGGAACTGGCCCGCGACCCGTTGCATGGGAGCGAGGACGAAGACCCGGTCGAGGAACCAGTCGTTGTAGGTGTTCGAGTTGTGCTGGGCCTTCTCGAAGGGGTCGCGGCGGAGGTTGAAGAGCAGCGGCACGCGGAGTTCGGTGAAGGGCTCGCGCCAGACTTCGAAGGCCTGGCCGCGGTTTTCGTAGAAGACCGCTTTCCATTCGTTGTAGCGCATCGCGACGATCTGGCCGTCGTCATTCACATACATGAAGCTGGGGCGCGGGGACTCCTTGACCTTGCCGCTGATGTAATCGAGCTGGTTGGCGCCATCGATGAAATTCTTGTAGGTGCGGCCGTTGAGTTCGACACCCTTTTTCAACTGCTCGACGATGTCGGGGTTGCCACCGGCGGCGGCGAAGGTGGGCAGCCAGTCTTCGTGGGAAACGATGCCGTTGCGGACTTCACCAGCGGGGAAGTGGCCGGGCCACTTGATGAAGCAGGGCACGCGGTAGGCACCTTCCCAGTTCGAGTTCTTCTCGCTGCGGAAGGGCGTGGTGCCGGCGTCCGGCCAGGTGTTGTAGTGCGGGCCGTTGTCGGTGGAGTATTGGACGATGGTGTTGTCGGCGATGCCGAGCTCATCGAGCAGGTTGAGGAGTTCGCCGACGTGGCCGTCGTGTTCGATCATGCCATCGGTGTATTCGTCGTTGCCCTTGGTCCTGTTCTCGGCCTTGACGTGGGTGCGGAAGTGCATCCGGGTGCCGTTCCACCAGCAGAAGAATGGCTGTCCGGCGGCGTTCTGGCGCTTGATGAAATCCTTGGCGGCGGCGAGGGTTTCCTCGTCGATGGTTTCCATGCGCTTCTTGGTGAGCGGGCCGGTGTCTTCGATAGTCTGGCCGCCCTTGCCGTCGGCCTTGCAGTGGAGCACGCCGCGGGGTCCGAAGGCTTCCTTGAAGGTCTTGCCGCCGGGCAGAACCATGTCAGCGGGGTAGTCCTCGTTCTCCGGCTCTTCCTCGGCATTCAGGTGGTAGAGGTTGCCGAGGAACTCGTCGAAGCCGTGTATCGTCGGGAGATGCTCGTCGCGGTCGCCCTGGTGGTTTTTCCCGAACTGGCCGGTCATGTAGCCGAGGCTCTTCATGACGGTGGCCATGGTGACGTCGGTCTTCTGCCAGCCTTCCGGGGCGCTGGGGATGCCGACCTTGGTCATGCCGGTGCGGACCGGGCAGGAGCCGTTGATGAAGGCGGCCCGGCCGGCGGTGCAGCTTTGCTGGCCGTAGTAGTCGGTGAAGAACACGCCTTCCTTGCCCACGCGGTCGATGTTGGGCGTCTGGTAACCCATCATGCCGCGGTTGTAGTAGCTGATGTTCTCGGTGCCGATGTCGTCGCCCCAGATGACGAGGACGTTGGGTTTCTTGTTCTGGGCGGTCGCGGCGGCCGCCAGGGCGAGCGCGCCGAACAGGGCGGCCTTTAGGATTCGAGTGGTTTTCATGATAACCTTTAAACGCATGTGTGGTTGGGTGACGATGGAGCAGGTTTCTTCCCTCCTGAGATAAAAAAAAAGCAACGAAATCCAACGCATTCCTGACGATTGTTGTTTATTGGTATAAACAATCCAACACTTGAATTTAATGGCCCGCGGGGGACGGAAAAGGAAATTCGCCGAATAATTCTGTACATAAAACATCCCCAGAAAGGGGGCATGCCGACCGCAGGGATGAAAAGGTTCCGAAGTTTGGGGCCGGCTGTTGGAATCCGCTTGAGGTCCCTGCAAAGGCGTTGTTTCTCGGGACGTTTCCAAGCAATCGTCCTCCCGAAAGAATGAAGCAACCGCAACCCGATTCATCTCAACCCCAGAAAAATTCCATGAGATCTCCACAGATCGCCTGTTCCGTTGTCTTCAGCGCCATTATTGGCAATGCCACAGCCCAGACCGCGCCAGTCGGCGAAGGGTCCTTCACTCCGAAGTGGCAGGAATCCGGTATCCGTGACAATGGCCTCGGCTACCGCCCTCACTCGATTCCGTTTACGCCTGGTCTGGCGGCGGAGGTGAAGAAGGCTCCCGCGGATCTCGTGTCCCCCCGGTATGGTAGCTTCACGACCGGCCCGGCCGATTCAGCCGTCAAGCACCTGGTCATCGTCGATTTCGACGATGGGAAACCCAAGCGCCTGTTCGTGGATGCGAACGGCAACGGTGATCTCACCGATGATCCTGCCAGCGACTTCACCACTCACGAGGTCGAGAATCCGGATGGGAAGAAGTCCGCCAGCGAAAGCGCCAGCGCGATGATCGACGTGACCGCGGATGGCAAGCTTCGCGGCAAGATCCATTTCTATTACATCCGCGGTGACGTTTCGAAGCCCGCACCGGAGCCGCGCATGATCGGATACTACACGGACTTCGGTGTTTCCGGTGAGCTGAAGGTGGGAGGCAAGAGCATCACCGCGATGCTGGCGGATGATCGCGGGACTTCTCGCTTTACCATCGAAGGCGGCCCGCGCGGTTCGTCGCTGTTGTGGGTCGATGGGAATGGCAACGGCAAGGTGGATCGCGGCGAGTCGGTTCCCGCCGCCTTGCCATTCGAGGCAGACGGGAAGTGGTGGAAGATTTCCAGCATGACCCCCGATGGCGCGTTCCAGGTGGCGGAGACCGCCAAACCGGAAGCCGCCAAGCCCGAGGTCACGAAACTGGATCCCGGGAACAAGGCTCCGGCCTTCACGGCGAAAACCACGGCCGGCAAGGACCTGAAATTCCCGGACGACTACAAGGGCAAGATCGTGCTGATCGACTTCTGGGCGACCTGGTGCGGTCCCTGCATCGCGGAGCTTCCCAATGTGATCACGGCCTACAACACCTACCACGACAAGGGCTTGGAAGTGCTGGGGATCTCGTTGGACAAGGAAGGCATGGACAAGCAGCTCGGCGACTTCATGAAAAAGAAGAACGCTCCCTGGCCGCAGATCTATGAAGGCAAGTCCTGGAAAAGCGACATCGCCACGAGTTATGAAATCCGTTCCATCCCGCACATGATTCTCGTCGACGGCGACACGGGAACGATCCTGGCGAACAAGAACATCCGCGGGCCGGCGCTGGCCGCGGCGATCGAGAAGGCGCTGGCGGATAAAGCAGCGGCAAAGCCCTGATCGGATGAGGCCTGCCAGACCCTCCGCGCCGCTTCGGGTGGCGCGGAGGGTTTCATGGAAGCCACATCCGCATCAATCCGCCACCTGCACGCGGAGGAAGCCCTTGCCGGGAAGCCCGTTGGAGCCGTCGAGACGGAAGGTCCGGTATTCGTATCCGACAGGTGCGGAGGGCAGGCCGGTGGTGACCGGAGTCACGACGGAGACCGCCGCGCCGAAGGCGGAGAGATTCGTGGATCCCTGGATGGTGCAGGTGATGCCGTCCAGCACGGAAGCCGGAGACGGTGTTCCCGCAAAGGCGGGCGTTCCGCTTCGCACGGCGATGGTGAGGAGCAGTTCCTCCTCGGTGCCGCCATCATCGCTGTCGGCAGTGAGCGGATAGACCTTCGCGTTGGAAGATCCGTCGTTCGGAATGCCGCCGAGGGCGAATTCCATCAGGTTGCTCTGTCCGTCGCCATCCGGATCGGCATCCGGGCCGATGATCCCGATGTCCGAGGAGCCCGGATAAAAACCGGCGATCCACGTGCCATAGGGTGATTTGACAAGAGCGATGTTGGTCGAGGTCGTGCCGTCGTCGAATCCGTAAACCAGCTGGTAACCCGCGGGGAGATCGCCTGTCGTCGCGAAGGTGCCCGTCAGGGTGCCCGTGTAGGATGCGATCACATGGTAGGGCTGGGTCAGAGCGGTGCCGATGGAATCGAAGTCCAGGGTCGAAGCCGCACCGAGGGTCAGCGGACCCGCCGCGACGAGGAGGTCGGTGGGCTGTGGTGCCGCCCCGTCGGTTTCGATTCGCAGCGTGCCGTTGATCGTGGTGGTTCTGGCGGCGGAGCCGGTGGTGAAGGTTCCGATCGCGGCGTTCCCCGGGGCGAGGGTGCCGGTGATGGTGACAGCGCCCGGCATTTCCCCGATTCCGCCGAGGGTGGCTCCGGCACTGACCAGGACGTTTCCGGTACCGGTGTGATTACCGTTCACCAGCAGGGTGCCTGCGTTGACGTTGGTGATGCCGGAATAGGTATTGTCTCCGCTCAAGGTGGTTGTGCCGCTGCCCGCTTGTCTGGGGGCTCCGCTGCCGCTGATGAGGTTCGCGAAAGCGAGGTTGGTGCTGCGGTTGAATTGGAAGCTGGTGGTGGCAGCGGAGAGCACGATGCCCGAGGCGTTGAGCGATCCACCGCTGCCATCCAGCGTGAGAACCCCGTTGGAGAGAGTGATGGATCCGGTGACATTGAGATCACCGGCGATTGATGAGGTGCCCCCGCTCGCCGCGCCACCACGGGTCAGGTTCCCGGGGACGGTGAGCCCGTTCGGGAAGGACATCACTGCGGATGAAACCTGGTCAATGTTGATGGTGAGGTCGCCTTCCGCGACGAATGATCCGTTCCAGGTGACCGCGGTTCCGCTTTGAATCGTGCCACCGCTTTCAACCGTGACATCGGTCGTGTGGACATAAGCGCCCGAGGGATTCGCACTGCTTGCGACGGCCCCGGATTTGACGAGGAGTGTCGTGCCAAAACCCTCCGAAACCCCGGTGGAGAGCGTGCCGCTTTCGACGACGGTATTCAGGTTCGAGACCGGACCGTTGATCAGGACTTCGTTGCTGCCTTTCTTGGTGAGGGTGAATCCTCCGCCAGTGATGGAACCGCCCGTGCCGATGTCGAAGGAACCGCCCGCGCCGGAGCCGCCCACCGAGGCGTTTGCGGCGAGAGTCAAGTTGCGGATTCCACTTTTACGGACTCCGGCTGCGATGAGGCTGGTGGAGCCGCTGCTGACAATCGCGCCCGCATTGGCGGCTCCCGTTGGTCCGTCGCCGCTGATCGTGGCCGAGAACAAGCGCCCGGCATCGGTGAGCGCCATGCTTTTGAGGTCCAACTGGCCGGCTTCTGTCAGGGTGCTCGCGACGGTCACGCCGGAGGTGAAACCGAGAGCCTGCGGCGTCAGCAGGTGGAGGATCCCGTTGTTGATCTGGACGGGTCCGGTGAAGGTATTGGCACCGCCGAGATTCAGCCAGGCACCGCCGTTTTTCACCAGTCCTTCGCCAAGTCCTCCAATGCCCCCCACCCCGTTGATGGTGTAGTCGTTTGTTCCCGTGCTGGAGACCGTCATCTTGCCGGGAGTGACGGCCGCGGTCAGATCGATGGTCGTGCTGGAAGGCCCGTCAGGGAAGGTCACACGGTCCAGATTGAAAAAGGCGCTGCCGAAGCCGCCATTGTCCCAATTCACCGCCGTCAGGTCCCAGACGGCGCTTGCCGCTCCGGTCCAGACGAGATCCGCCACCGAGCCGCTGAGGGACAAGGTGACCTTGTTGTCGGTGATCGAATCCACGACGGGAGAGCTGAGACGGGTGGTGGCGAGGTCCGGCGAGAGGGTCACCGTGGGCGTTCCGGTGAGGCTGCCATATTCGGCAAGAACCACGGGAACTGTGGGAGCGGAACGGAGCTGCACCGCCAGAGTGCCTCCGGAAAAAGTCAGGTTCCCGGTGCTGGCCAGCTTGTCGGCGTTTGCTCCGTTGACATCCAGCTCGATGCTCCCGCCGCTCTGATTCAGAGAAGCGATGGGAGAGTTCGCGATCACGGAAGGAGCGAGCTTGAGCGTGCCGCCAGATATTGTTAGAGCGCCGGTGGAAAACGCTCCGCGGCTATCGAGAGTTCCTCCCGCGACGGTGACACCTGCGGTATTGGCGAGCGGACCAGCGACGACCAAGGTGCTGCCCGCGTTGACGGTGACAGCAGACGCCGGGGCTAGGCCGGGCGTGATCAGGGTGGCACCGTTGCTGACAAGGGTGGCACCGGTGTAGGTGGGTGTCTGCCCGAGGGTCAGGATGAGCAAGGATCCGCCGCCGCCGGTGAGCGTCAGGCCGAGTTTGTTCGTGGTGCCGTCCTGGAGGATGCCGCTGAAAACGGGGTTGGTGATGCTGGTTGCCAGTCCGGTGGTGGTGCCGAAATTTCCGAGGGTGAGGGTTGCATCCGCCGCGCCGTTGTTGGTGACGACGCCCGTGGTGGCGGTTCCCTGGATGCGGGTGGTCGCCGCGTTGTTGCCATTGAGGTCCACCAGTCCGGAAAGGAGCCGGATCCCGGTGTTGGCGTGGAACCCGGTGGTTCCCGTGACAAGATTGCTATTGGCGGAATCGAAACGCAGTGTGCCAGCCGCGCCTATGGAACCCAGGCCCATCAATCGGCCATTCGAGCCGGTACCATTGAGCACCAGGGTCCCCGCGTTAAGGGTACACTGCATGAAGGTGGTGGTGTAGTCGCCGGTGAGTTCAAGGATTCCGGTGCCGGTGCTTTTGGTGATGGTGCGGACCGCGCCGGATGCGCCGTAGTAGCGTCCATCAAGGGTGAGTTTGCCCCCGGCCGCGATGTTGAACGTTGTCGAGGTGATGGCGAAGGCTCCGGTGGCGCTTGTTCCTGAACCACCGCCGTTGGTGAGATTGATGCCGTAGTTGAAGGCATCGGTGACCGTGATGGT
The DNA here is from genome assembly GCA_044372775.1 of Haloferula sp. GTDB lineage: Bacteria > Verrucomicrobiota > Verrucomicrobiia > Verrucomicrobiales > Akkermansiaceae > Haloferula. The sequence goes on from JBIPNO010000026.1 coordinate 26,285, forward strand.
CTTCGAGGAGTGGGTGATTCTCGCGGTGTCCCCGCTGTCATTGGTGATCGTGCAGCCGGCACCGTTTCCAAACGACAAATTGGAGCTCCTGTCCGTGGCCCCATCGAGGCGGACACTGGTGACGGCGGGAGTGGTGAACGTGGCGGTCGCGGCGGCGGCTGGGACGCCCGAGGGCGTCCAGTTGCCGGCGGTGGACCACAAGCCGCCGGTCGGACCGGTGAAGACCGATTGGGCGGTGGCGGAAACGGCACTGGCGACCAGCGTGATGCTGGCGGAGAGGAGGATGGATTGGCGTGTTGTCATGAGGATATGAAGTGTCAGGAAGCTTGGGGACCCGGCATCGGATCGAGTCACGGGATGAACGGGATGTCGGCGTGCAAGCGGGTGAATTTCTTCGCGTCGGGGGCCATGGGAATGGTCACGGTCACACTCTCACCCGCCACGGTGACGGCTCCGGAGGTTCCGTCGGTGGTTGGAATCAGATAAGCATTCGCGGGCGGCCAGGTGAGCAGATCGATACTGGTTTGAACGGCGACCGGATAGGCCTTCGAGGCGGTGCTGCGGGTGAAGGTGAAGACCACGTTGCCGCCGCCGACCGCGGCCTGAGGATAGCCGGGAGTGGTGGAAGCGGTGAACGAGGTCGGGTCGGAGCCGATGACAAACTCGATCCCGTTGTCCAGCCCGTCGCCATCGAAGTCCACCTCCGGCGAGCGGTCCGCACCGGTGAGAGCGGGATAGCCCGCCAGCCAGCCGCCGTAGGGGTCGCCTCCCACTGCTTCCAAGGTCACCGCATTGCCATCGGCGTAGCGGATCTTGAAAGTGGTGGCACCCACGGTAACGGTGCCCTCCTCCGCGAGGGTGGCGAAGGTGCCGCCGGTGCTGCTGCCGTACGTGACGATGGTCAGTTTGGTGCCCGTCGCGATTTCCTGCGGAATGGCGGCCGTATCCACCAGTTGCAGGCTGCAAAGGCCGGCGCCGAGCGAAAGCGCGCCGGTGACGTTGACCACATCCGTGGCATTGGAGGATGAGTCGAATTCCACGATCATGGTGGAACCGGCCTCGCTGGTGAGCGCGCCAACGCCGAGCGATTCGATGGACGCCCCCGGGGACAAGGTTCCGCCCTTGAGAGTGACCGCACCCGTGATGCCACCCGTTCCACCGAACGTGCCCCCGGAGTTCACCTCCACATTCGTGGTTCCCGTCCCGCTGCCGCTTGGATTATTGACCAACAAGGTGCCGGCGTTGACGACGGTGGTTCCCGGGTAAGTGTTCGGACCGCTGAAGACCAGCGTCCCCGGACCGGATTTGGTTCGGGTCAGGGTGCCGCCGCCGGAAATGACACCGCTGAATTCCGTGACCGCGTTCTGCACATCGAACACCTTGCTGCCACTGCCGACGTTGACGGTGCCGGTGAACAGCAGGTTGCCCGTGGTGGGACTGCCGAGGGTGAAATTGGTCGAGTAAGTGATCGGATTGGCGAGCGTGCGGTTGTTCTCATCCGCCGAGCGGATCGTGCCGGTGGCCGAGTTCAGGTTCACGGTGCCGATGCCCAGGGCGTCATCCTTGCCCACTGCCAGCGTGCCAGTGCCGCTGACGGTGGTGGTCGTCGTGGTGGCCGCCGCCGCGTCACCGGTCCGTGAGCCGTTGAGCACCAAAGTGCCGCCGCTGACCGTAACGGCTCCGAGGCCGGCACGGGTGCCGGTGAAGGTTTGGGTACCGGTGCCGCTCTTTACGATATTGATGGTCCGGCTTCCACTCGCATTGAAGTTGCCATCATAGACATAGTCGCCACCGCCACTGAGCGTGATGGTGATGGTTCCACCGCCGCTGGTATTGTCATCCACCACGGCGGGGAACGGTATGGCTTCGGTGGCGCCGCCACCGGTGAGACCGCTGAAGGTATCGCCACTGCTACCGAAGCCCATGCGGGTGCCGGGGGACATGTGGACGACGGAGCCATTCGGAATGGCGTTGAATGCCGTGGTGATGCTGCCGTTGCCGACCTGCAACATCCCGGTCTCGAGGTAGAGGTCCCCGGTCCAGGAATTCGCGGTGTTCATGAGGCGGGCGCGGGGCGTGCCGTTGTAGGAGCCGTCGGGATTCGTGCCGCAGCGGATCCGGACATTTCCGGTGCCGGAGATCAAAGGAGCGAAGTTGTAGAGTCCGCTGTTGGCCGGATTGTCGATCAACGAGGTGTTCTCCAGAATCAAATCACGGCCATTGAGATCGACGGTGCCGTTGACCCTCGGTGCGCCACCCACGGTCCCGGCGGCCACGTAGCGGAAGATGGCTTTGGACGTGCTTCCTTCCGCGAGTGTGCCGAGGGTGAAGGCGGCGTTGAGAACTTCCTGGTCGGCCACCGAAGCATTCGGGATTTCCAGCACGGTGTCATCGGAACCGGAGTTCGCATTGCCCAGGGTAACGGCGGTGCCGGTCGCAAGGGCGGTGCGCGAACTGAATGCAAGCGTGCCCTTTTCGACAGACACGGAGGAGGAGCCGGTCACATAGTTGGTGGCCGTGGTGTAGGCCGTGGGGTGCCCGATGGTCAGCCTGCCGGTGCTCTTGTGGGTGATCGTGGTGCCGGTGATGCTGCCGACGCCCGAGATCCGGGCGTCCGCGCAAGTGTCGCCAATTTCGATCTGCGAGGTCGCGAGGGCGATGCCGGAGTTAAGGGTGAGCGTGCAGACATCGGTGGCGAGGGTGGTTTCATCGCCGAACACGACTTTCGCGGTGCCGAAAGCGGTGTTGCCGGCCGCGACGAGTTCGCCTTTGGAAATGACCATCTGGCCCGTGAAGTCCGGATTGGCGCCGCTCACCGCAAGCACGCCTTCGCCGCCCTTGGCCAGGATTCCCGCTCCGGTGATGATGCCGGGAATGTCGGCGGTGATGCCGGTGGGTGGAGACACGCGGAGCAGGCCACTGGTCAGCGTCAGATTGCCGAAATTGACCGGAGTCTCGAAAGTCGCAGTGCCGCTGCCATCCTTGACGACCGAGGACGCGGCGACCGTGCCCGCGCCCTGGAACAGCCAGTTGTCGTTGCTGTTGATCGTCAGATTGCCGGGATTGACATTGGCAGGGATGGAAATGGTCCCCCCTCCGGTGTTTCCAAAGGTCACATTGTCCGCGTAAAAGAACGAGCTTGGCGCCAACGATGGGTTGTTCCAATTGCTGGTGCCTCCGACGTTCCAGTCGCTGCCGCCTGTTCCGGTCCATGTGAGATCGACCGGAGTTCCCAGAGTCAGGACGACCGAATTTCCCGCGACGCTGAAGACAGGAGAACGATAAGCTGCACCATCGATCAGCGAGAAGTTCCCCGGACTGCCGGTAAGCGCGGTGCCGTAGGTGACGACTGTGATCGGGCCGGGGATCTCCGGCAAACTCACCAGGTTGACGGCGACGCCGCCCGTAGCGTTTACGGTGCCTGCTGCAGAGACACCCAGCGGGGTCGTGCCATCGACGTTCAAAGTGGTGCCCGCCAGAACAAGATCGCCACCGAAGGTCCCCTCACCCGACAAGGTCGCCGCACCGATCGACGCGTTGGCACCGGTCGTTCCCAGGGTGCCGGTCAGATTGAGTTCGCCCTCGGTCACCGTGATTGCTCCGGTGAAGTTGGTCGAGGCACCGCTCAAGGTCAGCCTGCCCGTGCCGGATTTCACGAGATTCAGAGCCGATGCTCCGTCGTCGAAGGTGCCGCCGTACGTGGAGTTCGCCGGTGGATTCAAGGTCAGGGTTGCAGGACCGGCGCCATCGTTCCGAACGGATGCCGGCCGCGGGCCATTGAGCAGTCCGGCCAGGGCCTGGTTGTAACCGTTCAAGTCGAAGGTGCCCGTGTCGCCACCGGTGCCGCTCGTTCCGACGGTGAGCGCTGCGTTGGTGGCGATCCCGTTGTCGGCGGCCAGCTTGAGCGTGCCGTCGGTGATCTCGATGAGGCCGTAATCGCCTCCTCCACCCAGTTCCACGATGCCTTGGCGGACGACCACGGGCACTCCGTTCGGAGAGGTCACCGGGCCCGTGATCCGCAGAACGGAAGCCGAGCCTTTGTTGGAAGCAAAATGCCCGCCGCCGCCGACCGATCTCCATATCTCCACCGGCCCACTGACGACGGCGGTGGAAACCGTGGTGTTGTCGCCGGCATAACTACTGATGGCGGCGGTTCCGGTGACCGCATTGGAGTCCAGGATGAATCCGTTCGCCACCGGCAGGACCACGTCGGTGCCGAGTTGCACGCGGGTGGTGCGGGCGGCGGTGCCGTTGCTTTGGAGGGTCACGGTGCCCGTGCCGAAAGCGTTGTTTTGATTGGCCACGACGATCGCCCCTTTGACCGTGGTGCCCAGGCTGTAACTGTTGTTTCCCGACACGGTGATGGTGCTGTCGGTGCCGGTGTTGTAGTTGGACAGCTCAAGCGCGGCCGGTCCGGCGACTTCGGAAATGTCACCAGCCAGGGTGCCGGTGTTCCCGTGCGCCGTGATGCGGGCGTCGAACGACAGACCGATCGGACCGGAGATCGTGGCACCCTGCAGCCGGATGGCACCGAGGTTACCCGCCGTTTCCGTGAACCCGATCCCTTCGATGGTGAACGCATTGGTCCGGGTGCCCGATCCGTTGAGAAAGGCCTGGGCTCCGCTTGCCACGGTGACCGGGCCGGTCCCAAAAGAGGTGGCACTGGGAGCATTGACCCGGCCGCCATTGATGACCGTTCCGCCATCGTAAGTATTGTTCCCGCTCAGGGCAATGATCGAAGGTCCATCTTTGGTGACCGAGAAGCTGCCTTCAGCGTCATCGATGACCCCGCTGAAGTTCAGTGCCACTGCGGAGGCCGTTGTGGGTTGGCCGTCAATTACCAGATGATCGTTCAGCAGAATTCCTGCGCTGATCACATTGGCGGCGGTATTGGCTGACGGTTGGACGGTGAGGGTGGCGTTGGCGACCCCGGTTTGATCGAAAATCAGCCGGGAAGTGGTCGGGCTGCCGGGACTCACGGTATGGGCGAAGAAGGAAGAAGTCGGGTCTCCCAATGTCAGTGCGCCCATCGTCTTGTCACCATCCAGCGTGATGGTCCTGGCCGCAGTGATGTTGAAAGTCAGGTTGGGCGTGGCACCGACGGCGTTCGGCACGAGACCGTCCGTGAGACCGGTCCAACTGGCGGCCGTGTTCCAACTGTTGCTGGCGGTGACCGTGCCGTTGTAGTTCCATGTGCCCGTTGTCTCCGCCTGCGTGGTGCCGAGGCCGACCACAGCCAAACCGGCGAGAAGCCGGGGACGGGAGATGCGAATGAAAGGATTGGAAGGCTTGTATTTCATGGCTTCTTCGATGGTTCGAGGATGTGTCTGAATGTCGGGAATCGCCTGGAGATCGTGACACCGGAAGGACCATCGAAGGTCGAATGCGGTCATCCGATTTCCGCTTCGTTCAACCGATGAGGATAGAGCCCGGCGAGGCGCGGGGAAGCATTCGCGGGGAATAATTCTGTACACTAAAAATTCCCAGATCACCGGTAGCCCGGCCGACACGCCGCGCTCTAACACCAACGGGAGAAGCCGGGATCGGCACCCGGACCGCTGCTGGGAACGCGGAGTGTCCGGCGGAATCGGGGATCGGGAGATTCCCTGGTTACCTGTTCCTTCCGGCCTAACAGGTTCTTACCCGGATGCTCCCGCCTTCCACCCACCTGGGTTCAAGAATGAAGGACTTCTGCTCGCTCTTCGGTGATTCGATCCAATTCGCGATCTTGTCGGCGAGCCTCAACGGATCCAGGTCGAACGAAGCGGGGGCCGGACGGAACCAGGAAAGTTCGGTGTGCTCGCCGAGCACCACCAGCGAGAGGTCGTCGGGCACCTTCAGTCCGCATTCCATGAGGGCCCCGAGACAGATCTTATAGGCATTCACATCAGCCAGCACCAATGCATCGGGGCACCTCGCTCCGATGCGCCAAAGCAAGCCCTCACGCCACGCTTCCGGAACGTTGCTGTGCCACTGCGGGAAATGAAGCTTGGGTTGATAATTGATCCCGTGCCGTGTGAACGCATCGACCATCGCGTGTTCCATCTCGCTGACGTAGGTCGGACTCTTCACCGCGAGTGGAAAGCAGATGTCCCGATGGCCGGTGGCCAGCAACCGATCGAGCGCGATCCTCACCATGGAATCGGAGTCGTAACCGACCGCAGGTAGGGAGAAGTCGCTGGTGTCGCCGCCCAAAGCCAGAACCGGAACGCCGCACCCGCTGGCCCATTCCAAGGTCTTGCGGGTACCCGCGACCACGATCAGGACATCGGCGCCGGTGGCTTCCAACAATCGTTGCCAGCGCTTGAGATTGAAACGGCTCTGATCGGCTTTGATGACCTGATGATCGATGGTCCAACGCTTCGCCGAAGCCCGGCCGGCCAGGTTCGCCGCGATCACGGTCGAGATCATCATCCGCTCCCCGAGTTTGCTGGACTCCAGCATGAGAATCTTCCGCGCCTCCCTTTTCCTGGTTCCCTCCTGCAAGTCGTTTGCGACCTGAAGTCGCCGCTTGGGTCCGGACTGCACCAGGAGCCCTCTGGTCACCAGTGCCTCCAGAGCCGGCCGGATCGCGGTCCGGCTCACCCCGAGCATCGATTCAAGCTCCCGGATTCCCGGCAGCAGGGGACCCAGTTCCCGCGCTTGGATCGCCGACTCCAATGCCGACTCGACCCGCTTGGACATCGGAATTTTCGAGAGACGATCCACCCCGCGAGGCTAGGGAAGTTCCGATACCTTGGCAATTTCATAGCCGCCGGAAGTTCGCGACCCGATGACGCTCCGGACCATCCACCGCCGGATCCCGGGGCGGAAGGCCTCTTCTTCACTGCGGCTCCGGATGCGGTGGAGGGAGGGCGTGCTGAAACAAATCATGCGTCGAGCACGGGAAGAAACCTGACGGATTTCATCACGGCTCCCACGTTCATTCACCCACCGTTCATTTGCCCGCTCATTTGCCTGTCCCTCTGATGCCCTGTCCCTCTGATGCCCTAAAGGCAAGAATACTTTGATCTGGCGCGGTGTCGATCCACGAGGGATGCGGGTCGGCGGCGTGGGCGATGGAGTTTTGAAACCCGAATCAAGGATTCAAGGGAGGCAGCGGGGAAACCTCGCGTTGGATCGGCGACGAAGCGGGCGATTGCTGCTGGAAAGCGCGTGCGAGATCGTCGCCCTGCCATGCGGATGCCGGCGCGGGCCCGAAGCGATGGCGCTGCATGGCGAGGACGGCGGACTGGAGGTCGGGAGGAGGCTGGTATCCGGCAGGCCGGGTGTCTTGCCACGCCGTCCACGCGGCGGAGGCCGCGGGCGCATCGTTCCGTCGGCAGGCGCGGAGCAGCTTGCGGGCGGCCGTGCGATCCGGCGGGTGAAGGGCTTTCCAGAGGCGGTGGAAGCGGGCGGTGAGGCGCTCCCTTTGCCACACTCCGATCGCGATCCACGCGGCGGCCGCCAGCCACGGCCAGAGGTTCCGCGAGTCGGGGGTGGAAGTCGCTGCGGCGGGCGGCGCGGCGACGTCGAGGGTCACGGCGGGCAAGGTTTTGGACTCGAGCGTTCGCGTCGTGGGATTCCACCAGGCATAGGTGATCGCGGGCAGCGTGAGGGTGCCGGGTTGCTGCACGAGATAAGTGATGGTTTCGCGTCGCTCGCCGAGGAAGTCGCCGCGCTCCAGCTGGTCCTTGGTGGCGGCCTCGCCGGGATAGACGCGGAAGCCATCGGGGGCAGCGCCCGGGGCCGGGGCGAGCGCCATGCCGGTGATGTTCGGGGCGCGCTGGGTGATCGTGCGCTTGAAGATCGCGCCGACCTGCGACGGCCCGGGAGCGGGCTCCCAGGACTCGGTGAGTTCGAGCGATTCCGTGGTGATGAGGAAGCCGATGGCTTCGCTGCCGGGCGGGCGCTGGATCTGGACGGTGGTCGCCGGGGTGCGGGTCTCGACCGCGACCGATGGGCCGGTGAAGCTTTCCTGCCGCTCGAAGCGGACGGGAAAGGGCGGCACTTCGAGCGGTCCGGCTTTCTGCGAGAACAAGGCGAACTCGTGGCTCTGCACGAACCAGCTCTTGCCGTCGATGGTTTCCGAAGAGACCACGGGATTGCCGATTTTCATCAGCAGGGTGCCGGGGAGTTGCGGGAGTTCGAAGCTCGCCGAGCCGGTGAAGGAACCGGGCGCGCGCAGTTCGACATGGAGGCTGAGCCGTTGCCCGATCCAGGCCTCCGGCTCCGGCACGCGGATGGTCACCGGCGCGACGTCGGCGAGGACGCGGTGGGCGAGCAGGAGGAAAAGAATCATCCCCGCGAAGTGCCGTGCGAGTGCGCCGTTCATTTCGCGCCCTCCCCTTTCATGGCCTGCTGGTATTCGAACTTCGCCTTCAGGAAATCCGCGGGCCGGGTCTGCACGCGGCGCAGCCAGAGCGACTGCATTTCCTGGTCGGACAGCGCCTTGCCGCCGGCCACCTCGGTGTCCTGGCCTTCGCTCTTCGCGTTCTTGTCGAAGACGATCTTGTCCGCGCCGATTTTCTGGTCGCCCATGTCGCCGCCCGTGACGGTCGTCATCTTCAAGCGGGCCGCGGCGAGGTCGCGGTTGTCGGCGGCTTGCTGCCAGCCGGGGCGGCGGGTCAGGGCGCGATCGTAGCTGGCGATGGCGTCCTCGTATTTCCCGTTCATCAGCCACGCGTTGCCCTGGTTGTAGTGCGCTTCCGCCGTGTCGCGGCGGGCGAAGGCGCGGGCGGCCTTTTCGAATTCGCCGGCGCGGTAGAAGGCGGCGCCCTGCCACAGCGGATCCTGGAAAGCCTCGGCCGCTGCGAGGAATTCGCCGCGCTCGAAATGCCGCCGGCCTTGCTGGTCGGGCGTGAACCAAAGGCCGGCCCAAGTGAGGGTGCCGATGACCACGAGCGTCCTCATACCCTTACCTCCTCGTTGGCTTCCCGGCGGAACGACGACAAAAGAACCAGCGCCACCAGAGGCACCAACCAGTAGCCCGCTTCCTGCCAGCGGCCGCCCTGCGCTCCGTCCTTGGCGAGCGGAGCGCCCGAGGCGTGGCGGATGATGGCGGCGATGTCCTTGCCCTCGACATCGAGCGCTTCGACTTGCGCGCCCATCGTCCGGGCGGCGGCGCGCAAGGAAGCATCCTGCGAGGAGTCCGGCGCGTTGATGGCGAGGAAGTGGACGGGCAGGCCGAGTTCCTTCTTCAAGGGATCTAACAGCGTGCTCTCCGTGTCGACCGAGTCGGCGATCACCACGATGCTGCCGCCCTGCGCTCCTTCGGCGAGGACACGTGCGGCCTCGCGCAAGGCGAGGTCGAGTCGGTCGCCGGCTGCGGGCATGATGTCCGGGCCGATCTCCGCGGCCATGCTTGCGACGACGGCGGTGTCGCGGGTCGGCGGCAGCACGAGGTGGGCGGAACCGGCGTAGGCGATCAGCCCGAGCGGCTGACCTTTCCGGGCTTCGGCGAGATCGGTGATCTTCAATTTCGCACGCTCCAAACGCGACGGTGTGGGGTCGGGCGTCTCCATCGAGACGTCGGCTTTCAGCAGGATCATCAGCGGCGTGGCATCATCGGCGAAAGGGCTTGGCTCCAGCCGCCAGGTCGGGCCGGCGATGGCGAGGATCGCGACCAACCACGCGGCGAGGATCCAGCGCTCGGGGCTGGACTTCACCGCGTCACGGCCACTGACCAGCGCGTCTAACAACTCTGGCTCGATTTGCCCACGCCATCCGCGCAAGGGATCCGCGCGCCGTTGCCACAGCCACCACAGCCCGATGGCCAGCGGCACGAGCAGCAGCCAGCCGGGGCGGATGAAGTGGAAGTTGGCGAGAGCTTCGGTCATGTGGCGGGACGGGTGGATTTCCAACAGGAGGTAGCGGAGGTAGCAGAGAGGGAGGTCTTCGCTTGTTCTGCTGAATCGCTTCCGAATTCCGGTTATATGAATTGGAAGGTGGTGAGGACTTCGGTCATGGGGCGGGACGGGTGGATTTCCAACAGGAGTTAGCGGAGGTAGCAGAGAGGGAGGTCTGCGCTTGTTCTGCTGAGTCGCTTCCGAATTCCTGTTTTATTGTCCTGCTCCCGGTAGGATCAGGCGGCTGATGCCGTCCGTCACTTTCATCTCATGAAAATTGATGAGAAGGCCGGGCGGGACGTTTAGCACTTTCATGTAGCTCAGGAGTTGAGCCTTGTGGATGGGTAGGACTTTCTGAACGGCTTCCTCCTGTTGAAATCCAGGAACCACTTCAGCGGCTTTGTAAAACTGAGGATGCATGATGGTTTTATTGGAAGGTGTTTGAACAGGAGGCAGCGGAGGCAGCAGAGGAGAAGGGCTCTGCTCTCTCTGCTTCCTCCTGTTGAAATTCAGAGGTCGGCTTCATATTACCTCCAGATTTCCGGTGAGGGGATCGACGCGGACTTTGCCTTCGGCTGCTTGCGGGGCGGCCGCGGATTGACGGACGACGACGAGAGCTTTTTCTAGCAACCACAGAATGAGCGCGGCGAGCAGCGGCCAGTGGAACAGATCGCTGCGCGGACGGTGGCTGATGACCTTCACCTGGCGGGTTTCGATCTTGTCCAACTCGGCATAGATGCCTTCGAGTTGCTTGCGATCGCCCGCGAAGAAGTAGGAGCCTCCGCTGCTTTGGGCGACCGATCGCAGCGCGGCTTCATCGAGCTTCTCCTCGCCCACGGTGGTGGGGTCGCCGATCGCGACGGTGTGGATGCGGATGCCGCGTTCGCTGGCCACGCGGGCGGCTTCCGCGGGTGGCACCTGGCTGGCGGTGTCGTTGCCATCGGTCAGCGCGATGATGGTTCTGGCCGGCGCGTCGCTGTGGTCGAAAAGGGTGACGCCCAGTCCGATCGCGTCGCCAAAGGCGGTGCGCGGGCCGGCCATGCCGATGGCGGTTTCGTCTAACAGACGTCGCGAAAGCCCGAGGTCGGTGGAGAAGGGCGCTTGCAGGAAGGGTGCGTCGCCGAAGACGACGAGGCCCACGCGGTCGCCATCGCGGCGGCTCAGGAAATCGCCGAGCACTTCCTTCACCGCGGCTAGGCGATCAACCTTGTTGCCGGCGGCATTGGTGAAGTCCTCCTGGCGCATCGAGCCGGAGAGATCGACCAACAGCAGCAGATCGCGGGTCGGGAGGTCTTGGGTCACCGGCGCTTCGATCCACTGCGGCCGTGCGAGGGACAGGACGACGCAAGTCCAGGCGAGCGTGGGCAGGATGTGGCGTGAGAATTTCCGGGTCGCGCGAGTCACCGATCCGCCTTCTTCATTCGCCGCGCGGAGGCGGTCGCCGAATGGCACCCGCACCGCCAGCCGCGACGCACGGCGCGGCGGCAGGATCCTGCGCAGCAGCCACGGCAGCGGCAGCAGGGCGAGGATCCAGAGGTGGGTGAGGGTGAGCATGGTTATTGGAGATTGGAGATTGAAGATTGTCGATTGTGGTGGGTGATCCAGCGGGTGGCGTAGATTTTGAGGGGAGCGAGGTCCGGGTCGGAGGAAGGGGCTTGGTAGATGCCGGCGGTGAGCTGGGTGCGGACGAGTTCGGGCATCGGCTCCGGGCTTTGTGCGGTGAGCCAATCGGGCCAGGCGGGGCCGATGAGTTCCGCGACCGACGAGCGCGGTGAAACGGCGAGAGCCGTGCGGCGGAGCAGCTCGGCGATGGCTGCCGGAGTTTCCAATGATTTGAGTTCGTGCAAGGCGGCGCGGCGGTAGGCGTTTGCTTGCCAGCGGCGCCACAGGCGGAGGGCGAGCCAAGAGGCGGCGATGAGCGCGAGGGCGATCACGACGAACCAGCCGGGTGCGGGCGGCCACCCCGAGACTTGCGGGGGGAGCGCGAGATCGTGCAGGTGATCGAGACTGGCGGCGGAATCGTTCATGACAGAAGCACGGAAGTTTTTGAACAGGAGGTAGCGGAGATCGCAGAGAAGGATTCCTCTGCTTGCTCCGTGCTCTCCTGTTCAAGATTCATGTTCATGATCCATGCAGGCGGTGGCCGAAGAGTTCGCGGAGCTGATCGGCGGGCGGCGTGGCGGTGGAGATCGGCAGGACCGGCACTTTCAGGGCGCGGAAAGTGTCCGTCCATTCGTCGAGGCGGCGGGCGAAGGCGCGTTGGAAGGCGGCGGGGAAGCCGGCTGCAGTGGGCACCGCGATGCTTCCGCCGCCGGTGTCCGCGAGCATGCCGGGAAGCCCGCGGAGCGAGGCACCGAGCGGATCGTAGACCGCGATGGCGAGCATGTCGTTGTGCGCGGAGATCTGGGTGGCGAGGCGGCGGGTTTCGTCGTCCGCGCCATCGAAGTCGCTGATCAGGACGACGAGGTGGTCGTGGTGGGCGCGACGCCGTGCGGCATCGAGCGCGTGGTTGAGCGTGAGGTTGCCGGATGGCGGGGCCTTGCCTGCGAGCGCCTGATTGAGCCGCGCGGTTTCGTGCAAGAGGCGAAGCACCTGCGGCTGGCCGCGCTGCGGGCGGAGGTCGACGAGTTCCGCCTCGTTGAAGATGATGCCGCCGACCCGGTCGCCGGAGCCGAGCGCGCGCCAGGCTCCGAGTGCCGCGATCTCGGCGGCGGCCACCGATTTCATCGCACGGCGGCTGCCGAAGAACATCGGGCGGCGCTGGTCGACGACGAGCAGCACCGGGCGCTCGCGTTCCTCGCTGTAAACGCGGACCTGGGGCGAGCGCAGCCGCGCGGTCGCCTTCCAGTCGATGGTCCGCAAGTCGTCGCCTTGGTTGTAGTGGCGCAGTTCCTCGAAGGCGAGGCCGCGGCCGCGGAGGCGCGAGGCGTGGCGGCCGGCGAGCAGCGAGCTGACCGGCTGGCGCGGCAGGAAGCTGAAGCCGCGCGCCTCCGACTTGAGGCGGAGGAGTGAATCGAGACTCGTGGTGACCTGGGCAGGCACGGTGATGAGGGCTTTTGGGGCGACTGGAAAATTGTCAACAGGAGCAAGCGGAGGAAGCAGAGAAGGAATGCCTTGGGAGCGCATTTCGCCCCACTCGGATGATCAGGTGATTGGGGTTTCCAATTTCAACACAACGGATTGCCCTCTGCTGCCTCTGCTTTCTCCTGTTAAATTTCTGGAGTAGTTCCCGCATGTTTGAAACCACGTTCATTTCGCTTCCATTGGTAGCAGCATCAAACCGCCACCACCGCCTTGAGCAGGGCTTCGATCACGTCGTTCCGCGTCTTCCCGGCGGCTTCCGCTTCGTAGGAAAGATGGATGCGGTGGGCGAGGCAGGCCGGGGCGACGGCGCGGATGTTGTCGGGCGAGACGAAGTCCTGGCCGCGCAGCCAGGCGTGGGCGCGGGCGGCGGCATCGAGGGCCAGGGTGGCGCGCGGGCTGGCACCGAGGCGGATCCATTTGGCGAGGTCGCCGCCGTGGCGCTGCGGTTCGCGGGTGCCGATGACGAGGTCGACGATGTATTTCTCCGCGGCCTCAGCGACGTGGATGGCATTGACCTCCTTGCGGGCGGCGAAGATCGCGTCCTGAGAGATCTTCGGTGGTGCGGCGGCGGCTTGGCCGGACTTTTCGCCGCGCACGAGGCGCAGGATGGCGGCCTCGTTTTCCGCGGGCGGATAGGGGACGTGGACGTAGAGGAGAAAGCGGTCCATCTGCGCCTCGGGCAGCGGGTAGGTGCCCTCCTGCTCGATCGGATTCTGGGTGGCGAGGACGAGGAAAAGATCCGGCAGCTTGTGGGTGGTGCCGGCCACGGTGACCTGGCGTTCCTCCATCGCCTCTAACAAAGCGGCCTGCACTTTGGCGGGCGAGCGGTTGATCTCATCGGCGAGCACCAGGTTGCCGAAGATCGGGCCGGGCTGGAAATCGAAGCTGCCGGTCTGCTCGCGGTAGATTTCGGAGCCGGTGACATCCGACGGCAGGAGGTCGGGCGTGAACTGCACGCGGCGGAACTCGCTCTCGACGAGCTTGCTGAGGGTCTTGATCGAGCGCGTCTTGGCCACGCCGGGCAGGCCTTCCATCAGGACGTGGCCGTCGGCGAGGAAGGCGATGAGCAGGCGCTCGACCACGGTTTCCTGGCCGATGATGGCCGCATTCATCGCGGCGGCGATCTGTTGGAATGATTCGCGGGGAGTCATGGCGTTTCGTAAAAGAGAAAGGCCGCATCCGCACGGAACGGATGCGGCCTTGGGAGTGCCGGAATTTACTGCTTGGAGCCGGAGGTGACGGCTTCCATCACGCGGTCCAGGTTGAAGCTGCCGGGCTTCTGGCGCGGCGGGAATTCCTTGAAGCTCTGCAGCCACTTGCCGACGTAGGCGCCCGCCGGGGCGATCACATACATGCGCTCCATGTACCAGCGCTGGTAGCCCATGGCGTTCTCGTGCTCGGCGCGCTCGAAGGGGTCCATGCGGAGGTTGCAGATCTTCGGGGCACGGAGCTGGGTGAAGGGGTTCTGCCACACCTTGAGACCTTCCTCCTCCTGCTCAAGGAAGGTGATCTTCCAGTTGTTGTAGCGCAGAGCCGCGACGCTGCCGTCGTCGGTCCAGTAGATGAACTCCTTGCGCGGCCACTCGGCCTTGCCCCTGAGGGCGGGACCGAGGTCGTAACCGTCGAGGTGGACCTTGTAGGTCATGTCGCCGATCTTGCGGCCCTTCAGCAGGTCTTCCTTGGCGGTGGTGTCGCCGGCGGCGGCAACCAGGGTGGTCAGCATGTCCTCGTGGGCGCCGATGTCGTTGACAATGGTGCCGGGCTTGATGGTGCCGGGCCACTTGATGAGCGTGGGGACGCGGTAACCGCCCTCGAACTGCGTGTTCTTCTCCCCGCGGAACATGGTGGTGCCGCCATCGGGCCAGGTGAAGGTTTCCGCACCGTTGTCGGAGGAATACATGATGATGGTGTTCTCATCGAGGCCGAGCTCCTTGAGCTTGGCGAGCACCTGTCCGACGTGGCCGTCGTGCTCGGTCATGCCGTCGGCGTAGATGCCGAGGCCGGTCTTGCCTTCGGACTCCGCCTTGAGGTGGGTGAAGATGTGCATGCGGGTGGAGTTCCACCACAGGAAGAAGGGCTTGTCGGCCTTCTTGGCGCGCTCCATGAAGTCGAGGGCCTTGACGTTGACCTCTTCATCGATGGTTTCCATGCGCTTCTTGGTGAGCGGGCCGGTGTCGGTGATGCGGCCGTCAGCGAAGCTGTGGATGACACCGCGCGGGCCGAACTTCTTCTTGAACTCGGGGTCCTTCGGGTAGTCGGCATTCTCCGGCTCTTCTTCGGCATTGAGGTGGTAGAGGTTGCCGAAGAACTCGTCGAAGCCATGGGCGGTCGGCAGCATGTCGTCGCGGTCGCCGAGGTGGTTCTTGCCGAACTGGCCGGTCATGTAGCCCTGGGCCTTGAGCAGGGTGGCAAGGGTCGGGTCCTCCTTCTTCATGCCTTCCGGCGTGCCAGGCAGGCCGACCTTGGTCAGGCCGGTGCGGATCGGGGATTGGCCGGTGATGAGGGCGGCGCGGCCGGCGGTGCAGCTTTGCTGGCCGTACCAGTCGGTGAAGACGGCGCCTTCCTTGCCGATGCTGTCGATGTTCGGCGTCTTGTAGCCCATCATGCCCATGTTGTAGGCGCTGACATTGAACTGGCCGATGTCGTCGCCCCAGATGATGAGGATGTTGGGTTTCTTCGCCTGCCCGTGGGCGGAGCCGAGGCACGCCAGCCCGAAGGCGAGCGCGAGGAGTTGGTTCTTTGCTGGTGGTTTCATGGTGGTTGGTAGAGGAGGAGGCTCAGGCCGGATGGGTGGACCATTGGATCGCATCGAGCAGGGCCTCGATGTCCACCGGCTTGCGGAAATAGGCGGCCGCCCCGGCGCTGCGGGCGGCGTTGCGGGTCTCCGCGGTGTCGTGCGCGGTCAGCAGGATGAAGGGGAGCTGGACGCCCTTGGCATCCAGCCGTGCCTTGAGATCGAGACCGCTCATGCCGGGCAAGGTCAGGTCGGCGACGATGCAGCCGGACTCCGCGAGCCGGGCGGAGGCGAGGAATGCCTCGGCGGATTCATAGGCTTCCCACTCCAGCCGGGCCAGGGCCATCACCCGGCCGAGGGCGCGGCGTACGCTGGCGTCGTCGTCGATGAGATAGATGATGGAGGGCCTCGCTGACATCAATGCCCCGACCGTGGCAGGAAGCCGTCACCGCTGCCATTGGACTTTGGTGCAATGGGGGGAGACTGGAGAGAGATTGAGAAATGGGGAGATTGAGGGATTGGGGAATTTCGCCTTTGGCGCCGCGCTGCAGTTCCGGTTGTCTCGTGGTTCGGGGGGACAGGAGTGTCCCCCCTCCTTACTTGGCGGGCTGGAATCCGGCGAGGTCGCAAAGGCGGACGAGCTCGGCGACGGAGACGACCTGCATTTTCTCCATGACCCGGGCGCGGTGGACTTTCACCGTCTGCTCGACGATCCCGAGTTCCCCGGCGATCTGTTTGTTGAGCGCGCCGGTGATGACCCATGCCATGACTTCGCGCTCCCGCCCGCTCATCGCCTCGATCCGTCCGCGGATCCCGCCCAGCCGGGACGCGGCGGCGAGTTCGCAGCGGTGCCGGTCCAAGGCTTCGGTGATCGATGCGAGCACGTCGTCGTGGTCGAAGGGCTTGGGGAGAAAGGTCACGGCCCCCTGCTTCATCGCCTGGACGGTGGCGGGGATGTCGCCGTTGCCGCTAATGAAGATCACCGGGCAGGGCGCGGGACCTGCGGCAAGTTCGCGCTGCAATTCCAGACCGCCGAGTCCCGGCATCCGCAGGTCTAACAAAAGGCAGCAAGGCGAGGTGGCGGAGGCGGGGAGCTCGGCGAGGAAATCTTCCGCCGAGGCGAAGTCCCGGACGTCGAAGCCCGCTTGCCGCACGATGCGGCAGAGGCTGCGGCGCACCGAGGAATCGTCATCGACGATGAAGACGGTGGGGCGGGATGGCGAGAAATCCGGCACGATGATTGGGCGAGCCTGTTCTTTCTGCCCGTCCTACGACAAGCCGGATCTGCGGGAAGGAGATACGGCGGATCCGTCACTAGGAAACAATCGACGGGAACAGAGGTAGAAATGGGACCGGGATAGAGGGGGGGATGAGATGAAGACCGGGAAGAAGAGTCGCGGCGAGGCCACTTCGCGGAGGCCACACGGGTCGAAGATGTCTGAGCCACGGGGCTGCGGGCGAGCCGCCCGCCCCTCTCTTCACTCGGCGGCGGTCGGCAGGATGAGGCGGAAGAGCGCGCCACCTTCGGGATGGTTCTCCGCCGTCAACCCGCCGCGGAAGCGCTCCGCGATGCCGCGGCTGATCGCCAGGCCAAGGCCGAGGCCGCCGCTCTTGGTCGTCACGAAGGCCTCGAACAAGCGGGGCATCATTTCCGCCGGGATGCCCGGACCGTGGTCGCGGACAGTCAGATGGACCTGACCATCTTCCTGCAAGGTGGTGATTTCCAGCAGGGCTCCCCGCGCCGCGCCCTTCATCGCGTCCAGCCCGTTGAGCACGAGGTTGAGGATGACCTGCTGGACTTCGACGCGGCCGGCGGCGGCGGGTGGCAGGCCGACCCCGGCGTGGAGCTCGACCTTGGCCTTGCGGCCGATGATTTCGCTGTGAAGGAGGACGAGCACCTGATCGACCGACTCGTTCAAATCCACCGGCTGGGGCTCGATGACGGGGTCCTTGCGGAACATCGCCCGCATCCCGTGGATGATCCCGCCGGCCCGCTTCGCATCCTCCGCGACGTCGTCGAAAATGGCGCCGATTTCCTTCAGGTCCGGAGCCGGGTCCGCCATCATCCGGCGGCCCACCTGGGCGTTGCCGAGGATGGCGGCAAGCGGCTGGTTCAGCTCGTGGGCGAGGGTGCCGGCCAGTTCGCCGAGAATACTGATGCGAGAGAGATGGGCGAGTTCCCTGCGGTGGCGGGCGGACTCGAGTTCGGCTTCCTTGCGCCCGGTGATGTCCATCGAAATGCCGCGCATCCGCAGCGCGCGACTCTTGGGATCCCGCTCCACCTTGCCGCGCGCTGCCATCCAGCGGAGCCTGCCGTCGGGCAGTTCGACCCGGTATTCCGCGGCGTAGGGATCGGGGCCGGCGAGGGCGGCTTCCACGGCCCGTTCTATCAGCGGCCGGTCGGTGGCGTGGACCGTCGCGACGAAGCGCTCGAAGTCGATGGCCTCGTCCGGGCCGACGCCATAGAGGCTCCGGCCCGCGGCATTGACCCAGATCCGCTTGGTCGCGAAGTCCCACTCCCAGAGCGACATCTTGCCGGCGGCGGCGGCCAGGGTGAGCTGTTGTTCGGAGCGTTGCAGCTCGCGCAGCAGCTCGGCGGCGCGGAGCACGTCGCGGCTGAGTTCCAGACCCATCACCAGGACCACGCCGAGGAAGCTGAAGGTCACGACAAAGGGCATCCTCAGCACGCCGGCGGCGACCAGTCCGGATTGGAGCGACGCGGCGAGGAAGAAGAGGGCCAATCCGCCGCCAACCAGCAGGGCGCGGCGTTTTTCATCCCGTCCGCCGGCCTTCCAGAGGCGGCGGGAGGCATGGACGACATAGATGATCTGGGCCAGCGCGGCGAGCTGGCCGAGGATGACCCAGCGGTTCGGCGTCCATTCGCCGAGCATCGAGACCGTCTCGCCCAGGAATTCAACCTGCTCCAGGCTGACGACCTCCCGGACATGAAGCGACACGCCGGTGGTGTAATTGGCCAGTAGCGCCAGCGCGCGGAGGCCGAGTGCCAGCCCGAGCAACTTGGTGCTGCCGCTGCCGAAATGGAGGTGGACGAAGGCGAGGCAGCTCGCGACGCAGATGCCGTAGCTCAGGTGCGACCAGCGGATGGCGGCGGCATACTCTTCCGGTGTCGCGGCCTGCATGGTGCCAAGCTCGCCGGCCGCGAGCCCGACCACGCCGCCGACGGTGATCGAAAACAGGAGGTTTCCCCAGGCCTGCCGGTTGCGCAACCAGACCACCACGTGGAGACCGGCCAGCATCAGGCAGGCCCCCGACAGCAAGGACCAGAGGAAGACGATGGGATTCATGCGGGATGGGAGCGGAGCGGCGCGTTGTCCGGGAGGTTACGGTGCCAGGGTCCGCGCAGGGAAGCGCCAAGGCGCGGCATCTTCCCGGCCACCCGGGGCGCGAAATGAAAACCCCGGTGCCGCGCGAGGCGACACCGGGGTCGGGTTTCCCCCCCCAGGGAAACTCAGGTCGAGCCGGCGATAGCCGCGGCTCGGGGATCGCCGGTCAGCGCTTGGACTTCGATTCGCCGGAAATCAGGGGATAAACGATTCCCGCGAGCGCGGCTCCGGCGATGGGCGCGAGCCAGAACAGCCAGAGCTGCTGGATCGCCCAGCCGCCGACGAAGAGGGCGGGGCCGGTGCTGCGGGCCGGGTTGACCGAGAGGTTGGTGACGGGGATGCCGATCAGGTGGATCAGCGTCAGCCCGAGGCCGATGGCGAGCGGTGCGAAGCCCTGCGGCGCGCGCTTGTCGGTGGCCCCGAGGATGATCATCAGGAAGAAGAAGGTGAGCGTGATCTCCGCGACCAACGCGGCGACCATCGAATAGCCGCCCGGGGAATGCTCGCCGAAGCCGTTCGACGCGAAGCCGCCGGCGGTGGAGAAGCCTTCCTTGCCGCTGGCGATGAGATAGAGCACGCCGGCACCCGCGACCCCGCCGGCCACCTGGGCGACGATGTAGGGAACCATCTCGGACTTCGGATGGCGGCCGCCGACCACCAGGCCGACGGTGACCGCCGGATTCAGGTGACAGCCGGAGATGTGGCCGATGGCGTAGGCCATGGTCAGCACGGTCAGGCCGAAGGCGAGCGAGACGCCGACGAAACCGATGCCGAGCTGGACGGGGGCGTCGCCCGGGGTGAGGAACATCGCCGCGAGGACCGCGCTGCCGCAGCCGCCGAAGACGAGCCAGAAGGTGCCGAAGATCTCGGCGATCAGTTTATTCTTGAGGGGTTGCATGGTGGCGGGGTTCGGAAGGCCCGGACGGGAGATGTCGCAGTGCCTGATGCCCGTCAAAATGGCAGATCCCCCGGAGCTTGGATATTGAACGAAGGTTCAAGCGGCCGGGCCCTTCCTTGGAAGCAAATCCATGATTTGAAATCCCCGATTCCCGGCTAACGGGCCGGCGCCGCGGGATCGCTGTCGAAGAACATCCCGGCGATTCCCCAGGCAAGGTCCTGGCGCGGCAGCAAGCCCTCGCCGCCGATGTAGAAGCGGCTGGCGACGATGTAATTGTCCCGCCGGATGCCGCCCTTTCCGCCGGACAGCAGATCGGTCAAGGCCATGCCGAGGGTGCCGGCGATGCCGCTCTTTTCACGGACATGCCCGCGGAAATCCTCCTCGTCCGGGTTGGAGAGGGCTAGCAGCAGGACGATGATTCCTCCCAACACGAAGATGCGCTTCATGACGCCACGCTATCCGGCGATCCCCGGCGCGGCAAGGTCGGCGGCGGGTGCGGGGCCGGCTTCCTGGCCGGTTAGGTTGACTGCGGCGACGAGACCGAGGGCGGCGGAGAGGAGGAGGGGCGCGTGGGGTTTCATGGTGGGGGCGGCGTGGGATTCCACGACCGTTGAGGAGTTGGGATCTCCGGAGACCCAGCGTCGGGCCGGAAGCGCATGAAAGGAGGGGGGAGACTCTTGTCCCCCCGACTTTCCCGTCCATCCGGGGTCAGGAATGGCCGCCCGAACGCGGCGGGTCGCGATGTGATTCGGGGGGACAAGAGTCTCCCCCCTCCTTTCAGAACAGATACGCCAGCTTCACGCGGAACATGTGGCCGTCGGCGCCGTTGTCGTTGTGGCTGATCACGCTGCCGTAGGTGGCGTTGATGGAAAGCTGCTTGCCGAGGTTCACGCCGAGCGTGGCACCGAGGCCGAAGGACTCCTTGCTGTCGTTTCCGGACACGCCGTCGGTCGTGGTCTCGCCACCGAACTGGTAGTTGGCGTCGAGCGAGACCCAGAACATGCGGCCGAGGTTGCGGGTGATGTGGGCTTCGATCTGATAGAGCGGGTCCTGGCCGGTGCCGCCGGCGCGGAAGGGATCGTCATTGTCTCCGAAGAGGAAGGCGGAGGGCAGCAACTCGAAGGTGGTGAGGTTCGGATCGAGGAAGGAATCCCCGAGGTAGTAGCCCATCGGCACGCCGATTTGCAGGCCCCAGCGGTTGGCGCCGAGATTGATGACCTGGTTCTCGTCGTACTCGCCGGTGGGTGCGGTGATCTTGCCGAGCAGGCCGAGGCTGAAGCCGGGGTCGTAGGTGATGTAGTCGGCGACTTCGAGTGAGGGCGAACCGTAGAGACCGAAGACCGCGCCGAGCTGGATGTCGGCGAGGCAGGAGCTTTCGCCCGAGCGGTTCAGACGCGGGAAGCGGGGAAAGGTGAAGGTGCCTTCGGTGGAGCCGTAGGGAGCGATCAGGAAGACGCCGCAGGCGCTGTCGCAGATGCTGAAGGAGCGGGTGTAATGGAGCACGCCGACGTCGACCTGGAGGTCGAGGTTCCGCGACGACACGCCGGGGTCGAGCGCCTGGTTGCCATCGAGGAAAAGCCCGTAGGCGGTGAGGATGTTCGAGTTGGCGGGAGCCAGCATGTAGGCCCGCGGGCCGTCGCCGACGGCGAGGGCGGAAACCTGGCTGGTGAGCAGGAGGGCGGAAACGGCGAGGAGGCGGGAGGTTTGGGATGTCATGGGCGGGGTGGAAGCATCAGGGAGGCCCCATGCCGGGGACCCCGGCGCGGATCCGTTTGGAGAAATCGGGCGCGTCGTTCGCCTCGCGGGCGGCGGCATTAATGTGGACTCGCTGCTTCAATTCGGCGAAAGGCAGGCCGTCGGTGACGAGGGCGTTGCGCTCGTAAAGCATCTCGTCGCCCTTGCCGTTGACGAGGATCCGCCAGTCCCACGGCAGCCGTTCGCCCGCCGGATGCTGGCCGCGGATCGCGGTGGTGCAGTTGGTGGTGATGGCGTTGTAGCACCGCGGCTGCTCGCTGAGGCGGTTGAGGGCCTGGAGATACTCAAGAAAGCGCTCGCGGGCCTTCTCCGGCTTGATCGCCAGCCGGTAGAGATAGATGTCCTCGCCCTTGCGGTAGTTGGTGCGGAGGCGGACGACGTCGCGCTCGTCGGCGACGATGTAGATGAGCTCGAACTGCCGGTAGAGCCCGCCGATCGCCGAGTAGCTCTGGCCTTTCTTCTTGCGGGTCTCGATCGAGAAGCAGACCGGCGGAGCATCGGCGAACTGGAAGCTGACGATGGGATGCGCCATGTAGGGCGAGCCCCAGTAGTCGATGGCCATGTCGATGCCGGTGAGCTGCGAGAGCTTCACCGTGCGGGTCTCCCAGCGCGGCGTGTAGTCGGTCTCCGTCCGGTAGTCGCAGTTGCGGACGTTGTGGAGGGTGACCGTGTCGCCATCGACCTCGGCGCGGGCGAGCCGGGCGACGTCGGGCTGCCAGTCGGCCTCGTTCACCGGCTTGAGCGTCAGCCACCAGCCGAGGATGCCGGAAAACCACAGCGCGAAGATTCCCAGCTTCGCCCGCCAGGGTTTCGCGAAGACCAGCCCGGCGACCAAGGCGAGCGCGGCGATGATGGTCAGGACCGCGCCGGGTCCGTCGTACCAGAGCGCGCCGAAAGTCCATGCGAACGCGCCGAGCAACACGACCCCGAGCAGCAGCAGGCCGGCGATACGGAGGAATTTCATCTCGGGATGAGGGTGGCGCGGGACTCGATCACCAGGGCTTCAGCGTGACCGGGCTGGGCCGCTTCACAACATGGTTTGGAGGCGTGTTGATCAGCTCGGCGAACTCGGAGGACCAGTCGGCGATGTTGCCTTCCGCACCGTGATACCACGTGTAGCTGCCGATGTTGACCGGGGCGACCTTGTCCTTCCGGCGGTCCTTGAAGGTCGCGAAAACCTTGTTGGTCGAGCCGTCGCGCAGGCGGCCTTCGATGGCGATGCTCCCCGCCCCGGCGGCGGAAAGCAGGCCCGCGCCGGGAACCACGAAACCGGCGGCGGTGGCACCGGCGTTCCAGTAGGCGTTGGAGGGGACCAGCTCGACGAGGGCCAGTTCGACGACCAGCACGTCCTTGCCCGGGCCGCTGGCGAGGCGGAAACTGTTGCCGGGATAGTTGGCGACGTTCTTCTTGAACTGGTCCTGCATCCGCCTGGCGAGCGCCTTGGTGTCGCTGGCCAGTTCGGCCTTGCGGGCACCGGTCTGCTGCTGCCACCAGCTTTGCGCCGACATGTGGCTGGTATTGACCGGCGCGACATAGACGGCGGTGAAATGGTCCTTCACCGACTTGCCGCGATAGGCCTTGTCGACCCAGGCCTGCTGGACGAATTCGGCGCGGGTCTTGGTCGGCGCGGTGGAAGGATTGAAGCCGGAATTCGCGGCCGGAGTGGCGTCGAGGAATTGGCAGGCGGTGAAGGCACCGGTCAGGACCGGAACGGCTAGCAGGAGGGCGATTCGGGATTTCATGGTTCGGAGGATCGGGAGGAAATCGCCGCGGCCAACGGTGCGATCGCCCGTCATCCGCGGATGGAGGCCGGCAGGATTGCGCCACGGGCGGACAAGGCAATCCGGAAAATGACGGCGGCCCGCGTCCAACCATTGCACCTTGGTTCAATGCCAGGCTGCACCGTCCGCACGACGGCGATCACGGCTTCCTCTTGCCGCTTTTGGCCGCCGGCTTCCGCGGCGGGCGCGGCCCGGAGCCGGCGGGCTTTTCAGACTCCCGCTCGCGGGTGCGCTTCCGCCAGTCGCGCTTCGCCGGGGCGCCGCCCGGCGGCGTGGCGGGCGATTTCGCATGATAGTCGAAGCCGCGCAGCCGCTTCCGCTCGAGCCGGTCGCCGATGAACATTTCAAGGATGCCCAGCAGGTTCAAATCGCCGCGCGGCACGAAGCTGATCGCCTCCCCCGCCGCTTCCGCCCGGCCGGTGCGGCCGATCCGGTGGACGTAGTCTTCCGGGTTCACCGGGAAGTCGTAGTTCACGACGTGCGACACGCCTTCGATGTCGATCCCCCGCGCGACGATGTCGGTGGCGACCAGCACATGGACCTTGCCGTCCTTGAAGTCCTGGAGCGCCTTCAAGCGCTGTTCCTGCGTGCGGCTCGAGTGGAGCTTCGCGACCTTCACCCCGGCGTTCTGAAGGATCACCGTCAGCCGGTCCGCGCCGTCCTTCATGCGGACGAAAACCAGCACACGCTTGAACTTCGGTGCCTTGAGCAGCTCCAGCAGCAGCGCCCCTTTCAAGTGCGGCGATACTTCATAAACATACTGCTTCACCGTGTCCGCCGGGTCGGAGCGCTTGCCGATCTGGACCATCTTCGGCTGCTGGAGGAAGCGCCGCGCGAGGTTCTCGACCTCACGCGGAAAAGTGGCGGAAAACATCAGCGTCTGGCGCTGCCGCGGCAGGCTATCGACGATCGTCTCGATGTCCGGCAGGAAGCCCATGTGGAGCATCCGGTCCGCTTCATCCAGCACCAGCATTTCCAAGGATCCGAGGTCCACCTTCTGCCGCCCTAACAGGTCGATCAGCCGGCCCGGGGTGGCGACGATGATCTGTACGCCCTTGCGCACCGCCTTGATCTGCTCGTCCTCGTCGACCCCGCCGTAGATGCTCGCCACGCGGAGCAGCAGGTGCTTGCCGTAGGCGCGGATGTTGTCGGTGATCTGCACCGCCAGTTCGCGGGTCGGGGCGAGGATCAGGGCGCGGATGATGTTCCGCTCGCGCTTCGATTGTTCGAGCCGGTGGAGCATCGGCAGCACGAAGGCGGCGGTCTTGCCGGTGCCGGTCTGCGCGATCGCGATCAGGTCGTGGCCCTGCATCACCTTGGGGATCGCCGCCGCCTGCACCGGCGTCGGCCGGGCATAGCCGGCATTCTCAAGCGCGCGGAGGATCTCGTCCCCGAATCCGAAGTGGCGGAAAGGCATGCGGGGAAACTACGCAGCGAGCGCCGGGGCTGGCAGCAACAAACGCGGCGGCAGCCTTAAACCATCCCAAGGGCTGATTCCAACGTGGTAAGTAGTCCCGGCTTCAGCCGGACCGAACGGTCCTTCCGACTCCGCATCCATGGAGAAGTCCGCATCGCCCGTGCTTCGTCCGGCTCAAGCCGGGACTACGTACCACATGCTTCAGGCCGCGGCCTGCGGGCTGCTTTTCAGACGGTTCAGAGTCAGGCAAACCGGCACCTCCCAAACAACATCCTTCTCAACCCGCACCGGCCTTTCCTAACCTCCTCCCATCATGATCCCCTCCGTCACCGATTACGAAAAGCTGGGCGCCTTTTACCTCGGCCGCGAATACGACCTCGAGACGAAGTCCGCCGACGGCGGGCTGGTGCTCTACGACTCGAAGGACCTGGTCACCCACGGCGTGGTGCTCGGGATGACGGGCTCCGGCAAAACCGGCCTCTGCCTCGCGCTGCTCGAGGAAGCCGCGATGGACAATATTCCGGCGATCGTGATCGACCCGAAAGGCGACATCTCCAACCTGCTGCTGACCTTCCCCGAACTCCGCTCCGAGGACTTCCGGCCGTGGATCAACGAGGACGACGCCGCGAAGAAAGGCGTCACACCCGACGAGCACGCCGCCAAGACCGCCGAGATCTGGAAGAAGGGCCTCGCCGACTGGGGCCAGTCGCCGGAGCGGATCGCCCAGCTCAAGGCGAAGGTCGACATCAACATCTTCACCCCCGGTTCGAAGGCCGGCATCCCGGTGTCGATCCTCAGCTCGCTGGAAGCCCCGCCTTTCGAGATCATGGACGATGCCGAACTCCTGGGCGAACGCATCGAGAGCACCGTCGCGTCCCTGCTTTCGCTGGTCGGCGTCGATGCCGATCCGATCCAAAGCCCGCAGGCCATCCTCCTATCTAACATCTTCCAGCACGAGTGGGCCGCCGAGCGCGACATCACGCTGGAAACGCTGATCCGCCACATCCAGAAGCCCGGCTTCGACAAGGTCGGCGTGATCGACCTCGAAAGCTTCCTGCCGCAGAAGGACCGCCAGACCCTCGCGCTGAAATTCAACAACCTGCTCGCCTCTCCCGGCTTCTCGACCTGGCTCGAAGGCCCGCCGCTGGACATCGCGAAAATGCTCCACGCGCCCGACGGCAAGCCGCGCATCTCGATCTTCTCGATCGCCCACCTCGGCGATGCCGAGCGGATGTTCTTCGTCAGCCTGATCCTCAACCAGACGCTCGGCTGGATGCGCGGGCAAAGCGGCACCACCTCGCTGCGCGCCTTGCTCTACATGGACGAGATCTACGGCTACCTGCCGCCGACCGCCAACCCGCCGAGCAAGCGGCCGATGATGACGCTGCTGAAACAAGGCCGCGCCTTCGGTCTCGGCTGCCTGCTGGCGACGCAAAACCCGGTCGACCTCGACTACAAGGCGCTGTCGAACATCGG
The DNA here is from genome assembly GCA_044372775.1 of Haloferula sp. GTDB lineage: Bacteria > Verrucomicrobiota > Verrucomicrobiia > Verrucomicrobiales > Akkermansiaceae > Haloferula. The sequence continues at coordinate 52,601 of JBIPNO010000026.1, forward strand.
CACCTGGTTCCTCGGCCGCCTGCAGACCGAGCGCGACAAGCTGCGAGTGCTCGATGGCCTCGAAGGCGCGGCGGGCGCGCAGCACGCGAAGTTCGACCGGTCCTCGATGGAGAAGCTGCTGTCGGGCCTCGGCAACCGCGTGTTCCTGATGAACAACGTCCACGAGGACGCGCCGGTGCTGTTCCACGTCCGCTGGGTGATGAGCTATCTCACCGGCCCGCTGACCCGGACCAGCATCAAGGCGCTGATGGACCCCAAGCGCGCGGCTTTCAGCGGAAGTACGACGACCACCGTAGCCGCGGAGGCCAACCCGATGGCCATGCCCGGCATGGCCGCGCCCGCCGCGAAGGCGTCCGCCCGGCCGATGGTCGGCGCGGGCGTGACGGAAAAGTTCGCACCGCCCGCCGGCGATGCCGCCGAGGTGACTTACAAGCCGCACCTGCTGCGCGTCGGCACCGTCCATTTCGCTTCGACCAAGGCCGGCATCGAAGGCAGCCGCAAAGTCCGCAAGGTGAACGCGATCCTGCCGGAGGCGATCGACTGGGACCGCGACCTCCCGCCGCCGCTCAAGCCCGAGGATCTCGGCTCCGAACCCGCCGCAGGGGCCGGCTTCGCGCCATTGCCCGGCTTCGCGATGAACAGCGCGAACTACAAGCAGGTCGAGAAGGATTTCGCCGAGTGGCTCTACCGCAACGAGCGCGCGGACATCTTCACCTGCCCGTCCTTGAAAGCCTACTCCGAGATCGGCGAATCCGAAGCCGAGTTCCGCGCCCGGCTTTCGCAAAAGGCCCGCGAGGCCCGCGACGCGGTGCTCGAGAAAGTCCGCGCCGCCACCAACAAGAAACTCGAAACCCTCGGCAGCCGCCTGCAAACCGCCGAAGCAGGTCTGGCCCGCCAGAAGGCCGAGTCCCAGAGCGCGAAGATGCAGGCCGGTGTCTCGATCCTCGGCGGCCTGCTCGGCGGTCTGATGGGCCGCAAGCGCAGCGCCAGCTCCGCCCTGTCGAAAGGCACCAGCGCCTACAAGCAGCACCAGGACGTCGCCGCCGCGGAGGACAAGGTGGAGACGGTCCAGCAGCAGATGCAGGAACTCAACCGCCAGCTCGAAGCCGAGATCGCCACGCTTTCCCAGAGCTACGATCCCACCGCGCTGGTGCTCGAGACCGAGTCGCTCAAGCCGACCAAGACCAACGTCCGCGTCGAATCCATCGCGCTACTATGGTTGCCGTACGACGCCCGTGGCGAACGGGCATGGTGAGGCGTTGAATCCAACGGCTCCCGTCGTTTTCCGACGGGCTCACCCGATGATCCCGAGCTTCTTGAAATCGCCCCGCAGCACCGGTTTGGACGAGGTCTTCAGCCAGTCCTCAAGCACCGAGGCATAGACGCCGCGGAAATCGACGTGGTGCTTCAAGTCGCCGGCGTCGAGGTCGGTCAGGCTGGGATATTGGCCGAAGAGCCCGCCTTTCACCGGTGCCCCGGCAAGGAACATGCACGATGCGCGGCCGTGGTCGGTGCCGGAGCTGGCATTCTCCGCCACTCGGCGGCCGAACTCCGAGAAGGTCATCAACACCACCCGCTTGTCGTTGCCCTGCGCCTTCAGGTCGGCGAAGAACGACTTCAGCGCGCCGTCGAGCTGGCTGAGCAGGCGATCGTGCGAGTTGACCTGCTGGTTGTGGGTATCGAAGCCGCCGTGGCTAACGTAGTAAACCCGCGTCGGCATCCCGCCGGCGATGAGCCGCGAGACCATGTTCAGGCTGCGGGCGATCGGCGTGCCGTCGTAGGTCACCTTGGTGCGGTATTTCGCCGCGAGTTCCAGGATCTTCGCCGAGCTGACGCGCGCATCCATCGCGACGCGCTCGAGGAAGGCCAGGTTGTCCTCGCCCTGGATGCCGCCGGTCTTGCCGCCGGCCGGCATGTCGATCGAGGCGCCGTCGACCGGGTTGTCGTCGTCCTCCGGCGAGTTGAGCGAGGCGAAGAATTCTTCAGCGCGCGCCTTCTCGCCGCCGCCGTGGATCCAACGGTAGAGTTCGGGCGAGCTGAGGCAGACGCCGGGATTCTTGAGCGCACCGAAGGACTCCGGCTGCGTCTTGTTGAGGCTGATGCCGACCGTCGGATCCGCGCCGGGGCAGGCATTGTCGAAATAGCGGCCGATCCAGCCGGTGTTCGAGCGGTTGCTCGTGTCCGCCTTTTCCCAGATCGAGGTCGAGACGAAGTGCGAGCGGTTCGGGTTCGGATAGCCGACGCCCTGCACCACGCCGAGATTCCCCTCTTTGAACAAAGAGCCGAGAAACGGCATCGAGCTGTTGAGGCCGACCTGGTCGCCCAGCTTGATCAATTGCTTCTCCTTCTTCGCCAGCCGCGGGCGGGCGCGGTGGTAGGCGTCGTCGGCGAAGGGGACCAGCGTGTTGAGGCCGTCGTTGCCGCCGGCAAGCTGAACTACGACGAGGATCGTATCATCCTTCCCGGTGACCGCCTGGGTCGCGAGGTCGCGGGCCCCGAGGTGGAGGTCGGCGAAGGTCCGTTCGACGAACATCGGCACCGTCCAGGTGGCCGAAGCGCCCAGCATGGTGGAGCGGAGGAATTCACGGCGAGTTTTCATGGCAAATCGGTGTTTCTTGGCACTTGGAACTTCAAAACTTGGAACTTCAGCCGAGTTGGTAGTGCGGCGTGCTCAGCATCAGGTGGCAGAGTTCTCCCGCCTCCTTGTTGGTGAAGATCGCGCCTTTCTTGGACACGGCGTATTCGACAAAGGTGCCGCGCTCTTTCTTGCCGAGCGGGGCCTGGAAAAAACGGAACACCAGCGCGTCGACCAGTTTCTCCGGATCCTCGCGCAGTTCGCGCGGCGCGATTTTTTCGAAGTCCGGCCCGGCCCAGGTGCGCTCGGCCATCTGCATGGCACCGGCCCGCAGGCTTTCCCGGCGGTCCATCTGCATGTCCATCATCGGCTCGTCGTCGGCCGGCGCGTCCTTCGCGGCTTCCTGCGAGCCCTTGGTGATGAAGCCGGCGACGTTGTAGCGGGTGAGCAGCGTGTTGGTGTTGATCCACGCCTTGCCCCAGTCCCAGCCCGCGACGTTCGGCGGCATGAAGAGCACCTGCCCGAGCTGCTGCTGGGCGTTGATGGTGTAGGCCTGCGGCGGATCCGCGAGTTCCAGTTCCTTGAGCATCTGCACGAGGAACTGGATCGGGCTCTTGATCTGGTTTCGCATCACTTTCTCCGCGTAGAAGGCCTTGGAGCGGAAGATCTCGCGCAGCAGCGGCTCGACCCGGAAGTCGGCTTCGCGGAATGACTTCGCCAACGCATCGACGCCTTCTTTCGGCGGGTCTTCGGAAACGAAGTATTCCCATAGCTTGCGGGGGATCAGCTCCGACGCGGCGCTTTGCTGGAAGATCAGGTCGATCACCCCGTCGCCGTCGAACTTCCCGGTCTTGCCGAAGATGGTCTTCTCCCCCGCATCCCACTGGCGCGGCTCATGGACCACGGTGCCGTTGAAGCGGTTGAGCTGATAGCCGGTGAAGGCGCGGGCCGCCTCCTTGATGTCCTGCTCGCTGTAATTCCCTTCGCCGAGCGTGAAGAGCTCCATCACCTCGCGGGCGAAGTTCTCGTTCGGCTTCCCCTTCTTCGAGGTCTGGGTGTCGAGATACAGCATCATCGCCGGATCCTTGAGGATCGCCCGGGTGAGGTCCTTGAACGACCCGGTCGCATGCTCGCGGAAGAGCTGGTTCTGCATCATCATCAGCACCGGCTGCCTGACCTTCTGGAGCGAGGTCGCGAAATGGTCGTGCCAGAACAGCACCATCTTCTCACGCAGCGGAGCCTGGGTCTTGAGCATCCGGCGGAACCACCAGCCCTGGCCTTCGATCCCGTGGCGGCGGTTCTGCTGCTGCTGTTCCTGCTGGTTCTTGCGGCGGAAACGCTCCGCCTCTTCCGCCGTCATGTCGCGGGTGGCACGGCGGGTTTCCTGGAACTGCTGGAGGCGGGCCTTCATGTCGGCCACCGCCTGCTTGCGGTTCGCCCAGGCGGGCATTGGAAAAGCGTCCAACGGCTCGGTCGGTGCCAGCAGGCTCTCGACCGCCCGGTGACGGCCCATCGAGTGCAGCAGCTTGACCTCGACCGGCGACCCGCCGAAGCCGGCGCGGCGCAGCAGGTGGGCGGCTTCAAACAGAGTCCATTCGTCAGGTGCGGCGGGGAGCATGGCAAAAGGGGATCGGATTACCCGGTGGAACCCGGCGTCGAGGGCGGTGGTTGCGCGGCACCGGGAATTTTCGTTGCAGGCCGCGGGGGAGCCGTGGTGTATCCGGGTGATGCGGATCCTCTTCATCCTCCTCGCCCTGCTGGCGCCTGCAAGCGCCGCCGAACGCCCGAACCTGCTGGTCTTCCTGATCGACGACATGGGCTGGCAGGACACCTCGCTGCCCTTTTTCCACGATGCCGACGGCAAGCCGGTCACCACCGACCTCAACCGCCGCTACCGCACGCCACACATGGAAGCGCTGGCCGCCCGCGGCATGAAATTCACCCGGGCCTACGCCCATCCGGTCTGCACGCCGTCCCGCATCACCCTGATGACCGGGAAAAACCCCGCGCGCCACCGCGTGACGAACTGGACCCACCCCGCGGGCACCGAGAACGGCGACAACGACGTGAGGCACCTCCGCTCGCCCGAGGGCTGGGGAAAAACCGGGATCGCCGCCGGCGAGAAGACCCTGCCCGCCCTTCTCAAGGCCGCCGGCTACCGGACCATCCACTGCGGCAAGGCCCACTTCGGCAGCCGCGGGGCCTTCGGGCAGGATCCGAAGGCCATCGGCTTCGACGTGAACATCGCCGGCAACGAAATCGGCCATCCGGCGTCCTACTTCGCGAAGGAATCTTTCGGCAAGGGATCGAACCACGTGACCGGCCTGGAAAAGTGGCACGGCCAGGATTTGTTCCTGACCGAAGTGCTGACCCGCGAGCTCTGCGGGGCGATCGAGACCGCCGCCAAGGACAAGCAGCCCTTTTTCGCCTCCATGGCCCACTACGCCGTGCACTCGCCGTTCCAGGCCGATCCGCGCTTCGCGAAAAACTATCCCGACCTGCCGGAACGGGAACGCGCCTATGCGTCCCTGATCGAAGGCATGGACCGCTCGCTCGGCGAACTGCTCGCCAAGCTCGAGGCCCTCGGCATCGAGGAAAACACCTTCGTCGTGTTCCTTTCCGACAATGGCGGCGATGCACCGCTGCCGAATGACAAACTCCAGCCCATCGTCTCCGGCAACGCCCCGCTGCGAGGCAAAAAGGGCATGCGCTACGAAGGCGGGATCCGCATCCCCATGATCGCCGCCTGGGCCAAGCCGGCTGCCGGACAGGCCGCGCAGGAGAAGCTGAAAATCCCCGCCGGATCGCACCACGACGGCCTCGTTTCCATCGCCGACCTCTTCCCGACCTTGCTCGGGATCGCCAGAGTCTCCGGCGTCCCCTCCTTCGACGGCCACGACCTGCGCCCGGCCTTGCAAGGCGGTCCGCCGACCCGGCCGCAAACGCTGGTGACCCACTACCCGCACGGCCACAACAACGACCACTTCTCGATCTACCACGAGGGCGATTGGAAATTCATCCGCAACCACGCGGACGGCTCGGCCGAACTCTACGACCTCGCCACCGACCTCGCGGAATCCAACAACCTCGCCTCGGAAAAAGCCGAACGCGCCGCCGCCATGTCAGGCGAACTGGAACGGCAGCTCGACGCGATGGGCGCGCTGCGCTCGAAACGCGTCGAGCCCTGACCGGCAAGAATCTTCATCCGGTGCGCGGATTTTTCCTAATACCCGGACGGCTCCGGTCATCCGCCAGGATCAAAGACCGATTCATGAAACGCGCCGCCCTCATTCTTGCCCCGCTCCTCTCACTCGTATCGCCCGCCGGAGCCGTCGTGCTCTGGACCACCACCTTCTCCGGGGCGGACGGCACCAACCGCAACCTGAGCAACACCGCCGGCGACCTTTCCTTCACCGACACCCTCACGGCCGACGATGCCAACCTGACCTTCGAGGACACCACCTTCACCGGCACCGTCTTCATGCACAGCGGCAACATGGCCGGCGGCGACCACTACAGCCCCCGGACCAACGTCGACAATCCCGCTGCCGCAAGCCCCCAGAACGGCGGCTGGTGGCAGACCGAATTCCGCTACACCGGCGGCACCCAGACCGTTTCGCTGGAAAACATCGTCCTCGATGTCGTCTGGACCAACGCCAGCGGCAATCGCCAGGCCGGCGATGCCACCGTGCGCGACATCACCCTCACCACGGAATACAGCCTCAACGGTGGAACGACCTGGTTGGCAGTCAGCGCCGCCCAGACCTTCAACCTCACCATAGCCGCGCCCGCCACCGCCCTGCAACAGTACCAGGACCGCACCTTCACCCCCGGCAGCGCCATCATCGTCAACCACGCCACCCAGGACCTCTGGCTCCGCGTCCGAGCCGAAAACGCCAACCTCACCGCCGGGGCTTACGTCAACATCCGCGACATCACCTTCAATGGCACGGTTGTCCCGGAACCTTCCGCCGCCCTGCTCGGTGGCCTCGGCCTGCTCGCCCTGCTAAAACGTCGCCGCTCCTGAATTCCCCTCGTCCACCTCTTTCGGAAACGCCCGGCTGCTCGCGCTTCCGGGCTTTTTCATCTACCCATCCCCACCGCCATGCTCCGCGCCCTGCTCGCCTCCGTCCTCACCCTCGCCGCCGCCACCGCGCAGGACCGGCCGAACATCATTTTCTTCTTCGTCGATGACCTCGGCTACGGCGACATCGGCTGCTTCTGGCAGGACCAGCGGACCAACCCGAAGAAATTCGACACCCCGACCCTCGACCTCATGGCCGCCCAAGGCGCGAAGCTCACCCACCACTACATCCCCGCCCCCGTCTGCGCCCCGTCCCGCGGCTCCCTCCTCCAGGGCCGTCACCAAGGCCACTGCGACATCCGCGACAGCCAGTTCGACAAGCCCCTGCCGCCCAACCACAACATCGCTTCCGCCCTCAAGGCCGCCGGCTACCGCACCATCCACATCGGAAAAGACGGCCTCGCCGGCAGCGAAGGCTCCGTCCCGCTCGCCGGCACCGGTTCCCAGAACCTCGCCTCCCACCCGCTCGACCGCGGCTTCGACCGCTTCTTCGGCTACCTCTTCCACGCCGACGGCCACGAGCATTTCCCGAACAACGGCTCCACCGACAAGGGCGCCTTCATCTACGACGACTACCGCCAGGTCACCGACGCCTCCACCGACCTCTACACCACCGACGCCTGGACCGCCGCCGCGAAAAAAGAGATCATCACCGAAGCCACCGACGGCGACACCCAGCCTTTCTTCCTCTATCTCGCCTACGACACGCCGCATTTCAAAATGCAGCGCCCCGCCGTCGCCTACCCGCCCCTCGACACCGACGGCAACCCGCTCACCGGCGGCATCCAGTGGACCACCGCCACCGACGGCAGCGGAAAAGTCCGCTACGCCACCACCGCCAACGGCACCGGCGTCATCGACGCCTTCACCCATCCCGACATCCCCGCAGGCTGGGCGAACTCCGAGAAACAACACGTCGGCATGATCCGCCGCATCGACGAATCCATCGCCGACATCATCCGCACCCTCCAGGACCTCGGCATCGACGACAACACCCTCTGCGTCTTCACCACCGACAACGGCCCCCACAACGAGGGCAACAACCCCCGCACCTTCGAGTCCTTCGCCAACATGGAGGGCGTCAAACGCGACATGCTGGAAGCCGGCATCCGCGCCCCCGCCATCGTCCGCTGGCCCGGAAAAATCGCCGGTGCCACCAACAACCCCGCCAACATCCACGAAATATCCTACCCCATCGCCCTCTGGGACTGGATGCCCACCTTCTGTGACCTCGCCGGCATCACCACCCCCGCTTACTGCGACGGCGTTTCCATCGCCCCCACCCTCACCGGCACCGGCACCCAGCGCGAAAAAGGCTACCTCTACTTCGAATTCCAAGCCGGCGGCAACACCCCCGACTGGCCCGAGTTCCCCAACCACCGCAACGCCCCCAAAGGCCAGATGCAATGCCTCCGCATCGGCAACCACATGGGCATCCGCACCGCCATCGCCACCGGCAACGAAAACTTCCGGATCTACGACGTCACCACCGACCCCGGCCAGGCGAACAACCTCGCCGCCAGCCTGCCCGCCCTCCAGTCGGAGATGAAATACCTCGCGCTCGCCGCCCGCCGCCCCGGTGCCGGTGTCACCCGCCCCTACGACACCCTCCCCCTCCCCGCCCGAGGCCCCGCCACCACCGCCCCCGGCGTGAAATGGAGCACCTTCACCGACCCCGCCGCCACCTGGGACTGGGTGCCCGAGTTCCGCGATCTCACCCCGCACGCCAGCGGCACCTCCGCCACCCCCGACCTCGCCGTCCGCCCGGCCGACGAGCACTTCGGCATCGCCTTCACCGGCTACCTTCAAGTCCCCACCGCCGGGGCCTACACCTTCCACCTCGCCTCCGACACCGGCGCGCAGCTCTGGCTGCACGACGGCCACGTCATCGACGACGACTTCAACCACGGCGGAAACGCCAGCTCCGCCCCCGTCCAGCTCGCCGCCGGACTCCACCCCTACCGCCTCTACTACAGGCATCGTACCGGCACCCGCAACCTCGCGCTCGAATGGACCGGCCCCGGCATCCCCCGCCAACCCGTCCCCGCCTCCGCCCTCCGCATCGAAGCCCCCACATCGCCCACCGCCAACGACGACAACGCCGCCACCCAACTCAACCAGTCCATCCTCATCGACGTCCTCGCCAACGACGGCGACGACGGCTTGCCATCCCCCCTTTCCATCCAAAGCGTCACCACCCCCAACCAGGGCAGTGCCGTCATCGAGTCGGGAAAAATCCGCTACACCCCGCCCACCGGCTTCCTCGGCACCGCGACCTTCACCTACACCATCACCGATGGCGCATCGACCGACTCCGCCACCGTCACCATCACCATCACCGACGATCCCTACACACCCCCGCAAGCCAAGCCCGACCTCGCCTACGCCCGCCCCGGTGCCGCCCTCTTCATCCCGGTCCTCCTCAACGACCTCGACGACGGCCTCCCCGCGGCCCTCTCCATCGCGTCCGTGACCCCACCCGCCACCGGCAGCGTCGTCATCCAAAGCCCCGGCATCCTCTTCACCGCCCCCGCGAATTTCACCGGCCACACCACCTTCTCCTACGCCATCACCGACGGCGGTGCCACCACCTCCAGCACCACCGTCACCGTCGTCGCCTCCCCCGCCGACGAATGGTGGCTGCCGCTCGACGAAGCCGCCGGAAACTCCGTCACCGACGCCACCGGAAAAGCCACCACCATCGCCAACCCACCCGCCGCCCGCTGGACTCCCGGCCGCTTCGGTTCCGCCCTCAACTTCAGCGGCACCGCCGGCGAGCACCTCAATCTCACCGGCTTCACCGGCATCACCGGAACCGCCGCCCGCACCGTCAGCGCCTGGATCAAAACCACCGGCACCGGCCAACACCCGATCATCGCCTGGGGACCGAACAGCAACGGCAACAAGTGGACCTTCCTCGCCCAGAACGGCCGCCTCCGCATCGAGGTCACCGGCGGCTTCCGCGAAGGCTCCACCCTCATCAACGACGGCCAATGGCGCCACGTCGCCGCCACCTTCACCAACGACGGCACCCCCGACGTGCTCGACGTCCAGCTCTACATCGACGGCGTGTCGGAAACCACCTTCGCCACCCAGGGCGCGCGCACCCTCGCCACCACCGCATCCATCGACGTCCGCATCGGCTCCGACGTCCAGGACCGCTTCTTCCTCGGCACCCTCGACGAAGCCCGCATCTTCCCCCGCGCCCTCAGCCCCGCCGAGATCAGCGCCCTCGCCACCGCCACCGGCGCCGCCACCGACTCCTCCCTCTGGCACTACCGCTTCTTCGCCGACGCCGCTCCCGACGCCACCGACTGGAACCGCGACGACGACAAGGACGGCTTCAGCAGCTTCCTCGAATACGCCCTCGGCGGCTCACCCCACGTCGCGGACCTCTCCATCGCCCCCTTCCTCGAACGCAGCGGAAACACCTACGACTTCATCTTCAACCGCCGCCGCACCGGCCTCTCCCCGGCCTCCTACACCGCCGAAAGCTCCACCAACCTCGAAGCACCCGGCTGGCTCCCCCTCGGCGCACCCACGGTCACCCCCCACCCCAACCTCCCCGACTACGACCGCCTCCGCGTCCCCGTCCCCCCCTCCGATCCCCGCCGCTTCGTCCGCCTCCGCGTCGATTTCTGATCTCCGGGGCGTAATGGATTCCTCCCCGCCGTCATTCGCTTTCAACTCCCTGCCGCAAGGATGGCCTCGATCAATGTCGAATACCTCCAACTGGTGACCCGTCACCAGCCGGCGATCTATGGCTACATCCGCAGCCTGGCACCCGGCGCGGACATCGAGGACATCCTCCAGGAGACCAACCTCGTGCTCTGGGAGAAATCCGCATCCTTCCAGCCGGGCACCAACTTCAAGGCCTTCGCCTTCCGCATCGCCCACTTCAAGACGCTCGAAGCCCTGCGCTCGGAACGCCGCCGCCACTGGCTGGTCTTCGACACCGACCTCCTCGAATCCATCGCCGAGCGCCAGGCCGGGGCCGAGAGCCTCGCCGACGGCCAGCAAGCCGCGCTCCGCCAGTGCCTGCTCACCCTTTCCCCCGAAGATCACCAGCTCATCCAGTCCCGCTACACCCACCGCAAGACCGTCCGTGAAATCGCCCGAGAGACCGGCCGCACGGAAGGCGCGCTCCAGCAGCTCTACTTCCGGTTGCGGAACACCTTGCGGACCTGTATTGAAGCGCGTCTCGCCCGGGAAGGAGGTGCCGCATGAAACGGGAAACACTCGAACGCATCGACGCAAGCCTGGAAGGCAGCCTCGACGAGGCCGGCTTCGCCGAGCTTCAGCGCGAGCTGCGCGACGACCCCGCCGCCCTCGATCATTACTGCCGCCAGGCCGAGGTCCACGGCCGGCTCGAGTGGGAACTCGGAGAGCCCGCCCAGGCCCTGTTCCGCGAAAGCCCGCGCCCCGCCCGCGCACCTGCCGGAGCCCGCACCCGCTGGCCCCGGTTCGCCATGGCGGCCGCCGCGGTCCTTCTGCTGGCCCTCGGCATCAGCCTCTTGCTGGAAAACCCCTCCACCCCGGCCGTCGTGCAAATCGAGCCGCCCCCGGCCGTGGAGCCGGACTATGTCGCCCGCATCACCCGCAGCGTCGGCGCGACCTGGGAGTCGCCCCCTCTTCTGACCGGCGACTGGGTCGAGCCCGGCACTCTGGAACTCGGCACCGGCTCGGTCGAGATCACCTTCGACTGCGGCGCCACCGTGCTGCTGGAGGGCGGTTCCTCGCTCATCCTCAGCTCCGCCACCCGCGCCCGCCTGGAAAGCGGCAAGGCCACCGTCGCGATCCCCCGCGAAGCCCGCGGCTTCATCTTCGAAACCCCGTCCACCCTGCTCAGCGAGCACAAGTCCCGCTTCGGCGTCGCCGTCGATGGCGACGGCAGCGCCGAGGTCCACGTGCTGGAAGGCCGCGTCGAACTCAACGGCAAATGGGGCGACCTCGCCTCGCTGATGCTCGCCAAGAACAAGCCCGTCCGCGTCAACCGCGAGGGCATCCTGCTCGCCGGCGAACGCTACCGGCCCGAACAATTTCCCGTCCGCCCGCCCGCCGGCCCGGAGCTCCTTCCCGAGTGGTTCCTCCACTGGTCCTTCGACACCGCCGCCACCACCCGCGACACGTTCCGCGAATCCGGCCACCGCCCGCCCGGCATGCCCGCCTTCCCCGCCGAAGTCCGGCTCACCGGCGACAAGGCTTCCGTCGGCCTCATCCCCGGCCGCTTCGGAAACGCCGTGCAACTCAACGGCGAGGACGCCTTCCTGGCGACCGGCTTCCCCGGCATCGCCGGCCACGCGCCGCGCTCGATCGCTTTCTGGGTCCGCCTTCCGGCCAACAGTTCCGAGATCTTCGCCTACTCCATTCTTTCCTGGGGGACCTCGCAAGCAGGGGGCAAATGGCAGGTCGGCTGGAACACCGGCTACGACAACCCAGGCACCCGCGGGGCCATCCGCACCGAAGTCCAGGGCGGCTACCGCATCGGCTCCACCAATCTCCTCGACGGCCGCTGGCACCACGTCGCCATCGTCTTCCTCGGCGGTCCGGATTCCGGCACCGGCAGCCACCTCCGCCACTACGTCGATGGCCGCCTGGAACCGACCACCGCGGTCAAAGCCCAGCCGGTATCGACCGTCGTTGAAGGGCCCAAGGCCCTCCCGGTCTCCATCGGCCGTCGCATCGAATCCGGCACCTACTTCCGGACCTTCAAGGGCGAGCTCGACGAACTCTACATCCTGCCCACCGCGCTCACGCCGGAGCAGATCCAGGCGCTCTTCCTCGCGAACCAGCCGCCGCCCGTCCGTTAGGACACACGCTGCCGCGCTTTTCGTGTAATACCCCGCCGCGCCGGGTCATTCATCGGTGGTCCTCCGCTTCCCCGCGGGTCTGCAAAAACTCCATCCGATGAAAACCCGTCTCCAGAAATACCTCGCACCGGCCCTGCTCGCCGCCAGCCTGCCCGCCCTCTCCCCGGCAGCCCTGATCCACCACTGGACGCTCGACGGCACCCTCGCCGACGGCGGCTCCGGCAACAACCCGCTGGTCCTCCAGGCCAACGCCACCCTCGACAGCGCCTGTTCCCCGCTTGGAAACGGATCGCTCTTCGTCAGTGCCGCCACCGCCCTGCTCGACGGCGGTGCGATCACCACCAACGCCACCAACTGGACCACCTTCGCCAACGGCGATACCCGCACGGTCGCCTTCTGGATGAAAGCCACGCCCAATCAGGAAGCCAATGCCACGATGTTCGGCGCCGGCACGAACTCCACCGGCACCCGCTTCGACATCAAGGTGCTCAGCAATTTCTTCCGCGTCGAAATCCAGGGCACCGGCCAGACCACCACCACCCGCGTCGATACCGGACGCTGGCACCACGTCGCCGTCGTGCTGCCGAACTCCGCCAGCACCATGCAGCAGATGCAGTTCTACATCGACGGCGTCAGCGTGCCCAACGGCAGCACCAGCACCGCCGCCGTCAACACCGCCACCGCCACCACCCGCCTTGGCGACAGTTTCAACACCGCCACGGACCGCGACTTCAACGGCCACCTCGACGACATCCGCATCTACGACAACGCCCTCACCGCCACCGAAATCCAGAACCTCTTCAACGCCGGCCGCCTCGCCCGCTGCTTCAGCACCGACGATGATTCCATCATCCTCGGCAGCTCCGCCAACCTCTCCTGGGAAGGTGCCAACCGCCGCACTTCCGTGTCCACCGGCACCGCCGACAACTTCGCGCTCGGCTCCAACCAGCTCGGCGCTTCCGCCTTCAACTTCGCCCTGCTCACCTCCGGCCCCACCTACTATCTCCGCGCCAATGGCGGCACTTATGTCGGACGCCTCTTCAAGGTCACCGCCTACGACAACGTCGCGAAAACCTTCACGCTCGAGAACGGCGACCTCCTCGCCGCCGACGGCACCGCCACGCTCTGGGGCGGCAGCTTCGACCTCTACAGCTACTCGCTGGACTACGAAACCCTGACCATCACCAACGACCAGAACGCCACCGTCATCGACGCCGCCGCGCTTTCCACCGCCGGCCTCGGCTCCGTCCCGGTGAGCCCCGCGGCCACCACCACCTACACCCTCACCGCCACCGCCGCCGGCGGCACCATCGTGGACACCCGGCAGGTCACCGTGACCGTCAAGACATCGCCCGACCTCAACACCTTCACCGCCACACCCGCCCTCATCTACGGCAACGGCTCGCCCACCCTCGCCTGGACCAGCGGCGCCGCGAAGCGGATCGAAATCAGCAACGGCGCCTCCACCCTCGCCACCTACACCCTGACCGCCGACGGCCAGCCCTTCCTCGATGCCGGCAGCTTCGCCGCCCCCGCCATCACCGCCACCACCACCTACACCCTCACCGCCTGGCTCGATGAAGCGGGGGCCGGCACGCCGGCCACCCTCCAGTCCGTCGTCACCGTCCAGCCCGCGCCCGACTTCACCCTCCACGCCTCGCCGCCCTTCACCACCGCCGGCACGCCCGTCACGCTGAACTGGAACGCCACCGTGGTGAAGACCAACGCCGCCACCGGCACCTTCGAGCTCTTCGCCGCGCTGCCCACCGATCCGCTCACCGACAACGATACGAACTTCAGCACCGTCCTCCAGTCCGGCACCACCTACTACCTGGAAGTCACCAACGGAACCAGCTCCGGCTCGACCACCACCGTGACCTCGTGGTCCGGCAACAATCTCTTCGTCGCCAACAATTTCCTCTCCGACCCCACCTGGTCGACCTACCGCATCTACACCCAGACCGGCACGGATCTCATCGTCATCAACGACGGAACCTCCAACATCGCCACCATCACCGATCCCCTCCAGATCGCCTCGGGCAGCCTGGTCCTCGATCCCGGTCCGGTCGCCACCACCACCTTCACCGGCACCGCCTCCATCACCGGTGCCACCGCCAGCGCCGTCGACACCGCCACCGTCACCGTCGGCGGCCCCGCCACCAGCTATCCCGCCGTGGTCCTCGCCGCCGATCCCGTCGCTTACTACCGCTTCGAGGAAAACACGGGCAGCCCCGTGTTCTACGACTCCTCAGGCAACGGGCGGCACAGCGTGTCCGTCCTCGGCACCGTCACCCGCGCCGTGCCGGGACCGCTCGGCACCTGCGCCGACTTCAACAACAACGGCACCGTCACCACCCCCGTCACCCTCAATCCCCAGGACCCGGACGGCGATGACACGGCCGGCGACATCGACCCCGACGGCACCGAAGGATGGACCCTCGAAATCCTGATGCGCCCCGAAGTCGCCGCACGCACCGCCGGAGGCCAGAACCTTTTCTCCAATCAGGATGGCGGCGGTCTCGGCCGCAGCGTGATGTTCCTCGACCCGAACGGCAGGCTCGCCTCCTTCACCGGCAACCTCACCAGCCCGAACGCCCTTGCCACTTCCAACGCCAACAAGAAGGCCGGCGATCTCGACTGGTGCCACGCCGCGCTCACCTGCACTCACAACAGCGGCGCGGGCTCCTACACACTGCGCTTCTACATGGACGGCGCGCTTGTCTCCGAGCAGGTCATCCAGACCCCCCTCGGCGTGCTCGTCTCTCCCGAGTCCTCGATCGGCCGCTGGGTCATCGGATCCCACAAAATCCGCCAGTCCGGCCTCTTCTTCGACGGCCAGCTTGACGAAGCCGCCATCTACAACCGCGCCCTGAGCCCGACCGAAATCGCCGCCCACAACGCCGCCTTCCTCGCCAGCTCTTCCGGCGCGCTCGCCCTCGACGGCACCGTCCGCGTCGTCCGCGGCATCGGCGGCGAACTCCGCTACAAGACCGGCGGCACTTCCACCACCGCGACCATCGACCAGGGCGTCGGCAGCGTCCCGCTCGGCACCTCCGGCACCATCGCCATCAACCCGACCGCCAACACCACCTACACCCTCGACGTCGACGGCCAGACGCTGACCTTCTCCGTCGAAGTCATCGACCCCGCCTTCATCACCTCGGTCGGCACCAACAACGGCAGCGGCTTCCCCTTCATCACCGCCGGTGGCCTGACCACCGGGGTCAGCTACCAGCTCCGCGTCTCGGACGATCTCGTCAACTGGACCAACACCGGAGCCGCGGTCGTCGGCGGCCCCTCCGGCACCGCCACCTTCACCGACACCAGCGGCTTCGACCCCGTGCTGCGGCCGAAGCGCTTCTACCGCATCGTTTACCTCGAACCCTGAGTTCGAATTCCGCGGACCGCCGCGCCTCGCTCCGGAGATCCGCCGGGGCGGGGCGCTCGAAAAGGGACCTTGCGGCTTTCCCGCCGCATCCGCGTGTCGTCGTGTTAAGATCCGGACGATCCCGGCTGTTCACCCTTGGAAAGGGTGCCCGGTGCCTCCTTCCTGACCCCACCCACGCGCTGCGAAATGTCCCTACCCGACCACGACCGCTCGGCCGAATTCGTCACCTTGCTGACGAAGCATCAGCCGGATTTGTGGTCCTACATCATCACGCTGATGCCGGGGGACGCGGACACCGCGGATGTCCTGCAAAAGACCAATCTGGTGCTCTGGACCAAGCAGCAGCAGTTTGAAAGCGGCACCAATTTCCGGGCCTGGGCCTTCGCGGTGGCCCGCTTCGAAGTGCTCGCCCATTTGAAGAAGAACAAGCGCGAAGGCATCGTCCTCCTCGACGACGAACTGCTGGACCGGATCGCCCAGGAAGCTCCCGACGCCCTCGCCCCCAGCGAACTGCGGCTCGCCGCCCTGGAGCGCTGCCTGAACAAGGTGCGCCCGCAGGATCGGGCGCTGCTGGAACACCGCTACCGCTCCAATCTCGGCCTCGACGAGTTCGCCTCCCGGGTGGGGCGCAGTGTCTCGGCCCTCTCCGTCACGCTTCACCGGCTGCGCGTCAGCCTGCGGAAATGCGTGCGCGATCAACTCATCCTGGAGGAGGGCGCGCCATGACCCGCGGCGAACTCGAACGCGCCATCCAGGCCAGCTTCGACGGCACGCTGACCGAAGCGGAATGCCTCGAACTCCGCGCCCTGCTGAAATCCGATCCGGCCGCGAGGGCGCTTTACTACGAATACGCCGATCTCCACCAGTCGCTCACCTACCGGATTTCCCGCATCACCTCTTTCGATTCGGCCAAATCCCTGGCGGACATCCGGCTCCACCTCCAGGGCCGCCGCACCGCGCGAATGACGATCCTCGCCGCCGCGGCGGCGCTGGTCCTCCTGGGCGTCGTGCTGAAGCTCACCTTCGTGTCCCGGGAACCCGCCCTGGCCACCTTCCAGGGCGCGACCGGCAGCATTTACGCCATCGAGCACGCCACCGGCAATGACGGCGCTGCCGGCAGGTTGGGCGAAGGATCCATCGTGAGTCTCAGCCAGGGCACCTTCGAGTTCACGCTGGGCAACGGCACCCGCGGCGTGGTGCTTGCCCCGGCGGAATTCGAGCTCCGTTCCGAAAAGGAAATGCACCTGGAACACGGAACGGCCTGGTTCGAAGTTTCCGCCGCAGGGAAAGGCTTCCAAGTCAGCACGCCGGAACTGGCTGTCACCGACCTCGGCACCGAATTCGGAATCCTCGCGGATCCGGAAGCGGGCGATGAGGTGCATGTCTTTTCCGGCCGCGTCGAGGCACGTGGCCGGCGGGGGGCCGCGGAGACCCTCACCACCGGACAAGCCCGCCGGTCCGGGCCGACCGGCCCGCTCGAAACCATCCCGGCCAAGCCGGGGAAATTCCTCGTCCGCCTGCCGGACGAAAAGCCTTCCAGCCTGATCGTGAATGGCGATTTTGAATCCGGCAGTCGTCCGGATGACAAGAACTTCGGAGCGAAAGCCACCGCCGCGCTGCTGCCGGGCTGGAATTTCGGCCGCGATGTCAAAGTCGCGCTCCGCTCGGCCAATGGAGTCCTGGGGCTCGGAGCCGGAAGAAGTAATCTCATCTCCTCGACCGCCGACGCGCAGATCAGCTTCCGGAACACCAGCCCGCCCGGCTACGAGCTCGGCACCCGCGACGACTCGATCTGGCAAACCTTCGCCACGACCCCCTTGCAAAAGTACGAGGTCCGCTTCGAAATGGGCGGCTATTTTGTCGGCGGACGCAAAGGCGACCTGCAAGTCACCGCCGCGGCCTACGACGGGACCGCCATCTCGGGACAACCTCTCGGGCGGATCTGGGACACCCGCACCGGTCAGGGACACGGCAGCAACGGTTACAACCGGCCGGTGAGCTTCACCTTCACCGCCCGGTCCGCACAGACGACCCTGGTCTTCAGCGAAACCAGCGCGAATTCCGAGCAAGCCGCGCCCGCCCTCGACAACGTCGTCGTCACGAAGCGGGACGACGCGCTCCCGGCAGGCGGGCGGCCGCCGGGGAACTGAAAAAGCCCCCGGTTCTTCCCCGCACCCGCACCGGCTCGCGGGAAGTTTCCGCCGCCCGGTTAAGATCCATCGGGACTTGGCTGTTTCTCAATTGAACCGCGGATCGCCCGTTCCCCGGCAAACCCTCGAAGCCCGATGAAGCCCAACCCACATCATCCATCCATCACCATGCAAGCGAACCCATCCCGCCCATCCGCCCGCTTCAGCCGTTCCCTTCTCTCCGGCATCCTGATCGCCGCCGCCAGCTCCGCCCAGGCCCAGACCGCCTTCTTCTGGGACGCGGACGGCGAGGCAAGCACCAACACCGGCGGCCCGGGCACCTGGGACATCTCGTCAATGTTATGGCGCAGCGGCGGCAACACCGGCCCGCTTGCCCAGTGGCCCAACACCGACCCCGCCGTGGACTCCGCGCAGTTCGCGGGAACCGCCGGCACGGTCACGATGAACGGCGACTCGCAGAACATCCTCGTCAACCTCATCCAGTTTGGAACCACAGGATATACGATCGCGGGTCCAAGCTCCGGCGACGCCACCCTGCGGTTCTCGGGCGCCAACCCGCGGGTCGACATCGGGGCCTCGATCAGCGCCACGATCTCCGCCCCGCTCGCCGGCTCATCAGGCTTCCGGAAAACCAGCGCCGGCATACTCAATCTTTCCGGCATCAATACCTACACGGGAGCAACCATCATGGGAACCACCGGGACCAATACTCCCGGCGCTGTGAACGTTTCCGGCGATCAATCGGCGGCCACCGGAGGCTGGAGCCTCAACGGCAATGCCACCGTGAACTTCCAGAGCGGCTCGACCATCGCGGTGGGAGCTGGAAGCAACATCACGATGGCCAGCGGCGATGGTGGCGGGGCCCGGGCCTTGAACGTCTTCGGCACGGTGACCACCAGCGCCACCAGCGGCCTGAACGTGGGAGGAAGGGCGACGCTCAACCTCGAATCGGGCTCAAGTTGGACCCAGAACGGCACTCTGACGATCCGGCCCGCGAACTCCGGATACGGCGCGGTCATGAACGTGAAAACCGGGTCCAACTTCATCTATGACGGCACGGCGGACATCATCCTGGCCAGAAGCACCGCCTCCAACACCGGCGGCGCGAGTCTCACGATCAGCGGAGGTACGTTCACGACCTCCGCTGCTTTCAACAATTCCACGGCGGGCACTGGCAGCGGCAATACCACGCTGAATTTCTCCAACGGCGGCACCCTGAAGCTCTCCGGCGGGATCACCTCGCTGATCATCCAAGGCAGCTCCACCTTCAGGGTCCTGACCAACAACGCCGCTGGCGGTGTGATCGATACCAACAGCTTCACCACCGCCATCGCCGTCGCGATCACCGGCGCCGGCGGCCTCACCAAGGCCGGCGAGGGCACGCTCACGCTCTCCGGTCTCAATACCTACGCCGGAAACACCACCGTGACCGGCGGCACGCTCCGCCTCGACAACGCCAATACCGGCAACGACGCGTCCACCATCACCATCGGCGACTCGGGCGTCCTTCACCTGAACTTCGCCGGCAGCGACGCGGTCGAAAAGCTGGTCATCGGCTCCACCCTGCAAGGGCCGGGCGTTTACGGCCACGGCAGCACCGGCGCGACCAATGGCGGCCTCGGCGCGGGGGCGCTGGATGCCCGCTTCGCCGAAGGCACCGGCACGCTCACCGTGGGCACGCCCTTCCAGAACTTCATGGCCGCTTACCCCACCCTGACCGGCGACGACGCCCTGCCGGACTCCGATCCCGATGGCGACGGCCTTTCGAACGCCGCCGAGTTCATCATGGGCGGCACCGCCCCCGACAGCGGCAGCGCGGCGCGCCGTCCGGCGGAGGCCTTGACCGGCGGCCATCTCACAATCTCGCTCCTCGTCCCGACCGGCACCACCTTTGCCGGAAGCCCCTCGCCTTCCGCCACCGTGAAGGGCGTCCAGGTGGCCGTGGGCGGCTCGCTCGACCTCGCCACCTTCGCCCGCGGCGTCGAGGAAACCGCACTCAACCCGGCTCTTCCCGCCGCGCCTTCGGGCTACGACTGGCGCACCTTCCGCCTGAGCGACCCGGTCTCCAGCCAGTCGCGCGGGTTCCTGCGCGCCTCGTTCAGCACCCCGTGAAATCCCCCATCCCCGCGAACCCTCCTTCACCTTGGAGGGTTCGCCGGGCATCTTGATCACCGGCTCATGAAACGAAACCTGCCAGCGCTCGCCCTCGCAGGCCTGCTTGTCTCGTCGTGTCCCGCGGCGGCATCCACCCGCCCGAACATCATCCTCGCCATGGCCGACGACATGGGCTGGGGCGACCCCGGATTCAACAGCCGGCGGGTCACCGATGCCAACGGCACGCCCCATCCCGACCAAGGCTGGATCCACACCCCGGTGATGGACGCCATGGCCGCCAACGGCCTCCGCTTCGACCGCTTCTACGCCGCCTCCGCGGTCTGCTCGCCCACCCGCGCCAGTTGCCTGACCGGACGCAATCCTTTCCGCGTGGGGGTTCCTTACGCGAACTCCGGCCGCCTCGGTTTCGGCGAAACCCCGCTGCCGGAAGTCCTCGCGGCGAACGGCTACCGCTGCGCCCACTTCGGGAAATGGCACCTCGGCACCTTGACCACCCTGCGCACCGATGCCAATCGCGCGAGCAGCGGCAACACCAGCGCCTACTCCGCACCCTGGCACCATGGCTACGACTTCTGCTTCGCCACCGAGTCGAAGGTCCCCACCTATCACCCCTACCGCAAGCCGACCAACGGTCTCGCGCTGCCGACGAGTTTCACCGACACCAACTTCTACGGCACCCGCTACTGGCGCATGCCGGCCACCTGGAACCAGACCTCCGGCGAAGGCATCGCCGTGCCGGTCGGCGAGATCAACAACCCCGCCGATGGCGATGATTCCCGCCTCCTCGCACGGCAGGTCATCCCCTACCTCCGCAGCGCCGTGGCCGATGACCAACCCTTCTTCATCGTCCTCTGGTTCCACACCCCGCACAAGCCGATGGTCGATCCCGCCGGCTCGGCCGCGCTCGATTCCAGCACCGCGTTGAGAAAGTCCATCGAGGACATGGACAGCGCCCTCGGTATGATCCGCGACGAACTCACCGCCCTCGGCGTCCGCGGCAACACGATGTTCTGGATGACCAGCGACAACGGCCCCGAAGACGGCGCCAACTCGCCGAACGAAACCAACACCACCCGCTCGCTCAGCTCGGGCCGCTTCCGCGAACGCAAGCGCAGCCTGTTCGAAGGCGGCGTCCGCGTGCCGGGCATCCTCGAGTGGCCGGACAAAATCCCGGCCGGTCGCGTCACCGCCTACCCGGCCGTCACCTCGGACTACTATCCCACCATCCTCGACCTCCTCGGGCTCAACGTTCCCGACCAGCGGCCGCTCGATGGCATTTCCCTCCGCCCGCTCATCGAGGGCACCGCCACCACCCGCACCAGCCCGATCGGCTTCAAGATCGAATCGCGCAAATCCTGGGTCAACCAGCAGTACAAGCTGATCGACAACGGCAGCGGCTGGCAACTTTACGATCTGGTCAACATCCCCGCCGGTGAAGAAGTGGAACAAACCGCCATCGCCACCGCGTCTAACATCTCCACCCGCTCCCCGGCGATCCAGCAGGTCTACAACACCATGCTGGCGGAATACAACGCGTGGAATACCGCCGTCACCACGGATGCCCCCTACGTCCACGCGTCGCGCCCGACGGTGAGCCTGCAAGCTCCCACCACCACGGGGAACGAGCCGTTCACCGTGACCGCCACCTTCAACGAGCCGGTGTCCCGACTGAATCCATCGGAGTTCATCGTGACCAACGGAACCGCCGCCGGTCTCACGGGCAATGGCGCGGCCTGGACGGTCCAGATCACGCCGTCCGGCCCCGGCCAGATCACCGTTTCCCTCCCCGAGGCCGCGGCGACCGATGCCGATGGCAATCCCAACGCCGCCTCTAACAGACTTGTGGTCAATGCCACCGGGGCCGCCACCGGAGACATCATCTCGAATGGCAATCTCAACGCCACCGTATCCCGTTACGGGTCGAGCCAGGGAGATACCGGTTATTACCTCAACCCGACCACGCTGGATGTTTTTGAGGAACCCACCACGGGGGCTTCGGTCGATACGGGCCGGAACGCGGGGGAGTGGCTCTGGAGCACCCTGACGAGGGGCTTTTCCCACCACCCCGAGGGTCGCGCCCCGGGAGACGGGGCTTTCGTCGCCTACACCCCCGGCGATCCCTACAACCAACGGCCGCGAGCCGTGGCCCAGTTCGCCGCCGATTACAAAGCCACCCGCGGCATGCAGCCGCTCAAGCTGGATGTCTTCCTCGACGACAACACCACCGCGAATCCCCTCACGCTGATCGTGCAGCTCTACGCATGGAATATCGTGTCCAGCGACAATTAGAAATCCCCTCGACGACAATTAGAATGACCCACCGGTGATCCGCGCGCTCCTTGGCGGAGGGAGGGGCCGGGGCCGGCGGAGCCGGACCGGGACCCGACCG
>JBIPNO010000077.1:0-23083 GCA_044372775.1 Haloferula sp.
CGGCGGTGCGGCTCATCACATGGTAGGCCTGCCCCCCGGAGTTCTCCCCGCCGAACTGCCCCAGGATCCGCCGGCGCCCCCGCTTCATCTTGCGGCCGAGACTCTCCATCCGCCCCGGCGTCGGCGAAGTCGGCAGGGTGATCCGGTCGAGCGGGTCAAGGACAGGCAAGTCGCTGGTTTTCATCGGGAAGGGGGCTGGAATGGAGGGAAAATGACAGGACGAGATCGGGTGTCAATCTACAGCTTGTCTGGCACCTTGTTTGTTTTGTTTGATGCAAGAACAGACCTCGCTCTTAAGGCCTCAAGTCCCCACCGGGCCTCCCTCACAGCCCTGAATCAAGCTGTGGAAAAGGCTGGCTAGCCCTCCGCATGGGGGAAAATCACCGCCAGACGCTCGATTCCGTTCTTGGAGAATTCCTCCCAGTAGCGCTTCTCCACATCCTGGGTCTGCGCCCGGCGGTCTTCCTCGGACAGCTTCTCCCAAGCCGGCAGTCCGATCACCCGGGCCAGGTCACGGTCGGCCAGCCGGATGACGAGCTCTTCCCAGAAGACCTCGTTGCGAAACTCGTCATAACACTGCTGGTAGAACGACCCCTCCTGATACTCTTGGCTCAGGTGGTGGCGCTGCTTTTCCTCGTCGAAATCGACATGCTCGCCGAGCCCTGCGTGCTTGGCCTTCTCCAGCACCTTGTCCTCCAGCGCGTCGTAGGCGGCCAGGCTTTCTTCCGCGCCGGGACGCTCGTTCCAGGACGCGACTTCGGCGGCCAGGCTGACCATTTCGACCAGGGTGCCGAGTTCCTCTTCGGTGAAACGCAAATGCATGTTGGGGCGGCGAGGTAACCACCGCCGGCCCGCACCCGCAAGCCCGCAGCGACTCCGCGCTTGCGCCGCCGGCCCGGCCGGGGTGAAAGTCCCCACCGTCCGCGGCGGAAAGCACGAGTAGCTCAGCGGTAGAGCGGCCCGCTTACACCGGGTTGGTCGGCGGTTCGATCCCGTCCTCGTGTACCATCGCCTGCCATGCCGGGCCATGGTCATGCCTTTGCCAGGCTCCGCTGTCGTGCCACCGGCAGCACCGCGACGTAGGAAACGACCGCCAGCACGATGAACGACAGGAACACCGCGTCCCAGCCCCAAGTGTTCTTGAGCCAGATCGGCACGATGCCCGCGAAGAGCTGCGCGGTGGAACCGATCCCGTTGATAATGCCCGCCGCCGATGCCGTGCTTTCCGCGCCGCCGATGTCCTGGGCGGCGGTACCGGAAACGATCGAGTCCGCGATGTAGAGGAAGAAGCCGATCGCCGCGAGACCAGCCGCATTGCCCCAGATCCCGCCGCCGGCGCTGATCACGCGGTAAAGCAGGACCGCCGCGATCATGCCGAGCAGGGCGACGAGGGCGAGCCGGACGCGGTTGTTCGAAAAATAGTGGTCGCCGATCCAGCCGCCCGCCGCGAGGCCGAGGATGCCGCCGACTTCGAAGCCGTTCGAGACGTAGGCAGCGGAGTCCTTGGCCAGACCGATCTGGCTGGCGAGATAATAAGGGCTCCATGCAAAGAACGAATAGCGGACGAACTTCAAGCCGGTGTAGCAAGCGCCTAACAGGAGGATGGAGGGCTGCCGGATCATCAGCATGAAGCCGCCTTTCACCGAGCCTCCCGACGTCGTGGAAGTCCTTCGCTCCAGACGATGCCCGCGGTCCTCCGGACGGTTGATCAGGAACAGACCCTGCACGATGCCGACCACGATCACCGCGACGCCGGTGACCAGGAACACCTCGCGCCAGCCGGACTTCCCGAGCACGTAGCCCGCCACCAGGTTGGCCGCCATGCTGCCGAAAATGTAGCAGGTCATCCAGAAACCCATGACCCGGCCGCGGTGACGGAAGCCGACCCACTGCGACACCACCTTGCACGCGTTCGGCCAGCCGGTGGATTGGAAGAGCCCGTTGATGGACAGGCAAACCACCAGCGCGCCCATGATCGGGAACATCCCGAAGGCCAGTGTCGCGATGCCGGAAAGGATCATCCCGACCGTCAGTGCGATGCGCGGTCCGAGCCGGTCGCCGAGCGCACCGCTGAGGAACTGCCCGATGGCGTAGCAGACTCCGTAGGCCGTCTGCACCCAGCCAATCGTCGTGTCGGAAAATCCGCTCTCCACCATCGCCGGCGTGGCCACGCCGAGATGCTTGCGGGTGAAGTAGTAGAAGAAGTAGGCGAGGTAGGAAAGCAGCACCATCCGGGTCTGGAGGGACACCGGTGGTGGCGATGCGGCGAGGCTGTTAGATGGGTTATCGGGCCGCGTCGCTTGCATGGGTGAGGGGAAGTGGCGTTACCAGGGCAGCGACCAGGTTTTCTCGTGGGTGAAGAACTTGATCGCCTCGATCACCCCTTCCTTCACGCCGAGTCCCGAATCGCGGGTGCCGCCGAAGGGCGTCATCTCCAGCCGGTAGCCCGGGACCTCGTTCACGTTGGTGGTGCCTGCCCGCAGTTCCTTACAGGCTTTCATCGCGAGCGAGAGATCGTTGGTGACAACCCCGCCACTCAGGCCGAAGGGGCCAGAGTTGTAGTAAGTGATCGCATCATCGAGATCGCGGATCGGGATGATCGGGGCCAGCGGTCCGAAGCTCTCAAGGGCGACCATCTCGGCCTCGCGCGGGACATTGGCGATGATGGTCGGCTCTAACAGGGCACCGCGCCGACCTCCGCCGTGGAGGACTTCGGCACCCATGGCGACCGCGTCTTTCACGCGCCGTTCCAGCTCGGCCGCCGCGCCTTCGTGAATCATCGTGCCGACTACCGTCGCGGGATCCTCGGGGTCGCCGCAGGAATACTCGCGGCGGACCAGATCGGTGAAACGCGCGGTAAAGGCTTCGAGAATGCTTTCCTGAACGAGGACCCGCTTGACCGCGGTGCAGCGCTGGCCGGAATTACGGAAGGACCCTTCGGCGGCGAGCTTCGCGGCGAGATCAAGGTCTGCGTCCTCCAACACGATCAGCGGCGAGTTGCCGCCGAGTTCGAGGCAGATCCGCTTGTAGCCGCAGGTGCGGGCGATGTGCTTTCCAATCTCCACCGAGCCGGTGAAAGTGACGATCTCCACGCGATCGTCGGTGATCATCGGCGTGACAATGTCGTCGATGCCACCAACGAACAAGCTGAGCATCGGCCCCGGCAGCCCGGCTTCATAGAGCACCTCGGCGAATTTCAGCGCGGTGAGCGGCGTGCGGTCGGACGGCTTCAGGAGCACCGGCGTGCCGGCCGCGATGGCCGGGGCGAGCTTGTGGGCGACCTGGTTCAGCGGGTGGTTGAACGGCGTGATGGCGGCCACCAGCTTGACCGGATAGCGCGAGGTGAAGATCTTGCGCGGCTTGCCGTTCGGCGAGATGTCGCAGGAGAAAATCCGGCCGTCGTCGCGCAGCGCTTCCATGGCCGCGAAGTCGAGCACGTCGGAACTACGAGTGGTCTCGTACTTCGCCTCGCGGATCGCCAGCCCGGTTTCGCGGGTGATCAGCGCGGCGAACTCGTCGCGCCGCTCCGCCAGCAACACGGCCGCCTTGCGCAGGATGTCGTGGCGGTCGCGGCGGGTCAGCGATTCGTTCGGAAAGGCCAGCGCGGCGGCGATCGCCTGCTCCAGGTGCTCCGGGCCGATCAGGGCGGCGGTGCCGGTGAGCGAGCCGTCCCAAGGATAGCGGACCTCCAGCGAGCGGCCGGTGGTGACCGCCTGGCCGGCGATGTAGGATGGAAGGTGGATCGGGAATGACATGGTCAGGGAGTGATGCTCACGCGGCGACCCGGCCGGGTGGTGGCGGATTCGAAGGCGTGCTCGATGTCTTCGAGCGCGAAGGCACCGCCCGCCAGTGAATCAAAGGGAAAGCGGTCACCGGTCCGGCTGAGGAATTCCACCGCCACGACCAAATCCTCCGGCGCGTAGTTGTGCAAGCCGCGGATGGTCAGCATGCGGCGGACCAGATCGTTCGGGTCGATGCTGACCGCTCCACCCGGGGTGATGGTGCCCGCGATGACCGAGACGCCGCCGGTCCGCGTCGCGGCGAAGGCCCCGGCGACCGCGGCGGAAGAACCGGAGAACTCCATGGTGACATCCGCCCCGCGGCCCTTGGTGAGATCGCGGGTATCCGACAGCAGGTCGGCGGGTTCGCAAAAGTGGCTCGCTCCGAAGTCCCTCACGGAGGAGGAGCGTCCGGGATCGAGATCACAGGAGATGACTTCCGCCGCTCCCAACGAGCGGGCCATCGCCGCGGCGGTCAGCCCGAGCACGCCGCAGCCAAGGATCGCGACCGTCGATCCCTCCACCGGGCCGGCCAGGCGGAAGGCGGCGGCCACGGTGGCCACCGCGCAGTTGGCCGGCGCGGCCAGCGTATCGGTGAGCGCGTCGGGCAGCTTCACGATGCCGGTGCCGGCGGTCAGCAGGCAGCACTCGGCGAAGCCGCCGCTGAACTCGCGGCCGGGCGCGATCGAGGTGTGGCCGTATTTGAAAAGATGTTCGCATTTCTGCGGCAGGCCCCGCTTGCAGAAGAAGCACTCGCCGCAGGATGCCGCCAGCGTCCACGTGATGCGGTCACCTTCTAACAGCGGCTCACCCCGCAGATCCACCCGCGGCGCGCCGGGACCGAAGGCCACGATGCGGCCGACGATTTCATGCCCCAGAACGCAAGGCACCGGCTCCTGCCTGCGGCCGTGCCAGGTGTGGAGGTCGCTGCCGCAGATCGTGCTGCAGCTGATGTCCACCAACACCTCCCCGCGTCCCGGCGCGGGCACCGGGAATTCCCGGAGTTCGAAGGGATGGCCGTGGCCGGAAAAGACGGCGGCAAGGGCCTGGCCGCCGCTGCGTAGGGTGTTCATGCGGTTTTGCGGATAAAGGACATCAGGATCGCCCCCAGCGCGCAGGCCACGGCGACCACCGGGAAGATCATGTGGGTCGAGTGGTTGTTCGACTCGATCAGGTGGCCGATCAGAGGCTCGCCGAGGCCGGCGAAGAGGTAGGCGAAGAAGTTCATCATCCCGGTGCCGGTGCCTGCAAGCCGCTTGCCGAGCAGGTCGGGGCAGAGCGCCCAGAACGCCGACTGCGGGCCGTAGACGAAGAAGCCTGTTAGAAAAAGCAGCGGCAGCGCGAGCAACGAGGTCCGGTCGAGCACCGCCATCCCGCTGGCACAGACCGCGGCGATGCCGAGGAAGAGGATCACCGGCAGGGCGCGCTTGCCGCCGAAGACGCGGTCGGAGATCCAGCCCGCCGACACCGCGCCGAAAGCCATGCCGATCGGGAGTGCGATCGAGATCCACTTCTGCGGCGAGTTCTTCCAATCGTCACCGAGGAAATGCACCGGCACCCAGATCAGCAGGCCATAGCGGGCCAGATTCTGGAAACCGATCGCCGCGCAGCCGAAGAGGAAGGGCGCGCAGGTAAAGCCGCATTTGTAGCGCTCCCACCAGGTCAGGTGACGCTCGGGGTGAAGCTTTTCCCGGGCGGTTTCCGGCTCTTCCGGAAGGTCCGCGAAGCCTGCCTTCGACGGCCGCTCGCGGACCACCAGCCAGAAGACAAGGCTGCCTAACAGCATCAGGAAGACCGGCCCGCGGAAGATCCAGCGCCAGCCGTGGTCGACCGCCACCGCGGCCAGACCGAAGGTCACTACCGACGACATGCCGGCGGCAAAGACATACCATCCGTAAACCCGGCCGCGGTGAGTGCGGTCCCACCAGTTCGACAGGATGCGGCTGCCCGGCGCCCAGCCCATCGACTGCACTAAGCCGTTGCCCGCCCAAGGCACCAGCACGCCCGCCAGGCCGCCGGCGAAGCTGGTGACCCAGTTCATGACGAACGACAGCAGACCGCCGAGCGTCATCAGGCTGCGGCCGCCGAAGCGGTCCGCGAGCTGGCCGTTGATCGCCTGGCCAATGGCGTAGGACCACAGCAAGGCCGTGCTGCACCAGCCGAGCTGCGTCTTGGACAGCCCGAGCTCTTCCGAGATTCCCGGGATCGCGAAGCCGAAGTTCTGCCGCCCCGTGTAGTAGAACAGGTAGCAGAACATCACGACCAGCAGCGTCCGGACCCGCGCCCGGTGGAATGCCTGCTGGTTCACGGGTTCGGTCATGCGGATCGGGTCAGGATTCGTTCTCAAGAGAGCTATCCGACCCCACCGGCGTCACAAGTCGAAAGTTTCCCGGAAACGAAACTGTTGCATTTTGGGAAACACTTGCTAGTTGGTTTGGGTATGTCTCCGGAAGATCGTGGCATTCATCACCGCATCCACCGGCGGCACTCCGGAATTCTCACGCACCCCGCCCTTTTCCCCCATCCATGATCCTGTCCCTTCAGCTCCGGCCCTTCCTTCCCGCACTGCTCCTCGCAGCGCTCCCGCTTTTCCACGCAAGCGCCCAGACCGGACCGATGGTCGGCACGGTGAGAACCACCGAAGCCCGCTTCCTCTACCGTCCGGGTGCCGTGGAGAAAACCCTCCGCCTCAGCGTGCTGAACGCCGCCGGCCAGGTGGTCGGCAGCAGCGAGGCCACCAGCCCGGCGGTCGACGATCACGTGGCAAAGTTTCACGTCACCGGCCTGAGCGCGGCGACGCGCTACACCTACCGCTTGGATGACATCACCGGCGGAACCGCCGTGCCGATCGCCGGCCCGGCGGATGGCTTGAAATTCTCCACCCCGCTGGCCACCGGGACGAAAGGCGTCGTGACCGCAGCCTTCGCGTCCTGTGCGAACGCCTCCGCCGAGCCGGTCTGGCAGCGCATGGGCCTGCTCGGCATCGACCAGCTCTTCCTGATGGGCGACACGCCTTACATCGACACCGCCGACCTCGCGAGCATCCGCACCAAGCACCGCGCCTTCCTCGAAACGCCCTTCATGGCCTCGCTGATCCGCGGCACGCCGACCGCCTCGATCTGGGACGACCACGACTTCGGCCTCAACAACGGCAACGGCGCGAGCTTCGCCGCCGGCAAGCCGAACACCCGCCGCGGCTTCGTCGAATACCGGGCCCACGAGCAATACGGCACCGGCACCGAGGGCGTGTACCACAAGCTCGACCTCGGGGTGATGGAGGTCTTC
Organism: Haloferula sp.; assembly: GCA_044372775.1. Classification (GTDB taxonomy): domain Bacteria; phylum Verrucomicrobiota; class Verrucomicrobiia; order Verrucomicrobiales; family Akkermansiaceae; genus Haloferula. The sequence continues at coordinate 7,065 of JBIPNO010000077.1, forward strand.
CTGCTCGATCCCCGCTGGTTCTCCGAAACCGGGCCGTCGCCGGTCGATCCCGCCAAGCGCACCGGCCTCGGGCCCGCGCAGTGGCAGTGGCTGCTCGATGCCCTCGCCGCCTCCCGTGCGCCCTTCAAGGTGCTGGCCATGGGCGAGGTCTGGCAGGACAAGAAGAACAGTGAGACCGACGACCAGTTCACCTACTGGTTCGAGCGCGACGCCTTGTTCAATTTCATCCGCGACCGGAAAATCCCCGGCGTGGTCCTGTTAGGCGGCGACATCCACGTCTCGCGCCACCTGATCCACCGCCAGCGGCTCGGCTACGACCTGCACGACTTCATCACCTCGCCCGCCCACACCTCGGTCATCCCGTCGCTCGATGTCCCGCATCCGGACCTCGAATGGTCGTCGCAGGAATCCCGCCAGTTTCTCACCCTGACCGCCGACACCCGGGTGAATCCGGCGGTGCTGACCGCGCGCTATCTCCTGCACGACGGCACCGTGCAGCGCGAGGTGGTGATCCCCTACGACCAGCTCACCCCGAAGGCCGGCGCGGGGCTCGGCAAGGACCTGCGTGCCTGGTGGAACTTCGACGGCGATCTGGAAAACGAGAGCGTGCTGGGAGCGCGGATGAACGCCACCGCGGTCAACGGCGCAGCCTTGATCGCGGACGGCGGACTGCGCGGCGGGGCGGTGGAATTCACACGCAGCGCCTCGCAGTATCTCGTGGTCGGCCGCAGCGCGCTGGACGACAACAGCGCCGGCCACAGCGTCTCCCTCTGGTGCAAGCCCGCCAGCCTCCCGGCCCACGGCAGCAGCGAACGGCACTTCCTTTATGAAAGCACGCTGGGCGGCACGGTCAGCAATGACGCCGCCTACACCCTCTCGCTCGGATTCCAGCCAACGGACGATCCCGCGAAGATCAACCTCGAGCTGCACACCCACAACGTCCAGGCCTCGGCGACCGTCGGTGCCACGCCGGTCGCGGTGGCCCACGGACCCTTTCCCTGCGTACTGGACCGCTCGCTCTTCACCGGCCGCTGGGCCCATGTCGTGACGACCTATGACAGCACCCGCCTGCGGCTCCATGTCGATGGCGTGGAAGTCGCGGTCCACCTCCTGCCCCAGCCCGGTCCCGCATCGGAAAACGGCGGACTGGTCCTCGGCGGCCACCGCACCGGCACCGGCCGGAACTACGACGGACGGCTCGACGAAGTCGCGATCTGGTCGCGGGTGCTCACCCCGGCGGAAATCACCGCATTGCATCACGGCGGCAGCCCCGAGGCCCTGCCGGTCGAGGTTTCCGCCGCGGACAGCGACGGCGACACCCTCGATGACTGGTGGGAAACGCTCCACGGCCTCGATCCGGAAAACGCGGACGATGCGCTGGCGGACGCGGACGCCGACGGAGTGCCCGCCTGGTTGGAGAAGGAAGCCGGCACCCACCCGCAGAACGACGACTCCGCCATCTTCGACTACTTGCGGGCGATGGTGAATCCCGGCATGGCGGGTGCTCCCCTCGCCTTCCGCCACCCTTCGCGCGGCACCGTGGAATTCGAGGTTCGCGCCCAGTTATCGGGCGATCTCGACGGCTGGGAACTCCTGACACCCGACCCCGGCCTGACCGCCGATATCGCGGCCGACGCCCTCGAATTCCAGCTCGATCCCGTCCCGCCTGCTCCGCGCTTTTTCCGCCTCCAAGCTTTTCCGTGACGTTTTCTTCAAATTCCTTTTATTGCTCTTTAGGAAACCTTGTGGCAAATGGCATCCAAGCCTGCCGAAGTTTTCATCCTCCTGAATCCTTTCCCGAACGTATTCCATGAAACTCTCCAGCCTTCTTCCCGCCCTCAGCCTGTGGGCCGCCGTCCCGGCTTTCGCGGCCAATCCGCTGCTCGACAACCTGGTCGCCTACTGGGACTTCGAAGGTGGCACCGCCAATCACGCCTCGGCCACCGGCGGGACGGCTTACAACGGCAGCCTGCTCGGCAACGCCTCCACCAGCGGCACTTCGAAAGTTGGCACCGGCGCCCTGCTGATGGACGGCAATGGCGACTACATGGACGTCACCGCCAACGTGAACGTCAACCAGCCTTGGGCGGTATCCGCCTGGTTCCGCACCACGGTGGCATCCGCCGGCGCGGCCCGCCAGTCGGTCTATGAATCCGTCGGCACTCCGACCTCCGTCGGTTATACGATGTCCTACGGCCTCCGCGAAGGATCCCCGACCACCTCGACCGCCTTCCAGCTCTTCTGCGACAACACCGCGCCCACCGCCGACGTCAGCGCGTCGAAGCAAGTGCCGGACGCTTCCGTTCCGAACACCTGGTATCACATCGTCACCATCTTCAAGCCCGCCACCCCCACCGAGGCCGGCTCGCTGACCGGCTACCTCAACGGCGTGCAGGATTACAACCTGGTCATTCCCGTCAACACCACGGTGGTGGCCGCCGACGGCTTCCACCTCGGCACCTACCGCCTCGCCGATGGACGCTGGTTCAGCGGATCGATCGACGAGGTCGCCATCTGGAACCGCGCGCTGACGCCCACCGAAGCCGCGGAAGTCTATACCCGCGGCACCCAGGGAGATACCCTCACGGAGGAAAAGATCACCGTCGCGCTCTCCGCCACACCGCCTGGATCCGGCAGTGTTAGCGGCTCCGGCATCTACGACCTGAACCAATCGGTGGCCGTGGCCGCAACGCCGAATCCCGGCTACGTCTTCAGCGCCTGGAACGGCGGCTTCACCGGCCAGCCCGCGTCCTTCACCTACACCGCGACCGCGAACATCACCGCCACCGCCACCTTCGCGCAGGACACGACGGACAGCGATGGCGACGGGCTCAACAACTTCCAGGAGATCGTCACCTACGGCACCCTGCCCGGCAATCCCGACACCGACGGCGACCAAATCCCGGACGGTGCCGAAGTGGTGACCACCTTCACCAATCCGCTGAGCAGCGACGCCGCCCTGGTCAACTTCGTCGAGGAGAACCTCTGCGAAGACAATGCCGGAGCGATCGCCATGTCGCCGGTGGAAATCCAACGCGATCCGCTCACCGGGAACCTCAGCCTGCGCGTGTCCTTCGAGGGCAGCGCCGACCAGAGCGTCTGGCAATCCATCGATCTGAGCAGCCCATCGGTCTCGATCGTCCCCAGCGGCAGCGGCTGGCTGGTCACCCTCCCCGCGCCTTCGAACACGGTGGACAGCTACCTCCTGCTCGGCCGCAAGCCTTGATCCTCCACCTTCATCCGATCGCCATGCATCGCCCGTCTCTCATCCTCGCCACCCTGGTGGCACTCGCCCCCGGCACTCGCGCCGCGTTGGTCACCGGGCTGGTCGCCCACTACGACTTCGAGGAAAGCGGCAGCGCCGGTCTCGCCAACAAGGCCCCCGGTGCGACGCTCTTCAACGCGACCGCCAGTGGGACCTTCACCGGCGGCGCGAATCCATCCGGCCCCGGATTCAGCGGAAATGCCGCCTTCAACGGCGGCGACGGCCTGAGCAACCGCTCCGATCTCCTCGCCGGAAACGCCCTCAACCTGGTCGACGCGCGCAACGAGTTCATCACCGTGCCGCTCGGCACCGCCCAGCTCGGCCAGAACTTCACCCTCTCCGCCTGGCACGCGCTGACTCCCGGCGGCTTCGGCCAGCCCTCCGGCCCGTACAACAACAGCAACCGCTTCCAGCTTTTCGAGGCCAGCAACAACTTCGACGTCTCCTGGGGCACCAACTCCCTCGCCGTCGCGCCGACCACCGGCTCCCCGTCCACCTGGACCTACCTCGCCTACGTCAATGAAGCGCCCGCCGGCGGCTTCGGCCCCACCGGCGTCGCGACCGGCATCTGGCAGCACGTGACGCAGGTCTTCTCGAGCGACGGCACCAACACCACCCTTTCGCTCTATCTGAACGGCTCCTTCGTCGGCTCGCGGACCTCCACCGCCGTCAACTTCAACAGCCTCCTCTTCGGCCGCGAACGCAACAGCCCCGATCCCACCGGCGACCGCGATTGGGACGGCATGATCGACGAAATCGGCATCTGGTCCCGATCCCTCAGCGGCAGCGAGGTGACCGAACTCTACAACCTCGGCGTGAACGGCACCGCCATCCCCGAGCCCCGCGCCGCCCTGCTCGGCGGACTCGGCCTCCTCGCCCTGCTTCGCCGCCGCCGCCGCTGACTTTCTCCCCCGCATCCCCGAACTCCCGATCCGTCATGAATCCCGCCCATCCGCTCCTCATTCTCCTCGGTGGTCTGCTGACGCTCTCCAGCGCCCGCGCGGACCTGCTGGCCGACCTGCTGGCCTACTACGACTTCGAGGAAAGCGGCAGCGCCGGCCTGGCCAACAAGGCCCCCGGTGCCACCGCCTACGACGCCACCCGCGGCGGCACCCTCCACGCCGACTGGGCCGCGGCTCCGGACGCGACCGGTCCCGGCTTCGCCGGCAAGGTCGACTTCACCGGCCTCAGCGGCGTCAGCGACCGCTCCGACCTCCACGTCGGCAACGCGCTGAACCTCGACGACGACCGCAACGAATACGTCGAGATCCCGCTCGGCACCGCCCAGCTCGGTCAGTCCTTCACCATCTCCGCCTGGCACGCCCTCACCCCCGGTGCGACGAATCCCAGCGGCCGCTATCACGTGCTCGAGGCCAGCGGCAATTTCGACGTCTCCTGGGGCACGGCCAGCACCGCCTTCACCGCTCCACAGGCCTCCTATCCATACCTCGGCTACATCGGCGGCGGCCCGGCCGGCGGCTTCGGACCCACCGGGGTCTCGACCGGTCCCTGGCACCACGTCGTCCACAGCATCGTGTCGGACGGCACGAACACCACGCTCACCATTTACCTCGACGGCGTTTCCGCCGGCTCGCGCACGGTGGCCACCTCGCTGGTGGACTTTACCAGCATCGTCCTCGGCCGCCACCGCACCGCCGACGCCGGCGACCGCGACTGGGACGGCATGATCGACGAGGTCGCCGTGTGGAACCGCGCCCTCTCCGCCAACGACGTGACCGAACTTTTCCTGCGCGGCACCGAGGGCATCGCCGTGAAGACCGACCTCGCCACGCTGAACAAAGCTTTCATCGCCGTCTCCTCCGCCAACACGACGGAAGGACTGGCTTTCGGGACCGACCTCTACAACATCGGCGATCCGGCCACCATCGAGGCCGTGCCATCCCTTGGCCATCTCTTCACCGCGTGGACCGGCGGCAGCTTCACCGGTCAGCCGGCGACCTACAACTTCACCGTGACCGCCTCCGCCGATGTGACGGCCTCCTTCGAACGCGACCTCGCCGATGACGATCTCGACGACCTCACGAACTACGATGAGCTCGTGACCCACGGCACCTTGCCGAACAATCCCGACACCGATGGCGACGGCGTGGACGACGGGGCCGAAATCAACACCACGTCCACCAATCCGCTGGTCAGCCAGCTGGCGGCCGTCGACTGGATCCTCGCGAATCTCTGCGACGGTGGCGGTTCACCCGGCGATACCGTGCTGACCCGCAGCGCGGAAACCAACACCGTGAGCTTCCTGCTCTCGCCGCGAAGCTCGACCACGCTGGCCGATCCGTGGAATCCGATCAGCCCCGCCGATCCGGGCGTCACCCTCGCCGTCGCCGCCGGGAAGCTCGAATTCGCCGTGCCAGCCAGCGCCGACCCGCGGCGATTCTTCCAGTTCCTCGGCACCGCGCCCTGACGGCCCGGCCGCCAGGGCTACCTCATCTTGGAGCGCCGCAGGCGGTAGGGTCGGACGCCCTCGGCCGACCGGAGCGGTAGCCGGCAGTCCGCAGTTCAAGTGGTTCGCGGAAGAGCGAGGGCGCGTCGTCCCTACCCACGCTGCCGCGCTAGTGCTTGGCATCACCCGGTCGCTCCGCAGCCTTGACCGTCCGGCCACCGCGGGCGCAGCTTCGGGGCAAGGATGAATCTCGTCGAACTCGCCTCCCGGATCAAATCGGCCCGCCTCGCGCGCGGCTACACGCTGGACCGCGTCGCCGAGCTTTCCGGCCTCGGCAAGGGCCTGCTGTCCAAGGTCGAGAACTTCCGCGTCACGCCGTCGCTGCCCACCTTGGCCCGGCTCTGTGAAGCGCTTGGCCTGAGCCTGTCCGAGCTGTTCGACGGCCTCGATGAGAAGCCGAAGCTCAGCATCATCCGCTCCGGCGAACGCAAAGAGATCGAGCGCGACCGCGACCAGTCCGACATCAAGTACTTCGCGCTGGCCCACGGCCGGCCGGACCGGAACATGGACCCCTTCGTGCTGGAAGTCCCGGCCGGTGGCGGACGCCGCGAACCGATGCCGCACGAGGGCGAGGAGTTTCTCGTCGTGCTCAAGGGCGGCGTGTCCTTCGAATACAACGGCGAAGTCCATGTCCTCAAGGAAGGCGACGCCGCTTACTTCGACGCGGAGGTCGACCACCGCGTCTTCAATCCCGGGACGAAGGACGCGAGAATCCTCTGCGTGTTCCTCGGCCGGCCGATGTGAGATTCCGCTCAGACATGGCAGGCGAAGTGGAACACGTCGAAGTTCCGCGGATCGCCCTCGGCCAAGCGCTTCAGCTCCGACGTCAGCGGCTTGGAAATCACCAGCGGCACCAGTTCCTCGTAGCGTCCGCCGTGGGAACGGAGGCCGCCCTTGAGCACCGACAGATCGTGATGCTCCGGCGACTTTCCAACCACCACGTCGCGGCCGGACAGCACGACCAGATCGCCGATGCGGTCCGGCGCGAGCTCCAGCTTGTCGACCGCCTGCTCGCGGGTCAGCACTTCGGTGATGCCGTCCTGGGCGAAGAGATACTCCGCGACTTCGGCACGGATCGAGGGGTCTTCCAAGTGCACCATCACCAGCGAGCCGAGCGCGCCGTGATGGACAACGTAGGGATCGGTGATCGGGCAGATGACGCGCAGATGATCGCCGAACTTCTCGCGCAACAGCGACTCCACGAAGATCACCTTGGGACTTCCGTCGGCATTGTTCTTCGCGTTCATGCCGTGGTCGGCGGTGAGGGCGACGGTGCAGCCCGCGTCTAACAGACGGCCGATCGCCGCGTCGATCCTCGCATGGAAATCCAGGATCTCCGGCGCATCGGGGCTGAACTTGTGCTGCATGAAATCGGTCGTCGAGAGGTAGAGGAAATCCGCCACACCCTGCTCCGCCAGTGCGGCGCCGGCTTCGAGCACGTAGATCGAGGCATCACCCGAATAGATCTCCGGCCGCGGCTTGCCGATGATCTCCATGGCGTTGTCGATGCCGTGGGTCGCCTTCTTCGCCTCGTCCACCTTCTCCGACGAGAAGACGATCCCGCCGCGCTCGACCACGCCGTCGCCCAGGACGGTGCGCAGCTTTTCCTTCGCGGTGATGAAGGCCACCTTGCGCCCGGCATCGGCCGCAGCGGTGAGCAGCGTCCCGCAGCGGCGGAACTCCGGGCCGTTCATCATGACCTCCTCGCCGGTCTCCGGATTGAGGAAGAAGTTCCCGCAGATGCCGTGGACCCGCGGGGCGACACCGGTGACGATCGAGGTGTTGTTGACGTTGGTGAAGGAGGGCAGCGCACCGCGGACGATGCCGCGCCAGCCGTCGCGGGCCATCGCGGCGAGGCGCGGCATTTTTCCGCGGGCGATGGCGGTGCTGAGGTACTCGTCGGCACAGCCGTCGAGGCAGATGACGGCGATCGGATTCGGGGGCAGCGGGTAGGTGCGACCGTTGGCTTGGAAGGTGGACATGGGATGGGAGAAGTGCCGAGTGAGCAGTGATCAGTGATCAGGGAAACAGCCGGGAGAATGGCGGAAGGCGGTGCTGGATTAGACGGAGGAGAGCCGGTTGGAAAAGAAGCGGTCGGCGAGGCCGAAGGACATGGTCATGCCGGAGCCGCCCATGCCGGTCGCGATGTGGACACCGGGCAGCGGCTCGGCGCGGAACTCGGCATGGTCCGGATACTTGGCGTAGATCCCGTGCCAGCGTTCGGCGATGGTCCAGTCGGGGAAATCGTAGAGGCGGCGGAGTTCGCGCAGCATCAGGTCGTCGATCTCCGCCTTGTCGAAGATCTCGATGTCTTTTCCGTACTCGTGGGAGTCGCCGAGGACGATCGAACCGAAGCGATCCTGCGAAGCCATGACGTGGATCCCGAAGCGGTCGAGCTCCGGCGATTCGCGGGCGATCCGCTCTTTCACCGCGCGGAGGGTCGGGCAGATCTCGAAGTTCGCGTAGTGGCGCAAGGTCAGCCCGCTGGCGAGCATCGGCCCGAGCTGCCAGCCGTCCGGCTGCGGCACGGTGCGCATCATCTGCAGCTTGCAGGGCTTCATCGGCGCGGCGGCGAAGACTGCCGGGAACAGCGTCTCGAAGTCGTGGCCGGAGCAGACGAAGATCTCGTCGAAGGCGTGCTTGTCGCCGTTGCCGGTGCGCAGGGATCCGCCGCGGACCTCGGCGACGGCGGTGCTCCAGTGGAAGCGGACCCCGAATTTCTCCGCCAGGAATCCCGGCAGCGCGGCCAGGACTTCACGCGGGTCGACATTGATCTCGGTCGGGCTGAACAGCGCGGCCTTGGTCACGCCGCGGCGGATGCCCGGGCAGCGTTCCTCGGCGGTCGAGCGGGTCCACAGCTCGCAGGCATAGCCGAGGTCGCCACCGAGCCGTGCGAACTCCTCCAGCACCGTCGCCTCGTCCTCGCGGTCGACCACGTGGACCGAGCCGGTAGGCCGCGCATAGATGCCGGCGGCGGCAACCAGCTCCAACCACAGCTCGCGGCTGCGCAGGGCCACCGGATAGAGCTCCGCCGGTTGCCCCAGCGGCCAAAACATCCCGAAGTTCCGCACCGAAGCGCCGCGCGCCTTGTCACTGCGCTCGAACACCGTCACCTCGCTGCCGGCGCGGGCTGCGGCCCACGCATGGGCCAGCCCCACGATCCCACTGCCGACGATGCCGACCCGATTCACGTTCCCGTTCATGAAGTTTCCCAAAAGGTAATTTTTGAATTCTAACCGGCAAGCTTGGATTTGTTACTTCCCCGCCTCCTTCGCGAGCCGGACCTGGTCGACCAGCCGGCCTTCGAAATCGCAGGCTTGCAAGAAGACCGCGAGGTAATCGACGTCCCGCGCGACCAGCCCGTTCCTGATAATGATACCGACCGGCTGGCGGAAGCGAGCGTCACTCCGAGGCGGCACCCGGGATGGTTCATGAGGACAGCGCCACCTTCACCGCCAGATGATCGGAGCCGAGCCGCAAGCGCTCGCAGCGCAGCGCCCGCCAGCCGGGACCAAGCCACACGTGGTCCAAGGTCAGCAAGGGCAACCCGTAGGCCCAGGTCTCGCGGAAGCCGCGGCGCGGAGCGTCGTTGGCGAGGGTGAATTCCCGCTTCCGCCATTCCCGGAACCAGACCGACTCCGGCGGGGTGTTGAAGTCGCCGACGATGATCGCCCGCGGATCGTCGCCCGCCGCTCGCAGGATGGTGGCCATGGCCTGCTCGCGGGAAATCCACGGCTGCGAGCGGACATCCGCCACCACCACCGTCAGTTCGCCGTGACCGGGCAAGGCGACGCGGACGCGGTGGCAGCGGAAGCGGTCGTGCACGCCGAGGGATTCGTGCGCCAGGATCCTGCCACGTACGCCAAGCATCGTACTTCCATCGAAGCGTCTCCACTCCTGATCCGGATTGGCAGCGGTGAAGCGGCGCCATTCGTCCTCGTCGAAGCTGCCGCACTCGATCAGCGCCGAAATGTCGGCCTCGCCCGCGGCCGGCCAGGCCGTTGGATTCCGGTCCAGCGCGCGGCCGGCATTCCAGACGGACACCACCGGGGCATCCGGCGGAACATCAGGCAGGTTTCCTACACGGAAAGAACGCTCGCCTTCCAGCAGGGAGATCACCGCGCAGGCACCCGCCATGATCCGCAGCCCCCGATGCCGGAACGCGGCCAACGCGAGCAGGGCCGCCAGCAGGCGCACCAGCCAGGGCGTCGCATAGTAGATCACCGCGGGGATCATCCAGCGGTCGGAACCCCGGCAGAGGAGCCCGGCCACCGCCAGCGCGAAGCCGGTCCCGGCGACGATGCGGAAGGCCTGCCGCCCGGTCATTTCCCGAGGTTCAGGATTTGTTCGAGGATCCCGAGGTAGTCCTCGAAGGCCTTCTTCCCCGCCGCCGTCAGCGTGTAGAGCGTCTGCGGCCGGCCGTCGCCGGTGAACTTCTCACCGCTGATGTAGCCGGCTTGCTCCAGGGTGCGGAGGTGGGTGATCAGGTTGCCGTCGCTCATTTCCAGCTCTGTCTTGAGGTCCTGGAACGGCCACGGCTCCACCCGGGAAGCGAGCAGCGTCATGATGCCGAGCCGCGCCTTCTCGTGGATGGTTTTGTCGAGCTTGGAGAAATCGATCATGCGCCCGGTCCGTCGCGGCGGGTGGTGGTGACGATGGCCACGCCGTAAAGCAAGTGGAAGCCGCCGAAGGCGGCCGCCATCAGGCCGGACGGGCCGATGCGGTAGAGCAGCGGACTCATCGACTGCACGAAGGTGGCGGCCGACCAGGCAAGCAGGCCGGTGGTGACGAATGCCAGGCCGAGCCAGATCATCGACTTCGGCGCGAACTCGCGGATCGCCAGCAAGGCGAGGCCGTAGTGCAGGATCCAAAAGCATGCCGCCGTGAACTCCGCGCCGGGCATTCCATAGCGGAGATAGAAAAGGCCGAGGAAGCCGCCGACGACCAGCGAGGGCAGGGCCCCGCGCAAAGCGACCTTGAGCCCGTGCGACCACACCGGCCGGGAGTGCGACTGCGCGAGCCGCATCAACTGCCAGATGGCAAAGAGGATCACCACCGCCAGCCCGCCGAGCCAGATCCCGCCCCAGGCCCAGCCCGATTTCCCCTCCGACATCCAGCCCGCCGCCACCGACATCGCCCCGCCCAACAGCGCCGCCTCCCCGGACAGAGCGCGGAAAATCGTCGCACGCTCCATCATCGTGCGGATCACGCGCAACTGCTCCGCGGCTTCCTGGTGGGTGGTCATGCGCCTTGCTTTGTCATGCAAAGCGGCGGATTCCAAGCGGGAAGTTCAGCCGTGAAACGAAACAAGGGAAGCTGGAGCCCGTGCGGCCCCGGCTCCCCTTGGAAGAGTGTTCATTTCGGCGGACGGCGCTTACTTGCCGCCGCCGTGGGATGGCTTGCGGAAGCCGTCGACATAACCCCACATGTAGTCGTTGCGGTAGGCGCTGGGGAGGGTGCGGTCCTCGTTGATATGCGGGTCGTAGGCTTGGCCGTGGAGCTTGTCGCCGCTACCGTCGACATGGCCGCGGAAGTAGGCGTCGCGCGCGCTGTAGCCGGCGGCCTGGTAGCCGTAGCCGATGTTGGAGGAGCAGGAAGTGGCGAAAAGGGTGGTCGCCAGGAGTGCAAGGATGAGGTGGGACTTCTTCATAGCACTCCAGAGTTACGCCGGAATCGCAGGGCCGTCGAGTTGCATTTAAAACGCTTATCTTAACGAACTTTCGCACCGCGCGGTTTCGGCGCGAAGACCGCGGTCAGCAGCAGACCGCCGACGAAGCCGCCGAGGTGCGCGCCGTACGCCACGTTCGAGGCCGACTGGCCCATCAGCGAGGTGTAGTCGATCACCACCCCGGCCACCCCGACCAAGGCGAGCTGGCCCGGCGGCACCGGCCGCGACATCGGCCAGATATGCGGCTCCGGCAGGTGCCAGCGCATGGCCAGCCCGAGGTAGGCGCCCTCGAAGCCCATCACCGCACCGGAGGCTCCGAGCATCGGGATGAAATCGTGGGGGTTGAGCATCGTGTGGAAGACCGATCCGGTAAACGCGGTGAACAGGAAGATCGCGAACATCCAGCGGTGGCCCAGCAGCTCCGCCGCCAGCGCGGCGAAAATCCACAGGAAGAGAAGGTTGAAGACGATGTGCTCCGGCGACGCATGAAGGAACGCGCAGCTCACCAGCGTGCCGAAGCGCCGCAGGTTCTCGACCGAGTAATCGCCGGCCTTGAGCAGCTCCCAAGCGGCGGTGACCTGGCCGGGAACGGCCATGTAGGGAACATACCACTCGACGCCGCGGATCTGCTGGAAGACGAAGATTCCGAAGATCACCGCGATCAACCCGAGCAACGGACCCTGGGCATGGATCAGGCCGCGGGTGGAATCGTAGCGGATCTCCTTCATCGTGGCCGCCAGATGTGGGCGGATTCGCGGGAAGTGGCAAGACCCGGCTTGCACCCCGGTCGCGGGCGGCTAGCTTGCCCGCCCTTCAACGAATGCCAAACAACACATGGACGCGCGGCCAGCGCTGGGTGAGCAACAGCGAGCCGGAACTCGGGCTCGGAATCATCCTCAGCGGCGGCGACGGCCGGGTGGAGATCGTCTTCCCCGCCGCCGGTGAGAACCGCTGCTACGCCCTGGAATCCGCGCCGCTGCGACGGGTGAAATTCCTGCCCGGCGACCGGATCAAGACCCACGAAGGCGTGGAGATGACGGTCGAGAACGTGCGCGAGGTGGCCGGACTGCGGACCTACCTGACCGACGCCGGCGAGGTGGCCGAGGCCGAGTTGGCGGACTCGATGACTTTCAGCAAGCCGGAGGAACGGCTGTTCGGCGGCAAGCTCGACGATCCCGGCGACTTCGACCTCCGCGGCGAGGCGCTGGCGCGGCGCGCCGACATGCGACGCTCGCCGGCCCGCGGTCTGGCCGGGGCGCGGGTCGATCTGATCCCGCACCAGCTTTTCATCGCCGACGAGGTCGCGAACCGGCTGCGGCCGCGCGTCCTGCTGGCCGACGAGGTCGGGCTCGGCAAGACGATCGAGGCCTGCCTGATCCTCCACCGACTTCTTCTAACAGGCCGCGCCGCGCGGGTGCTGATCCTGTTGCCCGAGGCGCTGGTCCACCAGTGGTTCGTCGAGCTGCTGCGGCGCTTCCAGCTTTCGTTCGACATCATCGACGAGGAGCGCTGCGAGGCGATCGAAGGCGGCGACCCGGAGGCGAATCCCTTTCTCGAACGGCAGTGGGTGCTGGCGTCGATGGATTTCCTGGCCAACGACGAACGCCGTGCCGCGCAAGCGGTCGAGGCCGGCTGGGACCTGCTGGTGGTCGATGAAGCGCATCACCTCGAATGGTCGCCCGGCCAGCCAGGGGCGGCCTACGAGATGGTTCGTACTTTGGCGGAACAAACCGAGGGCCTGCTGCTGCTCACCGCCACGCCGCAGCAGCTCGGGCCGGAAGGGCACTTTGCACGACTGCAATTGCTCGACCCTGAACGTTACGGCGACCTCGATGCCTACCGCGAGGAAACCAGGCACTACGAGGAAGTCGCCGAGCTGGTGGAAGCGCTGGCTGGCGACGGCAAGGTCGACGGGCGGCTGGAAGCACTGGTCGCCGGGCGCGGTCGGCTGCTGGGCGCGGTGCAGGACTTCCGCGATGACAAGCCGGGAGCCTGCGAGGTGCTGGTGCAGGATCTCCTCGATAGCTGCGGCGTCGGTCGCGTGATGTTCCGCAACACCCGGGCGCGGCTCGGAGGCTTCCCGGATCGCGAGCCGCTGCTGGTGCCGCTGGCCGGCAAGAACGAGATCGCGGTGAAGGTGGCGTGGCTGATCAGTCTGTTAGAGAAGCTACCATTGACCGAGAAGGTGCTGGTCATCGCGAGGACCCGCGAGCTGGCGGAGCGGATCATGGACGCGATGCGCGACGCCACCGGCTCGGAGATCGCGCTGTTCCATGAAGAGCTCACGCTGCTGCAGCGCGACCGCAATGCGGCGTTCTTCGCCGAAGAGGATGGCGCGCGGGTGCTGCTGTGTTCGGAGATCGGAAGTGAAGGTCGGAACTTCCAGTTCGCGCGGCACCTGGTGCTGTTCGATTTGCCGGAGGACATCGACTTGTTAGAACAGCGGATCGGCCGGCTCGACCGCATCGGCCAGCGCGGCACGATCAAGATCCACGTGCCGTTTTTGAGAGGCGGGGCCGAGGAAGTCCGCGTGCGCTGGGTTCACGAGGGCATGGATGCCTTCCGCGCCAGCCCGCACGGTGCCGCGGAAATCCAGCGCGAGGTCGCGCCGCTGCTCGCAAAAGCCCTGAAAAAGCCAGCGGAGACCGACGCCTTGATCGCCGCGACGAAGGACTGCCGGGCACGGATATCCGAACGGCTCGCCCGTGGCCAGGATCGGCTGTTGGAGCGCAGTTCGCACCGGCCGGAACACTCCGCGCGGATGGTGAAGGCGATCCAAACCTGGGACGGCGACGCGGCGTTCGAGGACTTCCTGTTGCGATTGTTCGAGCACTCCGGGCTGCACATCGAGGAGCTCGGCCGCCGCCGCTATTTCCTGTTGCCGGGGAACCTGAAGTCGGATGCCTTTCCTTCGCTGCCGAACGAGGGCATCACCGTCACGCTGGACCGCCAGCGCGCGCTGGAGCGGGAGCACGAGTCCTTCCTGACCTGGGATCACCCCATGGTCCGCGCGGCGCTCGACCTCCTGTTAGGCTCGGAATCCGGCAACGCCACCTTCGGCTTGTGGGAAGCTCCCGGCGGCAAGCGGATGCTGCTGGAAGCCTGGTTGGTGGTCGAATGCGTGGCCCCGGCCCACCTTCACGTCGAGCGTTTCCTGCCGCAGACCCCGCTGCGGATCGCGGTCGATCACACAGGAGGCGACCAGACCGAAGATGCCGCCCTGGCAAGCGCCAGGCTCCGCCGCGGCGACCCGGCCGCCTTGCTGCGCAACGAGGCGGTCAAGCGCAAGGTGCTGCCGCTGATGCTCGACCAAGCGCGCGAACTCGGCACGGCGAAGAGTCGGGGCATCATCCGAGACGCGCTGGAGGCGATGCATGCCGTGATGGACGAGGAGGTCGCACGTCTCAGGGACCTGGCCGAGGTGAACGACCATGTGCGTCCGGACGAGATCACTGCCATGGAGGCGCGGCAAAAGGAATTGGCAACGGCCATCCAAGGAGCCCGCATCCGGATCGATGCCGTCCGGCTGATCTGGAAGGCTCCTGCCGCATGAGCAGACAGAATGCCGAGGTCGCGTTTATCGGACTCAGTTCACGGCGTTCACTCGAAGTTCGCGGAGCGCGTGAAGCGTCCCTGTTTCATCCTCCCGGATCTTCCGCGCCCCGTCCTTGCGCTTCGGTCCGAAGTGGCTCCGGCAGCCCTGGAACACCCCTTCCACGAAGCCCTTGCTCCCGATCGCCACCCCGTCGCTGAACCAGCGCACCCGGCAAAGCAGCAGGTCCGCCCGCGACAGCTTCCCGCCGCTCTTCAGCACCGCCTCCACCCGTTCTTTGGAGAAGCCTTTCTTCGGCTTCGACGGCCTCGCCATCGAAGGGAGCCCTGACTTTCCTAGCGCTCCTAGCTGCTCGTCCCTCGTAGCCTCGGCGGAGTGGGGCAGCGAAGCGGGCAGTCGGCCCGTAGCTTCCAGCCCATCCCGCTCCACCCCAGCGACTTCTCCCAAACCCTCCAACTTCTCCACTCCAACCTCCAACCCCTCCCCGAACAACCAGCACCGGTAAGCCTCCGCCGGTGTGAGTTGTCCCCGCCTTTCCTCCCACGAATCCATCGGTGCCTCCATCACCCGGCACAGCCCGCGTCTCGCCCGCTTGCTGCCGCCCGTCGCTTCGCCGTAACCCGTCCACCGGTAGTCCTTCGGGTCTTCCACGAGGCCCGCCCGCACCGGGTTCAGATCAATGTAGAGCGCCATCGTCCGCAACGCCTCGCCGTCCTCCACCAGCACGCTCTTGAAGCGGTCCATCCATAGGGTGCCGCGGCGCTCGTGGTGCTCGTTGAACCAGCGGGAAAAGCGCTCTTTCAGCTCCTTCACGAAGCAAGACAGGTCGCAGAAGCGCTTGCGGAAGGTCTCAAGCATGAGTTCCACCTCTTCTTCCCTCCCCGCCTCGCGAACCCGGGCGATTTCCTGCCGCAGCGAAGCGAGGTAGGCCTTCGAATACAGCAACGACAGGTGCTCCAACAGCCGCTCTTCCCCGCCTTCCCCATCGAAGCGCTTCAGGAACTTCGCCCGCTCCGGGACCTTCACCAGGATGTGGAAGTGGTTGTTCATCAGCGCGTAAGTCAGA
>JBIPNO010000078.1:0-22970 GCA_044372775.1 Haloferula sp.
CGGCGGGTGAAGTCTTAGACATGCCGAGCTTGCCGGCTCGCTCACCCTGTCAACACATAATTCGGACTTTTTTCCGTTTTAATTCACTGTCAGTCAGCGCGTTGTGGCTTAACCTGACGCGAATGGGGTCATCAATGTCGTCGTGCGGGCGCCAGAAACTGCCGAAGGCGATCCCCGAGGAAACAGTGACGAAGATGATCCGTTTGCCGGTGCCGAGCAGCCTGAGCCTTACTACCCCGAGACGGTGAGTCTCACGGCGGATTCGATTTCCTTCGCTGCCGCCATCGATGAACTCTGCAAGCGTGCAGGTTACATCTGGTCGGTCGACATGCCCAAGCCCACGATGCCCTGCCTGAACCTCAGGCCGAATCCCAGCGGCCAACAAGGCGGCACCGGACAACCCGCTACCCACTCCAAGGCAAAGTCGGAAGGTAGCGACAACCCTCAACCCGAAACGGAGGGGCGCTCCCGGTAATGGATGCAAAGCCCAATCCGCCCGTAAAGAAGCTCATCCGACTGTTCTTGCTCTGCGGGCTTCTATCCGGTTGCAGTGGCACGAAAAAGACCACGGCCGATCACGCTCGTGACACGGCAGCCCTGGAGTCGATCTTCCCGACCCTCGAAAGCGACAGGGTCACGGCGCTTCGCAATCAGGACTGGTGTCAGGTTCTTGGCTACAAACGGGGGATGTTCTGCCATTCCACCCAAGGCAATCGCCCGCATCCTGCGACCCGGGATGCGGTAGCCTTTGATGCCACGGCAAGGTTGGACCTGGAACGGATATGGAAAACCGTCAACGGTTCAGATGTGGAGATCCTCTTGATTTCCGATATCGAATTCGATGCCTCGGGACACCTGAAGCGCGGCGAATTCGACTGCAGTGAAGGGTTCGTGCGGCAGCGATATGTCTTTCATCCGGGATACACTCTTCCAGCTGACATGCCGAACCAGCAATGGCACACCCGGGTCGATTCGGATTGGTATTACGTCCTCGAAGATTGGAACTAAACGACCCAACCCACCACCATGACCACCTTCTTAACGATCGCCATCATCTGGGGAATGATTTTCTCCATCATCCTCATCGCCATCGGATGGCGACTGGTTCACGCCCTCGAAGAGATCGCCCAGGCCCAGGCATTCATTGCCAGCAAGGATGGCGGGCGTGGGGATCAAGAGGCAGTTGTGGGCGGTGAAGCAAGCCATTGACGCCGGTCGTTCACCCTCCGCTGCGATCCGCCTTCGGCTGGCTACAAAGAAGGCCCGCCGCCCTCACTTCACCCCGAACGTCCTCCTCGAAAACTCCAGCTTCTGCTGGTGGCTGTCGTGCGGGTGGCTTTTGTAGCGCTCTACTGCAGGCTCCAGTCGGCGGAGGAGGCCGACGCCGTTGGCGAGCTGGATGGCGAGGCCGGGGCGGGCGTTGACCTCGATCATGAGCGGGCCGAGGGTCTCGTCGATCATGACGTCCACGCCGAGGTAACCGAGGCCGGTCATCTCGTGGCAGGTGACGGCGATGTCGAGGATGGCATCCCAATGCGGGAGCTGGAGACCGACAACCGGGACTTTCAAATCCGGGTGGAGCTGGATCGGGTGGCCGTGGTGGATGGCGCGGACGGTCCTTCCCGTGGCGAGGTCGATGCCGATGCCGATCGCCCCCTGGTGCAGGTTCGCGCGGCCGTCCGACTCGCGGGTCGCGGCGCGCAGCATGGCCATGACGGGGTAGCCGTGAAGCATCACCACGCGGATGTCCGGCGCGCCCTGGAAGCTGATCTCGGTGAGCACCCGCGCCGGGTGGACGCGGTATTCGATCAGCGCGACATCGCGCCGTCCGCCGAGCGAGAAGAGCCCGGCGAGGATGTTCGAGCAGTGATGGCGGATCTCGTCGAGGGTCAGCTTCACCCCGCTGGGCTTGAGGAAGTATTTCCCCTCCCGCGCGACGATGACTAGGATCCCCTTCCCGCCCGAACCGCGGGCCGGCTTGATGACGAAGGAATCGCGCTCGCCGATCAGGCGGTCCATCCGGGCGGTATCGTGGGGGCTGCGCACCACGCCGTAAGTCTCCGGGATGGCGAGGTGGTGTTCGACGGCGAGATCCTTGGTGCGGAGCTTGTTGTCGACCAGATCGTAGAGCCGGCGGGGATTGTTCGGCAGCAGGTAGCGCGCGTTCCGCATGTTGATGCCGACCACGCCCATCGCCCGGAGTTCCCCCGGGGTGCGGATCCAGCGGTGCCACCAGCGCTTCGCGGAGACGGAAGACTTTGCGACGGAAGACGGAAGACCGGAGGCCGGGGGTGGAACCGCTGCCGGTGTCTTTTCTTCATCTCTCGCGTCCCGCGTCTTCATGCTCGCGTCTTCATGCCTCTTTGAAATCGCGGAAGCGGAGCAGTTCCGACAGGCGGTAGCCGGTGTAGCGGCCGATCAGGATGATCAGGGCGAGGAGGACCAGCAGCAGTTCCGGGAAATAGAAGGCCCAGTATTTCACCTGCGGGATGCTCATGAAGGCGAAGGCGATGACCGCGACGACCAGCGAGCCGCCGACCTGCATCAGCGCGCTGCGCTTGCCTTCCTCTTCCCAGATCAGCGACATGCGCTCGATGGTCCAGGCGAGGATGATCATGGGAAAGAGCGTGATCTGGAGCCCGTCCACGCCGAGTTTATAGCTGACCACGCTCAAGATCATCATGAGCAGAGTGACGATGACCACGCAGGCGGCAACGCGCGGCACGACCAGCAGGTTGAGCCGGGAAAGCAGGAAGCGGAACCACAGGCCCGCGCCAACGATGACCGAGAACATGATGAGGCCCGCCTGCAGATCCATCTCCAACAATGCCAGCGCCAGCAGCACCGGCATGAAGGTGCCGAGCGTCGCGATGCCCACGAGGTTTCGTAGCACCACGACCACGAAGGCTCCGAGCGGGATGAGCACCACGAAGCGGAAGACCGCTTGCTCCGAGGCGGGCAGGCCGAAGATGGTGGAGACCATCAGCGGCGAATCGCGCAGGTCGGTGAGGTCGCGGATCGGGATGAAGGTGCGGATCACCGTGAAGCCGAGCTGCGAGGCCTCGGCGTCGCCATTGATCTCGAAGAGCGCGCCGCCGCCGCGGTTCCAGACGAAGAACTTGTCGGGATCGAGGGTGGACGAGGGCTCGTCGGGCGCACGGACTTTCCAGTAGGCGCCGTCGTAGTATTCCACCAGCCGCAGCGGTTGCTGGCTGCCGCGGGCTTCCTCAAGGCGGACGCCGTAGGCGACGCGGGCCGGGACGCCGGCGAGGTTCAGCAGGTCGATCCCGAGGATGGTGATCGCGCTGCGGTCGCCGGCCTCCTCCTCGTAGGTTTTCCGCAGCAGCCCGACTTCCTGCGAGGCATCGATGGCGTTGACCTCTTGGAAAATGCCGACGAAGAGCGAATCGGGATCGGCCGAGACCGACTTGGCGCGCTGGATGACCCGTTTGGCAGCCGCTTCGGTGGTTCCGGAAAAGCCGGGATTCACCGCGACCGGCAGCCCGCCGCCGGCGTGGGGCAGCGGTTCCCCGCCGCTCTTCCGGCGCGGGGAAAAACTGACTCTATAGTAGATCGCCTGATTTCCCGACTGCTTCTCCGACGCCCAGATCGCGGTGTATTCGCCCTGGTCCTTGTCGACGTAGTAGTTGTAGCCGACGGAGCCCGACTCCTGGCCGATGCCTTCCTCCTCGGCGGCCGCGGGAAGCGACAGGCGGGCGCTGACCTTGCCGCCTTCGGCCGGGGCGATGAAGGTGATCTTGGCTTCGATCAGCCACTGCTCCGGCAGTTCCCCGGCGCGCAGCGGCAGGCCCAGTTTGACGTGCTTGTAGGCGGCGATGCCGCCACCGATCGCCGTCAGGATGAGGACGACGAGCAGGAGTTTGATCCGGGATGCCATGGTGAGCCGCGGGAAGGAACCATCAGCGCATGATCTTCTGGTCGGCCAGGTAGGCCCGCGAAGGATCGACCCAACCGATCTCCTTGATCGTCGTGCGACCGATGAGCACCGGGCTCAACATGTTGCTGCGGTTGTTGAGCGTGAAGTCGGCGCGCAGCTTGCGTTCGCCGATGGTGAAGTTCAGCCGCACCACCTCGCGGGCTTCCGACTTGCCGCCGGGCTCCTTGATCAGGGCGATCCGGACCAGCGGGGCCTCGATGCGGTTGCGCGGGGAATTCTTCTCGCCGGGATCCGTCACGATGAAGCGAACCCACTTCTTCCCATCGCGTTCGAAGAGTTCCTTTTCCTCGGCATGGATCGAGCTGGTCAGCGCGCCGGTGTCGAGCTTGGCGGCGAGTTTCAATTCGAGGTCGCCGATCTTCACCATCTCGCGCCAGCCGTAAACCTGGACGGGATCCGAGGAAACCGGCCGTGCCACCGCGGTGCCGGCATCGGCTTCCTTGCGTTCGGCGGCGGCCTCGTCGTCTTCGGCGGCCGGCATCTCATCAGCCCGCTTGCCCCCTTCTTCCCCGGCGGGTGCCTCGCCATCCTTCTTCGCGGGCGGGCTTTCGTCCTTCGGCTTGGCGGCCGGTTTGGCCGGTGCATCTTCCTTCGGCTTCGCGGGTGCTTCTTCCTTGCCCTTGGGAGCCGTCTCCGCTGGCTTCTCCGCGGCCGCCTCCTTGGTCGTGTCCGTGGCGGCAGGAAGCCCGCCGGGAACCAGCAGACAAAGAACCAGGAAGAAGGACGTAAGGGCTTTTCTTTCGAAGGTCACGCGGGCCGACTATCAGCAACAGTGCTTAGGAAATGCAACGGAATTCCCGACTACCCGCCCCCCACGCGATCGCGGATGCCGCGTGCCTCCGGCCCATCGCCGGACTGGTCGCGGCAGGTCTCGTGTCATGCAGCGGCGGCTGGCGCTTCGATGCCCCGCGCGATCGGCTGGAAGTGACCGCTCCGGCAAGCTGGCAGTCGAGCGCCGCCGGCAGCGACGGCCGGATCAGCACCGGCTGGCTGTCGGAATTCGGCGATCCCGCGCTGACCCGGGCGGTCGAGGAAGCCCTGGCCAACAACCTCGATTTGCAATCCGCCGCCGCGCGGATGCGCCAGGCGAAGGAATCGAGCATCGCCGGCCGCTCGCGGGTCCGGCCGCGAGTCGGGCTCGATGCCAGCGCGGGCTTCGGCGTGTCGGAAAGCGGCGACGCCCCGGCCAGCGAGACGGAGCGCTACGGGCTCTCGCTCGCCGCCTCCTGGGAGGCCGATCTCTGGGGCCGGCTGCGGGATTTGAATGCCGCCGACGAGGCCGAATACGCCGCCGCGCAGGCCTCCTACCGCGGCGCCCGGCTTTCGCTCGCTGCCAATGCCGCCAAGGCCTGGTGCAACCTGATCGCCGCCGAGCAACTGCTGGTCCTGGCCCGCGACACGCTCGACGCCAACGAACGCGTGCTACGCGCCGTCGAGCGCCTCTTCAAGGGCGGTGCCGGCCAGGGCGCGCTGGACGTCCAGCTCGGCCGCACCAACGTCTCGTCCGCCCAGCGCGCGGTGAAATCGACCGAACTGCTGCGCGACGAAGCCGCCCGCAGCTTCGAGGTGCTGGTCGGCCGCTACCCGTCGGCCGAGACCCGCGCGACCCGCGATCTGCCGACCTTGAAGCGCTCCGTCCCCTCCGGCATTCCGGCCGACCTGATCGAGCGCCGGCCGGACCTCGCGGTGGCCAAGGCCGACCTTTTCGCCAGCGCCAAGCGCGCCGATGCCGCCCGCAAGGCGCTGCTGCCCCGGCTCGTGCTGACCGGCAGCTCCGGCACGCCGGTCTCGAACCTCGCCAACCTGCTCGACCCCGCCTTTCTCAGCACCTCGATCGCCGCCGGCTTCAGCCAGGCGCTCTATGAAGGCGGCGCGCTGTCGGCCGAAGCCCGCGGGGCGCTGGCGGCGAACGAGGCCCTGCTCCACCGCTACGCCCAGCTTTCGCTCGAAGCCTTCCGCGAGGTCGAGTCCGCGCTCGGCGCCGATTCCTCGCTGGCCGAGCAGGAGGCCTTCCTGGTCAAGGAAGTCGAGCAAGCCGCGCTGGCCGAAAAGCAGGCCGCCCGCGACTATTCCGACGGCGTGAACGACGACATCCTGCGAGTCCTCGAGTCCCAAAGCCGCGCCACCAACGCCCGCTCCGGCCTGATCCGGCTGCGCAACGAGCGGCTGCAGAACCGCATCGACCTCCACCTCGCCCTCGGCGGCGATTTCAAAACCAGCGCCCGCTGACCCGGCCCCGCCGCCCGCCTTCGTATTTGGCAAAGTCCCCTTTCCAGTCCACCTTCCCGCCGCCCGACCTTCCTGATGCTCGTCCGACTGCTCATTCCCGTCTTCATCCTCGCCATCGGCGCGCTGGTCGCGTGGTGGGTGAGCGCGCCCGTGGACGTTCCGAAACCGAATCCGGCCCCACCGCAGGTTTTGAAAACCGAGGTGCTGGAGCTCCAGCGCACCGATTTCCCCGTCCTGCTGGACAGCCAGGGCAGCGTCCGCGCCCACTACACCACGACCATCACACCGCAGGTCGCCGGCACCCTGATCAAGATCCATGACTCTTTCGAAGACGGGGCGTTCTTTGAAAAGGACGAGGTGCTCGCCGAGCTGGATCCCGCCGATTTCCAGGTCGCCGTCTCCGCCGCCGAATCCCGCCTAGCCCGCGCCGAAGCCGTGCTGATCCAGGAAGAAGCCCGCGCCAAGCAGGCCCGCTTGAACTGGGAGGACCTCGGCTACGATGAGGAACCGTCCGACCTCGTCCTGCGAATCCCCCAGCTCAAGGAGGCCACCGCCACCGTCGGTTCCGCCAAGGCCGACCTCGAGCAGGCGATGCGCAATCTGGAGCGCACCAAGATCCGCGCGCCCTTCGCCGGCCGCGTCCAGCAGCGGGCGGTCGGCCTCGGCCAAGCGGTCGGCGGCTCCACCCCGCTCGGCGAGGTCTTCGCCACGGACTTCGCCGAGATCCGGCTCCCACTCTCCCCGCGCCAACTCGATTTCATCACCCTACCCTCCCGCCCGGGCGACCCCGAAGTCCCCGTCACCCTGACCGATGCCCTCGGCGGCGCGGGTTCCACCCAGTGGCAGGCCCGCATCGTCCGCACCGAAGGCGCGATCGACGAATCCTCGCGCGAGCTTTTCGCCATCGCCCGCATCGACGATCCCTTCGGCCTCGCCAGCGGCAAGCCGCCCTTGCGGATCGGCCAGCCGGTGCGCGCCTCGATCCGTGGCAAGGTGCTCGAGCAGGTCTTCGTCCTGCCCCGCAATGCCCTGCGCGGGGTGAACCGCATCTACCTGGTCGACCGGAAGAGCGAAGCGCCGGCGATCCAGCGAACCTTGATCGAGCCCGTGTGGTCGACCGCCGACGTGCTGGTCATCCGCGACGGACTCGAAGCCGGCCAGTGGCTCTCCATCACCCGCCTGCCCTACGCTCCGGACGGCGCACCGGTGGAGATCGTCGAAGCCCCCGCCGCAGCCGAGGTCCCGGCGACCGCCAAGGATGGCAAATCCGGCGCCAACGGGTCCTGAGCCCCGCGACCTGCAAGCCCGGGCTTGTGGACCGCCCCACCCGGCGGCTATGTCCCTTGTCCATGTCCGCGGCCTCCGACCTCGCCCCTCCGTCCGATCTCGCCGCGATGGTCCTGCGCGTTCACCGGCTGCTCGAAGACCGGCCTGACTGCCCCTCGCCCGACGAGGTCCGCGAAGCCTGCAACGTCCTCTATTCCGCCAGCCTGCTGAAGGAGGAAGGCCGCCCGGTGCGGGCCCGCGTGATCCTCGCGCCGCCGGAAGCCTTCGCCGCGAATGCCGGACCGCCCGATGGCATCCACGCGGTCAGATTCACCAGCCCGCATCCGTTTTCCGCGAACGAAATCAAGCGCCTCAGCCCCGCCGCCAGCTTCTTCCACTCGGTCGTCGCGGTGTGGCCGGACCGCGACCGCGGCTTCCGGATCTGGGGCATCCTCAATACCGGACCGCGCTGGATGAGCCTGGTCGCCGGCGGGCGCAAGCCGCTGGGCAAGGAAACGCCGCATCCGGTGATCCACGTCCGGGATCCCGGCTGGCTGCTGTTTTATCACGGCTACCAACTCCTGTCGGAGTGGCGAGGCCGCGAGTTCCACGGGCCGCGGCTCGATGTCTTCCAGTCGCCGATGCTCAGCCTGCGCTTCCTCCACCTGCGCCGCGGGCTGGTGCAGGAAGTCTCCGAATGCTGCCTGCCGCCGGCCATCGGCATCGATGACTATGCGGAGCTCTCCCACCTGATCTCGCTGCAGTTCGTCAAACGCATCGTCAACCTCGTCCGCACCAGCGGCCATGGCGGCAGCCTCGTCATGCTGCCGGCCGGGGACGCGGGGATCGAAGCCGCCGCGCGCTGGATCGACTGCAAATACACCGCCGCGCCGGACGCCGCCGGCCTGCGCTTCCGCCACCTCCTGCAAGCGATCCTCCGCCGCGTCGGCCAACTGTGCCCGGCGGGTTCGACGCTCGAGCAATCCTGGGAAATCTTCCGCCACAGCCACGACCCGGAACTCGACCGGCTGGAGGAGGCCTTCTTCGAACTCGCCCGCTTTTTCTCCGACCTGATGCAGGTCGACGGCGCCCTCGTGCTCGACCAGCGGCTCTGCGTGATCGGCTTCGGCGGCGAGATCCGGGTGGACCGCAACGTGATCCAGGTCGAGCAGGCCCACGACCTCGATGGCGAGCACCGCAGCGATTGGAACGTCCAGGCCGACGGCACCCGCCACCGCTCGGTTTACCGCCTCTGCTCGGTGGAACCGAAAGTGATCGGCTTCGTCATCTCCCAGGACAGCCAGGTCCGGATGATCGCCAATGTCGACGAGTCCGTCGTCTTCTGGATGCACACGGTGGTGTGAGCGGACAGGTCTTTACCTCTCCCCCAGGAACCTCAGCAACAGCGCCATGCACATCCGCGCCAAAGCCGGGTTGTAGCGCGGCCCCTCGTCGCGCAGGAAGGCATGCGCGGCGTTGAATTCATGCCACTCGAAGTCGCGGCCGCTTTCCTCCAGCGTCCGGTGGATGAGCTCGCGCCCCTCCTTCGGGATGTGCGGATCCTGCCGACCCCAGACGAAGAGCATCTTCGCCTCCATCCCTCCCAGCCGTTTCAAGGTGTCGTCCGATTTCCCCGCGCCCAGCGTCGCCGAATGGACATCGGTCGGGTAATAGCACGCGACCGCCGACACCCCCTCGTGAAACCCGGCCCGCAGCGCGAGATGGCCGCCGAGGCACACCCCGTAGCTGGCGATTCCACCGCCGACGCACTCATGGCCGCGCAGCCAGGTGACCAGCACGTCGACGTCCTCGTCGTAGGACGCCAGCTCCTTGGTGAATTTCAGCTCGTTCCCCCGGTCGGAGCCCGCTTGGTCATAAGCCAGCACCGTCCCGAGCGGCTCGAACTCATGATACACCTCGGGCACCGCCACCAGATAGCCCTCGCCCGCCAGCGCCGCCGCCATCCGCCGGATCGGGCCGGTCACCTGGAAGATCTCCGAAAAGAACATCACCGCCGGAAAGGGCCCGCTGCCCGTCGGCGCGAAGACATGCACCCGCATCGGGCCGCGGCGCGTTTCCAGATCGACATGGGTCTCGGTCAGGGTGGACATCGCCGGAACAAAGCCCCGGCGCTCCGCCATGAGAAGGACAAAGCATGACCGCTCACTAAACCCTGCCCGCCGCTGGACGTTTCCTAACATGCAAGTTCGCCTCCGACCTTCCCTCCTGGCCGCCTCGGCGCTCCTCGCCGCCAGCCCCACCCTCCATGCCGAGGCCACCGTGGCCAAGGGCCATGCCACGTCCGACGCCGGCTTCAAGTTCGCCAAGGTGCCGACGCCGGCCGTGAACGATGCCGCGGCCAAGGCCACGCTGACCTTGATCGATGGCCAGGCCGACCGCGGCAGCGGGGCGCTGACCGTGCTGACCGACGGCAAAATCCCGGCCAACCAGGACTCGCCGCGCGAGAACTTCTTCTTCGCCATGAACACCGCCGGCGGCCGGATCGGCATGGACCTCGGCGGCGTCATCGCCGTGAAAAGCATCGGCAGCTATTCCTGGCACGCCGGCGGCCGCGGCCCGCAGGTTTATGCAGTGCATGCCGCCGACGGCACCGCCAAGGATTTCAACGCCGCCCCGAAAAAGGGCACCGATCCGGCGTCCGTCGGCTGGAAACTGGTCACCAAGGTCGATACCCGCTTGAAGGAAGGCAACGGCGGAGGCCAGCACGGCGTGGAGATCGCCAACCAGGATGGCAAGCCGCTCGGCGAGTTCCGCCATCTGCTGTTCGACGTCGCCAAAACCGCCGATGCCGATCCCCACGGGAACACCTTCTTCAGCGAGATCGATGTCGTCGACGCCAAGGCCGCCACGCCCGATCGCCTCAAAGCCCCGGAGAAAATCGTGAAGTCCTACAAGTCGAAGGACGGCAAATTCCGCTACATCATTGACAGCAGCAAGGCCCCCGCCCTCACCGAATGGACCGAGAAGGAACTGCTTCCCGTGATCGAGGAATGGTATCCCAAGCTGGTCGAACTCCTGCCCAGCGACGGCTACCGGGCGCCCGACGTGGTGAATTTCGAGTTCCGCGACGACATGGGCGGCACCCCCGCCTACGCCGCCGGCAATAGGATTTCCCTCAGCGCCACCTGGTTTCCCGGCCAGCTCCAGCGCGAGGCGAAAGGCTGTGTGGTCCACGAAATGGGCCACGTGGTGCAGAACTACTGGCGCGCCCGCCAGACCAACCGCAACCCCTCCCCGACCCCCGGCTGGGTCACCGAGGGCATCTGCGATTACATCCGCTGGTTTCTCTACGAGCCGCAGAGCAAAGGCGCGATCGTCCGCGACCCCAACCAAGCCAAATACGACGCCAGCTACCGGATCACCGCCAATTTCCTCGATTGGCTGGTCACCTCCAAGGACAAGGACCTTGTCCGCAAACTCAACGCCGCCGCCCGCGAAGGCCGCTACGACGAGAAATTGTGGAAGGAATGGACCGGCAGAACGGTCCAGGAACTCGGCGAGGAGTGGCAGAAGGCGATCTCGGAAGGAAAGCGCTAAGACCCGGTCGGCCACCCCGCCCGGCGACCTGCGCGACCTTGTGAAAGTTTTCACAAAGTGCGCTTGCGGCATCCGGGGCGGTTTTTCATAGTCCGCCCGCCCGGGGGCCAGCCCTGCGGCCCTCCTTGCCCCATGAGCGACAACGCCGCCACCGTCGAAGCCAAGCTTCCCAAGGATCTCGCCGCCGAAAAGGGCCTGGTCAACGTCCAGATCGACGGGGTCTGGATGCAAGTGCCGAAAGGCATGCGGATGATCGAAGCCTGCAAACTGGCCCAGAAAGAGGTCCCGCATTACTGCTACCACCCGAAGCTTTCCGCCCCGGGGAATTGCCGCATGTGCCTCGTCCAGATGGGCATGCCGCCCCGCCCCGCCCCAGGACAGGACCCGGTCCGCGATGTCGAAGGCTACGAAAACATCGGCTGGATGCCCCGCCCCGTGATCGCCTGCGCCAACACGGTCGGCGAAAACATGGGCATCCGCACCACCGGCGAACTGGTCGAAAAGTGCCGCGAGGGCGTGATGGAGTTCCTCCTCATCAATCACCCGCTCGACTGCCCGATCTGCGACCAGGCCGGCGAATGCCGCCTCCAGGAGTTTTCCGTCGAGCACGGTAAGGGCGAGTCCCGCTTCGTCGATGCCAAGGTCAAGAAGCCGAAGAACGTCGACATCGGCCCCCGCGTCCGCCTCGATGACGAGCGCTGCATCATGTGCAGCCGCTGCATCCGCTTCATGGACGAGGTCGCCGATGACCCGGTCCTCGGCTTCACCCAGCGCGGCACCCACACCACGCTGACCGTCCACCCCGGCAAGCGGCTGGATTCGAACTACTCGCTCAATACCGTCGACATCTGCCCGGTCGGCGCGCTGACCTCCAACGACTTCCGCTTCCAGATGCGGGTTTGGTTCCTCAAGGAAACCAAGAGCATCGACGTCAACTGCGGCACCGGCACGAACATCACGATCTGGACCCGTGGCGAGAAAGTCCACCGCATCACCCCGCGCCAGAACGACGAGGTCAACTCGACCTGGATGCCCGATTCGCACCGTCTGAATTTCCACTTCATCGACAGCGAAGCCCGCCTGACCGAGCCGATGGTCAAGGGAAGCACTGGCCACCAGCCCGCCTCTTGGTCTGCCGCGATCGCCGCCACCGCTTCCGAACTCAAGAAGTTCCAGCCCGGTGAAGTCGCGATCATCGCCTCCGCCCGGATGACCAACGAGGAGCTCTTCCAAACCCGTGCGCTGGCCGGTGAGCTCAACTGCTCCCTTTTCACTACCGTCCCGCGCGACGGCGAAAGCGACGGCCTCCTGATCTCCGCCGACCGCAACCCGAACACCACCGGCGCGAAGCTGGTCTGGCAAACCCAGGACCCCGCCGGCCCGCTCTTCGCGATCCGCGAAGGCGTCCGCTCCGGTTCGATCAAGGCCCTGCTCGTCCTCGGCGAAGACTTGTCCGACGCCGGCTTCACCGCCGAAGACCTCGCCAAGCCGGAGTTCATCGCCTCCATCCAGCTCCTCGCCGGCCCGACCGCCAGTGCCAGCCACGTGGTCCTGCCCGGTGCCGCCTTCGCCGAAAAACGCGGGTCGATGGTCAATGTCACCGGCCGCCTCCAGCGCCTCAACCGCGCCGTCGAACCGATCGGCGACGCCAAGGACGATTGGGAAATCCTGCGCGACGTGATCCTCGCCCTCCAGGGAGCCAAGCCCGGCAGCGGCCCGGCCGCCATCGAAGACATCTTCAAGGCGATGGCCGCCAGCGTTCCGGAATTCGACGGCCTCTCCCTCTCGAAGATCGGCGACCTCGGCAAACCCGTCGTCGAAACCGGCGTCCAGATCCCTCTTCTCCAGAACGAGCGCGCCCGGAAGGCCGCCGGGCTCATCAACGGCTAATCCTGCATGGACCTCCTCGTCACTCTCCTCATCATCCTCGCGAAAGTCATCGGCCTGACCTTCCTGGTCGTCCTGCCGCTGGTGCCCATCTCGGTTTACTTCGAGCGCCGCTTCTCCGCGATCATCCAGGACCGCGTCGGCCCGAACCGCGTCGGCATCCCGCTCACGCTTTTCGGCGCGAAGAAGGACTTCTCGTTTTTCGGCCTCGTCCAGCCGATGGCGGACGGCCTGAAACTCTTCCTCAAGGAGGACTTCACCCCGTCCCACGTCCGCAAGTCCTTCTACTGGCTCGCCCCGGCGCTGGTCGTCGTCCCGGCGCTGGTCACCGTCTGCGTGGTGCCTTTCGGCTCCGACATCATCGTCAACGGCGTCGCCCACAAGCTGGTCATCGCCGACCTCGATGTCGGCCCGCTTTTCGTCTTCGCGATCTCCTCGCTCTCGGTTTACGGCATCACCCTCGCGGGGTGGTCCTCCAACTCGAAGTTCCCCTTCATCGGCGGTGTCCGCTCGACCGCCCAGATGATCTCCTACGAGATCGCCCTCGGCCTCTCGGTCGTGCCCGTCCTGCTCTACTTCGGCGACCTCAACCTCTCCAACATCGTCGAAGAGCAGGCGAAGAATGGCTGGCTGCTCCTCCCGCTTTGGAACGAAGCCGGCAGCATCTTCAATTCCGGTTACTGGAGCACCTGCGGCCCGCAGTGGCTGTTCTGGATCCCGGCGATGATCGCTTTCGTCATCTTCACCACCTCGGTCTTCGCGGAAACCAACCGCATGCCCTTCGACCTTCCCGAGTGCGAAACCGAACTCGTCGGCGGCTACCACACGGAATACTCCTCGATGAAGTTCGCGATGTTCTTCATGGGCGAATACGCCGCGATGGTCATCGGCTCCTCGCTGGTCGTCACGCTCTTCCTCGGCGGCTGGTCGCTCGGCTTCGGGCTCGATGCGAAGATTTCGGAGCTTAGTGTCGCGGGCGTCGGCATCGGCGGCCTCATCCACATGGCCGTCTTCATGACGAAAGTGGTCGCCTTCATCCTGTTCTTCATCCTCGTCCGCTGGACCGTCCCGCGCTTCCGCTACGACCAGCTCATGCGCCTCGGTTGGGTGATCTTCTTCGAAGCCGCCCTGATCAACGTCTTCCTCGCCGCCCTCGTCATCGCCGCCCCGCAGTTCGGCGCGATCTCGACCATCGGCGGTCTCGCCCTGCTCGCCGTCGTCACCGGCGCGCTGATCTGGGTCCTCAAGGTCTCCGAAAAGAAGACCGTTCCGGTTTCCATCTAACACCCCATTTCCATGGCTGTCGTCAAAGTCACCCGTCCCAAGCTGAACACCGGGGAGAAGATGTACCTCGGTGCGATCTTCAAAGGCTTCATCATCACGATGAAGCACGCCATCGCCTCCATGCGGAACAAGACCCGAGGTGCCGAGGCCATGGAGTCCACCGGTCTCGGGATCACCATGCAGTATCCCGAGCAGAAATGGGACGAACACCTTCCCGAATACTACCGCGGCGCCCCCGCCCTCGTCACCGACGAGCAGGACCGCGAACGCTGCGTCTCCTGCCAGCTCTGCGAATTCATCTGCCCGCCAAAGGCCATCAAGATCACCCCGGGTGAAATCCCGTCCGACGATCCCTGGGCCAAGGTCGAGAAGCGGCCGAAGGAATTCGAGATCGACATGATCCGCTGCATCTACTGCGGCATGTGCGAGGAAGTCTGCCCCGAGCAGGCCATCTACCTCCGCAAGGACTACGCCATCACCGGCCTCAAGCGCGCCGACATGGTCCACGACAAGAAGAAGCTCTACGAGATCGGCGGCAAACGCGTCGGACTGGTCAATAAGTGGAATGAGCTGAAGTAATCGAACCGCCCGCGATGATCTCCGAAGCGCCATCCACTAAGGAGTTGGGACACTCCTGTCCCAACCCGACCGCTTACGACAGGAGTGTCGTAGCTCCTTATTTCCAGCCTCTCGCCTGAACCCCAAGAACCGACAAGCCAATGCCTCTAGCCCTATTCTGGTTCTTTGCAATCGTCATGCTGGTCGGCGGCATCGCGGTGGTGTCGCTGCGGAATCCCGTGGCATCAGCATTGTCCATGGTCGCCTCCTTCGTCGGCCTCGCGGGACTTTTCATCGGCCTCAACGCCTTCTTCGTCGGGATCATCCAGATCCTCGTCTATGCCGGCGCGATCATGGTGCTGTTCATCTTCATCATCATGCTGCTCGACCTGAAGACCGAGGAAAAGCGCGCGCCCAAGCTCGCCCCGGTCCTCGGCGGCCTCGGCATCGTGCTCGCCTTCACCATCCAGCTCATCGGGGTCCTTTCCAAGACCCCCGACAAGGCCCATGAGCCGCTCGACCTCGTCGCCGCGTCCGCCGCCTTCACCGAGCGCAGCCCGGGCATCTCGAGCAAGCTCAAGGATGGCCACCTGCCCGACGTCAACCTGATCGGCGACACCCTCTTCAACGGCTACAACCTCCCGCTCCAGATCATCGGCGTCCTCCTCCTCGTCTCGACCATCGGCGTCGTCGTCCTCTCCAAACGCCAGTCCGCCTGAGCCATGGCCTCTCTCCACGACTACCTCCTCGTCTCCGGACTGCTCTTCGCCATCGGCCTCGCCGGCGTGGTGCTGCGGCGCAACATCATCGTGATGTACATGTGCCTGGAGCTGATGCTCAGCGCCGCCAACCTCACCCTGGTCGCCTTCTCCCGCTTCAACGGGAAGGACGGCCTGCCCGACTACGACGGCCAGATGCTGGTCTTCTTCGTGATCACCGTCGCCGCCGCCGAAGTCGCCGTCGGCCTCGCCATCATCGTCGCCCTCTACCGCGCCCGGCAGACCATCCACACCGACGACCTCAACAGCATGAAGGGCTGAGCCCTCCATCAATCTTCAATCGTCAATCTTCAATCGACAATGGCTTGGCTCCTCCTCTTCCTGCCGCTGATCGCCGCCGCGGCGAACCAGCTCTATCTCAAGCGAAACGCCTTCATCGCGTCGATCGTCTCCGTCGCCTCGGTCGCAGTGACCTTCGCGATCTCGCTGATGCTGCTCGGCAAGGAAACCGCCGTCACGCCGATCGACTGGCTGACGGTCGGTGATTTCAAACTCCAGATCGGCATCACCTTGGACAAGCTGTCCACCGGCATGATGGTCGTGGTCACCGGCATCGGCCTGTTGGTGCACATCTTCTCGCTGGCCTACATGGCTGACGATAGTGCCAAGGCCCGCTACTTCACCTGCCTCTCGCTCTTCATGTTCTCGATGACCGGCATCGTGCTGGCCTCGAACTTCATCATGACCTTCATGTTCTGGGAGCTGGTCGGCCTCAGTTCCTACCTGCTGATCGGACACTGGTATCAGAAGGACTCCGCCGCCGATGCCGCCAAGAAGGCATTCATCGTGAACCGTATCGGCGACTTCGGCTTCGTGATCGGCATCCTGATGCTGTGGCGCATCACCGGCAGCCTGAGCTTCGACGGCATGGCGGAAGGAATCAAAACCTTCCAAGCCGCGAATCCCGCGATCTTCGCCGCCACGCTCTCGGCCGCCCTGCTTTGCGTCTTCTGCGGTGCGATGGGCAAGTCCGCCCAGATGCCGCTCCACGTCTGGCTGCCCGACGCCATGGAAGGCCCGACTCCGGTGTCGGCGCTGATTCACGCCGCCACCATGGTCGCCGCCGGCGTCTACATGCTCTTCCGCGTCCAGCTCTCGCTCGACCTTCCCCAGGAAATCCTGGCCGGCCTCCTGTCCAGCGAGATCATCGCCTGGGTCGGCGGCATCACCTCGCTCTGTGCCGCGCTGATGGCCACGCAGCAGAACGACATCAAGAAGATCCTCGCCTACTCCACCCTCTCCCAGCTCGGCTACATGGTTATGGCCGTCGGCCTGGTCGCGGGCGAGGCCGGCATGTTCCACCTCTTCACCCACGCCTGGTTCAAGGCCCTGCTCTTCCTCGGCTCCGGCGCCATCATCTACGCCTGCCACCACGAGCAGGACATCTGGAAGATGGGCGGCCTGCTGAAGAAGATGCCAATCACCGGCTTCACCTTCCTCATCGGTACCGCCGCGCTGATCGCGGTGCCCTACGTCACCGCCGGCTTCTGGTCGAAGGAGGAAATCCTCGCCGCCGCCTACAGCGGCAACAAGACCCTGTTCGGCATCGCCGTCTTCGTCGCCTTCCTCACGACCTTCTACATGACCCGCGCCTTCGTGGTGACCTTCCTCGGCAAGACCCGCTCCAAAAATGCCGACCATGCCCACGAAGTCGGTCCGCTGATGTTCGTCCCGCTGCTGGTCCTCGCCGTGCTCGCCATCGTCGCCGGCTTCCCGACCGTCTCCAACGCGCTCGGTGCCTTCCGACCGATCCACGAAGGCGGCCACGCCGAAGGTCACTCGCTCATCCTCGGCGCTTCGATCGGCTCGCTCGTCCTCGGCCTGATCGCCGGCTTCGCCCTCTACAACGGCAAGGACAAGGACCCCGTCTCCATCCCGCTGTTCCGCGACCGCTTCAAGATCGACGCCTTCTACGACAACGTCCTCGTCAAATACTTCCAGGACGCCTTCGCCGCGGTCGTCCACTTCTTCGATGAGTTCCTGATCAACGGCCTGATCGTCGGCGGCTCGACCCGGATCGCCGAAGGCTTCGGCGGCCTATTCCGCCGCGTCCAGGGCGGCAACCTCCAGGGCTACGCCTTCGCCTTCGGCCTCGGCGTCGTCCTCGTCATCTACTTCACCGCGTTCTAACATGCTCGCCCTTCTCGTCCTCCTCCCGCTGCTCGCCTTCGTCGCGATCCTTGCCGGCGCTCCCGCCCGCAAGGCCGCTCTAGCGGCCGGTGCCGCCAACCTCGTGCTCGGCCTCTGGGCCGCGACTTCCTGGGACAACGACCGGCTCTGGTCGATGTCGCTGCCGGTCCTCGAAAAGCCCGCCTTGAATCTCGCCTTCGCCTTCACCGACGGCATGAGCGTGATCATGGTCCTGCTCTCGGTCATCGTCACCCTCGCCGCCCTGCTATCCGGCAAGGCCCCGGCAGGCCGCGAGACCCTCTACTACGGCTCTTCCCTGCTGATCTCGGCCGGGGCCATCGGTGCCTTCGCCGCCACCGACCTGTTCTTCTTCTACGCCTTCCACGAACTCGCGCTGATCCCGACCTTCCTCATGATCGGCATCCTCGGCCGTGGCGATCGCAAGGAAGCCGCGTGGAAGATCACCATCTACCTCGGCGTCGGCTCGATCATCCTGCTCGCCGGCCTCGTCTGGCTCGCCAACCTCGCCGGCACCTTCGACATCCCGACCATGGTCCGCGCCGCGCAAGAAGGCTCGCTGATCATTGACGCCGCTTCACAGAAGGGCATCGCCGCCCTGCTGATCGTCGGCTTCGGCGTGCTGGTCTCGCTCTTCCCCTTCCACTCCTGGGCCGCCCCCGCCTATGCCAGCGCCCCGGCCCCGACCGCCATGCTCCACGCCGGCGTACTGAAGAAATTCGGCCTCTACGGCCTGCTCCGCATCGCCATCCCGCTCGTCCCCGAAGGGATGAACGCTTGGCTGACCCCGCTGCTCGTCCTGCTGGTCGGCAACATCCTCTGGGTCGGCCTGGTCACCATCAACCAGAAGCGCCTCGACCTCATGCTCGGCAACTCGTCGGTCATGCACATGGGCTACATCTTCCTCGCCATCGCCGCGCTCGCCGCCGTCAACGGCGACGTGAGTCTCAACCCCATCGCCCAGCCCGCCGCCGTGCTGCTGATGTTCGCCCACGGCATCTCGATCGCCATGCTGTTCGGCCTCGCCGACCGCAT
Organism: Haloferula sp.; assembly: GCA_044372775.1. Lineage (GTDB taxonomy): Bacteria > Verrucomicrobiota > Verrucomicrobiia > Verrucomicrobiales > Akkermansiaceae > Haloferula. The sequence goes on from JBIPNO010000078.1 coordinate 18,703, forward strand.
CGAGCGCAACACCGGCACGCTCGAACTCTCCGACCTCGGCGGCCTCGCCAAGTCCGCCCCCGGCATGGCCTTCCTCTTCGGCATGGTCGGCATGGCCTCGATCGGCCTGCCCGGTCTCGCCAACTTCGCCGGCGAGGTGATGGTCTTCCTCTCCGCCTTCCAAAACTACGATCCCGCCGCCGGCCTCGGCCCGGTCCAGATCGCCTGCATCCTCGCCATCTGGGGCGTGGTCATCAGCGCCGTTTACATGCTCCGCGCCTACCGCAAAATCTTCCAAGGCCCCGCCGTCCGCGCCACCGAAACCGCCGCCGACCTGACCTTCGCCGACCGCATCCCGGTGCTCCTGCTCGCCGTCGCCCTCCTCGCCGTCGGCCTCTATCCGAACCTGCTGCTCAACCTCCTCAAGTGATCGCCGCTCTCAAAAGACCGGCTATGGGAGCGCTGACTTTAGTCGGCGTGTCTTTCATGCAGTGCCCCGCCAAGAAAACCTCGCCGACTAAAGTCAGCGCTCCGTCCCGCCCCACCTCCTCTTCTCCAAGTGACTTTCCACTGATCACTGATCACTGATCACTGATCACTCGGCACCGCTCACTCGGCACTTTCCCCTTCTCCACCATGCCCGCCTACTACCTCGAAGCCCTGACCGTCTTCCTCGGCCTCGTCCTGCTGATGGTCGAAGCCTTCGGTCCCCGCGACTCGAAGAAGCTCGTCGGCTTCTCCGCCGCGGCCGGCCTTGCCTTCATCCTGATCCTGTCGTTCTACGCGGTCGGACCCGAAGCGGCCGATGCCGGTGACAAATGGGATGATTACGCGCTCTGGAACTTCTACGCCTTCGACTCCCTCGCCCGCTTCTACAAGGGCTTCGCCCTCGTCTGCACCATCCTCGTGGTGCTGATGTCGCTCGACTACCGCTCGATCCTCTCCCGCTTCACCGACGACCAGGAGTCCGAAAACGGAACCGGCGAGTACTTCGCCCTGCCCGTCTTCGCCTGCGCCGGCATGATGTGGATGGCCTCCGCCAAGGACCTCGTCGGCGCTTTCGTCGCCCTCGAGCTGGTCACCATCACCTTCTACATCCTCGTCGCTTACCTCCGCCGCAACGTCGGCTCGCTCGAAGCCGGCGTGAAATACCTCATCCTCGGCGCGCTCAGCACCGGCTTCCTCGTCTACGGCATCGCCTGGATCTACGGCACCACCGGCACGATGAGCCTTTCCAATCTTCCATCTGCCATCTCCCATCTGCCATCCACCACGCCGCTGCTCTTCGGCATCGCCCTCGTCCTCATCGCCCTCGGCTTCAAAATCGGTGCCGTCCCGATGCAGGCCTGGATCCCCGACGTCTATCAAGGCGCGCCCACCCCCACCACCGCCTTCCTCTCGGTGGGCTCGAAGGCCGCCGGCTTCATCCTGCTCATCCGCTTCCTCGATCCACTGCTCCAACCCGGCTCGCCGGTCTTTGCCCAAGTCACCCTGATGCTCGCCATCATGGCCGGGGCCACCCTGCTCTTCGGCAACCTCGCCGCCATCGGCCAGAGCAACTTCAAGCGCCTGCTCGCCTACTCGTCGATCGCCCACGCCGGCTTTCTCATCCTCGCCCTCGCCGCTTGGAAACCCGTGAGTGACAGCGGTCTCACCTCCGCCCAGAGCGTCTCGTTCTACCTCGCCACCTACCTGCTGATGACGCTCGCCAGCTTCTTCATCCTGGCCCAGGTCCGGATCCAGGACGGCTCGGAGGAGATCAATGCCTTCAACGGCCTCGGCAAGCGCAACCCCACCCTCGCCATCGGACTGACCCTGATCATGGCCGCCCTCGCCGGCGTGCCGCTGACCGCCGGATTCATCGGCAAGTTCTTCGTCTTCTCGCTCGCCGTCGAAGCCGGACTCTGGTGGGGCGTCGCCCTCGCCTTCATCGGTGCCGCCGCCGGCTTCTACTACTATTTCAAGATCATCCGCGCCATCTGGTGGGAAGCCCCCGCCGACGGTGCGAAGCCGCTGGTCCTGCCGCAGATCACCCGCACCTGCGTCGTCGCGATGACCATCGCGACCCTCGTCCTCGGCGTCTGGCCGCAGCCGATCCTCTGGCTGCTCCAGTAAGGAGCAGGGACACTCCTGTCCCGTATCTCAAACGAACGACCTCCGGCGATGCCCATCCCCCACGCCCGCCGGATGAACCTGATCGCGCTGGCGCTGCTGATCACCGCGCTGATCGCGTTCGGGGCGTTTCATTTTCTGATCATCGAAATCTACCCGGGGCCAAGTCTTTCGCCTGACCTGGAAACCGTTGGGTGGCAAGTCTGGCCCAGTCTTGTCGAGACATTGGGTGAACTTCACACGAGCGGCATGCAGCCGATGGTTACGATCTCGGCATTCGTCACCTCAGCCCTGCTAGTGGTCGCGTGCCCCTTCTTAGTTCCTGTCCTGCGGATCTCGCGCCTGATATGGTGGATCACGGTTATCACCTCTGGCGCAGCGATGTGCGGTTGGGGTGGAGTCATCCTGATGGAACCAACTGATCCCACTTCCTGCATCCTCGGTCCCGGCTCTTACTGCCTCCTCGCCAGCCTCGCCCTCAACTTCCTCGGCCTCCTCTTCATCCGCCGCGAAGTCACCGCCGCGCCCGAAGTCGACCGCTGAACGTCGCGCACGCCTTTCGGCGTGTGAAAGCAAAGGCACTCCACCGGAGTGTCGGCTGCTTGGATGGGGAGCACACGCGCCCTCGCGTGTTGCGGAGCGCGCCCTCGCGGTCCGCCGTGCACCCCGTACTCTCAGCACCGCTTCAACCTTAAGTGACCCCGAACCCTGGCTCCGGACCGATTTCCGGCGAGGGCGCCGAAAACGACACGCGAGGGCGCGTGTGCTCCCCATCAACCTCATGCCCCACCTCCGATCCACCATTGCACCCCGCCCCCGGCCTGCTAGAAAACCGGCGTGGCCGATCAAGGTGACGTCAGGGCGGTTCTCGAATACGTCCCGCGGTTCCGCGGGAAGATCTTTGTCGTGCTGATCGAAGCCGGCCTGCTCCCCGAACCCGCCATCGCGGAAAGCCTCCTCGACCTCGCTGCGATGGAAGACGTCGGCGTGAAACTGATCCTCGGCGTCCTCGGCGGCGACCTCAAGGACCTCTACGACTGGACCCTCGAGTGCGAAATCATGGCCGCCCGCCTGACCCGCCCGCTCGGCGAGCCCGGCGCGATCGAGGAAGCCAAGGCCATCCTCGGCCGCGGCCAGACCGTCGTCGCCGACGCCTCGTCGAACGACCCGCTCGATCCCCAGGTCGTCGACTTCACCCTCGGCATCGGCGCGGTGAAGCTCATCGCGCTGTTAGAAGAAGCCATCCTCATCGACGGCGAGCCCGTCCCCGCCGTCCGCGCGGCCGATGCCGATGCGCTCGCGGTTTCCGGCACCGTCACCGGCGCCCACCTCCTGCAAGCCGCCGCCGAAGCCTGCCGCCGCGGCGTCCCCCGCGTCCACGTCCTCAACGGCCGCCGCCAGGGCGTGCTGGTCGACGAACTCTTCTCCAACGAAGGCGTCGGCACCATGATCCACGCCGACAGCTACCGGCAGATCCGCCCGCTGCGCGAGGAGGACATCCCCGAGCTGCTCGGCATGATCGGCCGCTCGGTCCGCCGCACCAAGCTGGTCGCCCGCAACTACGAGGACATCGAGGCCAAGCTCGGCGACTACCGCGTGATGACCATCGACGACAACGTCGTCGGCTGCGTCGCGCTCCACGAATACCCCGGCGAGAACGTCGCCGAGGTCGCCTGCCTCTACGTGAAGCTCAACCACGAAGGCCGCGGCTACGGCGTCGACCTCGTCCACCACGCCGAGGCCCTGGCCCGAGAAAAGGGCATCCCCCGCGTCTTCGCCCTGACCACCCGCGCGGCGGATTTCTTCGAAAAGCGCGTCGGCTACACGCCGCGTGATGCCGACGTGCTGCCCGCCAGCCGCCGCCAGCAGTTGGAAGAAAGCGGCCGCGATTCCAAGATCTTCGAGAAGCGCCTTTAGCCCCCACCGGGAACGCGGAGCCTCCGGCCCGCAGAAGGGTTCCCCGCAGCCCGCAGCCCCTTCCAGCACGCATCGCCCAAACGTCATCCGACCTTATTTCCGCGGGGCGGGGCGTTGTCCGAGTTCAGGGGTCTAATACCAGTTCTTCAAACTAATGTGACTTTAATCTTGGACGCGTAGCGTTTGCTTGATCCAGCAGCCACGGGCGTCCGACCAACCGCAGCACCGCCGCCGCGTCGTTCCAAAAACGCCTGAGGGCC
>JBIPNO010000079.1:0-22955 GCA_044372775.1 Haloferula sp.
CAAGCAGTTCGACGGCCTGGGTCTTAAACTCGGCGGTGTAGCGCTTGCGGTGCTTCTGGTTCATGGACATAGATTCTGGTGGGTGGTGGTCCAGAAATCCAGCTCACCTCAATCCGCCTCAGTGTTTGTCGGAGGTGCGTTGAGTTGAGTTGGATGATTCTCTAGATTTAATTTCTTAATTGCCTTATTCAGTTCCTCAATGTTTTCAATTGAGTAATGCCCATCCCCGTAACTCTCGGTCAAATCCTTTGTGGCTGATGGAATCTGGTGTTCAAGAGGGATATGGGCGTTGATCCATTTGTAGTTACATGCAACCATGGAAACTCGGTCGCCTTCAGAAAGCTTGTTCAAGTCTGTTTTGGCAATTCTCTCAATTGCTGGATTTTCTTGCGTCATGCCGTGCCCGAGGAAGAGCTCCCAGATGCAGCAGTCGCGAGTTTTTTCCACCAGTCCAAGAAGATCAAAGCGACTCAAGGGGCTCGATCCTACAAATCCGTACAAATTCACCCCGCCCCTTTCTTGTATCGGATCTCTTGATGGCCACCTGCCGGTCACCGGATCATAAAAGCGATATCCGTAGTAGAAAAGCCCCGTCTCGGAATCCAAAGGCTTCGTACTGAAGCGGTAGTTGAACAATCCCACGCTGCCCGCGTTGACCACGGTGTTCCCGAAAGGATCGTATTCGAAGTGGGCGATGGTGTCCCCGTTCGCGTTGAGGTATTCGCTGACGTTCCCGTTGCCGTCGAAGGTCGGATAGTAGTAGGTGCCGCCGGTCTTCTCGGCAAGCAGCCCGCCGACGCCGCCGGCTCCCTGGCCGGATCCGCTGAGGTCGAGGCCCCAGGTGCGGATCTCCGAGAGGGTGGTGCTGCCGGTGTATTCGGCGATGCAGTTCCAGCCGTCGTAGCGGTAGAGGGTGGTCACGCTGCCGGTGACCTTGGCGATTCGGCGGGACAGCGCGTCGTACCGGTAGGTGGTGGTGTCGCCGTTGACAGTGACGCTGGTCAGTCGGTTCTCCGCATCCCAGGCGAGGGTGCTGAGGGAATTGTGGGCCGGCAGCGGGTAGGAGGTGGCGTTGCCGTCGAAATCGTAAGCCGGGATGCGGGTGGTGAAGCCTCGTTTGATGCGGGCGTACTGGTTGAGGGCGTTGGCTCCATTCGTGTTGTTCGGGGCGAGTTCACCGAAATACTCGGTAAGCGTTCCGCCGCTGTTGGTGGAGGTGTTGGCCCGGAAGAATTCACGGTTCCCGATCTCGTCATACTCGAAGTAGCGGTCCGCATTGGCGGAACCGATCGTCTCCGGGGCGTTTGCAGACTTCAGCTGGCCGAGGCTATCATACGTCCAGGCGGTGGATCCGTGATTCCCCGCCAAGCCGCCTCCGAGGGTGAAGGTGGTGGTGAGTCCGGTGCGCTGCCCGATGCCATTCACGGTGTAAGTGTAACTGGAGCGGGTGGTGGTGCCAGCCTTGTTTTCGACGCTGGCGAGGGCGTCCCGCCGCGCTTCGTAGGTGCGGACGGCTTGGAGTGCCGGGAGGACCGGTGGGACCGCAGAGCCCTCCTTAGTGAGGGTGTAGGGCATGAAGTCCTGCTTGGTGCCGGTGGTGGAGCCGACGCGGGGATCCGCTGCGGTGGTTTGGTTATACTGGTAGCCGTAGGTGAAGGTGTTGGTGCCATCGGCCACGGTGGCGAGGCGGCCGGCGCTGTCGAAGGTGTAGTCGGCGCGGTTCTCGATGGGGTCCGGGGTGCCTGAATTGACGAGCTGCCAGCCATTCGGGCGGCCGGACGAATCGACCGAGCGGTCGAGGGTACGGGTCTGGTCGACTGCATCGTTGAAGTTTCCGTTTTGGTCGAGATCGTAACGGACGATCTCTTTATCGAGGAAAAAGTTCGCATCGTAGGTGTACTCGACCTCCGACTGTGCAGTCTGGGTAATGTAGCGGGGTTGGCCGAGGCGGTTGTATTGGTTGGTGACGTCCGGGGTCACGTCGGGGTAGTTGGTGTTCGTCAGGCGTCCGGCAGTGTAGGTGTAGATGGTGGTTCCGCCGCGTGCCCATGTACGTTTCCACAGGCGACCGGCGTTGGTATACTCGTAGTCCGCACCCTTGTTGGCAGCGTCTCTTTTGGAGGTGAGGTAGCCGGTGGTCGTGGAGTAGTTCCAAGTGGTGACGGAGGAAGCCGGACTCGTCGGCGGCGTAAATGGGGTCAGTCCCCGCAACGCAACATTCGGATCGACCATAGAGTTCACTCTTGCACTCGATGAGGCATGGCGCGGCCTTCGCAGTTTCATATCCTGGAGCGGGCGATCACGTCATGGCCCCTGACGATGGGTGTAGGAGGATCTTCGAGTCCGAGGACGACCACTCGGTGCTTTCGGCCCGGCTGGGCGGTCTCAAAGACGGTTGCCGCAGTAATCCATTCCTTTCCCGGATCTTGGCATGCGAGGATTTCCAATACGGACGGATCAAGAGTCATCAACCGGACGCATTTCCCTACGATGCCGCCCAACGCTTTTGTGAAAGTGACTTGCCCCGGCGTCGGTTTTCCTGATACCTGCGGCTCGGGAAAATCACATCCCTCCTCCTCGTCGTCTCCGTATTCTTCCCTTTTGCTTCCTTTGCCGGCATGGTCGCCCCGACCAAGGCGGAGGTGAAGAAATTCTCCAAGGCCGACACCGACAAGGACGAGCTGATTAGTCCGGCCGAGTTCTCCGCGCTGATGAAGGTCCTCACCAAGGCCAAGAAAAGCGAGGCAGCGAACGTGGCGGAGCTTCAGGAAGTGGCCGATACGTTCTTTGACTGGTTCGATAGCGACAACGACAACGCGATCGACTTCGCCGAATGGTACCTCGCCCGGACTTCGAGTCCCGGCGATGCCGGTCTCCCGGTGGTCGAGACGTTGGTCGGAATCGACCTGAATGGCGATGAGACCGTCAAGGCCGGCGAGTTCGTCAAGGTGTTGAAGGATTTCATTCCGTCGAAGTTCGCGGTGGCCTGGTTCAAGTCCTTGATCGCTTGAGTTTCTGTTCCGGGGGCAAACCGAGTCGAGTCCGGGCCGTCACTTCGAAGAACCAAGTCACCTGCTGGATCACGATCCGGCATGCGCCGCGCTGCGGCGCGGGCGCGGGGCGATGGCCCAGGTCTCGCCGGGGTGGACCATGAAGGGCGCGTGGTGGCGGACGCTGACTTCAAAGGGCGCGTTGCCGGAGGTCTCGCAACGCAGCGTGACGTCGAGATAGGCGCCGCGGAAGGAGACTTTGGCGATGACGCCGGTGAGCGTGTCGGCGGTTTCCGTGCGGACGAGTTCGAGGTCCTCCGGCCGCACCCAGACGCCGAAGCCGGCGGCCTCCTCGGGCCGTGGCGGGCCGACGTGGCAGAGGATGCGGGCGCCGCTGGGGTGCGGCAGGCTGTTCACCGGGAGGAAATTGCAGGTGCCGAAGAAGGAGGCGACGTAGGCGTTGGCCGGGGCGTGATAGACTTCGGGCGGCGCGCCTTCCTGCTGCACGATGCCGCCTTTCAGCACCACGATGCGGTCGGCGATGGAGAGCGCGTCGCCGGTGTCGTGGGTGACGAAGAGGGCGGTGGCGCCGCGCTCCTTGAGGATGGCCCGCGTTTCGTCGCGGACGGACTGGCGCAGGCGGGCGTCGAGGCTGCTGAAGGGCTCGTCGAGCAGCAGCACGCGGGGGTTCGGTGCGAGGGCGCGGGCCAGGGCGATGCGCTGGCGTTCGCCGCCGGAGAGTTCGTGCGGGTAGCGGCTTCCGAATTTCGCGAGGCCGACGAGATCCAACAGGGGCGCGATCACCGCGGCGCGTTCGCCGCGCGGCAGGTGGCGGAGGCCGAAGGCGATGTTCTTTTCGACCGTGAGATGCGGGAAGAGCGCGTGGTGCTGGAAGACCAGGCCGATCCCGCGTTGCTCCGGCGGGGTGACGGCGGACGGCGAGGAAATGATTTTCCCATCGAGCGTGATGGTGCCGCTGTCGGGTGTCTCCAGCCCGGCGATGAGGCGGAGCAGCGTGGACTTGCCGCTGCCGCTCTCGCCGACCAGCGAAAGCAGCTTGCCTTCCGGGAGTTCGAACGACACGTCCATCACCGCCGGCTGGTCGCCGCGGCGGTAGCGCTTGGTGAGGTTCTGGACCTGGAGTCGGATCATTTCTTCTGGCGCAGGAGGCGGGTGAGGGGAATCAAGCCGATGAGGCTGACGAGCACCATGAAAAGTCCCGGCACCGAGGCTTCCGGAATCCGCGACTCTCCGGTGAGGCGGTAGGTGCGGGTGGCCAGGGTTTCGAAGTCAAAGGGCCGCAGGACGAGGGTGAGGGTGAGCTCTTTGAAGACATCGATGAAGACCAGCGTGGCACCGCAGACCAGCGCGGTGCCGATCAGTGGCAGGTCGATTTGCACCAGCGCGCGCAGCGGTTTCGCGCCGAGGGTGCGGGCGGCTTGGTGGAGGCTGGCGGAGACCGTTTCCAAGCCGGCCGCGGCGGGCTGGATGCCGACGGCGAGGAAGCGGACGAAGTAGGCGAACATCAGGCCGAAGGTGGAGGCGCTGAGCGCGAGGCCGGCGAATCCCGGCCACGCGGCGAGCGAGGAGACGATGGCCCCGATGCCGACCGCGACCAGCGCGCTGGGAAAGGCGTAGCCGAGCAGGCCGACGCGTTGGGCGAGCAGGAGCGAGCGGCCGTCGAAGGCGCGGCGGCCGGAGACCAGCACGAGCGCCCCGAGCGTCACAAGGCCTGCGGCACCCGCGGCGAGGAGTATCGAGTGACCGGCGGCGGTCAAATTGCCGCTCCAGTCGATGCGATCAAACGACTGCCAGGCCCAGCGCGCCATCCGCCAGCCGGGGATGAGGAAGCCGGGGAGCAGGGGCAGCAGGCAGACGAACCAGGCGAGCGCGATCCCGGCGGGCCCGCATTTCCGCCGGACCAGCGGCCGCTCGGCGGGGTCGGGCGCGAATTTCCGCCGGCCGCGCTGCCAGCGTTCGAGCCCGACGAAGAGCAGGGTCATCGTCATCAGGATCATCGCCAGCCGCATCGCCGCGCCGGGATGGCCCTCGCTCCAGGTGCGGAAGATCCCCGGCGTCAGCGGGGTCAGGCCGAAAGTACTCACCACGCCGTAGTCGTTCATCGTTTCCATCGCCACCAGGCTGGCCCCGGCGGCGATCGCCGGGCGGGCCATCGGGACGGCGATGGAAATGAAGGTGCGGAAGGGCCCCGCGCCGAGCATCCGCGCGGCTTCCAGCGAACCCGCGGCCTCCCTTGCGAAGACGGCGCGGCAGCTCAGGAAGACGTAGGGGAAGAGCGTCGAGGCCAGCACGCCGGTGGCGAAGACCCAGGGCGCGATCGCCTGCACCCTCAGGAAGGCGTCGATGCCGTGGTTCTTGCGGACCCAGACGTAGAAGGGGATCAGGCCTTCGAGGACATCAACATAGGCGACCGCAGCGACGAAGCCGGGCATCGCGAGGGGCAGCAGAAGGGCCCATTCAAAGAAGCGGCGGCCGGGGAAATCGTGGGCGGAGACCTGCCACGCCGCCGGCACGCCGAGCAGCACGGCGAGCGAGGTGACCGCCAGAATCAGGATCACCGAATGGCCGAAATAGCCGGAGAGGCGGGTTTCGACGATCTGGTTCCAGATTTCACCCGCCGGCTCCAGCGCGCGCCAGGCGACCACCCCGACCGGCAACAGCACGAGCAGCGCCGGCAGCCAGATCAAGGGCAGGGCGAGGCGTCGGCTGTTGAAAGGGCGGGGCATCGGGCGGGAAAGACGAAGCGGATCGTTCGCCCGGGTCAATGCCTACTTCCACCCTGCGGCGTCGAACAGGCGCGTGGCCTTCGGCTGGTCCTCGCCCATCTTCGGGAAGGTGGCGGTGTCGATCTTGAACTCGCCCCACTTCGTGTGGGTGGGATTCAGCGACATGTCCATGGAGATGGGATATTCGTGGCTGCCGTTGGCGAGCATCTTCTGGACTTCCGGCGACACGAGGAACTCGAGGTAGGCCTTGGCGTTGGCGGTGTTCTTCGCGTGCTTGGTCATGCCGGCGGCGCTGATGTTGACGTGGGTGCCGCGGTTGTCCTGGTTCGGGAAGACGATGGTCATCTTCTCCGCGGCGGCGCGCTCGGCGGCATCGGGCGAGTTCAGCAGCAGGCCGAAGTAGTAGGTGTTCGCGATGCAAACGTCGGCCAACCCGGCGGCGCAGGCCTTGATCTGGTCGCGGTCGCCGCCCTGCGGGGGACGGGCGAGGTTTTTCGCGACACCCTTCGCCCATTCGCCGGCCTTTTCCTCGCCGAGCGCGCTGACGACCGATGCGGCGAGCGACTGGTTGTAGCTGCTCGTCGACGAACGGATCAGCAGTCGGCCGCGCCATTCGGGCTTGGCGAGGTCCTCGTAGTCCTTGATTTCGCCGGCTTTCACGCGGTCGCTGGCGATCAGGATGACGCGGGCGCGGACGGTGTAGGGATACCACTGGCCGTCGGGGTCGCGCAGGGTGGCGGGTGTGGCCTTGTCGAGGACATCGGACTCCAGCGGCTGGAGCAGGCCCTCGGTCTTGGCGCGCTGCATCCGGCCGGCGTCCACCGTCACCAGCACGTCCGCCGGGCTGTTCTCGCCTTCGGATTTCAAGCGCTCGATGAGCTGGTCGGCCTCGGCATTGACGACTTTCACTTCGATCCCGGTCTTCTCGGTGAAGAGCTGGTTGACCTTCTGGTCGATCTCGTAGTGGCGGTGGGAATAGACGTTCAGCACTTCCGCGGCGGAAAGCGGCAGCAGCAGGGCGGAGGAAAGCAGGGCGGCCCGCAGGCTCTTATTGCGAATCATTCTCATCAGCGTAAGCGTGGCGAGATTGGGGGCGGCCACAAGCGGAAATTTCGCGGGAGAAAAGAGGCGCTCGGAACAAGTTGACGACCGGGGGGGAATCGCTAGCTTCGGCGGTCCCTTTCAGGTTCCGGCCGGTAGGGAATGCTGACTTCGGATCGGAGTCTTTCCATGACATTGCTCTTTACCTACATCCTTGTTGCGCTCGCGGTTTCATTCCTTTGCTCGCTGCTCGAAGCCTGCTTGCTCACACTGACACCTTCGGCCATTCAAGCGGCCAAAACCCGCGGAGCCCGCTGGGCGGTCCGGATGGAGGGATTCAAGACCGACCTCGACCGCCCCTTGTCGGCGATCCTGACGCTCAATACGATGGCCCATACCATGGGGGCTGCCGGAGCCGGCGCGGAATGGGCCAAGATTTCCGGTGACACCTACGAAGGCCTCTTCGCCTTCGCGCTGACCATCGCAATCCTGATCCTCACCGAGATCATCCCGAAGACGCTCGGCTCCCAGTATGCCACCTCGATCGCCGGGCCGGCCTCGCTTACCATCGCGATCTTCATCAGGGTCCTCTGGCCGCTGGTGTGGATGTCGCAGTTGATCACCCGCATGATCACGCCGAAGGGCGGCGCCGAGCGCGCCCCGCACCGCGAGGAATTGCTGGCGGTGGCCCGCATGGGTCACGAGTCCGGCGAGCTGCGGGAACGCGAAAGCCAGTTCGTCCACAACTTGATGGAGCTGCATTCGATGAAAGCGTGGGACATCATGACCCCGCGACCGGTGATTTTCGCGCTGCCCCAGTCCACCACTTTGCTGGAGTTCGTGAAGTTCATCGAGGACAAGCCCTTCACCCGCGTGCCGGTTTACAAGAACAACCGCGACGAGGTGGTCGGCTTCGTGATCCGCGGCGAGGCGCTGATCGCCCACCTCAAGGACGACGCCGACACCGGCACGCTGGAAATGGTCACTCGCCCGATCGCGGTGACGCCGGAGGAAACGCCGGTGGACGAGCTGTTCCAGCGCTTCATCGCCGAGCGCCACCAGATCATGCTGGTGATCGACGAGTTCGGCACCACCGTCGGACTGGTGACCTTCGAGGACATCATCGAGACCATCTTCGGCTTCGAGATTGTGGACGAGAAAGACAAGTTCGCCGACATGCAGGCCCACGCCCGCCAGCTCTGGCTGGAGCGGGCGAAGCGGATGGGCATCAAGCTTCCGGAAGAAGCGGCCTCCGTGGATCCGGCGTCCTGACTTGAGCGGCAAGGCGGCTATTTCGGGGCCTCCGGCCGGCGGTAGCGGTAATACACCTCCAAGGTGAGCGCCGCGAGGCAGGTCCTGAGGAGGGTAGCAGTGGGGCCATCGCCGCGGAGCAGCGGGGAGATCGCGTTTTCACCGTCCGGCCGGAGCGGCGCGAAGCTGCCGTCGGGGCGCTGCGCGGCGAGGAGCTCGGGTAGAAACATCGCGTTCAGCTTGGTCCATGCATCGCCGCCGCCGCTGAAAAGGAAATGCGCGTTGAAGTAGAGCGCGGGCAGGTCCGCTCCGGCATCGGCCCAGCGGAAGGTGAAGTCGCGGGCGATCTGCTGGCGCAGGAGTTGCGGCACTTTCCCGGATTCCGCCGCCCATTGGCAGTAGGCGAGGCCGACGGCTCCGGTCACGTGAGCGACGGGGTCTTCCCTGGCTCCGGCATGCCAGGTATCGAGCGACGTGAGCGCCGCCCGGACGCAGCCGGTCAGCCCCTTGAAATCGAGGCCGGTTTGTTTGCACGCCTTGAGGGCCTGGAGTTGGATCGCGGTGAGCAGAGGGTCGGCCTTGGCTTCCCCGGGGAACGACCAGCCGCCGGAAGGAGCGGCGGCGAGGATGATCTGCTGGGCGGCTTGTTGGACTGCGACGTGGAGATTCGGAACGTTGACCTCATGCAGGCGGCAGAAGATGGAGGCCTCCGCCATCGCGGCGACGGCGATGGACTGCTCGAAGCAGCCGGCTGCGGTGCCGGGAGCCGCCGTGAAGGAGCCTTGGTTCTTCGCGGCGTGGTTGAGAAGGAACATGATCGCTTTCAGCACCGCGTCACCGTGCTTTTCGGAAAGCACCGTTTCGCAGCGGCCTTGGTAGGCGAGCAAGGCGAGGCCGGTGGTCGCGCAGCGATGCTCCGTGCCCCAGCTTCCATCCTCGTTCTGATGCGATGTCAGCCAATCGATCGCCCTTGCGGTCGCGGCCTCGGAGGACGGAGTGCCGCCGCCCGCTTTGACCAGCTCCAGCCGGTCCACGGACGTGCAGCGCTTCGCAAGGGGGGGCAAGGTGATGAAGCTTCCGGGGCCCCCATCGCCGCCGGATCCCCAGCTGTCGGAGAAGTCGTCGTGATCGCCGAAGGGTCCGTCGTGACTTTCTACCTGCGGAGTTTCCACGGGGACCTGCGCCACGCCCACTTCATCGATTGCTTGAGATGCTTCCCCGGCCTGCGGCGAGGGATCGGCCGTCGCCCGGCAGAGGTAGAAGGCGAGGAGCGGAACGAGGAGGAGAGGCAGCGGGTTCATGCATGGAGCAACGCGGCGGGGCGGAAGATGCTTAGGAAGACTTGCCGCGGGAGCGGTCGTAGAAAGTGCGACCATTTCACGCGGATTTCATGGTCAGGAAATCGACCCTGCTTGCGCCGGAGAGAGAAACTTGAGCGATGCCTGACCGCGAACGAATTCCGGGAAAGCGGACCTCGTCCGCGACATGGAATGCCGTTCGCGCATCCTGGATGGGATATGTCGGGTGATTTTGGGTATTCGGAAAGCGCGTGGCCCTTCGTGGTGTGGAAGCCGGTTCTCACGGTGTATGGCCGGGCGAGGGGCTTTGAGGTGTGCGGTTCTTGGCAATAAGCCGCTGTGATCTGTGCTCGCTCGGGAGTGATGGTGCCAGTGTGGATGTCGGGGGGACAGGAGTGTCCCCCCTCCATAGGCTGGCTTCGCCGGGACGCGGGCGAGCGGCGCGGTGGCAAGCGCGACGCCGCAGATGATCCGCAGTCCGCAGTCGATTCCGGGAGTCGGTTCGTCTTTCTCCATGGCCGCACGACCGGCCGAAGCGGCCCGGCCCACAAGCCGGAGCTCAGATCACCCCGAGTTCCTTCCCGACCGCGATGAATGCCTCGATGCCCTGGTCGAGCTGCTCTTTGGTATGCGCGGCGCTGATCTGCGTCCGGATGCGGGCCTTGCCCTGCGGGACGACCGGGAAGAAGAAGCCGATCGCGTAAACGCCCTTCTCTAACAGCTTGTTCGCGAACTGCTGCGATAGCGCGGCGTCGCCGAGCATCACGGGCGAGATCGGATGGTCCTTGCCGGCGATGGAGAAGCCGGTGCCGGCCATGGCGTCGCGGAAATACTGCGTGTTCGCCTTCACGCGGTCGGCGAGTTCGGTCGAGGCTTCCAACATCTCGAAGACCTTCAGCGAAGCGGCGACGATCGGCGGCGCGATGGTGTTCGAGAAGAGATAAGGCCGCGAGCGCTGGCGGAGCAGGTCGATGATCTCCTTCTTGCCCGAGGTGTAGCCGCCGGACGCGCCGCCGAGGGCCTTGCCGAGGGTGCCGGTGGTGAGGTCGATCCTGCCGAAGAGTCCGCGGTGCTCGTGGGTGCCGCGGCCGCGCGCGCCGAGGAAGCCGGTCGAGTGGCAGTCGTCGAAATGGACCAGCGCGTTGTATTGGTCGGCGAGCGCGTGGACCTGGTCGAGATCGCAGATGATGCCGTCCATCGAGAACACCCCGTCGGTGGTGATCAGCTTGAAGCGCGCGCCGGCGGCATCGGCGGCCTGGAGCTGGGCTTCCAGGTCGGCCATGTCGTTGTTGGCGTAGCGGAAGCGCTTGGCCTTGCAGAGGCGCACGCCGTCGATGATCGAGGCGTGGTTGAGGGCGTCGGAAATGACCGCGTCCTGGTCGGTGAGCAGCACTTCGAAGAGACCGCCGTTGGCATCGAAGCAACTCGGATAGAGGATGGTGTCCTCGGTGCCGAGGAATTCGCTGATCTTCTCCTCGAGCTGCTTGTGGAGGGTCTGGGTGCCACAGATGAAGCGCACGCTGGCCATCCCGAAGCCCCAGCGGTCGAGCGCGTCCTTGGCGGCGGCGACGACTTCCGGATGATCGGCGAGGCCGAGGTAGTTGTTGGCGCACAGGTTGATCACCTCGCGGCCGTCCTTGAGCCGGACGGTCGAGTTCTGGGTCGAGTCGATCAGCCGCTCGCGCTTGTAGAGGCCGGCGGCTTCGATTTCTGAAAGCGTCGTGCGGAGGTGGGAAGCGAGCGCGTCGGAATACATGGCGCGTCTGTTTAACCGGGAACCGGGGCGGGCGGACGAGAATTTTGCGCGGGAGATTTGTGGAAAGGCGCGGCGGGTGAATGGAATCGGCTCGCCGGCAGTCGGAGACCGGATAGCCATGGAGATCATGAAATGGAGGAACGCGTTGTTGGGCGGGCTGCTGCTGGTCCCGCTGGTTTTGAGATCCGAAGAAGCCAAGCCCGCCGCGGCGACGGAGGTGGCGAAGCCGGAGATGGCGGCTGAGGACACGCGGCAGGAGGAGGTTTCCGACGATCCGTTCGCGGCCGGCGGGATGCGGATCGCGGGCGCGCCGGCCGTTCCCGCGGAGCGCGCCAACCGGGTCAGGGTGCCCTTGCAGCTGAGGGTGGAAACGTGGGAAGCCCCGGCGCTGGAAGTGGCCCGTCGATTGGATCAGCTGACGGACGCCACGAAACTGGCCGCGATGCGCGAGGAGTGTCTGGGCGGTGCGGGCGGGGTGACGCTGGTGCACTGCCCGGTGACGGCCTTGGATGCCTCGACCCGGATGCTGACGGAGCAGGTGACCGAGATGATCTACCCCACCGAATACGAGCCGCCCGAGTTGCCACCTGCGGGGATCGCCACGAAGGATGCCAACGCGGGAAACGACCAGTGGACGCGCTGGCTGGAGGCGGCGGGCAAGCACGCGGTGCCGACGTCGTTCGAAACGCGCAACACCGGCGAGACCCTGGAGGCGGTGGCCCAGGCGGTGGCGATCGAGGAAAAGACCTGGGACGTGGCCTTGCAGTTCGAAGTCGTGCAACTGGCGGGCATGGCCCCGCACGGGGCTGCCGACCTCCTGATCCAGATGCCGGTTTTCAGCAGCTTCCGGACCGGCGGGCTGGTGAGGCTGGCCGAGGGGGAATGGCGGCTGCTTTCCGCGCTCGAGGCACCCCGCGGGGTCGATGGCAAGGCGACCGGCAAGAGCTGGCTCACGCTGGTCCGAGTGGACCGTATGCGCTGAGGAGCAAAAACGCCGCCGCGGGAATCCGGGGCGGCGCTTGGGGAAAGCGGCGGGCGGGCGCGGTTATTTGGCCTTGGCGACTCCCTTAAGGGCGTCCTTGACCGAGTCCTCGAACTCGTCGTCATGCGGATTGCCGTGCCAGACGAGCTTGCCGTCGGTGCCGAAGACCATGGCGTGCGGGATGCCGTCGCTGGGGACCGGACCGGAACCGCCGGACATGACGGGATACTTCACCTTGGCGTCCTTCAGCACTTCGAGGATGGCTTCCTTGGAGCTGCCCTGGCGCTCGAGCCCGACAATCACGAGGCCCTTCTTTTCATAGCGCTTCGCCATTTTGGCGAGGTCCGGCAGGCTGGCGATGCAGGGCGGGCAATTCACGCCCCACTCCTCGACGACCACGACCTTGCCCTCTAGGGCTTCCTTATCAAAGGCGACTTCGTTGACGACCTCGGCCCATCTCACGTCGCTGACTGAGGCGTCCGGGACGGCGGCTTTGTCCTTGTCTTTCTTTCCCGCAAAGGCGGGGAGGGCGATCGCGGCAAACGCGATGATCACGGCGGGGATGGCTTTCATGGTGGTATAACTGACAACCTTGTAAAACGGAGCCCGCATTGCGAATTGCTCAAGAACTTTAGACTTTGGCGGATCAGGAACCGTTCACTGTCCGATGAAGTCTTCCGGAAACCGTGGAATCAAAGTTGTCTGACAGAAAATGCCTTGCGAATTGGCTGAAGTCCGTCCTGCCGCAGCCTTCACCATCCGCACCATCACCCTGCTGCTCCCGACCGCCAACACCTGGCTCGCCGACTTCAACGTGACCGCCGGCGATTCCAATTGCGCCGGAATCGTCCGCGTCACCCGTGCCGAAGCCTTCGGCCCCGCCAGCGCTGTGAAAAACATCAACATCGCCGGCCTCAACCAGATCGCGCTGGTGGCGTGGGGCGATGTTCACGGCGATTTCGAAACCGCCAAACGGTATCCCCCGCGCTCTGGCGGTCGACACCAAGCTGTTCGCCCGCCTGCGGGTCGATATTCCCTGAAGCGGGTCTTGCATTCCCCAAGCCTCCCGGGTTCGCGCCCGGGAGGCTTTTTCGTTCCCGCATCCGGCGATCCCTGGCACGCGGCGGAATGCGCGGACTTGGCGATGCCCGCGGAGCCATGCGATAAGCATCCATGCCGGAAAGCTTCCAGGACTTGCAGCGCGAGATCGGAGACCTGCGCGCCCGGCTGGAGGCGCTGGCCGGAGGGCAAAGGGCGGAGCTGGAGCGCTTGCGGGATGCGACCGATGCGCTGGCAAGCAAGCTGGCCTCGCTGGCGGCTGCTCCTTCTTCTTCATCGCCGCCACCGCCGCCGTTGCCCTGGCCGGAGTTCGTGAAAGAGGAGCCCGTTCCCGTGGCAGCGGTGCGCGTTGCCGCGGAGCCGGTGATGGATTCGCCGGAGCTGGTGGAGCGGCTGCCGCGCCCGGAGCCGGTGGCCAGCACGCCCGTGCCAGTGGCAGGTCCACCCATGCCGGTCCCGCCGCCGTCGGTGGTGCCCGAGGGCTCTTTCGAGCTGCGTTTCGGCCGGATCTGGCTGGTCCGGCTGGGGATCGCGCTGCTGGTCACCGGCGGGGTGCTGCTGGGGAACTACGCTTACCAGAACTGGATCCGCGACCTGCCGGCGATCGTGCGGCTGGCGGCCCTCTATGCCGGTTCGCTGCTGCTTTGCGGGACCGGGATCTTTGTCGGGCGGCGGGAGAGTCTCCAGCGCTTCGGCGAGGTGCTGCTGGCCGGCGGGCTGGCGTTCTTTTATTGGTGCACTTTTGCCGCCCATCACGTGCCGCGGCTGCGGGTGGTGGAGTCGCCGGTCGCGGCCGGCGTGATGCTGCTGGGGGCGGCGGCGCTGATGGTCGCGGTGTCGCTGCGCCGCGACTCGCGTGGGACCGCCGTGCTGGGACTACTATTGGCATCGTACTCGACGATGCTGCAGCCGCTCGGCTGGCTGTCGGCGGGGTCGAACGTGGTGCTGGCCGCGGCGGGGGTCGCGCTGACGCGCCGGCCGGGCTGGGCCGCGCCGGGGATCGTGTCGATGGCCGGGACCTATGTTTCCTTTCTCGGCTGGCAGATCGCCGGTGGCCTGGGCAGCCGGCCGGAGGACCCCGCGGCGTTGTGGTTCCTGCCGCCGGTCTGGGCCTTGTTCGCGCTGCCGGGAGTGGTCGGGATCTCGCGGCACTTCGGCGGCCTGACGGAGCGGGCACGGACGATTTTCGCGTCGGCCAACAACGTCGCTTTCTTCCTGCTGTTCTCCGCACGGTGGTGGCAGCAGCGCGGCGGCGACGATTACTGGGCGGTTGCGGCGGTGTTCGGTGCGGTGCTGCTGGCGCTCGGCGCCGCCGGCCGCCCGCGCGATGCCGCCGGCGGCGTGCACGTGGCGCAGGGCCTCGGTGCTCTGTCGCTGGCGATGGCCTTGAAGCTCGAAGGCTATCATCTCGCGCTCGGCTTCGCCGGCCAGACGCTCACCCTGGCGCTGGCTTTCCGGCGCTTCGGTGGGCGGAGCGAGCTTGGCTTCGCGGTGTTGGCGGCCGCGCTGGCACTTTATTTTTCGCTCAATCCGGAGGGGCTGTCGGCCGCGGTTCCGCTGTGGAGCCGGGCGGTGGTGGCGCTGTTGGTGGTGGCCGCGGCCTTTCCTCTGCGGAAGGGCTGCGACCGCTTCGAGTTCGGCAGCGAAATGGCCAGCGCGTCCCGGGCGGCGACCGCGCTGGTGTTCTGCGGCGGTGCCTTGCTCGCGTGGTACCTTGCCACGGTGCATCTCGGGGTGGAATGGCGGGCTCCGGCCTGCGCCGCGGCGATGCTCGCGCTCTCGTTCTTTTCTCTCCGCCACGATCCGGCGCAGCGGCTGCCGGAATGCGCCTGGGCGGCGCTGGTCTTCGGGTTTTCCGCGGCGGTGATGATTTTCCCGACCGGCATGGTGCCTCCGTGGTGGTCGCCCGCGCTGGCCGGCGGGCTTTCCCTGGCCGCCCACGCGCTGTGGGTGAAACGTCCGCACGACCCGGAGAACGTGCTGTTCCCGCGGCCGGACATCGGAAGCTGGCTGAGCGCGATCCTGGTGGCGGCGGCGCTTTGCAAGGGGGTGCTGACTTTGAGACTCCCCGACGCCAGCCAACTGGCGTGTTTCGCGGCGGCGGCGCTGGGCCTGGCGGCACTGGGTCGTTGGGCGATCCCGTCGCGGCCGCTCCAGTGCGCCGCGGCCTTGCTGCTGCCGCAAATGATCGGCGGTCAGATCGATTTGGAACGGAGCCGCTTCCTGCTGCAATTCCTGCCGTCGGCCACGGCCCTGGGCGTGTTGGCTCTGGCGGGACCGCGCACCCCGGGCGGCATCGTGGCGCGGGGGGCGGCGGTGCTTTCCTGGCTGATCGCCTGGCACGAAGTCGCGCCGCGCGGCTGGGGCGATATCGTCGCGGTCGGCGGGCTGCTGCTGGCGCTGGTCACGATAAGGCGCAGTTCGCGGGTCCTGCCGGAAAGCTGGGTCTTCCTCGGGGTCGCGGCGTCCTGGGTCCTGGTCGGTGCGGCGGCCGCCTCGTGGCGTCCGCTGGATCCGCCGCCGCTACCTCACGGGGCCGGGGTGGTAATCGCCTGCCTGGCCACGGCGCTGCTGCTTCCCGCCCTCGGGCCGCGGTACAAGAGCCTGCGCCATGTCCTGCTGCTCGCGGCTTGCGGCTTGCTCACCCTGTGGTCGACGCAGCAGGTCGTCGGGCACTTCGATTGGAAGCCGGTCGCCATCCTGTGGACCGTCCTCGGCTTCAGCCTCGTCAGCGCCGGCTTGTGGCGGAAGCTCGCGGCGCTGCGCCACGCCGGCTTCGCCCTGCTCGCCATCTCGCTGGTGAAATTGTTCGCTGTCGATGTCTGGGACTTCGGCGCCTTCACCCGCGTCGCCGCCTTCCTCGCGCTGGGCATCGCGCTGGTGGTCCTGGGATTTTTCTACAACCGCTTCGCCGAGGTGCTGAAGAAGATCCTGGAGGGGGATGGGAAGTGAAGCCCGCGGTCCCGGTGGCCGCGCTTCGGGGAAGCGAGAGGGAGGTCACGCTTCGGCGATGCGGGCTGAAAGGTAAGGCGGGTGATTGGGGACCATTCGGCCGACTGAAGTCAGCGCTCCCGGTGGGGAAGCCCCGCTTCGCGGAAGTGCAGGTGCTACTTCCCGCGGCGGCGCTTGGGGGATTTCTTCGGCGGCGGCGGCGGGGCGGGGGCTTCGTTGGCGGCGGCCCACTTGGACGGGGTGCCGGGAGGCTTCTCCTCGGGCGACCACTTGGAGCGGGTGCCGGCGGGTTTCTCCTTTGGCGTCCAGCGGGACGGGGTGCCGGCGGGTCGGGTCGAGGTCGACCACTTGATGCTGGGCAGGTCGGGCTGATCGTCCGCCGCGGTTTTGGAGCGTGGGTCGGGGCCTTTCGGCCTGCGGTCGGACTTGGGCGGCGGAGTGACGGGCGGCTTGGCCTTGACGGGTGCTGGAGCCGCCGGGGGCTTGGACTTGGTCGGGGCCTGCGGCGCGGTCTTTCCTTGGGCCGGTGCTTTGGCGAACTTGCCCTTCTCCTTGCCCTTGAAGCCGCCGCGCTCGGGCTTGCCCTTGGGCGGCATTTCGGAGCGGAACTTCTTGGACGGGATCTCGCGCGGCGTGCTGCGGCCGACCGGGCCGACCGGCTCCGGCAGGGCGTCTCCGGCGATGCGGAAATCGACGAACTTCGCGAGGAAGTCGATGCGGGCGACCTGCATTTTGATCCGTTGGCCGAGCTGGAACTGAAGGCCGGCGCGGGACACCCAGCGCATCTGGGATTGTTCGAAGCGCCAGTCGCCGCGCGGCAGGTCCTCGCGCTTGATCACGCCGCGGGCGCCGAGGTCGGTGGCCTCGACCATCAGGCCCATCATGCGGACGTCGGTGATCACGCCTTCGAAGACCGGCTGGGGATCCTGCTTGGTGCAGAAATCGAGATACTCGAGCATTTTGATCTGCTTCGTCTCGCTCTCGGCTTCGGCGGAGGTGCGCTCGGTATCGGAGATGTGGCGGGCGAATTCGGCGAGCTCGACCTGGCCGGGGACCTTGTCGAGTTGCTTCGGCGGGTTGGTGAGGAAGGCTTGCAGCGAGCGGTGGACGATCAGGTCGGCGTAGCGGCGGATCGGGCTGGTGAAGTGGCAGTAGTCGCCCTTGGCCAGGCCGTAGTGGCCGAGCGGATCGGCCGAGTAGGCGGCGCGCTTGAGGCTTTTGAGCAGGCCGAGCTTGATAAGGTGCTCGTCCGGCCGGCCCTTGGCGGAGTCGAGCAGTTTCTGGATGTGCGCCCGGTTGGAAAGGTCACCCGGGTTGTAGCCGTGGGTCTTCGCGGTCTCCGTGTAGTCGGCGAGGCGGCCGAAGTCCGGGTCTTCGTGAATGCGGTAGATGGTCGGCTTGTTGCGGATCTTGAGCTGGTGCGCGACGGTTTCGTTGGCGAGCAGCATGCACTCCTCGATGAGCTGGTGGCTGGACGTGTGCTCGACCTGATGGACTTCCACGGCGCGGCCCTTGTCATCCAGCTTGACGCGGATTTCCGGCATCTCGAGATCGAGCGCGCCGTCGGCGAAGCGCTTCTTGCGCAGCACGGAGGCCATCTTCCAGGCCTCGCGGACCATTTCCTCGAGGCCGTCCGGTGAGCCTTCCGGCGCGGGCTTGCCGTCGAGGATTTCCTGGGCCTGCTCGTAGGAAAGCTTGGACTGGCTGTTGATCAGGGCGTCGCAGAAGTGCTTCTTGAGGACCTTGCCGTGGGTCGAGACCTCGATCACCGCGCACTTGGTCAAGCGGTTGACGTGGGGCTTGAGCGAGCAGATGCCGTTGGAAAGCTCCGGCGGGAGCATCGGCAGCACGCGGTCGACGAGGTAGGTCGAGTTGCCGCGCTCGGAGGCTTCCTTGTCGAGCGAAGTACGAGGCTTCACGTAGTGGGAGACGTCGGCGATGTGGACGGCGACGGTCCAGCCGTTCTTGTTCCGCTCCACCCAGATCGCGTCGTCGTGGTCCTTGGCGTCGGCGGGGTCGATGGTGATGACCAGCCGGTCGCGCCAGTCCTCGCGGCGGGCGATTTCCTTGGCATCGACTTCCTCCTGCACCGCGCGGGTTTCGGCGATGACGTCTTCCGGGAACGAGGTGCGCAGGCCCTGGCGGTGGATCACCGCGACGATGTCGACGCCGGCGTCGCCCGGCCAGCCGAGCACTTCGAGGACGCGGCCGCGCGGGTTCTGCTGCTTGTCCCATTGTTCGAGCTCGACCACGACGAGCTGGCCGGGCGCGGCGGTGGTTTCGCCGGTCAGGTCGATCTGGCCGTCCATCGCGGGGTCTTCGGTCTCGACCCAGCCGAACTTGCCCTTCTTTTTGAAGACGCCGACGACGCGGCCGGAGCGGCGGTCGAGGACTTTCTCGACCTTGCCGCGGGCATCGGGCTCTTCCTCGCGGACCGGTTTGCCGCCGGTCCGTCGGCCGGCGAAGGGGCGGGGGAGGTGGAAGGAGACCATCACGCGGTCGCCTTCCAGCGCGGTGCCGGTTTCGCGGCGCGGAATGTGGAGGCGGGAGTGGGTCTTGAGGTCGATGCCGGTGGCCTGGTTGTCGGGATCGACGAGGTCCGGGTAGAACAAGGCATGGCCGCGGGGCAGGAATTTGATGGTGCCGCGGAGCAGGTTGCCGCCGGCTTTTCCGGCCTTCGGTAGCTCGTAGCGACTCTTCTTTCCTTCGAGGATCTTGCCTTCGCGGGTCAGCGCGGCGAGTTCCTCGCGGAGCAGCGGGCGGTCGTGGGTGGTGAGGGCGAGATCGCGGGAAATCTCGGATTTGTTCAGGGGGCGGTAGCCATTACCGGCCATCAAGCGGAGCAGCGCGCCCCGCAGTTCTTGTCGATCCATATTCGCGGACCATGGACCGCAAAGTCCGGTGTGGCAATCCGCGAGCTAGAAAAGCGCTTGGCAGGGCAGGGGACAGGGTTAGGTTGTGCCGCTCACACAAAGGGAAAACGGGTGATTGCCACCGCGGCTCTTTTCCGCTTCCTTTCAAAAAACCCCAGCGAACCATCCCGATATGAAAATCCGCTCCAACCGCCGCGCACCAAGCGGCTTCACGCTCGTCGAGCTCCTCGTCGTCATTTCCATCATCGTGGTTCTCGCCGCGTTGAGTTTCGGTGCCGCGCAAACGGCGATCAAGAAGGCCAACACCCTGAAAGCGAAGACGGCGGCGACGAACCTCGCGTCTTCGGTCGAACAGTATTATCAGGAATACAGCAAGCTGCCCATGATCGGCGGTGCCAGCGACGAAGTCCGGACCGAAGGCGAAGCCGGCATCGAGCTGCTGCTGGTTCTGATGGGCAAAGAAGACGATACGGGGACCATGCAAAATCCCCGCAAGCTTCCCTTCCTCACGGTGGAGACCGGCAAGAACAAGAACAAGGGCGGCCTCGTCTATAGCAACGGCGGAGCCGGCGGCCAGATCGAGGGCCTCTACGATGCCTGGGGCCAGCCGTTCTACATCAAGATGGACACCGAGTATGAGGACGAAATCCTCGACCCGCTGATCCAAGGCAATGTGGTCCGCGACAAGAAGGTCATCGTCTACAGCTACGGCCCCGATAAGAAGATCGGTGGCGGAGATGACGTGAAGTCCTGGTAATTTTTCGCGACGGATCCCTTTCAACGAACGACCCCGCCCGGCATCGGCCGCGGCGGGGTCTTTTTTTCCGGGTTGGCGTGCCAGCTTCAACGGCCGCGCGGCGGCGGGCCGCCACGGCCGGGAGGTCCGGGCCGGCGTCCACCGGGCGGCGGTCCCTGCGGCCCGCCCTGGTTCTCCTCTTCTTCCTCCTCAGCTCGCTGCTCGCGCTTGCTGCGGGCGGGGCGCAGCTCTTCTTCCTCAAGCTCCCCGCTGCCGTTCTTGTCCAGTTCGAGCAAGGCGTCGGGCGCGGCCTCGATTTCCTCCTCCGAGAGTTCGCCGTCGCGATCCTCGTCCAAGGCCGTCATCACCGGCGGTAGCGGCCGCTTGATCGGGTGGGCTTTGTTGCGCTCCGCGCGGGCATCACCCCCGGGCGGCTTGGGCCGAAGTTCCTCCTTGCTGACGGTGCCGTCCGCATCCGCATCGAGTTCGCGAATGGCTTCGGCGGCGGCTTCGATTTCCTGGGCGCTAATCGTCCGGTCGTGGTCGGGGTCCAGCGCTTCCATCAGGGGCAGCGGCGGATGCGGCGGGGCACCGGGCGGCGGGCCTTCCGGTTGGTCCTGGGCCTGGCAGGCGAGGGCCGCCAGCAGGGCGGCGGCGAAGGTTGCGGTGGTGGTTCTCATGATCGTGTGGTGGTTTTGAAATGGCGGCGCTGAGCCGTTGTCCGCCACCGATGGAACCGGTGAATTGTGAAGACCGTGTGTGGATCGAGGACGGATCGTGTAAAAGTCGGCGGGCGGGCAGGAAGGCGGTGAACGCAGGCCGTCCTTTCCGCAGGCCGCCGAGTTTTGTTAAGGAGTCGTAAAAGCAATGGCGGGCCACGCCCCGGCCATCGCATTTTCGCAAGTCATGAATGCCCGGGATCTCCCTCCGCTCCGCCCCTTGCTGGTGGTCGATGACGACCGCAAGCTCTGCGGCTTGATCCGTGACTACCTGCTGCCCCACGGCTGGCAGGTCGAGATGCGTCACACCGGTCCGGAGGGACTGGAGGTGGCCCGACGCGGCAAGCACGAGGCGGTGCTGCTCGATGTGATGATGCCGGGGATGGACGGCTTCGAGGTGCTGCGCGAACTGCGCAAGACCTCGACCGTGCCGGTGCTGATGCTCACGGCGATGGGCGAGGAGGCGGACCGGATCGTCGGGCTGGAACTCGGGGCGGACGATTATTTGCCCAAGACCTTCTCCAGCCGTGAGCTGCTCGCCCGGCTGAGGGCGGTGACCCGCCGCAGCGTCTCGGCGGGAGCTGGCGATGCCGTGCCGCAGGATCTGGTGTGCGGGGACCTTTCACTCAACGAGGCCGCCCACGTCGCCACGCTGGCCGGCGAGGTGCTCGATCTCACCGCACTCGAGTTCGCGATCCTCGCGTCGCTGCTGAAGGCGAAGGGCCGGGTGAAAACGCGGGAAGCTTTGCTTGAGGAAGTGTCCGACCGGCGCTTCGACGTTTTTGATCGCTCGATCGACGTCCACGTCTCGCAGGTCCGGCGGAAACTTGGGGACGACGCCAAGCAGCCACGCTTCATCCGCACCATCCGCGGGGTGGGCTACAAGCTTGAGGAGCCTGCCGGATCATGAACCGCCGTGTCCGCTTTCCCATGATGGCCAAGCTGCTGCTGTGGCTGGTCGTCCATCTGGCCGTTCTTGCCGCGGCCTTTTACCTGTTCGTGGCGTGGCAGCTCCGGTTGGGGCTTGATTCGCTTTTGAGCGGGGCGGCGGGCGAACGGCTGAGAAGTTTGGGCGAACAGGTGGCATCGGAAGTCCGGGAGGCACCGCGTGACGAGTGGCCTGCCATTCTTGACGGCCACTCCTCCTCGCTGGGTCTGGAAGTCACGATGCGGCTGGGCTCCACGCCGGGGCATTGGATTCGCAGCCCGGGCGAAGAAGTTCCGCCGAATGTCGATCAACGCATCAAAGGCTTCCGCCGTCCGGAGCCCCGGCCTCCCCGCGGGAGGGAGGGGCCGGGTGGACCGGCGGGCCCGCCGCGTGAGCGTGGCCGGCCGGCCCTCGGCCCGCCGGGGGGTGAGCCGCCCATGGATGGCGACATGATCCCCGAGACCCAACCCGAAGACCGGGGTGCTCGCCCGGCGGTTCAGCCGGTCTTCCTGTTGCGGGGAGACGGCGGTCGCGGCTACTGGGCGGGCATCGATCTCCCCCTGTTCGAACCGGGGCGCGGCCAACCGGTCCACGGTTTGCTGATCCTCCGCTCGTCGGATCTTTCGGCCGGCGGACTCTTCTTCGACCTGAAACCGTGGCTGCTGGGCGGCCTGGCGGTCCTGGGAATCAGCCTGGTGCTCTGGGCTCCGTTCTTCATCGGTATGACCCGTTATGTGTCCCGCTTGTCGAAGGCCACGGAGGCCATCGCCGACGGGAAGTTCGCCATCGACCTCGGCCCACCGCGTTCCGATGAACTCGGCAGCCTCGGGGCGTCGATCGAATCCATGGCATCCCGTCTGGATCGCCTCGTGCTCGGGCAGAAGCGCTTCCTCGGCGATGTGGCCCATGAACTCTGTTCGCCGCTTGCCAGGATCCAGACCGGGCTCGGCGTGCTCGAATACGGCCTTTCGCCGGCTCAGCAGGAACGGCTGGCATCGATCGACGAGGACGTCGGCGAGCTTTCGCGCCTGGTCTCCGAGGTCCTGGCTTTCACCAAGGCCAGCACGGCTCCTGGCTCGGTGAAGCTTGAGGAGATCGAATTGCTGGACGTCATCGACAATGCTGTCATCCGGGAGTGTCCGGGTCAGGCAGTGGAGGTCCACGTCGCTCCGGGCCTTAAGGTGTCCGCGGATCGAAACCTGCTATCGAGGGCCATCGCCAATGTGCTCCGCAACGCGCGCCGCCATGGCGGGGATGGCTGCCATGTGAGCATTGCGGCTGCCAGTCAGGGCGGGATGGTGGAACTTCGGATCGCCGACGACGGCCCCGGCGTGGAGCCGGCGGATCTTCGCCGCTTGTTCGAGCCGTTCTATCGCCCCGATGCCGCAAGAACTCGCGAGGCCGGAGGATCCGGCCTGGGGCTGGCGATTGTGAGATCGGCCGTGGAGTCGTGCGGAGGCACGGTTCGGGCCGAAGCCAACCTTCCCCGCGGCCTCGCGGTGGTCTTCCTGCTGCAGTCCGCCGAACTACTAGGGAAGTAGTAGTAAAGGGTGCTTAAGGGTCTCGGGAAAAAGCCCGGGTGTACTAGCTCTTGAAATCAACGGGTTACGGGGAGAGTGAGAA
>JBIPNO010000080.1:0-22940 GCA_044372775.1 Haloferula sp.
GTGAAAAAACTGGAGAGCTTCGGCGACTACGAGCCGGACCCGCGGCACATCCAGATCGGCCGCCGCAAAGGCAGGAAATCCCTTGTGGAATCAACCTTCAGCATCTTAGGTTGACGCCAATGGGGGCTTCACCGTGGCTGCGTCATCTTGCCGAAAGCCATTCCCATGGCGGCCGGGACTGATTCAGAGGATAGGCTGGCGGCAAGTCCACTTTGCCGTAGCTACGAGGACCGGGATTGCCGCAGCCACTTTTCAGTTAACTCCCGGTGATCCGCTCGGAGAGCTTGCCGGCATCCGTCTCCTCGCCCGTCGCGCAATCGATCAGGATCAGCTCGTCGTCCCGCACCAGCCACACCCCGAGCTGGCGATGCCGGCGGCCGACTACGATTGCTTCGACTTTTGAAATCACCACCCCCCAGCCCGGCTCGCGATGGGAAAGATCCGGCGAGCAGCCGGTGACGCGGAAGGGGGCGAGTCCGAGGTCATCGAGTTCTTGTTTGAGGATCCGATCGGCGGCTTCGTTAAGGGCGCGATCGGCCATCAAGCCCTCCGGATTCCAGGCCGTGATGATGGCGAAGTGATCCGGCAGCGGAATCGGCGTGTCTTCGAGCAAGAAGACGGCGCTGAGGAATTCGGGTGGCAGCGACATGGTGGATCAGGGGGGCGGCTCGGCCGGGAAGATGATCCGGTAGAAGCCCTTGTCGGGAAGGGGGCTGGGATCATCGAAGGTCACCGCACCGCCGGGTGGGGCGGTGACGGTGTTGATCTGGATCCAACCGCCGAGATTCGAGGAACGTTGGATTCCGTAAGCCCGGCCGGGGATGCCGGTAAAGCTGAGGCGTTTGACGCCACCGATTTGATCGGAAAGCACCGCGTTGAGGGTTGGATCCGTGAAGAGCGGGTCTGATCCAATGACATTGACGGTGATCACGCCGTTGATCGTGCCGATGCCATCGCTGAAGGTAACAGTGAAGGTGTCGCTGCCGGTGAAACCGGTGGCCGGGGTGTAGGTGAGATTTCCCCCGCTGCGTGAAACGCTGCCACCCTCCGTACTGGTGGTTGCGGCGGTGCTGACGGTTACGGTGTCGCCGTTGGCATCCGCGGTGTTTGCCAGGATCGCGGATTCCGCGATGACGAGGGGCTGGTCCACTCCGGTGGTTCCCGAGTAGCCGGAGAAGGTGGGCAGGACATTGACCGCGATGGTGGTGACGTTCCGCGAATCCGAATCCCCGCTGGTGCCGTTTCCTGCCACGGCACGGACGACGTAGATGTAAGCGGTTCCCGGGGTCAATCCCGTGACCGGGAGGCTGGTGGCGGAGCCTACATCCAGGTTCTCGTATCCGGCGACATAAGTCAGAACGGGCCCGTGACTACCGATGCCGCTCACGTTGTCGGTATTGAACTGATCCCACTCCGTCCCCAGCGTGGTGAAGGCGCTGGCACCCGTGCCCGTGGGGCTGGTGGTCACACCAGTGGTGACGGTGGATTTTCGGCGAAGGGTCTGGTCCAGAGTAGAGCGGCTCGGCGAAGAGCTTGTCCATGCCGCCCCCGGATCGCTGCCGATGCGGCCGAAGATGTCCACGTAAGCAGCGGTGGAGATTTTCCAGAGGCCCAAGGCATCATCACCGTTGAACCCGGCCACGCCGGAATCATAAGCCACCACTCCTGAAGGAAGGGTGAGTGTGCTGGCGCTGTTCCGGATGACAAGAGTACCCCCACTGGGCAGGGCGGTAGGACCACCAGCCAGATTGCTCAACACCACCGTCGAACCGGCAACTGAGGCTCCATTGCTGAACAGCCGAACTTCGTAATCCGAGAGATCGACGGCGCTCGCCGTGCCATTGTGGATTTCGATGTATTTGTTATTGCTGTTGCCTTCCACGTATTCGCTGAAGATCAGGTCGCTCGTGTTGCCCGGTTGATAAACATCCAAGCGATAGCTGATTACTCCCGGGACCGGCTGCCAGTTCGCCGTGAAGCTGGTCGTGGTAAGGTCGGTCGCGGGCAGCGTCACAGGAGCCGCCGGGGTGTTGGTGAGGGCGATATTGAAGGTGCCGGAGGTGCCCGCCACGTCCTGTACGAGGATGTAGTAGGTCGATCCCGGGATGAAATTCGCCGCCGAGGCCGTTTCCCCGAATACGGTGGTCGCTGTTCCGCTGGCGACCACGTTGAGCGTCGTCGAGTAAGTTGTGGGAAGTGCGCTGTAGACATAGAGGTTCTTGTTTCCCAAGGGGTCGATGTTGTTGACGGTCACCGAGGCGGAGGGACCGACGGCGACGAAGGAATACCACACGTCATTCAGGGTGGATCCGGTGATTGGTGTGGAACCGGCGAAGGTTCCGGAGATCGCGGCGGAGTTCGGAAGTAAGGAGATCGCGGCGACGGGATTGTCGTTCGCCGGGGGCGGCGCGATGAGATTGAAAGGGGCTGAAGTGGCACTGCTCATGCCGGGTGAGGTGAAGGCGATCGTTGCCCCGGTTACTCCAACCGCGCTGCTTGCGGTGAGTCCCGAGAACGCGGCGATGCCTGAGGCCGCCGGGATCTCGGTTGTGCCACCGAGGGCCCAGGTTTCGGCACCCACTGCCGCGGTCACTGGAGCGGTGCTTGACGAGGTGTTGCCGTATTGGTCGCGGAGGGTCACCGTGGGTTGAGTCGCAAAGGCGGCACCATTGACGGAGGGCGGCGTCGGCTGAATGGTGATGTCCAACTGCGTGGCTGCGCCCGCTGCCAGCGTCTGGGAAACAGTGGTCGTATTGAAACTCGCCGCCT
The DNA here is from genome assembly GCA_044372775.1 of Haloferula sp. Lineage (GTDB taxonomy): Bacteria > Verrucomicrobiota > Verrucomicrobiia > Verrucomicrobiales > Akkermansiaceae > Haloferula. The sequence continues at coordinate 2,770 of JBIPNO010000080.1, forward strand.
GCACCACGATGGACTTTTCGCCGGCGGTTTGTAACAAGGCGGCGGGAACGGAAGCGGCCGGAGTGAAGGTGATGGTTCCCGCAGTCACGGCGAATCCTGCGGTCAGCGGGGTGCCATTTATGGTGATGCCGGTGATGTTCGTTCTCCACGCACTGCTATCGGCGAAGGTCACTTCAAACGGGCCATCGACCGTGGCGGCTACCGCGGCGGTCAGCGCGGGCGGGGTTGCGGTCGTGACGCCGCCGCTGACGGTCACGTTGCGGATTTGCGCGCCGAAGCCCGCCACCTCAATCACCTGGTTGTTGTAATTCCCTGCCGCCAGACCCGCCTTGAGGCGGACATAGGCCGGGGCAACCACGCTGTTTCCCGTGTAGGGAATCGAAGCGCTGCTGCCGAAGGTGACGTTGTTGGCGGAAACCTCGTAGGCGGTCCCCAGGGCGCTGACCGACAGGTCCGAGGTCAGAAGGGAGAGGTTTGTTCCGGTGACAGTGAAGGATTGCGAAGCGGAAGGGCCGGCGGCAAACGCGACGGAAAATCCGGAGAGGGCGGAAGGCGAGAGCGAGATGACCGGGTTGGTGGTGAAATCCGTAACCTCGGTCAAGGTCGCGGAGTTGGCACTGGCACCGCTGGCATTCACCGCCCGGACGCGGACATGGTAAAAGGTCACTGGATCCAATCCGGTGACGGCTTTCGAGGTGGTGGCAACGGCGAGATCGTTGTAACCCGTCACCAGGTTGGTGAAGGAGGCGTTGGTGGCGACGTCCAAGCGGTAGCTGGTGGCGCCTGGAACGGCGCTCCAGTTGACGGTGAAACCCGACGAGGTCACGGCGGAAGCGGTGGGCGTGGATGGTGCGGCCGGGAGCGTGATGAACGATGCCTGCGGGCCGTAACCGGTGCCGTTGGGGTTCGTGGCGAAGGCCTTGAAGTAATAGGTCGTTCCGGCGTCAAGCCCGCTGACCACCTGAGTGAAGCTGCCGGTGCCGAAGCCGCCGGCGAGGTCGGAGACCTTGGTTCCCGCACCATTCGCGAAGCCGGCGGTGCTACTGTAGAAGATGCCCCGCTCGGATGATGTGGCACCTCCCGTGTCGGTGATGTTTCCCCCGAGGTCGGCGCCGCCGGTGGTGATGGCTGTCGCCGCCGCGGTGGTCAGGACCGGCGGCAAATCCAGCGAACTGGAGGAGATGGCGAGATTGTCGATGCTCCACTTCGGGCGGGACCCGGATCCTCCGGTTTGACCGTTGTTCCAGAAATAGAATCGCAAGACCACCTGGCTCTGGTTGTTGATGGCCGGCGGGAGCGTCACGGAAAGCGAGCCGCTTTGGGGAGTGTCATTGTTGGCGATCCGTGGAATGATGTATCCCGCCGTGTCCGCGAAGGTCGCACCGTTGTCCAAACTGTATTGGACTTTGAGATCGGAAGTTCTCGGGTCGGTGTTGTTAGCGGTGTTCGCCACCTTCGCGTAGTCGAGGTTCAGCACGCCATCCTTGCGGCCGCCGAAATCCAGCAGGAGGTCGGTTGCGCCCGCATTGGTGCCGGTGGCGAGGAATAGCATCGTGCCTGTCCCTTTCTGGACACCGCCGCTCGTCGTGGTCGAGAATACCGTGAAATTGGAGCCGAAGGAAGTGGCCACGCTGGTCGCGGTTCGCCAGTTGGAAGCACCGACGCCCGACGCGTAGTTGTTCGTCCAGGTGGTGATCTCCGCGAAGTCCTGCGAGTAATCCGACGAGGCCAAACTGAAGAAGGTTTGCGCCGTTGAAACCTGCGATTGCGAGATCAGAGCCACTGCGGTCATCAGGCTTCCAAGCCAGCTTTGAAACATCGTGCGGCCGGGCGTTTGCTTCCTGTCGGCGGTGGTTTTGGAACGCGGGAAGGTAGGGGTCATGACGTTGGAGATCGGGGGATAGGAGGGGCGTGTGAGAAGCGCATGCGATGCGCAAATGGCGCATCGGCGCAAGCTGACGAATGCGGACGCCGGAATCAAGCGGTGAGTCGCGAGACCGCAGGGCCGGGGCCGTAAATCAGCCGGAATGCCGGGCCGCGCCGGAGGGCGGCGACGGAATTCGGGCCGGAAGGGTAAGGTGGGAATTTGGGAGAGTCGGCCCCCCGCTTCACGGCTGTCTCGCCTTTCGTGCCACGTCAAGTGCCCGCAGAGCGGCCTGTAGCGGGCGTCCTTCGAACTTCTTGAGTTCGCCGTCGATGATCATCTCGCCGTGCGGCCAGTTGTCGCTGCGCTGGGTGGCGAAGGGGATGTCGGTGTTGCCCTGGACCTGGAGATTGCCCATCGGGTTGCGAGCCCAGGCGTAGCGGTATTGCAGCGGCGCGGGCACCATCGGGCTCATCAGCACGAGCACCTTTTGGTTTTTCTGATCCTTGCCGGTGACCTGATGCGCGACTTTTGCCGGATGAAACTGCCGGTCTTCTCCGGCGATGGCGAAGCCCTCGATCGGGCCGCCGTCATCCACGCCGTTCACCGCCACGTCCATCGTGAGCTGGATGCTTCCGTCGACCACTTTCATATCCTGTACCTTCGGCGGCATCCACCCGAGTTGTTTTGCAAAGCCGTATTCGGTGGCCAGCGCCCAGCGTGCGATGCGTTCGCCGGCGGGAATCTTCAACTGCGGATGATACCAGCGGCGGCGCAGGTCGTAGGTGCTGGCGTAGCCGATGTGCTTGTCGCCCGTCTGGTGGAATTCAAGGAAGGTCTGATACTGCGCCTCACGGATCAGCGCTCCCACGTCGGCCATCTTTTCCGAGTAGTTCTCGAGGCTCTGTTTTTCGTCGGCGGTGCACAGCGAGAGGATGCCGAAGGGCAGTTCCGGATCGTTGAAGGCGGCGCGCCAGGAGGTGATCATCTGCGGGAAAACGGCTCGATACATCTTCGTGCCTTCTTCGCCGTTGAAGCAGTTGTTGAACCCCTGGTGGAAGATCGCGCCTTTCACGGCGAGTCCTTCGATCGGGCCGATCATTCCGGCGTAGCAGTTGCCGGGGCGGTTCGCGTCGAGTGCCGGGCCCGGGCGCAGCTCGGTGGGTTGCTTGCGATCCGCCGGGATCGGCTTGCCCTCCCGGGTCGTCTTCTCGACCCATTGCTTGTGCCGCAGGATCTGATCCGCGAGGTCCTTCTGCGGATCCCACGCGGCGATCTTCTGATCCCAGTCGGCGAGCAACTTCTTCACGGGCTCGGTATCGATTTTCCGGATCACCGCGTCGGGCGTCCAGGTCTCCACCGTGGTGCCGCCCCGCGAGACATCGACGACGCCGATCGGCACGCCGCTGGCCATGTGGAGGCGGCGGGCGAAGACGTAGCCGATCGCCGAAAGGTCCCTGACGCTTTCCGGCGAGCAGACGTCCCAGTCGCCCTTGCGGAAATGCCGGTTCGACCAATCGCTCCACTCATGAAGCCGGGCGAAACCTTTCGGCGGGAGCGGGCCCGCCGCCGCGGGCACGGTGAGGATGCGGATCTTGGGGAAGTTGGCGGAGACGATCTCGAGGTTGCCGTTCTCGACATTCGTGAGGGGAAACTCCATGTTGCTCTGGCCGCCCAGGATCCACACGTCGCCGACCAGCACGTTCTCAAGGGTGAGGGTCTTGTCCTTGCCCGTCACCGTCACGGTGAGCGGTTCGGAATTCGCCATCATGGCGGGCAGGGTGATCTTCCAGGTGCGGTCGTCCCCGGCCGTGGCGCTTCCCGTGTTTCCGGCCAGGCTCACGCCGACCTGCTCACCCGGCGCGGCCCAGCCCCAGAGGGTCACCGGCTTGTCCCGCTGGAGCACCATGTTCGACTGGAAAAGATTGTTGAGGAAGAGGCCATCGCCGACCGCCGGTACTTCGATCACGTCCGCCTTGGGCATCGGGGTCGCACCGATGGGGGCAAGAGCGGCGGTGATCGTGAAAGCGAGCCATGCGAGGGATTTCCCGGTCTGCATGGGACCCGCTACGGGCTGGAAGCGGCAAGTGTTTCCAAAGCGTTGAGGTCGCCGGATTACTTGATCCACCCGAGCCCGACGAGAAAGCGGTCGGCTTCGGCCAAGGTGAGATCGAATGCCTTGCCGCGGTTGAAGAACCCGTGGCCTTCGCCCTCGTAGCCGACCAGCGTGCAGGGCCGTTCCGCTTTCTTCATCTGTTTTTCAAAGGCCTCGACCGAGGCGTAGGGAACCGTGGTGTCCTTCTTGCCGTGGAGAATCAGCGTCGGCGGCGTGTGCGGGCCGATGTGGTGGCTGGGCGAGATGGCGACGGGCTCCGCGCCCAGGCGATCCTTGGAAACCCGGGAGCCGAAGCCTTTCGGTTCCCAACCTTCGATGGCCGCCAGCGTGCAGGCCGGGTTGAAGAGGATCATCGCGTTCGGCCGTTCGTCGCTACCGAAGCCGCTCACGGTGCCGGTGCAGGCGGCGATGTGGCCGCCCGCGGATCCGCCGGAGGCCGCGATCTGCTGCGGATCGATGCCCAGTCGTCCTGCGTTCTCCCGGATCCACGCCACAGCGGACTTGGCGTCACTCACGCAATCGACCGGCTTCGCATTCTGACGCGACTTGACCCGGTAGTCGGCGGTGATGGCGATCATGCCGCGTTTGGCGAAGTGGCGGGCCTGCTTTTCGAATTGCGCGGGAGACCCCGAAGTCCATCCGCCGCCGAAGAAGAACAGGATCGCCGGCTTCGGTTTCGCGGGATCGGTCTCTCCGAAAATATGGAGCTTCAGCTTGGTGTCGCCGACGGTCTTGTAGATTTCCTCCCGGGCGTCCTTGAACTCGGGCGAGTCGGCGGGTGCGGCGCAGAGCGGGGAAAGAAGCAGAAGAAGGAGGAGACGGATCATGGATTCGAGGGGCGGGCTCCGGTTCAGGCATGCAACCGTAGCATGGCGTCAAGGTTGCGGTGGCGAATGCCGGCGGTTCTTGGTCCAAAGACTCGCGTGGAAGCGCTCAGGATCAAGGCCGGTCGGGAGGCCGGAGACCTGGCCGTCGCGTCCATCGCCCCTGGTTTGACCGCAGCGCCATGGCCGACCTGTTCCACGACGAGTTCCGGCTGGCTGCCATCACACCCTCTGCCGCCGCCACGACCGCCTGTTAGGGCGCCGCGAGACGCACTTCAGCCACTGCAAGGACTGATGGGCCGGACTCTTCAGCCTTGCTTCCTTCGGCGAGTGATTGTGCGGTGCGCTGGTTGGAACTCGGGTATCGGTCACCGGGTGACGGGCTTCAGTCTCGTTTTGCTGTTCCACTGCCCGGCGAAAGGGAGGAAGAGCCGGACCGCCGGAGGAAGGGCGAGGAGTAGCAGAAGAAGAATGCGCTCCGCGGGATTCTCGGTGAAGCGCAGACAAGCGCCTGCGACGGCGATCAAGTGGCCAAGGACGAGTGTCACATGCACGCGGAGCCCTATCCATGCGGGCGTTTTGAACTGAAGCAGGAAGACGATGGCATACCATCCCATGAAGCCTGGAACGAGCATGAACGGATGGATGGCAAGCGCCACGCGCACCAGGGGGTTGGCCTCGATCAGATGATCGAAGCCGTAACCCTGCCAGTACTCCGCCGGTTGGCATCGCAGCGTGACAACCATGTCCACGATGCTCAGCAGGAAGGGGGCGGCGAGAAGGCGTCCATACATTCCCGACAGCGTTCCATGCACCGCGTCCATGACATGGGGTCGCTGATGTCCGGTCGTTCTTGAAGAGGCTTGCGGCAGGGATGCCGCAGCCACTTTCAGACAAGCCGCAGGAGGAGGTCGTCGCTGTCGACCTGATCGCCCTTTTTGACGAGCAGCTCTTTCACCACGCCATCGGCGTTGGCGCTGACGGTGGTGAGCATCTTCATGGCTTCGAGGACGATGAGCTTGTCGCCGGCTTTCACTTCCTGGCCGGGGGAAACGGCAATCTCGGTGACCATGCCGGGCATCGGGGCGCAGGCCTGGTTCGGGTCGCTGGTGTCGCCCTTGAGGCGGGCGGCCTTGGAGGTGGCGACGAGCGACTTGTCGAGCACCACGCTTTCGCGCGGCATGCCGTTGAGCTCGAAGAACAGGGTGCGGCCACCCGCGTCGTCGGCCTCGCCGAGGGAGAGCAGTTTGACGAAGAGGGTCTTGCCGGGATCGATCTCGACCTCGACTTCCTCGCCGACCTGCAGGCCGTAGAAGAAGGCGGGGGTGGCGAGTCCACTCAGGTCGTCGTACTTCCCGCGGAAGGCGTTGAAGTCGGCGAAGACCTGCGGATACATGAGGTGCGAGTAAAGGTCATCGTCGCTGGCCGGGCGGCCGAGTTGCTTGGCGACCTCGGCGCGGGTGGCTTCCAGATCGACCGCTTCGGCGAGCTCGCCGGGGCGGCGGGTGGTCGAAGGCTTGTTGCCGAGCACCACCGCCTGGACGTCGGCCGGCCAGCCGCCGTCGGGCTGGCCGAGGCCGCCGGCGAGCATGTCGATCACGCTTTCCGGCCAGTCGATCGAGCCCGGCTTGAGCTTCGGCACGTCGGCCGCCTTGATGCCACGGGTGATCAGGAACATCGCCATGTCGCCGACGACTTTCGACGACGGGGTGACCTTGACGATGTCGCCGAAGAGCTGGTTGACGTCGGCGTAGGTGCGGGAGATTTCGCGCCAGCGGTGGCCGAGGCCCATGGCGTTGGCCTGCTCGCGGAGGTTGGTGTACTGGCCGCCGGGCATTTCGTGCTCGTAGACTTCGGCGGTGCCGGAGCGCGGGGCGGAGTCGAAGGGTTTGTACTGGGCGAGCACTTCCTCCCAGTAGTCGGAGATCTCGTTGAGGGCGTCGAAATCGAGGCCGGGATCGCGCTCGGTGCCCGCGATGGCGGAGCAGACGGAGTTGAGGTTCGGCTGCGAGGTCGAACCGGAGAGGGAGGCCATGGCGAGGTCGACGATGTCCACGCCTGCCTTGCAAGCGGCGAGCACCGAGGCGGCGTTGAGGCCGGAGGTGTCGTGGGTGTGGAAGTGGATCGGGATGCCGATCTCCTGCTTGAGGGCCTTCACCAGGTCGTAGGCGGCCTGCGGTTTGCAGAGGCCGGCCATGTCCTTGATGGCAAGGATGTGCGCGCCCATGGCTTCGACTTCCTTGGCCTTGGCGACGTAGTATTTCAGCGAATACTTGTCGCGCTTCGCGTTGAGGATGTCGCCGGTATAGCAGATCGCGGCTTCGCAGAGCGGCTTGCCGTGCTCGCGGACGGCTTCCATCGCGACCCGCATGTTGGGCAGGTAGTTGAGGGAGTCGAAGATGCGGAAGATGTCCATGCCCGCATCGGCCGAATGCTTGACGAAGCCGGCGACGACGTTGTCCGGGTAGTTCGAGTAGCCGACGGCGTTGGAGCCGCGGAACAGCATCTGGAACAGGATCCCGGGGACCTTTTCACGGAGGCGGCGGAGGCGATCCCAGGGGCACTCCTTGAGGAAGCGCATCGCGGTGTCGAAGGTCGCGCCGCCCCACATTTCGAGCGAGAAGAGCTGCGGCAGGCTGGCCGCGTAGTGGTCGGCGATGCGCAGCATGTCGAGGCTGCGCATGCGGGTGGCGATGAGCGACTGGTGGGCGTCGCGCATCGAGGTGTCGGTGATGAGCAGGCGCTTCTGGTCGAGGATCCACCGGCTGAATTTCTCGGGGCCGAGTTCTAACAGCAGATCGCGGGATTGGACTGCGGGCGAGCCGCCCGCGCCCCTCTTGTCGGGGGCGTGCGGAATCCGGGGAGAAGGGATCGGTTTGTCGGGCTTCCAGCCTTTGGCGGTGGCGTTGCCGTTGACGGTGATGTCGGAGAGGTAGGACAGCAGCTTGGTGGCGCGGTCGCGCTTGGCCTTGAACTTGACCAGCTCGGGCTTGGTATCGATCAGCTTGGTGTGGGCCTGGCCGCTGCGGAAGGTGTCGTCGCGGATGACGTTTTCCAGGAAGGGGATGTTGGTCTTCACGCCGCGGATGCGGAACTCGCGCAGGGCGCGGTCCATGCGCTGGCAGGCGGTCTCGAAGTCGCGGCCCATCGCGGTGAGCTTCACCAGCATCGAGTCGTAAAACGGCGTGATCACCGAGCCCGCGTCGCCGGAGCCCGCATCGAGGCGGATGCCGAAGCCGGCGGCGGAGCGGTAGTTGAGGATGCGGCCGTAATCCGGCGCGAAGCCGCGCTCCGGGTCCTCGGTGGTGATGCGGCACTGGATGGCGTAGCCGTTGCAGGGGATCTCGGCCTGTTGGGGAATGGCGATCTCCGGGCTGAACAGCGAGTGGCCCTTGGCGACGAGGATCTGCGAGCGGACGAGGTCGATGCCGGTGACGCATTCGGTCACCGTGTGCTCGACCTGGATGCGCGGGTTCATCTCGATGAAGAACCAGTCCTTCTGGTCCATGTCGTAGAGGAATTCGACGGTGCCGGCGTTGTTGTAGCCGATGCCTTTCGCGAGGGTCACCGCGGCCTCGCAGAGTTCCTTGCGGACGACAGGATCAAGCTCCACGGACGGCGCGATCTCGACGACTTTCTGGTAGCGGCGCTGGACCGAACAGTCGCGTTCGTGGAGGTGGACGACGTTGCCATGCTGGTCGCCGAGGATCTGGACCTCGATGTGCTTGGCGCGGGAAATGTAGCGTTCGAGGAAAACGGCGGCGTTGCCGAAGGCGTTGAGCGCCTCGTTCTGCGCCTCGGCGAGGAGGGCGGGGAGCTGGTGGGGTTCCATCACCACGCGCATCCCGCGGCCACCGCCGCCGAAGGCCGCCTTGATGATGAGCGGGAAGCCGATCGTCGGCGCGATCTTCATCGCCTGTTCGGGATCGGTCACGGGCTCCTCGGTGCCGGGCAGGGTGGGGACGTTGAATTTCGCGGCCAGGGAGCGGGCGGCGGTCTTGTCGCCCATGTTTTCGAGAAGATCGGGCGAGGGTCCGATGAAAGTCATGCCTTCCCGGGCGCAGGCCCGGGCGAATGCGGCGTTTTCAGAGAGGAAGCCGTAGCCAGGGTGGACCAGGGTGACGCCCTTCGACTTGGCCATCGCGACGATGCCTTCGACATCGAGGTAGGCTCCGACGGGGCCCTTGTCCTTGTCGAGCTGGTAGGCTTCGTCGGCCTTGAAGCGGTGGCGGGAGAAGCGGTCCTCCTCGGCGAACATCGACACGGTGCGGAGTCCGAGTTCGTTCGCGGCGCGGAAAATGCGGATGGCGATTTCACCGCGGTTGGCGGCGAGGAGCTTGTCGGTCTTGGGCTGCGGCATGCGGGGGAGTTCCTAAGGGATTCATGGCGAATCGGCCAAGGGGAAAGGTGACAGCGGGATCACTGATTCAATGGGCCCGGGATCGTGGCGGGAAAAAATTCAAGAAAGGCGTTGACGGATCGTTCTTCCGTTTCTAGTCTTCGCACGTCGCGACAATAGCAGGCGGCCCGATTGACACGTCTTCCCGGTTTTTGGGTTTTTCCGGAGGCGAATCGATCGGGCCGCTTCATTTTTTGGGGGGTGGAGCCGGAGGGTCGCGAAGAGGTGGGCTTTCATGGACTGTGTGCAGCCTGCTGCCGCTTTCAGCCCGCCAGCCTACTGGCGATGAAGTCAGGAGAAGGTGGGGGAAGCAGTTCACGGGCTGATCACGGCGCACGAGGTGGTTCAGTGGTGGGACCGTGCTTGGGGGAATCCAGCCTTCAGAAGGAAGGTACTTCGCCAGCAGGCTGGCGAGGGAGAGCGGCAGCAGGCTGCACGCAGTCCATGGGCCAGATCCAAGGGCTCTGACCACGGGCCCGGCTGGTCCTCAGGAGGTGGCGGGAGTGCTTTCGACGCGGGAGATCCTTGCGCGGTCGAGGTCGTAGGGGCTGATCTCCAGCAACACGACGGCGCCGGCGGGGAGTTCCGGAGGATTCGCCGCGAGCTCCTTCGAAAGATGGGATGTCACCTTTTTGCCGTTGGGCAGGGTGACTTCGAAAAGGCCCTCGGCGAGGGGCCGGAGGATGGTGCCGAGGGGGCGCAAGCAATCGTCGTGTGGGGTGCCGGAAGTTCTCACGGGGAAAGAGGGATCACGGGGCGGGCAGGATTTGCAAGCCCGGCAAGGCCACGGCTTGACGGCATTCGCCCGGAACCTCATGTTCCTCTCCTTTCCGCCTACGCCGGTCCTGATGGCAACGGCTCCAACGCTCCTTCCCTACATCCATGAATCTGCGACTGATTCTTCCGGCCTCCGCCGCCCTGCTGCTGGTGGTGACCTCCTGTACCCCCTACGTAGAACCTCCGCCGCCGGCACCTGAAGATCCGGCCGCCCGCAAGCGCACTCCCGAAGAGGAGGAGAAGATCCGCAAGGAGCGCGAGGCGATGAAGAAGAAGGACGAAGAGAGCAAGATCCCGGACAAGGACAAGAAGTCCGAAGGCGGGCAGGAAGGCACCGCGCAGAAGGATCCGGACAAGGACGGCGGATCCGACAAGCCGAAGCCGCCCGAAGAGAAGAAGTCCGAGATCCAGGTGGCGCGTCCGGTTCCCGGCAAGCCCGGTTTCGTCTTCAGCCCCTTCAACAACAAGGTGATCGACGTGAAGGGCATCCCGAGCGGACGTCTGGTCGCGGATCCGACCTATCCGGCTTCCGAGAAGAAGCACTTCCGGGTGCCTTGATTCCGGGCCGGTTCCCAATTGCTTGATTTCGAGGAGCCGGTCCCCCTCAGGGTCCGGCTCCTTCTTTGATACCCGGAGATCGATGGTCATGGAGTTTGAAAAAGTAGCCGTACTCGGCGGGGGGCTCCTCGGAGGCTCGCTGGCGCTGGCTTTGAATCGGGATTTCCCGGACCTGCCGGTATCGCTGTGGGCGCGGCGGGCGGAGACGGTGGCGGAGGCGCTTCAGCGGGGCATTTCCGGGGCGACGGACGATCTCGCCGAAGCAGTCAAGGGCGCGGATCTGGTGGTGCTTTCCACCCCGGTCGGCGCGATGGCTGCGGTGCTGCTCGCCGCCCAGTCGGCCGGGCTTTCGTCGGACGCGCTGATCACGGATGTCGGCAGCGTGAAAGCCGCGCCGCACCGCGCCCTGCGGCCGCTGCTGGCGAGGACCGGCGGGAAATTTGTCGGGAGTCACCCGATGGCCGGCTCCGAGCAGGGCGGGGTCGGGGCGGCGGTCCCTCGGTTGTTCGAAGGCGCGGCTTGCCTGATGACCGATGACGAGGCGGTCGGCGAGCCGATGACCGGCCGTTTGGAGCGCTTCTGGCAAGCGGTCGGCTGCCGGGTGAGCTGGCTGGAGGCCGCGGCGCACGATGCCCTTGTCGCGCGGATCAGCCATTTCCCGCACATGATGGCGGCGGCGGCGGCCAAGGTCGCGCTGGAGGACCCTGCGGACGCCCGCTTCGGCGGCGGCGGGCTGCGCGACACGACCCGGGTGGCCGGCGGGAATCCGGCGATGTGGGCGGAGATCGCGACCGAGAACCGCGAGGCGTTGAGCGGCATCGTGCGGCAAGGAATCGCGGAGATGAGTGAAATGCTTGCCATGCTGGAAGCAGGCGACCAAGAAGCGCTGCGCGGTTGGCTGGAGGACGCGAAATCGCGCCGCGACGCGTCCCGACCCGACCTCAGAAACGATTTTCCATGAGCGAGTTCCGAGTCCGATCGATCCGCACGCTGGACGCCGCCTTCCCGGTGCCCGGCGACAAGAGCATGTCCCACCGCGCGGCGATGATCGCGGGTCTGGCCGACGGCATTTCGACCGTCCGCAATTTCCTGCCGAGCGAGGACTGCCTCAACACCCTGGGCGCGATGAAGGCCTGCGGCGTGGAGGTCGAGGTGCTGGAGGAAATGCCGGGCTTCGGGCCGACCTCGATGCGGATCCACGGCCGCAAGATGCAACTTTTCGCGCCTGCCGCACCGATCGACTGCGGGAATTCCGGCACCGGCATGCGGCTGCTTGCCGGGCTGTTCGCGGGGCAGTCCTTCGATTGCGAGCTGTTCGGCGACGAGTCGCTGTCCGGTCGTCCGATGGGCCGGATTACCAACCCGCTCGGCGAAATGGGCGCGAAGATCGATTGCCTCGGCGAAAAGCCCGGCTGCGCGCCGCTGAAGATTCACGGCGGGAAGCTTCATCCGATCCGCTATGAATTGCCGGTTGCCAGCGCCCAGGTGAAGAGCGCCGTGCTGCTGGCCGGGATGTTTTGCGAGGGCGTCACCACCGCCGTACAGCCGGCTGACACCCGCGACCACACCGAGCGGATGCTCGAGTCCTTCAGCGTGAAAGTGGTCACGGAAGGCCAGGCGATTTCGATCGAAGGCGGCCAGATTCCCCAGGCCCGCGACTTCCGGGTGCCCGGCGACATTTCCAGCGCGGCCTTCTGGGTCGTCGCGGCGGCGGCGCTGCCGGGGTCTCATCTGGTCATCCGCAATGTCGGCCTCAACCCGACCCGCACCGCGGTGCTCGACGTGATCGAACGGATGGGCGCGCAGATCACCCGCACGGTGCTTTCCACGGACGACGGCGAACCGATCGGCGACGTCGAAATCCGCGGGGCCAAGCTCCACGGCACCGAACTGCTGAAAGCGGAGATTCCCAACCTGATCGACGAAATCCCGGTGATCGCCGTCGCCGCCGCGCTGGCGGAGGGCACGACCGTGATCCGCAACGCCAAGGAGCTCCGCGTCAAGGAGACCGACCGCATCACGACCGTGGTCAACGGCTTGCGGGCAATGGGCGGGCAGGTCGAGGAGTTCGAGGACGGCATGGAAATCACCGGCGGCGCGCCCTTGCACGCCGCGACGATCGAAAGCTGCGGCGACCACCGGATTGCGATGGCCTTCGCGATCGCCGGGCTCTTCGCCAGCGGTGAAACGGTGATCCGCAACACCGACTGCGTGAACACCTCCTACCCCGGCTTCTCCCGCCAGCTCGACGCCGTGCTGGCCGAAAGCAAGAACGCCGCGGACTACGATCTCCCCACCGTTCCCGTCACCGCATGATCCTCCATCGCGCCATCGCCATCGACGGGCCGGCCGCCTCCGGCAAGAGCACCCTTGCGCGGATCCTGTCGCAGCGGCTCGGGCTGATCATGGTGAACTCCGGCTCGATGTACCGCGCCGTGACCTGGAAGGTGCTGCAACTCGGCATTGATCCCACCGATCGAGCCGCGGTGGTCGAGGCCCTGCGGAACATGGACGTCGAATGCGGCGTGGACGGACTCGATTCCACCGTGCGGGTCGATGGCGTCGATCCCGGCGACGCGCTGCGCAGCGAGGAAGTGAACTCCGCCGTGTCCGCCGTGTCCGCCGTGCCGGAAGTCCGCGAGTGCCTGGTTTCGTTGCAACGCGACTACCTGAAGCTCGGCGACGTGGTCATGGAGGGCCGCGACATCGGCAGCGTGGTGTTTCCCGAGACGCCGTACAAGATCTACATGGATGCCGACCCGACGGTCCGCGAGGCACGGCGCGAGGAGGTCGGCGAGGTCGACTCCGTGGCCGCCCGCGACAAGGCCGACAGCGGCCGCGCGACCGCGCCGCTGAAGATCGCCGACGGCGCGGCGATCCTCGACACCTCCGGCCACACCATCGAATCCGGCGTGGAGGCTGCTCTGGCGATTCTGGCCGGGCAGGGCTTCGCGATGCCGGCCGCCTGACTTTCCTTTCACTCCCATGCGTTGGATCTATTGGTTCGGTTGGTCTCTTTTCGGCAGCGCATACCGCTCGCTGTTCGGGCTGAAAGTCGTCGGTCGGGAGCATCTGGTGCTCGATGGTGCGGTGCTCGTCGCCTCGAACCACGAGAGCTTCCTCGACCCGCCGTTGATCGGCACGCTTTACCGCGACGAGATGTTCTATCTCGCCCGCAAGACCCTGATGAAGGGACCGCTGCTGACGTGGATCTACAAGGCATGGAATTCCATCCCGGTCGACCAGGACCGGCCGGACATGACCAGCCTCAAGGCCATCATCAAGCTGCTGAACTCCGGCAAGCGCGTGCTGGTGTTCCCCGAAGGCGAGCGCAGCCTCGACGGCGTCATCGGTGTCGCCCAGCCGGGCGTCGGCCTGATTGCGGTGAAGTCCAACGCGGTGATCCAGCCGATCCGCATCCGCGGCGCGCGCGAGGCCCTGCCGCGGGGCTCGGGGCGCATCCGCTTCAACCAGATCTCCCTCCACATCGGCCCGGCGATCCGGCTGACGGAGGAAGAGCTGACGACCGCAAAAGGAAAGCACGGCTACCAGCACATCGCCGACCGCATCATGGTGGCGATCCAGGCGCTGTGAGCGCTTGAGGAAGTAGTCCCGACAGGAATCGAACCTGTACCTACGGCTTCGGAGGCCATCGTCCTATCCATTGGACTACGGGACCATTGAACGGCACCCGAAGGTGCCTATCGCGGCGGGCGGGAAAGTAGCGAGGAGCGGCGGGGCTTGGCAAGGAGAACCTCCCTCAATGCCGCTCGCGGGCCAGCATCTCGTTTTCTTCCTCGGTCGAGTGGATCTGCAGGCTGACATTCACATCCTCCCGCTCGGTGATGGATTTCATGACGCCCCGGATGGCGGAGGCGCTGAAGCCGTTGCGGCCGATCAGCAGGGCGACGTCGGACTGGCGGAGGACCAGCTTGAAGCGCAGGCGCTTGGGGCCGAGCTCGGTGACCTTGAGCTGGGCTTCGGCCGGGAATTCGATGAATTGCACGGCGATGTAGTGGAGGAAATTCCGGATTTGATCGGTCACCCGTTGCATGGGGCGATGATGCCCGGATCGCCGGTCAGGGCAAGGGCGGATGCGGCCGGGGGAGACCGGTGGTGGAAAAGTCCTGGGACCGGGATGGATGGGATTCGTGAAGCTTCTCCGCATGCTGCTTCCGGGCCTCTCCCTGAGCCTTCCCGACGTGCCACCAGGCAGACAAAAATGGATTTCGCGTGAATAGGTTCGGGAATTCAGGAGTTTCATCGCGGATGAACTCATTCCTCTCCCTCATCGGGGCCGCCGTGTTGGCGACCGGAACCTGCCTGGCGGCCGAACCGACTCGCGACCTGGCGCCGCAGACCGCTGTGAAGCTGATCAACCTGCTGATCGAAGACCGCGCGGCGCAGATCGAGATCGCGATGATCGTGGAGGGCAAAAGTCAGCAAGGGCTTTTCGAGGCCGACCATGTCCGGCGGGTGGTGGCGGTGCATCCGGTGGCGGAGAACGGCAAGCGGGTGCGCCGGATGCAGTGCTATGATTTCCAATGGAGCGAGGCCTATGGCTGGTACACGTGGGAAAAACGCGAGGAGCGCGGCGGCGACGCGGTGTGGATCTGGAGCGAGCTGAAGGGCGAGGTGGTGGTGAGGTGAGCCAACCACCCTTTGGCAAGTCCAAGCGATCTCCGGGCTCCACGTCGTCGGTGCTTTAGCGCAGCGCGTGGAGGGGGATCTGCAACCTGTTAGCCACCGTTCGAAGCCGACCGGACGAACTCGATCAGTTCGGGATCGTGGAGCCAGATCTCGTCCAGCGTTTGGAACACCACCGGAGCAAGCGGTGTGCCGATGACCCGGTCCCGCGGCAGGATGGTGACGGAGGATTGCCAGTCGTAGTCGCCGGGGCCGACGGCCATGAATGAGTTGGATTCACAGCGGTAGAGCACGGAGACGAAGCCGTCGGGATGACCCAGTCCGATCAGGAAGGCGATGAGACTTCCGGGGCAGTCCGGCGTTCAGCGGGCGAAGTAGACGATGGCCGGATGATCGGGCAGCAAGACGGTACCGGTCGATTTGCGGGTGAGGGTTCCGCAGCAAGGACAGCTTCCGGTGGTGCTCGTCCTGTGATCTTGAATCGGCATGAGGGATAGAGGTGCTTGAAGCCTGGATTGATATAAGATCCGGGAACTTGAGCTCGAAATGCAATGGCTCCCGCCGCGGGCTGGGTTCTCGTGAGGCCAAAGTTCACAAACAAGATTTCGAAATTCAAGGACCCAGAACTCGGGCAGGTTCTATCCGTGGGTCAATCTCCGACTTGCGGCGTGATAGCGGGTTGTCCAGACGCGACTTGTTGTGCTTGGAATTTGGTTCATGGGTAGGGGATGCTAGCCGACCCGGGACCGAGTTGCCATCGCCCGTCTCTCTTCAAGAAAACTTGCACTCGCTCCCCATGAATAACCCAAACTTCGACGGTCCCCACCCGCTTGACGACTGCGGGGACGACGGTCGTCGCATATGGCTGGCTCAGTGCTATCCAGAGTCGATCTCGCCGTATCTCGGGCGGACCGAAGCCATGTTGCTCATGCCACTGGTCAATTGCATCGATCGCCTCGGCTGGTATATCGGTCCCGTAATGGAGATCTGGATTGATGAAAAACGTCCGCAAACACCAACAGCAATAGGCTGCGATCCCGGCGGAGAGAAGCACCCAAATCCATACAGCTCGTCTCCGTCTCATTCTCTGGCACAACGTCTAATTAGTAGGATGTCAGGGAACGATCTGACTTTTTGATGGAGGTGACTTTGACCGGAGATCATTGATCTGAAAGGAGTTTCTTGAGGGTCGGGTGTGTCGATTCGGGAGCCTTGGGGGCGGATTTCCGGAGGTGGCGCGGGAGGCTGATATCAGGGGGATCTGGGGAATTGCGGCGGATGGGTGAGGGGTAGGGGTGGAAAGACGGAACAAGCGACCACACGAAAATGAGCGTTAGCCTTTGCCCGCAAGTGAGACTGCGGACCGCCGGGTCTCGCCGACTAAAGTCAGCGCTCCCCCGGAAGGCTCAGCCTTGGCTTTAGCCCGTTCCGTTCCAGGGCATCGCCGATGTCCATGCTCCGGTTCGGGGGCACCCCGGTGGTCGGTTATGAGTCCTCGATCACCCGTTCGCCATCGCTTCGCAGCCTTTGAGATCCAGCTTGCCGGAGGCGAGGACGGGGATCTCGGGGACGGGGACGATGGCCTTGGGGCACCAGAGGGACGGGAAGCCGGCGTCCATCAGCTTGTAGCGGAGGTCGATGCATTCCTGCTCCAGCGCGGGGCCGGCGATGGTGGAGAGGAGGACGATGACCTCGCCCTTCTGGACGTCCGGGATGCCGACGACGGCGATCTTGCGCTCGGCTTCGGCGTCGAGGCCGAGGGCCTTGTTGATGGCGGCTTCGACGGTTTCGTGCGGGACCATTTCGCCGCCGATCTTCGAGAAGCGGGAGATGCGGCCTTCGATGAAGAGGAAGCCGTCGTCATCGAGCCGGCCGACGTCGCCGGTGCGGAACCAGCCGTCCTTGGTCAGGACTTCCTCGGACTTCTTCGGGTTGCCGAGGTAGCCGGGGAAGATGTTGGCGCCCTTCAACCAGATCAGGCCCTGCTTGTCGCAGGACAGCGGCTTTTCGGTGGCGGGATCGGTGAGGCGGATGGCGATGCCCGGCAGCATCTGTCCGACCGAGCCGCGGCGGTTCGATGGGATGACGATCGCGTCGGCGACGGGAGCCGGGTCGGGCAGGTTGACGTTGGTGGCGGGGGAGGTTTCAGTCAGGCCGTAGCCTTCCTGCGGGGCGATGCCGAAGCGTTCCTGGAAGGACTCCGCGAGGTTGTCGGGCAGTTTTTCCGCACCGGTGACGACCAGCTTGAGCGATCGCAATTGCTCCGGCTCGACGCGCTTCATGTAGCCGCGGAGGAAGGTCGGGGTGGAGAGCAGGACATTCACGCCGCGCTCGGCGACGAGTTCGCCGAGGCGCTTGGTTTCGAGCGGGTTCGGGTAGGTGACGAGGTCGATGCCCTCGATGACCGGATACCACAGCGTGACGGTGGAGCCGAAGGAGTGGAACAGCGGCAGGCAGCCGAGGATGGCCGCGCCGGGCTCGAGGTCGAGGCGGGTGCCGAACTGGCAGACGTTGGCCAGCACGTTGCGGTGGGTCAGCGCCACGCCTTTCGGTTCGCCGGAGGAGCCGGAGGTGAAGAGGAGGACCGCTTCGTCGTTGCCGCGTTTTTTGCCGATGCGGAACAGCGGCGCGATGACGGAGGCGGGGAGGATCTTGCCGAGGATGGTCCAGGTGATGATCTTCTTTTTGAGCGAGGGCAGGGTGCGCTCGATGAAGATCAGGTCGCGGTTCGGCGGCCAGGGGAAGGAGGCGAGCTTGCGGACGAAGGGGTCGGCGGTGACGTAGCGGTCGAGCCCGGCCTGGCGCATGGCCGAGCGGACGGCTTCGTGGCCGGCGGTGAAGTTGAAATTGACCGGGGTCTTGCCGGCGAAGACCGCGGCGAGGTTGGCGATCAGGCCGGCCTTTCCGGGCGGCAGGATGATGCCGATGCGCGGGTTGTCGGTGGACTCGCGGAGGTATTTCGAGAAGACCAGCGCGGCACCGAGGATGCGGTCGAAGCCGATCGACGAGTCGTCGGAGCCGTCGTGCAGCTTGTTGCGGCCGTGCTTTTTCAGGCCCTGGAGGAGGGCGGTGGCGAGGGAGGACTTGAGCAGCGGGCGGCGGGAAAAGGATTCCTCGACGAGTTCCAGCAGGCGTTCGCGGTAGAGGGCCGGGCTGGCGTCCTTGGCCGGGATTTCCGGGGCGATGGCGATGACGACCTGGGGCATCGAGCTCGGCTTTTCGATGCTCAGGCAGGCCTCGCGGGGGTAGTCGACGAGCACCGGCAGGACCGGCAGTCCGAAGGCGCAGAGGGTGCGCAGGGTTTTGCCGGGGATGTGGCAGGGGATGGCGCTGCGGCTGACCGAGCGGCCGGGGACGAAGATCAGGACGCCGCCGTTCTCAAGCATCGGCCGGAGCTGCTCGCCGACGGCCGGGGCGTCGTCATCGTCCGCGAACACCGCGCCGGAGCCGGACTTTTCGAGGTGGCCCTGGATGGCGGGGTCGAGCTTGGCGCTTTCTTCGATGAACCAGGTGATCTTGCGCCCGGCGAAGAGTTTTTCGAGCTGGGGGATCTCGTTGAGGCCGAGGCGGCCGGGGATGACGAGGCAGCCGGTGGCGGGAATGCGGTCGGCGTGGAGAAGTTGGACAGGGCTGGACATCGTGGCGCGCTGGAAAGACGTGGCGGAAATGCTCCGCCTTGCGGGAGAGTGAAGCGATTCGCGCCGGGTGAGGCACGGATTTTTTGTTCGGGAGGGGGAATGAACCGCCGCTGAGAGCGGATCATGCACCCATCTCTTGGCGGAAGCGCTGGTAGAGGGCGACGGAGATCCGGAAGCCGTGGCGGGACACGGCAAGGTCGAGGTCGCTCAAAGCATCGGTCGCGTTGAGGTGGCCGTGCTTCACGGCGGCCGTCAGGAGGCCGAGCGTGCCGATCGTGATCAGGCCCTGTTCGTCGGCAATCCGCCGCATCAGGCGCTCGTCCACCAGCAGGAAGAAATCAGCGGGCTGGCGTCGCAGACCACGGTCATGGGCGGACGGGCAGGTGGCGGAGGTCTTGCTCGAAGTCGGCGACGTCGTAGTGGAGTTCGAGCTTCTCCGGCTCCATCAAGGCGATGAAATCCCAGAGATTGAGCCCCGCGAGTTCGGCGGCCTTGGAGAGGGTGACTTCGTCGCCACGGTAGGCGCGGACCGCGTGTTCCCGGCGGAGATGGGTCATGCCTTTCCGCAGGAGCGACTTGATCAGGGTGGCGCGATCGCAGCCTTCCAGATCGGCAAGGGACTGGATCAGAGCTAGTTCCTGCTCGTCGAGACGGGTGGAGACGGTGCTCGTTGCGGCCATGTTTGCAATATGGCGGAGTGTAAACGGTGGGGCAAGGGGCTTCCGGGGCGGAGCGCTGGAGATTACCAGTCCGCGATGAAGGCCGGGTCGAGCTGGTGCTTCCGGTGGGAGCAGCGGATGGCGAGACCCCCGACAAGGGGCGCATTGGTGGACCAAGTGTAGGTGCCGCCGGCGGGGCAGACGGGTTCGGATTTGAGAAATTTTCCGGGGCCGAAGAGGGCGCGCCGGTCGAAAGCATCGCCGACGTTGAGCCCGTTCATCCCGCAGTAGGATCGGACGGTTTGTTGGACATTCCGGGTGATTAGAAAACAAGCGGCCTTGTCGCTTTCCGATTCCCACTTGAACCATCCCAAGACCGCGAAGAGGAGGGCGAGGGCGACCCAGGCGGCGGCAAGGGAGCGGGGCTTTTCGACCGGTGGTTCGGAGGACACGGGTGTCCTTTGAATTACTATGGGAGACTTAACAATCTCCGAGTCGGGCGGAGAGTCGCGGGGAATCCACCGGGTGTGCGAACCGAGCGCAGCGAGATGGTCCGACTGGCTTATACCATTTCTTGGAAATAATGTGACTTGCCAGTTCCGGTCTGTCAGGTTGCGTCATGCCTGGACGCAAACTCAAGCTGGGGCTGCCCGAAGTGGCAGCCGTGATTGACGCACGGCATTCCGCCG
>JBIPNO010000166.1:0-6317 GCA_044372775.1 Haloferula sp.
CGAACTGCTCGCCGTCACCCTCTACCGCAAGGGCGCGCTGGCCGTCGCCAGGGCCCTCAACCACTCCAATCCAGATCCCCATGTCACGTTCCTTGAAGATTCTCCCAACCCCGCCGCCACGCCCCGCAAGCCCGCCGCTGGCGTGGCGACCTACCGGACCCGATGACCTCTGCGGCCCCGCCGCCACCGTCGCCGCCCGCCTTGTCGCCAAGGCGAGGAAACTTCACGACGATCCCGCGGTTCCGGTGAAGATTCTGCTCTACGGCCCGCCCGGTGTCGGCAAGACCAGCATCGCCGACATGGTGGCGGACGCCTTGGCCGGCACGCGCTTCGCCGTCGAAGAGTTCAACGGCAAGCTCGTCACCGTCGAAACCGTGAAGCAGTGGATGGGCACCCTCGCCACCTGCTCGCTGTTCGGGGTCTATTCGGTCAAGATCATCAATGAGATGGACCGCTGCACGCGGGACGCGCAGGACTTGCTCCTCAGCTACCTCGACCGCCTCCCACCGGGTCGCGCCGTGATCGGCACCAGCAACCTGCAACTCGACCTGCTCACCGAGCGGTTTCAGACGCGCTTCCAGTCGATCAAGCTCGCGGCTCCGACCACCGAGGAACTCGCCGCGATGCTCAAGCACCACTGGCCGGTCGATGAAGCCACCTCGCTGCGGATCGCGGTGGGATCCGGCGGATGCGTCCGGGCCGCGCTGGCCGATCTGGAATCCTGGCTGGATGCGGAGGGACTCTCATGAAGGCTCGACTCCAGCAAATCACCTTCGACCGCCGTGATCGTCTCACCCGCGCGGTGTTTCGCTAACGGTCACCTGACATGCGCCGGGAAACACCGGTCACCGTGGAATGGTGCGACATGGTCGACAGCCGAGAACGGTTCGCTTTCGGATCTGCCCGCCATAGTGCAATCTGAACTTCCGTTTTACTCTAGGGCTTCCAACAAACTTTTTCTAGCAATCTCGAAATTCAAAGAAGAGTAGGTCAGACAGAGCGAAAGTTTATCGAACCGAACATGTTTATCAGTCTTATCATCCTCCGTCCAATCGACATCTTCAGTGGGAACTAATTCCTTGAAGTCTTCCGGCATATCTTCATACGGAATGTTGTGCAATCTTGCCCCATCCACGAAATCGTATTTGGCGTTGGAAATCTTGTTCTCCCAAAGCTTCCTTGTGAAATTCCAGCCTGCTAAAGTTTTCTTGAAAGAACTTCTTGCATCATTCGAAAAACCTTCTGGCCACATCGTTTCGCACAATTCAAATGCGCCATTCACATCCTCAAGCATGTTATTGAAGCTAGCGAATGAGACTCCTTCTGAAGAGGCGGAATTCAACTTTGTGCCAACCTCAAGAAGCTTCATGACTTGACTTTGGAAAACAGCAGAAAGTTTCGGTGCTTCTGGCTTAGCCATTTCAGCTTGCTTCTCCTGGCAGCTGGAAAGGGACACAATTGGCACGAAAGCCATTCCACAAAAAATTAAAAGTTTGTATTTACTAATCACCAGATGGAATTTATCGGTGACGCCAATTTAGTCAAGCTGAAATTACCCAAAAATGGCGAATGCACCCAAAGCCCTGGTTACCATGGAATGGCGCGAGGTAGCCGGCAGCGGTGAATGGTTCGCCCTCGGATGGTAGGCGGCGGATGCGTCCGGGCCACGCTGGCCGATCTCGAATCCTGGCTGGATGCCGGCGGCTGTTGACAGCGGCCTCCACGGCAATGACCGATGATTCCCCCAAAGCCCGCACACTCGCCAATGGCATCGAGGTCTGGTGCAGCTTCGACAAGCTCGTGCCGGTGGGCGAGTTGAAGCCCAACCCGCGCAACCCAAACACCCACCCGCAGCGGCAGGTCGAACTGCTCGCCAAGAACATCCGCTACTTCGGATGGCGGCAGACGATCACCGTTTCCAATCTCACCGGCCTGATCGTTTCCGGCCACGGCCGGCTGATGGCGGCGAAGCACCTCGGCGTCGAGGTCGTGCCGGTCGACTACCAGGACTTTGCCAGCGAGAACGACGAACTCGCCGTGCTTGTCGCCGACAACCGCCTGGCGGAACTTTCCTCGGTCGATCTCAACGAACTCGAAAAGATCGCCAGCGAGTGGAAGTCGGCCGACTTCGACACGATCCTCGCTGGGTTCGAGCCCGCCGACCTCGAAGGCCTGCTCAATCCCGGCGGCGATGACGACGACGAGGATGACGATGACCGGCACGACAAGGAACTCGACAAGAGCGACGTCACGGTCGCGGTCGGCCTCTACCGGTTCCGCATCAGCCAGGACGAGTTCATCGCGTGGGGCGACCGCGTGAAGCAGGACGCCGGTTTCGACAAGGATTCGGTCATTCAGGAAATCCGCAGCCGCCTCGGACTATGAACATCACCCTCGAAGCCATCGATTCCATCAAACCGTCGACTTATAACCCGCGGTCGGCGGTCGCCGAGCGGCTCGACCTGATCGAACTTTCCCTGCGCAAGCTCGGCTTCATCGCCCCGATCTTCGCCGACTCGGACGGCGAGATCCTGTCCGGCCACCAGCGCCACCTCGTCGCCTCGCGGATGGGTGCCACGCACGTCCCGGTGTTCCGGACCAAGGCGCTCGATCTGGACCAGCGCAAGGCTCTCAACATTGTCTTCAACCGGGCGACCAACGACTTCGATTTCAACAGTACGCCGGGCAGGGTCACCAGCGAGCTGCAATCGATCGACATCCAGGCGCTCGCCGCCCGCATCCCTGACAAGGAGGTCGGCGGCGACGGCTTCCTGCGCTGCCTCAAGCCCGCGGAGGTTTCCGTCAGGGATCTCTGCAAGGTGAACTCGGGCCGCTGGATCCAGTATGCCCGCAACCTCGCGCGCACGCTGCATCGCCACGGCATCCTCATGCCCATCGTCTGCCGCGAGGACCTCACGGTGATCAACGGCATCGGCCGACTGGAAATGCTCGCCGAGAAGGGCGCCGCGTTCGCGCCGGTCGTGTTCGTCACCGGGGAGGAAGCGGAGTTCGCCCGGGCCATGATGAACTTGCTGTCGATGGATTTCGACATCCACACGCGCTATGCCGACATGCTGCGCTTCAATTCGTTCCGCCGGGCACGCCGCGTGAGGCGCGAGCTGGGCAACGGCTTCATCTTCGCCACCCACGGCGCGAAGCCCTGCAAAGACTTCGACATCGCCAAGGCGACCGACCGCGCCCGCTGGGTGAAGGAACACGGCACGACCATCCTCGACTTCGGGGCCGGCCACCTGACCGAAACCTTCCTGCTTCGCCAGGCCGGGATCGACTGCACGCCGTTCGAGCCCTACCGGCTGGGACCCGGCGGTATCAACAGGGCCGAGAGCGTCGAGCTGGCCCGCGCGTTCCTGGCCGAAGTGGCGGCGGGCAAGGAGTGGACCAGCATCTTCATCGCCAGCGTGCTGAACTCCGTGCCGTTCCGCGAGGACCGCGAGCACATCGCCTGCCTTTGCGCCGCCCTTTGCAAGCCGTTCACCAAGGTCTATGCCTGCGCGTCCTCGGCAGGGGAGTCCGGCTGGCGGCAGGTCAATGGCAAGGCCTTCATGAACGAGAGCAACGCGGGCAACATCGCGTTCCGCCTCGACTACGAACCGGGCATTCGGATCGGCGACTTCCAGGACAAGCCCAAGGTCCAGAAGTATCACACCGTGTCGGAGTTCAAGGACCTCTTCGGCACCTTCTTCCGCTCGGTGAAGGTCGATGACTTTTCCAACAACATCAACGCCGCCTGCTCCGCGGCCCGTCCGGTCGATCCCGCCCGCCTCCGCGCGGCCATCGGGTTCGAGTTCGACCTACCCTATCCGGACGGCACCCGCATGGATCTCGTGCAATGTGCCATGGACGCCTTCTCGCAACGTCTTCAGACTACCCTATGATCATCCTGCTGGACCTCAACTACACGCTGGTGGCGAACAACCCGGCCCGCGGCACCACGCCCGTCCGGATGGAGAAGCGCCTCGCGGGCGAGCAATACCGCCAGTGGCTGGTGGAACTCGTGCGGCCGCACACCGTCGTCCTGATCACCGCCCGCCCGGAAACCTGGACGATCAAGACGCTCGACCGCATCGAGGAGCAAACCGGCTGGCGTCCCCAGGACGCGTGCTTCGCGCCGCAGGGCTGGTGGAATCCGCCGGCCATCAAGGAACACCTGCTGCGGAAGGACGTGTTTCCGATCCACGGCGAGGACGCCCGCTATCTCGCGATTGAGAGCAACCCGCGGACCCGCGACATGTATGCCCGGTTCTCGATCCCGTGCTTCTGGGTGACGGAGGAAGGCACCTGCCTGACCGAGGGCACGCGCATCGTCAAACGGCTGCCGCGTTGACATCCGCCACGCGGGCATGAGTGAAGCCCAACGCGACGAGGTGGTTCCACGCGGTGCCTGGCAGTTCGACCAGGAGGTGACCGCGGTCTTCGACGACATGCTCCAGCGGTCGATCCCGCAATACAACGCGATGCGGATGGTGACCTTCGAGGTCGGACGACGCTTCGTGCAACCCGGCACCACCATCATCGACATGGGATGCTCCCGGGGCCAGGCGCTGTTGCCCTTCGTCTCCACCTTCGGCGCGGCAAACGACTACATCGGCCTGGAGATCAGCGAGCCGATGATCGAGGCGGCCCGCCAGAACTTCAGCTACCACCCGCACGGCAACTGCGTCAGCATCGAGTCTGCCGACCTGCGGCACGAGTTCCCCGGTGTGACCTCCAGCCTCGTGCTCTCGGTGCTCACGCTCCAGTTTACCCCCATCGAGTACCGCCAGCAGATCATCCGCCGGGTGTTCGAGTCGCTGGCACCAGGCGGGGCCTTCATCCTGGTGGAGAAGATCCTTGGTGCCACCTCTCGGCTCAACGAGGCGTTCGTGGAACTCTTCCTCAACATCAAGCGGGAGAACGGCTATTCGGAGAGCCAGATCGACCGCAAGCGGATGTCGCTGGAAGGCGTGCTGGTGCCCGTCACCGCCCGCTGGAACGAGGAACTCCTCCATCAGGAAGGGTTCGCGTCGGTCGATTGCTTCTGGCGGCACCTGAACTTCGCCGGATGGGTGGCGGTGAAGCCATGAATCTCTATCCGATCATGATGAACCGAGAATTCGGGTCAGGCTTCGAAGGCTGTCGCCATGATTTCCTGCTCGGTGCGCGCGATTCCAAGATCACCTGCATGTTTTTCCCAGGTTCCCACGGCAACCTTGACCTCTCGCAGAATTGCTTCCGCCGCCGGTTGCTTGAGCCGGAAGTAGGCAGCCACCTCCATGGCCAGATCAAAGCTCAACGCATTGTCGGTTTCCGAGATATTGAGGCTCAGTCCGGTGCCGGTGGGATCGGGATTCAGATCATAGGCGGGAGAAAGAAGCCATCCGCCATCCGTGAGCAGGAAACCGTGGTTGCGAAGATGATCATCGGTGTTGCGAACCGCGATGGAGAAAACGATCCGTCTCCACAGTTCCTCAAAATCGCTGACGGGGGCGGCTCCCTGGCGCGAGAGAAACTCGACGATCTCCAAGTAGCTTGCCCCGGCATGATGATCGTCTCCATCGTTGTGCCCGAGCAGGGTCATCGCCGAGGCGAAATGGACTCGTTGCGTCCCGTTGCTCCCCCGCACCCGGTCGAAGCGGCGGGTCATGAATGTCCGATGGCCGCTTCCGAATTGTTGCAGTTCGGCTTCCGCGACACGAAGGCCCGCCTTGATTGCGAGTTGGTGGGTAAGCATCTCCCACGCGGCCATGTCGCGCGCATCGTTGCGTCCGGGAAACTTCGCGATCCAAAGATCGCCATCAGGATCCCTGACCCCGGCTTTCGGACGTGCGCCACCGATCGACGAACCCGGCGCGATCAAGAGGTTGAGCCATTCGAGATAATGAGGGTCATCGTTTGCGGAAGCGTCCTGGATCTTCCAGCTGGCATGTTCAAGTTCCCGCAAGGATGTCCACGGCGGGGTCCGCATCGAGGATTCGTTGTTGAGCCAGGAATCGCCCGTTTCGCGCTCCTTGAATCTCAACGCACCGGAGCGCTGCTCATCATGCACCCCGAGAAGGTAATCGGTTTCCTGCAGGCGACGGGCGGGACGATTGGCTTCGCGTGCGAGAGCCGCCTCCCGCCGTTGCATGAGGAGCCGTCCCCATCGATCCGGGGACGAGTCCAGAAACAACCCGAAGTTCGGCCGTTCCCCGGAGTTCAGATATTGGGGTCCACCGAAAAGTCGCAAATCGGGATCGAGCTGCCGCGCGGCACCACTTGCCAGCCATTCGCCCCCGTAGGAGAAAGAAAACACCTCCTTCCCCCGGGTCAGAGAGGAA
>JBIPNO010000081.1:0-22793 GCA_044372775.1 Haloferula sp.
GTTGGACGCGGAAATTGCGGAGATATCACTTCAATCTGAGCGATCCGGTCCGCATCGTCGTGGGCGGAGTTCCACGGCTCAACGTCACGTGGGACTCCGGGATCCGGCGTTTTTCAACGGGCTGCTAGGCAAGATGAGAGGCATTTTCCGCTCCGGACGGGCCGTTTGAGATCGTCCCGGCGGCTCCTGAAAGCAGAGTCACTTCGCATCCAGCGCGACTTCTCCCCGCCAGCTTGCAAGGTCCGGCGAAGCCTCACCGACAAGTGCGATCGCATCGAGGAACAGCCGCGACGCCGGATCTTCCGGCAGCCGGTCGTGCAGCTTGAGCGACCGCCCGAAGCAATCGGCGGCATGGCACAAGTCGCCGCCCTGGAAGGCGACCAGACCGTCCTGATAGAAGCGCAGGTAGTCCTCGCACCGCTCCCGCACCGCGCCGCCTGGGTCGTCGCGGCGGCCGAGGATCTCGAAAACCTCGATGCCGAGCGTCTTACCCTTCAGGACGAAGCTGCCCATCCGCCGCGAAAGGTAGCGGTCCTCCCCCTCGCAGCGGTCGAGCACGGCCCGCGTCACCAGGATCGAGGTGCCAAGCATCTTGTTCAGCCCCTCCAGCCGCGCGGCGGTGTTCACGCTGTCGCCGACCACCGTATAGTCGAAGCGCCGGCTGCTGCCGAGATTGCCGGCGAGCACCAGGCCGTGGTTGATGCCGACGCGGGTCTCGAGCACCTGCTCGATGTTGCCATTGTCGGTCTCCAGCGTCACCGGGGTACGGGCGGCCACCTGCATCTGGATCGCCGCGTCGATCGCCCGCCCGGCCTTGCGGTCGGTCTTCAAAGGCGCGCCCCAAGTGGCGAGCACGGCATCGCCGATGTATTTGATGATGGTCCCGTTGTTGTTTAGGATGCCCTCGGTCGCGGACTCGAAGTAGGCGATCAGCGCCTTCGCCAGCGCCTGCGGTGGCAGGCCTTCCGACATCGAGGTGAAGCCGGCGAGGTCGCTGAACAGGACGGTCACCTCGATCTCCTTGCCGCCGGGCTCCAGGCTCACGTCGTCCTCGTCGATCTGCCGCGCCTGCTCGTCGGACATGTAGGACTTGAAGGCCCGCCGCAGCTTCCAGCGCGCGGAGTATTCGATCCGGTAGTGCGCTCCGAGCGCCAGCACGGCGATCAGCGGCATCTGCGCGAAGGCGGGGATCGTCCACGGGAAATTGAAGCCGCTGCTCCGCTGCATGACGATGCCGACCGCCGCGATGCCGCCGCCGAGAACGACGCACAGCAGAATGCCCCGCAAGGGCGGCAGCAGACATGCGGCGCAGGCGAGGACGAAGGCCGCAAGTGCGATCCCGGCGAGCTCGATCCCCCGCCCCGGCTGAACGATTCGACGGTCTTCTAACAGCGATGAGATCAGCGTGGCCTGGATCTCCATGCCGGGAGTGAGCATGCGCGACTTGTTGCCCTCCGCATCCTCGATCGGCACCGGCAGGTAGGGCGTGGCAAAGACGTCTTTCCCGGCATCGGACAAACCGGCATTGAGGCGGGCACCCACGATCACGATCTTGTCGCGGAAGACACCTTCGAGCCCCTGCCGGTCCTGCAGGACGCTGGCATACGAGTAGCCCGGAAAGCTTCCCGCCCGACCGTAGTAGTTGATCCATTGCTCTCCGGCGTAAGTTCGCGGCCCATCGCCGCGGACATGCTGCCGCACGAACTCGCTCAGGCTCGGTTTGTCGCCGAAGTCGGTCGGAATCCAGTGGCGGGTCCGGCGAACGACGCCATCGGGATCGATCGGCACCTCGGTCAAGCCCCAGCCGGCCGCCGCGCGACGGATCGACGGAGTGGCGAGCAGCAGGCTGGTCCGCTCGTCGACTTCGCTCGTGGTGCGGACCAGCTCGCCGACCAGTACCACCTTGCCGTGCTTCTGAATCGCCGCGGCGAAGACATCGTCCTGCTCCGGATTCTCGTCATGAAAGAGGATGTCGAACACGATCACCCGAGCGCCTTCACGGGTGAGCTTTTCAACAAGCTGCGCGTGCAAGCGCCGGTCCCAGGGCTCGGACAGCGGCTGCCCGAGATCCTCATGCGAGGCCTCGTCGAGATAGACCAGCACCACGTCTCCCGGAGGCGTGTGCTCGCCGAAGCGGAAAGGCAGGTCGTAGCTCGCCCGCCGCAGACCTTGCGCCGATTGCAAAAGCAGCACCCCTAACAGCAATCCGGCCAGCCCGACGACGAGCGCGGCGGCGAGCCGTTTCCGGCGCTTGGTCCAGCGGGTCTTGCTCACGGTCCGGTGGAAAGGCTGCGGTCATGGGTGATCTCGACCCAGGCGAAGCGCCGCGGCGAAGCGCTCCGCGGCTGGCTGTCCACCACCCGCTTGTAGCCGTTCGTCCCGTCGGCCTTGGTGAAGGTGGCGAGCGTGACGATGTTCGTCGGCGGCAGCGTGTTCGACGCCTTCACCTCGTAGCGGATGCCATCGGCGGTGGCGCTGACGAAGACCTCGAACTCCGCGTTCACGTTCTGCAAGGGATTCGGCGCCATCCGGATCGGCACGGGGTCGGAGCCGCTGTCGGGATTGCCATTGAGCGCATACTCGACGAGGGCGCTGCGGCCGTCCTTGTCCCGGTCGTCGTCATCGCTGGTGATACCACGGGTTTGCTTCCAGAGGTCGAAGCCGGAGACCGGCTCGTAGATCACGTTGCCGATGGTAATGATCGCCCCGGGCGGGACTTGCGCGCTGAGCAGCGTGATCGAAGGCGGCGTGATGAAGCCGGGCACCGCGGAGAACGACACCGTCACGCTACTCCAGGTGCTGCTGAAACCGACCCGCTGCGTCGGCGTGAGATTGGAGTAACTGGTGCCGACGTTCGGCTTCACCGCCCAACGGGCGGTCGACAACACCGCCGGCGTGACGATGCCGACTTGCAGCGCCCGCAGCCCGCTGCCGCCATAGGTCACGAGCGAGAAGTTGTTGTTCAGCACCTCGTCGTTGCCGCTCGCCGCATCCTGCGCGTCCTGGATCATGCGGCCGACGTCGCTGTCGATCACCCGGTAAACCGCGCGGTCCTGGCCGGCCAGCAGGATTGCCGCCGGGTAGTAGCCCGTCACGCCCTGCGGCTGGACGAAGAGCGCGCTGCCGCTGGCCCCGCCGTCGCCGAACAGCTCGCCGCTTTCGTAGAGCTTTGGCAGCGGACCCGCATCGATCGCGCCCAACGACGCCGTGAACGCCTTGCCGAAGATCATCCCGCGCTGCTCGTAAGGCTGGCTGCGTTGGGCGTAGCCGACCGCGTGCTTGTTCTCGGTGCCGGTCAGCCAGTTCCGTTCGGCGGTGCTTTGCAGATAGTTCGCCGAGCCCCCTTCCCAATCGCCCGCGCCGCTGAAATAGAGCACCGCGAAGTCCGCCTCCTTCTTGTCCGCGGGCACGGTCGCCACCGGGTTCTGCACGGAGTCCGGCGCCACGATCTGCGCGTAGGCCGTCTGATAGAGAATGCCGCGTGGCGCGATCGGAGGCGCCTGCCGCTCGCCCTGCTGCTGGCGCGGGAACCACTGCGTGTCCGCCCACTGGAGGCCGGTGGAGTCGAAAAACAGATGCGCCGCGGTCAGCACCACGCGCTCCGCGACCACGGTGCCGGTCCCGCGGCCGAGCGGCGTGCGGATCATGCCGACATATTGATAAGGATCGCCGCCGAGGTTCGGCGATGGCGCGGCGCTGAAGGTCTTGGCGAGATCGAAGTTGTCGATCCGCTGGTAGTCGTTCCAGTTCAGCGCAAGTGTCTGGCCCGGCAGGATCGTCACCAGTTGCGAGGCCGGCGTGGCATAGCCCGTCACCGGCTTGTAGTCGATGATCAACTCGCCCGTCGTGAGGGTCGCCTCGATCAACTCATCGAAGGCGTCGCCGTCGTCCACCACATTGCGCCACGTCGGCTCGCCACGCAGCCGCCAGGCGAAACCCTGGGCGGTTTCGGGAAAACTCACAGATCCGGTGTCCACCGGCGGAAGCGGCAGGATCAGAGTTAAGTTCGCGACGGTGTTCGCCGAGTTAGTGGTCACGGAGGTCGTCACCGTTTGCGCCGAACCGGGGAAGCCGAGGATCTCGATCTGATAGGTCTCGCCCAGCACCACGTCGTCCGCGCTTTCGCCGCTGCCGTGCCAGAGGAACTCGGAGGACAAGCGCCACTTCGCCCCGGGAACGGGAAGGTTCACCGTGAGTGTGTTGTTGGATCCCGGAAGCACGGCGGGCGGCTCCTGGGCGAGCGCCACGGTCACGTTCACGATGTCCGAGTTCACAATGCCTTTGTCATCCCTAACTGTCAGCGTCACCTCCGTCGTGCCCACCGGGAAGCGCGCTTCCACCGTGACACCGCTCGCGCTGCCGCCCGGCCAGGTCCACTCGCGGGAAACGATGGCATTCTCCTGATCGCTCGATGCCGAAGCGTCGAGCGTCACCATCTCGGAGCCGGATGGCTCGGTGATGAGATAAGCCGGCGCGGGTCCGCGGACGACCGTGTCGTTCACGGCGATGTCCGCGCCCGCGTCCGCCAGCGGCTCGTAGTTCGCGCCGACATTGAGTGCTGCGTAGTTGCGGTAGATGTAGGCCTTGCCGGACTGCACCCCGGAGCTGTTCCGCGCCCGCGGCAATCCCACGACCAAGTCCTTGCCGTCATGAGCCACGGAATGACCATATTCCGGATCCTCGATGATATGAGGGTCCAGCGTTCCATTCGGCCACACGCTTCCCACCTGCTGCCAATTCCCACCCGTGAGGTGGAAGATGAAAACGTTCCCCGGGATGTAATCGGGATCCAGCCAACTCCTGCCGAAGTCGTCGGGATAGGAACCGATCGCCAGCACGCCAGCACGCCATCACGCAGAGCCAGGCTGTTGCCTGACTTGGGGATCGAGCCGTTCCGCGCCCAGTTGGAGCCGGAGCGGGTGTATCGGAACACGATGCCATCCCGATTCGAGCCGATCAGCAACTCGTCCTCATTCATCGCCAGCGCGATGCCGTAGTAGAGACCCTCGGTGTTCGGACCGCGGCTCTGAGGCGGCCTGGGGATGTCCGCTTCGAATTTGTAACGGAAGGTCCATGAGGAAGCGATCCTCTCATAAACAAACACCGCGCTGTTCGAAGCAAAGCCCGGCTGGGAAACGGCGAGGAAGCTCCCGTGGATGGCAACCCTCGCTCCGAAGTCATCGCCAAAGAAGGTCGGCGGATCCGGCGTGACGATCTTTTGCACCTCATTCCACATTCCAGCGCTCAGATCGAAAACGTAGATGGCTCCGGTCGTCGCACCAAAAACCCCGCTTCTCGGCGCACCGATGACCAGCGTGTTGCCGCTGCGGGCAATCGAGTGGCCGAAGCCGGATCCTTCGGGATCACCGGGAACGAGTGTTTGCGAGACGACCCATGAACCGCCGACGTTCTTGTAAACCACCACCGCACCGGTGGATTGAAACCCCGCGCCGACGAAGGCAAATTCCCCATCGATCAGCACCGCTTGTCCCCGCTTGTCGGACGAAGCAAAGGAATACTGGAGCCACTCGTCGTTGATGTTCTCCGCGAAGTAAGTGCCGTTACCGGTCTTGAAAGGAGCCCCGGTGAGAGCGACCCCTTCGTGGATGCCCACGGCCCAGCCGTAGCGGTCGAGCGACACCCCGTCCACCGGCTCGATGATGTCCGGAGCGGGATCGGGCTTGAGCAGGTCGAAGGTGAAACTGGTGGTGCTCAGCAGCCCAGCGGAGTCGATGACTTCCAGGGTGATCGGTTTGCCATCGGCATCCGGCCCAAGGGTGAGCACACCCGATTGACCGCTGAAGGTTCCGCCGGGCCAGCGCCAGTTCCACGAAACGATGGGATGACTCTGGGAAATGATGGTCGGATTCACCCGCAACCGGATGAGCCCGTCGCCATCGGAATCCGCGACGGCCATGCTGGCCCCGGGATCGATCACCGGCGGCCTCTTGATGTTGGTGTTGAGCGTATCCCGGGAGATCGCACCTTTGCTGTCGGTCACCGTGAGCGTGATGGTGGTGACGCTCGCAGGAATCATGGCGAAAGTCTGCAAGCCGATGGCCGTGCCGCCGCTCCACGACCAGACCGCGGTGAGGGTTTCGTTGGCGCTGGCGTCGGAGGTCAGTCCGCCGTTGAGGAACAGCCGCACCGGATTGCCATCGAAGCTGGTGGTGGAGATGTCAGCACCAGCGTTGGCGATGGGCTCGGCGTTGGTGGTGTCGAAGGGCGCGTTCTTGTCGAAAATGCGGACGACGCCATTGACCGAATCCGAGAGCACGATCTTGCCGCCGGAGAACTCGGTGCAGAGGAGCCGGTTGCCACCGAACAGGCCGGTGATCGGGAGCTGGCGCTGGGTGACCGTCGCGGTGGCCCAGTTCGCGGAGATGGCATCCTTCTGATAGAGGATGAAGCGGCCGGATTGATCGTAGGCCACGAAGGACTGCCCGTCGTCGTCCATCTCCAGGCCGAAGTAGCCGCCGAACGGGATCAAGGGCGTGATGGGCAGCTTGGTTTGCACCCAGCTCGAGCCGTCGAATTCGATGACGAACAGGGCGTGGGGCGACTCGCGTTGGACGACCACGACGCCGTTGCCCACCGCGACGATGCCGCTGTAGTAGGACTGCGGGAATCCTCCGGGTTCGACGGGCGGGGCAAGCGAAACCTGATAGGTCCAGGTTCCCGTCTTCTTGAAGATCTTGAGATTGGGAACGGCCGATGAGCCGGACCCGTCGGTCACCGCGGTGAAGGTTCCATCGGTATCGATGCCCTCGCCCCAGCGTTTGCCGGAACTGAAACCCTCCGGCGGCAGCAGCTCGGTGTGCGTCCAGGTGTTGCCGGACCAATCATAGACGAAAGCCCGGCCGCCATTGTTGAAGTAGGTATCATCGAACGAGTCCGAGCTGGCGACCGCCGCCGCTTCATAGGCATTGTCCTGAATGCGGCGGCCGGGCGGCGGGATGGAGACGCTCTGGGCGCTGGCAACCCAATTCCCGGAAACGAAACGATGGGCGGTGAAGGCATTCCCCGAAGCGATGTTTCCACTCAGCAGCGTGTCCGCGTCGATGGCCCGGATGTCGGCCACGCTGGCGGTGAAAGGCGAGGCTACCCAGCTCCCGGCGTTGAAGCGATAGACCTCCGGGACGCCCGATCCCTTCGGATCGATGACCAGCGTGTCTCCCCGCAAGCTTCCGATGACCCGCGAATCATACGGGCTGAATTCCGTGCTGACCCCCGAGTAGGCCGCCTTCTTGAAGTCGGTGAACAGCCCGGCCTGCCGGGTGAAGGCCGCAACCGACAAGGTGTCCACGGAACTGCCACTGGTCGCATCGGTCACCGTGAGGGTGACGGTGACGGGCGAGTTCGACACCGGAAAGACGACCTCGGGCATGACGCCGCTGGCACTGCCGCCGGACCAGGTCCAGGCGTATGAGGTGATGTTGCCCTCCGGGTCGCTGGAGCCGCTGCCGTTGAGGGAAATAGTGACGAGTCCATCGTTGTTGGTGTCGGCGATGGTCACGTCCGGCCCGGCATGGGCGACGGGGTCCGCGGCGCGGACCTCCGGGATGGCAACCGCCATGAAGAGAAAGAAGAGGATGCCGAGGTGTTTCATGGTGCGGCGTGGGTAGGAATGGGTTTCGAAACGGGTCACTCAAAGGTCGAAGCGCATCTCCATGAAGAAGACGCGCTCACGGGGAGATTCGGGAAGGGTGAGTAGCGGATTGAAGCGGTAGTCGTCGCCGGTGAGGTTCAGCACCCCGAACTCCAGCGATCCGCGGTTGTCGAGGAAACGCTTGCCGACCGAGACATCCAGCTGCGTCCACGAATCACCGGGCCGGGCGGGCGTGTAGCCGGAGTTGTCCTGCGAGAAGAAGCGCGCGTTCAAGCGGCTGAACCAGCCGCTCGCGTGGTTCCAGATCAGATAACTCTCCGCTTGATGCAGATCCGAAGACTCGGCGGACGAAAAGCCCGCCACGCCATCCGCCGCCAGC
Organism: Haloferula sp.; assembly: GCA_044372775.1. Taxonomy (GTDB): domain Bacteria; phylum Verrucomicrobiota; class Verrucomicrobiia; order Verrucomicrobiales; family Akkermansiaceae; genus Haloferula. The sequence goes on from JBIPNO010000081.1 coordinate 7,989, forward strand.
TCCGGGAAGCCGCGGTCGAGATCGGCGCTGGTGTAAGTGTAGCGCGCGCCGAGCGCCCACTCATCGCCGAGGAGCTGGTTCACGTAAGCGGACCCGCCCCACTCCTCGTAGTCGAGTTCCTCGCGGAGCTGGAAGCTGCCATCGTAGAGGAAGGTCCCGGTGTCCACCGCCAGCACGCCCACACCCTTCGTCGCACTCGCCGAACGGACGAAGCCTTCCGCGCCGAGATACGTGTCGGTCGGCAGCTTGTAGGAAATGCTCGCCCCGCCGATGTCAAACAGCGGCGCGGACAAGCCGCCGACCAGCGATTCGTTGATCAGCGTGCGGAACGACTGCGTGAAGCCCGCCACCTGCGTCGGCTCCAGCCGCACGCTCTCGTCGAAGGTCGCGCCGGCCTGCGACCTCGCGTAGCCCAGCCGCAGCGTGAGCGCGTCCGCCGGCGTCCAAACGATGCCCGCCTTCGGCAGCCACTCGGAGCTTTCCTCCCGCGCGTCCGACGCCGGCGGCACGCTGCTGTTCAGCGGATACTCCTGCCAGTCATACGCGAGGCCGGCCGTCGCCCAGAAGCCTTTCCATAACTCGCGGGAGTAATAGACATACGCCACCCAGCGGTCGTAGTCGGGATCGGCGGTGAGAACGAAGGGGTCGCTCGGCAAGACCCCTCCGAGCCCTTGGTTCACCAGCGTGTTGACGGTCGGGAAGCTACCCGTGTCGAAGCGCGCGCCGGCCAGCAGCGTCTGCCGCCCGTCGCTCCAGATCTGCTGCACCTCGCCGAAATAGACCTCGGTTTCCCGCTCCTGCAGCACGTCCGCATTGAAGGCCACCGGAGTCTGGAGGTCGGGCACGGCGGGATCGACCAGCATCGCCAGCACGCTGCCCGACGGATCGCGGACGCTGAGCTTGTCGTTCAAAGCCCCGCCGAGCATCAGCGTGCGGCTTTGCGGCGACCACTCGTGCTGGTAGCCGACGATCGTCACCGGCGCCTGCGTCTGCTCGCCGCGGAAATCCGGATCGTAGGTCGTGGGATCGTAGAGCTGCCGCAAGTCGCCGCTCTCCAGTTCCTCGAACTTGAGGTTGAGATAAATGCTGTCCTTTGCGGTGAGCGCGTGTTTCACCTGAAAGTAAGCCGTGTAGCGCTCGCTGTCCTGATTCGGACGATAGCCGTCGGCGGTGAAAATGTCGTAGTCGAGTGCCACGCTGGTCCGCTCGGTGCGCGCCATGGCCGTGCCGGTGGAAAGGAATTCGCCGTCGCCGCGGACGTTCGTGCGGTTGCTGAAGCCGAACTGCTTCGTGTCGAACAGCGCGGCGTATTCCTGCTGCGAAACGTTCTGAGGCAGCAAGGCGGTGCCGGCCGGGGAGAGCAGGTTGGCCAGCAGCAGCTCGTTGAACCAAGGCGTCTCCTGCCGCAGCTCGACCCGCCTCGGATCGCGCAGGGCGTTGACGCTGTTCGACAGGAAGAGGTGCGCCGAGGGATTGAGGTAATCGCTCACCACCGAGCGCCGCGCTTCCTCCAGGCTGACCTCCATCATGCCGATGTTTTTGTAGAGCGCCGCAAGGTTCGCCTCCCGCACGGACCGGTCCTTGTCCAGTAGGAAGCCGGAGCGGTAGATCGAGCGGTTGTCGTTCAGCGCGATCGATTCCTCCAGGTTCGCGATGCCCCTGTTGTAGGCGTTCCCGCGTTGGTCGAGCAGCGCCTGATAGAGCAAGGGCGTCGGCTCGCCGGGATCGAGACGACGCGCCAGGCCGAGTTCATGAGCCGCGCGGTCGTCCTTGTCGGACTCCGCGAAGGCCTTGCCCAGGTAGCTGCGGAGAAAGGCGCGGTTCGGCTCCACCGCGGCGGCGATGGTGATCGACCGCAGGCCTTCCTCGCGCTCCCGCAACTGAAAGCTCGCCAGCCCCTGCCCCAGCCACGCGTTGCCGAGCGCGGGATCGATGGCGATGGCCTCCGCGAAAAACTTCCGCGCTTCCGGAATGCGGTTCCGCGAAAGCTCCAGGTAGCCCTTCAGCGAAATCGCCTGCGCGTTTCTCGGGGAAATCGCCAGCGCCTTGTCCACCGCAGCGACCGCCTCCTCATTGCGCCCGAAGCTGAACTCCAGCTCCGCCACCCGCGCCCAGCCGAGCCCGAAGTCCGGCGACGCGACCACCGCTTCCTTCGCCGCCGCCAACGCGCCTTCGAGATCGCCGCGCGATTGCCGCGCATACGACAACGCCATCCGCCCTTCCGGCGTCGCAGGAGCATCGACCTCCGCCATCTCCGCGGCCGGCTTTTTGACCACATCGATCAAAAGCCGCAATGAATCCGTCATCGGCCCTGCCCCTGCCTGACGCAGCTCCGCCTTGACCTCGTCGATCCGCCCGCTCGCCAACTTCACCGCCGCGGCAAATCGGTGCTCGTCCGCATTCCCCGCCGCCGGCAGCAACTCCAGTGCGCGTAGTAGATCGCCCTCCGCATAAGCTTTCCGCGACGCCGCGAACTCCGCACCCAGCCCGTCGAAGCCCGCTGGATCGGCGATGCCCGGATAGTAGAGGAACCACTGGATGTCCTCCGACGCATCCAGCACCGCCGTCTTGCGCGGTGGCTTTCCCGCTTCCGCGATCCCCTGCTCGCCGCTCGCCAGATCGATCGCGCCGAACCCGTTCGACAGCCCGACCTCGCCGTCGATCATCGTGACCACCGTCTTCCCGCCCTCGACCTCCAGAACGAACTCCGTCCCGCGGATGTTCAGGCTCGCGGTCGGCGTTTCGATGTCCGCCTCCGCGTCGGCGCGGCTGAAAAAGTAAGCGACACCTTGGCCGAAATCGATCTTGCTCCGCCCGCTCCCCTGCCCCGCCTTCGGTGCCTGGAGGCGCAGACTGGTCAGCTCGCTCATCCGCAGCACGCCGCCGGTCGACAGCTCGATCCCCGCGCGGCTCAGTTCGCCGGTGCGGACCTGTTCCTGCCACTTCACCGCGTCGCCGACCGCCGCCTTGGTCCACTTGGCCGCCGCCGCACTGCGGTCCACCTCGTTCTCAGTGAGAATGATTTTCCCACCCTCCCGCGGCGGACTTTCAGCCGCTTCGGCGGGCGAAACGGCGGACAACGCCAACGCGGCGAGGATGCGGGGGAGAGACATCGCTAACAGGCTCCCCCGCGTGGGTTGCGGGGCAAAGCAAATACCCCGCAAGTGAAGAAATCGACACATCCGGAGGACTGGGTTTGCGGGAATGGCCGCCGCGGGGAAAAAACTGAAAGCAGCGGGGATGCCAGCCGCTGCCTTCGTTTCGGCTCCTCCGCAGCGAATCGCCCGGACATGGAATGCCAGCAAATGAGGTGAGAAGGGCATCGGCATGGACCTTCAACGCGACCGGCATCGACACTTGCAGTCGATTTCCCCTTGAGTCGGAAATCCCGCCGTCACGTCGCCCCTACTCCCGACGGAAAGCCCGCTCACGGCTTGAAAAGCCGGAAGAACCTGCGCCCGCCGGGAACCGGAGCATGATGAACTTTCAAGCGACCGCCCTCCGAGATCACCGGCTCGGTGTTCGCCGTCCAGGGACCCGCGGGACTTGCGGCCTGCTGCAAGGTCCAACCGGTGCTGCCCGCCGGCCACTCGAGGACGACCTCACCACCCACCGTCGAGATCCCGAGCACGGGCAGCACCTCCTGCCGCGTGACGACCAGTTGCGGCGCGAAATTCGTGATCTCCATCGACGCGAACATTACGTTCAACCACGGCTCCGCGGTCTCGCTCTCCGGCTTCAGGACAACGCCATGATTCGCCGTCGTCCCCGCCGCCCAGCCTTTCACCAGCGCGGTGATATCGAGCTCCACCCACTGGTTGACCGATGCCTGCGTGACCGGGATCAGACCGACCCGCTCCTGCGCTTGAAGATGACTCCACCGCAATCCCGCCACCGCCCAATTCGCGCCCTGCCGGTGCACCGCCACGTTCCCGCCGCGCAAGCCGCCGCCATTCGCGGAGTCCGGCTGCAGCGCGAAAAGCCGCAGCTTCGCCGAGCCCATCTCCGCCGCCGGAATCGCCAGCGACGCGAGATTGAACTTCACCAGCGCATGATGCGAATGCGCCATCGTCGATCCACCCGCACCGACATTGAGGTCGAAGATTGAAAACGAAGGCCCATCGAAGAAGGCGTAAATGTCGCTGTCTTGGGATGGCTTGAACACAGCGGTCTCCGCAAAGACCGAGACTACGGACAGAAGCGATAGAATGACGGTTTTCATAATCTGTTAGAAGGTCCTGGTGATCGAAAGGCTGAAGTTCCTGCCGGGTGCCGTGCTGCGATCCGTCGTCGCGTTGCCGCCGAGATGACCGTTGCCGCGCCGGACCGAACTCCATGCCCAGTATTTCTCGTCGAAGAGGTTGTTGAGCCCGGCATGGACCGAAACGGTTTCCGTCGGCTGCCACCACGCCGCGAGATCCAGCGTGAACCAGGCCGGCGGGCGGAAGAAAGTCCCCTGGTTCGTGGTGTCGTCCACCCGGTCCACCGCCGCGGTGTAAAGCCCGGTCAGCCGTGCGCCGAAGAGCCCCTGCGGATCCTCGTAGCCGATGAAGGCCGCTGTTTTCCACGGCTCGATCGAGTTCAGCGGCACGTCGTCGGTGAGATTGCTGCCGATTGACTTCCCGGTGCCCAGGCCAAGCTGCCAGCCCGCCGCCTGCTCCCGGAAGTGCCCGAGTTCGATCATCCCGCCGAGTTCGAAGCCGTAGATCTCCGCCTCGCCGCGGTTGACCGTCGTGAGGATCTCCCGCCCGTCGTCGGCGAGTTCGCCGGTCGGCACGCCGTTCTCGATGAAGTCCTTGTAGTTCGTATAAAAGACCGACGCTTGGAAGCGGCCTGCATCGCCCTCCGCTTTGAATCCCAGCTCGAAGGCATCGCTGCGCTCCTCCTCCAGCGACGGATTCGGCACGGTGAGCGAACCCGCCGGATTGCCGCCGGAGGCCGGGTGGTCGAAGATCATCGAGATCTCCTCCGCCGACGGATTCCTCACGCCATGGGCGTAGCTGGCATACCACTGGGTGGCACCGCCCGGCTTCCACGCGACGTTCAAGCGCGGCGACAGCGAGGTATTCTCGTAGTCCATCGGCGCTTCCTGTCCGAAGCGGCCGAGTGCCGCGAGGCGGTCGAGATACGCCTGGTTCGGATCCGGCTCGATCGACTGCCAATCGACACGCAGCCCCGGCGTGATGAACCACTTGCGGGCGATCCGGATTTCGTCCTGCACGAAAACCCCCGCCCGTCCGGTATCGGTCGGCGCGAAGGAGGTCCGGTTGCTGTCCGCCGCCGCGCCGGAGTCGACCCGTGTGAAGCGGTTGTCACCGCTCTCGCTCGACAGGTCGATGCCTGCCATCACCGAATGCAGCACCCCGTCCTCGTTGCCGAAATCGCGCCGCGCGACCGAGGACCAACCGATGATCCCGGTGTCGAAGTGGATCCGTTGCCTCCGGGTCCGCTCCGTTCCAGGAATCGGCATGCCACCGATCATGATCGGCTTCGAGGCCGAATCGCTGTCGCTCCGGCTGCCGGCGTGTTGCCAGTAGAAGTGGCTATCAAGTTGGTCAACCCAGCCGTCCTGTGGTGCGTATTCCCATTTCAGGCTCGCCCGCTGGCGATCGAGGATCTGGCGGTTGTGAACGTAGTCGGTGAAGACCGGAAACGCCGAGGTCACCGCGCTGCGGACATCGGCGAAGGCATCGCGCTCGAAGACCTCCAGCGCCAACCGGAAGACATGGTCTCCCGCAACATGCTCCGCTTTCAAGAGCGCGGAGTTCGAGGTGAAGTCGGCCGGATTCGGCGGCTCGATGCCATTGTTCGCCGTCTCCTCGCCGTGGCGCCCGGCGTAGAGCAGCATCAGCGAGGTGTCGCCCGCCTTCACCGCAGCACCGAGCTGGCCCGCCACGCTTTCGTTCGCCGAGAAATACTGCGTCCGTAGTAGCCCGCCGGCATTTCTCCCGTTCAGCATGCTCTCCGGATCCGGCGTGCTGAAGGCCACCACTCCGCCCTGCGCGTCGCTGCCGTAGAGCGCGCTGCCGCCGCCCTTCAGCACTTCGACCAGGTCGAACATCGCGGGGTCGAAGTAGTCGCGGCCGATCCCGCCGGCACCATCGCCTTCGCCCTGATCGAAGGACGTGGAGACATACTGCGGCGGCTGGCGGATGCCATCGAGCTCGATCGCGATCCGGTTCCCTTCCGCGCCACGGATGTTGATGCTGCCGTAGCCGGACTGGCCGTAGGCGAAGGCCCCGTCGCCGCTGGCGAAGTCGAAGGGCAGCGAGACCGTCGGGTCGTACTTCGCGAAGCCGGACAAGTCCTGGCTACCGGTGCGGAGCAGGTCCTCGGCATCGGCGCGGGTCACCGTCCCGCTGGCATCGATCCAGCTCCGCTCGGTGCGAGTGCCGATCACGACGATCTGGTCGAGACCGGCGACGACCGAGTCGGACTCCGCAGCCGGTGCGGGCTGGAGCGCGATGCCAAGGAAAAGAGTGATCGGGAAAAGATAGCGAAGGATCATCGGAAGTAGCACCACATTGAAGTGGTGATGGTGTGGGTGTGGCCTTGCGGGCGGCTTCGAAACCACGCGAGCAGCCCGCCGCAAGGAGCGCGCAACTTGCAAATTCGCGCTACTTCACCGCCGCGACGAAGGGCTTCAAGGCGGCGCGGATCTCCTCGACCGCGGGTGCCTTCCCGTCCTCGGCCTGTTCGGTGAGTTCCCCGATGACGTCATCCAGCCGCCCCGGATCCGCCTTGAGCGAGAACTTCACGCTGCCCTGCTGCGGCATGATTTCCTCCCACACCCCGCGCACTTCCTTCCAGAAGCCGGCGGTCTTCGTCCAGTAGTCGTTGGCCTTGGTGAAGTCATGCCCCTGCACCCGGCGGTAGGGGTTCAGCCCGACCTCGCGGCAGAGCGGGTAGTCCGCGCCATCGCGCTTCACCCACTTGGTATTGTCCTGCTCGTGGAACCAGCCAGCCGGGGTGATGGTGTGGCGGTTGGTCACCACCAGCAGATCGTAGTCCTTGCGGGTCGTATGCTCGCGGCGCGGCAGGGGACGATTGGCGGTCGCCGACCACTCACTCGACTGGCCGTTGTGAATCCATGCCCCGATTCCCTCGTAGCGCGGCGAGTCGTCGACCTGGGTGACGCGCTGCGACCATTTGCCCTTCACTTCATCCGGCGCGAGGACCCGGGTGGCCCACACCCGCTTGCCTTGGAATTCCAGAATCTCGGCGTCCTCGTAGGTCCAGATCTGCGCCCAGTGCTTCACGACCATCGGGCCCACCAGCAGCAAGTGCTGGAGCACGATCCGCCGGCCGCTGTCTTCCACCACCTTCACGGTCTCGAAGGCATCCTCGTCGTAAGGCTTCTTTCGTAGTTCGTAGCCCTCTTTCAAGGACAGGGTCTCCTGGAAATGAAACCCGACCTCGAACTCGCCGGCCATCGCGAGGATCGCCCGGCGGTCTTTCCCGAACGCGGCTTCGTCGGCGAATGAAGCGCCCGGAAGCAGGGCGCACGCGACGGCAAAAAACAGGTGCTTTTTCATGGTCATCTTTGGTTAGGGGGAAGTCCTCAGGCACGACGGCGGCGGCTCAGACCGAAACCGGCGGCCACGAAGGCCAGCAGCAGCGCGGAAGGTTCTGGAACCACCGCGATGTCCGGCGCGAAGCCGCTTTCGGAGAACCAGGTGTCGACCTGCATGTCGGTCACCGAGAGCACCGATCCGCCGGGAAAGCCTTCCTTGCCGATCACATCGACGCTGTAACTCGCCGCGTTGCCGGGCAGCTCCCACTTCGCCCACCACTGGCCGCGGCCATCGGCATTGCGGCCGATCACGTATTCCGGCTGGATGCCATGGATCGCGCCGAAGCCGAAGCCGTCGAGCGCCTCGGTGAAGCCGAAGAGATTCCCGCTCAGTCCGAAGCCCTGCGCGATGATCGTCGTGAAGCCTGCCAATCCGGGAGTCCCGGCCGTCGGGATCAGCAGTTGCAACCCCAGCGCGTTCGCTCCGGCCACGCTGGTGTAGATGTTGTTGCTCCCGGAAACGATGTCGCCGGCCACCGCCTGGGTCGGCAAGGCTCCGCTCGCCGGGTTGATCGATGGCGTGCCGTTGACGACGTCCGGCGTGATGTCCGGATCCCCCTCGACCGCCGGTGGGTTGCCATCCCAGGTTCCGGAAGACCAGCCGAAGTAGGTCGTGTTGGAACCCCCGCGGAACGACGGGGTGAAGATGCCGTTGGAGGTCGTGATGACAGACGCGGCGGAAGCGGAAGAGGCGCACAGCACCGCAGCCAGTGCAGGCAGCAGGAACAAAGGACGGCGGTGGGGTCGGGAGATCGTTTTCATGATGGAGCGGGTTGCCTGGCAGTTCGCCGGCGACGTCCGCACCTTCTCCCGTCGCTCCCCTTCCCGCTCCCGCACCCTTGCCATTCCATGGCGGCGGATTGCCTTCAAGCCCCTCAAAAGACAACCCAGCGCCAGACGCGGACAATCCAGCGCCAATCGCAAATCTTACTCTTGCGACTCAATCGCAATTAATACCCAATCCCGGGGCTGCCCGATCATGCCCGCCTCCCTCGACGCCTCCCTGCTCCATGACGCCCCCGGCATCCGGGTCGCGGGAGCGGACGAGGAAATCAAGGATTCCGCCGATTGGAGCCGCTGGATCGGTCCGGATCGTGCCCATCTCGTCCTGAATCTCGACGGCCACGCAGTGATCCTCGGCCGCAGCATCCGCCTCGGCATCGTTCCCGGCACCGTCTCCTTATTGAGAACGCAGGTTGGCGAAATCGTTCACGCCAGCCGCTTGCCCACCGCCGGCCGTCACCGGCTGGTCGTGATCTCCGCGACTCCCGGCTGGCTGACCACCCACTTCGGCGCTTCCGCCTCCGCCCTGCATCCGGCTTTGCGCGACGTCGCATCGGACCGCCCCGACCCGCTCGGCCACCTGCGCTCGATGAATCTGGCCGAGCGCGACCTCGGCGAGTCCCTCCTCCAGCCCCCCGTCCCCCGCACCCTCCGCTCCGCCTGGTTCACCGGCAAATGCCTCGAGTGCTTCAGCCTTTTCGGCGCCGCACCGCGGCCCGGCGCTTCTGGCTACGACCCGCTCCAACCCCGGGTCGACGCCGCCATCCTCTGGCTGCGCGAACATTTCCGCGACGACCTCGACCTCCACGCCCTCGCCCGCCACATCGGCTGCGCCCCTCATTACCTCAGCCGCCTCTTCAAGCAGCACAGCGGCAAAACCCTCAGCCAGAAGCTGCGCGAAATCCGCATCGACCGCGCCGCGGTGCTCCTGCGCGACGGCTCCTGCAACGTCACCGAAGCCGCCTTCGAGGTCGGTTACAACAGCCTCAGCCATTTCACCAAGGCCTTCGTCACCGAGAAGGGTGCACGCCCCTCCGACTGGCGGGCCACTTGATTCGCGAATCACCCGGCTTGCCCTCCCGGGACCGGCGACTAGCATCGACCGCTTCCGCAGGTCCCAGCCACCCATGAACCGCATTTTCGTCGAAAAGAAGCCCGAGTTTAACGGAGAAGCCCGCCACCTCCTCCACGACCTGCGCGAATCGCTCGGGCTCCCCGGCCTCGAAGCCGTCCGCATCGTCCAGCGCTACGACATCGACGGCCTCAGCGACGCCGAGTTTGACCAGGCCGTCCGCCAGATCCTGTCCGAGCCCCAGGTCGACCTGACCTCCGCCACCCTCTCCCTCGCTGAAAACGAGACCGCCTTCGCCGTCGAATACCTCCCCGGCCAGTTTGACCAACGCGCCGACTCCGCCGCGCAATGCGTCCAGATCCTCACCGGCAAGGAACGACCGCTCGTCGCCTCCGCCAAAGTCATCGTCCTCGCCGGCCATCTCAGTGCCGACGACCTCGCCCGCATCAAGGGCTACGTCATCAACGCCGTCGATTCCCACGAGGCCCGCATGGACCTGCCCGAGTCCTTGCAGCCGAACATCCACGCCCCGGCCGATGTCGCCCTCCTCGAAGGCTTCACCACCCGCGACCCCGCCGCCGTTCGCGCCGATTTCAGCCTCGCGATGTCCGCCGAGGACGTCGCTTTCTGCCAGACCTACTTCCGCGACGAGGAACAGCGCGACCCGAGCATCACCGAGATCCGGATGCTCGACACCTACTGGTCCGACCACTGCCGCCACACCACCTTCCTCACGAAGATCGACGACGTCACCTTCGCCGAAGGCACCGCCCCGGTCGAACGCGCCTGGCAAACCTACCTCGCCACCCGCGATCAGCTCGGCCGACAGGACAAGCCCGTCACCCTGATGGACATCGCCCTCATCGGCATGCGCGAACTCAAGGCCAGCGGCGAACTCGACAACCTCGAAGTCTCCGAAGAAGTCAACGCGGCGTCCATCGTCGTCCAAGTGCCGGTCTTCAATCGTCAATCGACAATCTCAAATCTTCAATCGGAAGAGTGGCTCGTCATGTTCAAGAACGAGACCCACAACCACCCGACCGAGATCGAGCCCTTCGGCGGCGCGGCCACCTGCCTCGGCGGCTGCATCCGCGATCCGCTTTCCGGCCGCTCCTACGTCTATCAGGCGATGCGCGTCACCGGTGCCGGCAACCCTCTAACACCTTTCGCTGACACCCTGCCCGGCAAGCTCCCGCAAAAGAAGATCTGCCAGGTAGCCGCCGCCGGCTACTCCTCCTACGGCAACCAGATCGGCCTCGCCACCGGCCAGGTGGCGGAAATCTACCACCCCGGCTACGTCGCCAAGCGCCTCGAGATCGGTGCCGTGGTCGCCGCCGCCCCGCGCTCCCAGGTCTTCCGCGGCTCGCCTTCGCCCGGCGATGTCATCCTCCTCATCGGCGGCCGCACCGGCCGCGACGGCGTCGGCGGTGCGACCGGCTCGTCGAAGGAACACACCGACACCGCCCTCGAAAACTCCGCCGAAGTCCAGAAGGGCGACGCCCCGACCGAGCGGAAAATCCAGCGCCTGTTCCGCAATCCGGAGCTCACGAAGAAGATCAAGATCTGCAACGACTTCGGCGCCGGCGGCGTGTCCGTCGCGATCGGCGAGATCGCGCCCTCGCTCGACATCGACCTCGATGCCGTGCCGAAGAAGTACGACGGCCTCGACGGCACCGAACTCGCGATTTCCGAATCCCAGGAGCGCATGGCCGTCTGCATCGACCCCGCCGATGCCGCCTACTTCATCGCCGAGTCCGACAAGGAGAACCTCGAGTGCGTCCATGTCGCCAACGTCACCGACAGCGGCCGCCTGCGGATGAAATGGCGCGGCAAGACCATCGTCGACCTCTCCCGCGCCTTCCTTGACACCAACGGCGTCCAACAGACCGCCAAGGTCCACGTCGCCGCTCCCACGGGCGCCTTCCAATCGGCAATCGAAAATCCTCAATCGGCAATCTCGCTTCTCAGCGACCTCAACCACTGCTCCCAGAAGGGCCTCGGCCACCGCTTCGACGGCTCGGTCGGCGCCGGCACCGTCCTCTGGCCCTTCGGCGGAAAGCACCAGCTCACGCCGCCCGACGCGATGGTCGCCAAGCTTCCGCTGTTAGAGGGTGACACCGACGTCTGCACCTACATGAGCTGGGGCTTCAATCCCCGCATCTCCTCCTGGTCGCCCTTCCATGGCGCGGCCTACGCGGTCACCGAGTCCGTCTGCAAGGCCGTCGCCGCCGGAGCCCGACTGTCCGACATCCGCCTGACCCTCCAGGAATACTTCCCCAAGCTCGGCAACGATCCCGCCCGCTGGGGCCTGCCCTTCGCCGCACTGTTAGGAGCCTTCCACGTCCAGCACGAACTCCGCCTCGCGGCGATCGGCGGCAAGGACTCGATGTCCGGATCCTTCAACGACCTCGACGTCCCGCCGACCCTCGTCTCCTTCGCCCTCGCCCCCGGCCAGGCCAGCCTCGCCCTCAGCCCGGAGTTCAAGAAGGCCGGCAGCAAGGTCTCGCTCGTCACCGTCCCGCGCGACGCCGACCAGCTCCCCGACTTCGCCCAACTCAAGCAAACCGCCGCCGACCTCCACGACCTCAACGCCGCCGGCCAGCTCCTCTCGATGAAGGCCCTCGGCTCCGGCGGCCTTGTCCACGCCCTCGCCACCTCCGCCTTCGGCAACGCCATCGGCTTCATCGAGCACAAGAGGGGCGCGGGCGGCTCGCCCGCAGCCGAATGGTCCACCGAGCGCTACTTCTCCTTCCTCCTCGAGCACGAAGCCGATCTCCCGGAAAGCCTCAGCGCCACCCTCCTCGGCCACACCACCGCCGAGCCCGTCCTCGCCTTCGCCAGCGAAAGCCACACCCTCGCCGACCTCCAGGCTGCTTGGGAAGGCACGCTCGAGCCGGTGTATCCGACGAAGGCAGAGATGGCAGATGGTAGATGGCAGATGGCAGATTTGGAGATGCCCTGTGCGGACCTCAGGACATCAGCCATCCACCATCGATCATCCGCCATCTCAGGCGCGGAGCGCTCATCATCCACCATCCACCATCTACCATCTACCATCTCAAAACCGAAGGTTTTGATCCCCGCCTTCCCCGGCACCAACAGCGAATACGACTCCGCCAAGGCCTTCCGCGAAGCAGGGGCGGACGCGGAGATCCTGGTCTTCCGCAATCTCACATCCCGCCACATCGAGGAATCACTCGAGGCCTTCGCGCGGCAGATCCGCCAGTCGCAGATCCTGATGTTCCCAGGCGGCTTCAGCGCCGGCGACGAGCCCGACGGCTCCGCCAAGTTCATCGCCACCGTCATCCGCAACCCGCGGGTGGCCGATGCCATCATGGATCTGCTGAAGAACCGCGACGGCCTCGTCCTCGGCATCTGCAACGGCTTCCAGGCCCTCATCAAGACCGGCCTCGTTCCCTACGGCGAGATCCTCGAAGACCAAGAGGGGCACGGGCGGCTCGCCCGTGAGCACACTCCCACCCTCGTCCACAACGACATCGGCCGCCACATCTCCTGCTACGCCACCACCAAGGTCGTCAGCACCACCTCGCCCTGGCTTTCCCTCTGCCAGCCCGGCGACCTCCACGCGATCCCGCTTTCACACGGCGAAGGCAAGTTCCACGCCAGCCCGGAAGTCATCGCCGAGCTCGCGCGAAACGGCCAGATCGCCACGCAGTATGTCGACGCCAGCGGCGCGCCCTCGATGGACATCGCCGTCAACCCGAACGGCTCGCTGTTCGCCATCGAAGGCATCACCAGCCCCTGCGGCCGGGTCTTCGGCAAGATGGGCCACACCGAACGCAGCGGCACCCGCGTCGCCAAGAACATCCCCGGCGAAAAGCACCAGCCGATCTTCGCCGCGGGGGTGAAATGGTTCACCTGACATGAAGCTCCCTCGGGTCAGGCCACTTCGATTCCCGCCGCCTGACCCGGGTTCCACGCCTTCATCTCTCAAGGTCCGCTTTCCGCCGCCCCCCCTGCCCGCCTGGCCTTGGGAAGCCACGATGCTGACGGCGGCAAACTGCTACATCCTCTGGGCGTTCTTCTGGCTCCAATTCGTCACTTCGTTTGCCACCTTCTCCTACCAAGGCAGGAACCTCGGCCCCTACACTCTGGACGTCAGCCCGTTCGGAGTCAGCCTCCCCGAACTCTTCGCCTCCTTCTCGGTCGCATTGGCTCTGTTCGCCCTGGTCGGGGTGATCGGTGGCACCCGGTGGACTCCGCGGCTGTGGAAGCGCATCGTCGCCGTCTCGGTCTTCGCCGCGATCACCATCGGCTTTTCGTTCACGGTCCTGCACCTGAGACACTACGCCTACGGACAGGCATTGGCGTCGCGGGCGGCGCTGCAAGAGCGCTACCATCGCAATCTCGTCGTGAACTACGACTCAAAGGACGAATCGACCGTCTTCTGGCTGGAATGGGAGCGCCGGTCGCTCGAAGAACAGACCGAGTGGATCCGGCGCTATGAGCGGAAGTACGGTCTGCCTCCGGGGATTCCCTCTTCATCCGCCCGTTAGAAAACCGCATCCCCCTCGATCCAACCCTCCGAGCCCATTGAAGCCGTTCGCCCTGCTCGCCGCCTTGCTTGTTCCCGGAGTGCCGTTTGCCCGCTCTGAAGTCGACTTCGACAAGCTTCAGAACGACTACGAAACCAACCTCCGCCTCGCCTCGCGCCATCCCTTCCGGGACTTCGAAAAAGCAGTCGACTCGAACGACCTGCCCGCGGCCCGGCGATTTCTGGACAAGGGCCTCCCGGCATCGCTGCAGATCCCGACCCCGCAAGAGGAATGGGAGGGCATCCCGCCGTCCGAGCAGGCCATCCACATCGCCGCGCGAAGCGGTCACCTCGGCATGGTCCAGCTCCTGCTCGACCGCGGTGCCAGCCCCGACGCCCGCGACTCCGAGGGCGCGACCCCGCTCTTCGAAACCTCGGATCCCGCCATCGCCCGCCTCCTGATCGCCCGCGGGGCAAAGGTCTCCGCCCGCGAAAGCGACGGCATCCAACCGATCCACCGGGCCGCGACGCGGAGCCTCGATCTCGTCAAACTCCTGGTCCGCCACGGTGCCGATCCGCTGGCCCGCGACCAACGCGGCGGCCGCCCGCTTCACGACGCCGCCCGCGACGGCACCTTGGAAATCGCAAGCTATCTTGTCGGCCGCGGATCGCCCGTCGATGCCGCGATTTCCGACCCGGATGACTACTATCGCAATGGCTGGCAGGCCCTGCACCTCGCCGCCGCGCGGGAGGAATCATACCATTTCTTGGAAATAATGTGACTTGCCAGTTCCGGTCTGTCAGGTTGCGTCATGCCTGGACGCAAACTCAAGCTGGGGCTGCCCGAAGTGGCAGCCGTGATTGACGCACGGCATTCCGCCG
>JBIPNO010000082.1:0-22764 GCA_044372775.1 Haloferula sp.
TCATCAAAGCCCCGGACATCGCCGCCCTCTTCGATTTCGATCCTTACCCGGACCACGTCATGCGGGACAAACGGCGACGTCAATCCCCTGTGGAATCAGGGATCCGGGCCTTAACCTGACGCGAATGTTGATGACCCCAGAAGCCGTGCTCCCTTTGACGCCGAGCTTCTGCAACTCCGTGACCGCCTCACCGATCGGGAGATCCACGATCTTCACGTCATCCAGAATCACCCGGTCGAGCTTGGATACGAGATCTGCCATTGCCGCGTAGTCCAGTGCGATGGCATCGAACTTCTTCTCATCGGCCTCCGCGGATATCGCGAGGGCACCTGCAAAGCCGAGGGATAAGAGGGCTTTCATTTGGGTCGGCAGTCGTTTTTCAGAGCAATCCGGAAAGTGATAAGCGGACACTTTATACCGTGAGAATGGGTTGAAGATCGCGGTGCCGGCAAGAAATTCGTGGGGGATTGGGCGTCCATCCGGCGGGTCGGGCGCGGTGGGCTTCGGGTAAGCCGTCGGGGCTGAGGTGAGGCGGGATGCGGGCTATTCCGTCCTCCGCTTCCGGATCAGCAGGACGATACTCCGGGGGATCTCGATGAGAAGGACTGGCAGGCACCCAATCACGCCGTAGATCCAGCCCATGAGAACGAAGCCGTTCACGACGGCGTCTGCCTGGTCGCCGATCATCTCTCCTGCCACCCGCCAATGTTCGGGGCCGAAATGGAGCGGCCAAAGGGATCCCCAGACGATGACCACGGCGAGGATCAGGAGGAGGGGGAACGCGAGTTGCCGACTGAAGCGCGCGAGCCACACCGCATAGAGCACCATTGGAATTCCAATGCCCGTCGAGAAAAGGGGAGCGGGGAGATCGGCTCCGCCCTGTCTTGACTCTTGCCGCTGGTTTCTGGTCTCTCCTCCCATGCCCGACGCCGTGATCCAAGCCTCCAACCTCCACCGCAGCTACCGCATCGGGAAGAAGAGCATCGAGGTGCTGCACGGGATCGAGCTGACGATCACCCGCGGCGAGCGGGTTTTCCTGTGCGGGCCGAGCGGGGCGGGGAAGAGCACGCTGCTCTACACCCTGGCCGGGCTGGAGCGGCCGGAGCAGGGGACGGTGAAGATCGACGGGACCGATCTCTACTCGCTGGGCCCGAAGCCGCAGGCGGCCTTCCGGAACGAGAAGATCGGCTACATTTTCCAGAACTACCTGCTGCTGCCGGAACTGACGGCGCTGGAGAACGTACTGGTGCCGGGCGCGATCGGCGGGCGCGATGCCTCGGCGGCGGCGCTGGCCGCGCTGGAGCGGGTGGGCCTGGCGGACCGCGCGGAGCACCTGCCGGCGGAGCTGTCCGGCGGCGAACAGCAGCGCGTGGCGATCGCCCGGGCGCTGGTGAACCACCCGCCGGTGCTGTTTGCCGACGAGCCGACCGGCAACCTCGATTCAAGGAATAGCGCGGAGGTGATGAACCTGCTGCTGGGACTCGCGGCGGAGAGTGGCACGACCCTGGTCGTGGTGACCCACGACGAACAGCTCGCGACGCGCGGCGACCGGAAACTGGTGATCAAGGACGGCAGCATCACCGATGCGTCGGCCTTGGCTTGAGAGCCTAAAACCGGAATCATTCTGAACAGGAGGAAACGGAGATAGCAGAGATCGACCGGTTGGAGCAACAACCAGGGCTGATCTCGTCACGTCCCATGAGGGAGCCGTGGTGTTTCTGTAACGGATTCGTTCTCTGCGTCCTCCGTGTCCTTCTGTGGATCTTCTCCCTTTCAAGGTTGAGCAAGGCTTCGCGACGAGGGAAGTGATCATGTTGGCTGGAGACAAAACGGCCCGGACTTTCGGAGAAGTCCGGGCCGCGGTGAGTCGCTTGCTTGGGCTTTGAGGCCGGGCGGTCAGTGGCCGAGCTCCTTGGCGGTCCAGGGCGTGTTGCGGTCCTTGTGCTTCGCGCGCACTTCCTTGACCTGCGCCGGGGTGACCGGGGCGGCGTCGTTCGACCAGCTCTGGCGGACGTAGGTCAGGACGTCGGAGATCTTCTGGTCGTCGAGGTCGACGTGGGGCGGCATGATGTTGTTGTAGTCCTGGCCGGCGACCTTGACCGGGCCCTGGAGGCCGTGGAGGACGATCCGGATCGGCACGGTGATGTCGCCGGGGACCCACTCCGAGCCGTCGAGCGGCGGGAAGGCTCCTGGCACGCCTTTGCCTTCCGGGCCGTGGCAGGCGACGCAGGTCAGGGCGTAAACGGCCAGGCCGCGTTCGTGGACGGCGGGGTCGGCCTTGAACTTCTTCTCTTTCGGCGGGGCGACCGGAGCCGGGGTCGCCTTCGTGGCGAGGGCGGCGATCATGCCTTTCGCGCCGCTGCCACCGGCGAGCTCGGTCAGCGAGACATCGTCGTAGAGCACGGTGCCGGTGGCGCCGCCGTAGCCGCCGAAGAGGCAGTGGATGAGCAGTTCGCTGCGGTCGCCGGAGTCGAACTCGGTGGAGATCTGGGTCCAGTCGGCGTTGCCTTTCACGCTGTTGGTGCGTTCGCCGCCGTGCACGTTGAGCAGGGCGCCGGGGCTGTTGCCGTTGGGCTTGAGGTCAATGGTCTTGATCCAGGCGGAGAGGCGGTAGCGGGTGGCGCGCTTGACCGGGACGGTCACGGCCGCACCGCTGTCGGTGGGGCGGGCGGAGGAGATCGAGAGGCAGGGCGTGCCGTCGCGACCTTGCGGCGAGCTGGTCAGCTTCACTTCGCCCGGACCGGCACCGCCGTAGGTGCGGAGTTCGGTCCAGCCGGCCGGCTTGCCATCCGCGGTTTCGGCGAAGGACGGGTTCGGCAGCAGGTTCGGCATCGCGCGGACGGTCGATTCGCCGTTGAAGCCGGCGGCGGCCGCGGCGGCGGTCACGCTGGAGGCGTGGCGGTTGGCGGCGATCTGCCAGGCGTCCTTGAGGGTGACGTCGCTGGTGATGCGGGCTTCCTCGGTGGTGAGCAGGGTGAACAGCGCCTTGCCAATCTCCGCGTCATCGGGGAGGCGGGACAGCGAGACCAGGGTTTCGGCGAGTTCGCGGTCGCCGGAGACCTTCAAGCTGCCGGCGGCGACGACGCTGCCTTTCAACTGCTGCGGAGTGGCCACGGCGATGCCGGCGCGCTGCACGGCGCGGGTCTCGGAGGCGATGGCGGTGGCGACCGTGGCGTCGTCGAGGGCACCGAGCCCGGCGAGCGCGTGGACGGCGTGGGCCGCACCGCGTTTGCCGGAGCCGACCATGGCGGAGAGCTTGGAGGCGAGGGACTTGTTGCCGTTTTCCACGATCAGGCGCTGGGCGTGGAGGCGCCAGAGCAGGTTCGGGTGGTCGAGCCCGGCGATCAGGGTGTCCGGCTTGGCGGGATCAAGGCCCGGGTTCGCCTCGTCGGGGGTGCCCTTCGGATAGACGCGGTAAATGCGGCCGTGATGCTTGTCGCGCAGCGGGGTTTCGTAGGCGTTGCCCCTGCCGTTGCGGGCATCGAGACCGGAGCCCGCCTTGTTCGGGGTCGGGTTGTGCTGGATGATCAGGTTGTACCAATCGCAGATCCAGACCGCGCCGTCGGGACCGGTTTCCGCGCAGACCGGGCCGGACCAGGCGTCGGCGCTGTTGTAGAGGTTGTTGAAGTGCTGGACGGCCTTGTAGCCGGCGCCTTCGCGGCTGACTTCGAAGAGGCCGACGAGCTTGCCGGTGCCCTCCGTCACGAATGCCATCTTTTCGCGCCATGGGGCGGGGAAGCGCTCGGCGGTGTAGAAGGCGTGGCCGGCTGCCGCGGTGTAGCGTTCGAACTGGTCGACCTGCCGGATGTCGGCGGAGCTGGGGTTGAAGATCGGATTGTCATCGGCCCGCGGGGTGCGCGGTGCCTGCATGCCGGCGGCGGCGTAGTCGGCCTGCGGTGCGGTGAGGTAGAAGGACGGGTTGCCGTTGGCGGTCGAGCCCAGGATGTCGAAGTCCGACGTGGTGCCGAGGCCCCAGGTGTTGTTGGTGCTGTTCTGGAGGAACTCGAGGGCCGAGGCGTCGGGCTTGAAGCGGAAGACGCCGGTGGAGAACTGGTGCTCCTTGCCGCCGACGGTGCCCTTGAAGCCGGAGTAGCCGATGGTGGCGTAGATCCAGCCGTCGTGGCCGTATCGGAGGTTGGAGACGCCGGCGTGGGTGTCACCCATGTTGAAGCCGCTGAACAGCACCTGGCGGACGTCGGCCTTGTCGTCGCCGTTGCTGTCCTTGAGGAAGAGCATCTCGGTGCCGTTGGTGCAGATCACGCCGCCGTTGGCGAAGACCAGCGAGGTCGGGATGGAGAGCTTGTCGGCGAAGGTGGTGAACTTGTCGGCGCGGCCGTCCCGGTTGGTGTCCTCGCAGATGATGATCTTGTCGCTCCCGGTGTTGTTGGCGTGGAGCTCGTTCGGGTAGTCGGTGGTCTGGATGACGAAGGCGCGGCCCTTGTGGTCCCAGTTGACGAAGATCGGGTTCACGATGTCGGGCTCGGAGGCGAAGAGCGACAGCTCGAAGCCGGCCGGGACCTGGGCGAGCTTCATCGAGTCTTCCGGCGACAGCGGCTTCTGGGCCTTGGTGATGAGCTGGCGCTTGAGGTAGCCGGGAAGTTTGACGTCCTCCTGCTCCAGCTTCGGCAGCTTGAGGTTCTGGAGCTGTTTGTATTTGTCCGGCCCGACGCTCCAGAAAACGGCGCGCTTGATCAGGTCATGGAATTCGGGGAGGTCCCAGACGCGGTGGTCGTGGCCGGCGGCGGTGTAGAAGACGCGGCCCTTGCCTTGTTCGCGGACCCAGGTCCAGGGCTCGGCGTCGCGCTTTTCGAGGATGACGCGGTCGTCGCCGTGGTTGTCGTGGACGTAGGTCTCGTCCCAGGCTTTGAAGCCGCCGTAGCTCCGCATGATCGGGTGGCTCTTGTTGACGTTGGTGACCTGGAAGACCCCGTCGGTGTGGCTCTTGAAGCGGCCGCCGACCAGCTTGATGAATTCCGGCGAGCCGCCGAAGCAGGCGGACGCGCAGTGGATCGGCAGGAAGGCACCGCCGCCTTCGACGTAATCGGTCAGGGCCTTGAGCTGGTCTTTCGGCATCGGGCCGTTCTGCTCCCAGTTGCCGTACATCAGCAGGGCGTCGTACTTGGCGAGGGTGGCGGGATTGAGCGCTTCGGCCGGATCCTGCGTGTAGGTGAAGTCGATGCCTTCGGTGCCGAGGTGGCGCTTGATGACGCGGTAGCGGGTGACCGGGTCGTGGCCGGGATGGACGGCGGTCGGGGCGCCGAAGAAGAGGACCTCGAGCCGCCGGGCCTCGGGCTTGGGCGTAAGCAGGGGTTTGGCCAGCAGCGCGCCGAGGGCGGCGAGCGGTAGCAGCAGGGTGAGTCGGAGCGCTTGCATGATCTTGGGGTCGAAGACGGGTTGGGTCGCCGCTGCCAACGTGGGGCGGGCGGCCGGGTTTTCAAGCTGACGCAGAATCGATGAGAGAGCTTGTAGGATTGCGGGAAGGACTTGTATGTTTCTGCCAGTGGACACACCGCAAGCACGCCGACGTTGGATGGAAGAACTGCCTCCGGGGCAATTCCGCCACCTGTTCGATCACCTCCCGGGAACCTTGTTTTTCGTGAAGGACCGGCAGGGCCGCCTGATGGCGGGAAATCCAGCTTTCGTGAAGCGCTGCGGTTTCACCAAGGAGGAGCAGATCGTCGGGCTGGCCGACCACCAGATCTTCCCGCCGCGGTTGGCGGAGAAGTACCATCGCGATGACGAGAAGGTGATCACCACCCGCCAGCCGATGCTCGGGCTGATCGAGCTCTTCCCGAATTCCCAGGGCCGGCCGGAGTGGTTCATCACCGACAAGCTGCCGCTGTTCGACAAGAACGGCGAGGTCTGCGGCTTGTGCGGGACGGTCCGCAGCTACGAGGAGCAACGCGCGGCAATCCAGCCCTACCTGGAACTCGCCGAGGTGGCGGAGCATCTCAAGGCGAACTTCCGCGAACGGCTGGAAGTGTCGGAACTCGCGGAGATCGCCGGGCTGTCGGTGCGCCAGTTTGAACGGAAGTTCCGCAAGACCTTCCAGACCACGCCGCGCAGCTACCTGATGCGGATGCGGGTGATCAAGGCCTGCGAGCTGCTGGCGGGGTCGAACCTGCCGATCACCGAAGTCGCGCTGGAATCGGGCTTCTACGACCACAGCGACTTTTCCCGCCAGTTCCGCAAGCACATGGGCCAGGCGCCGACCGCTTACCGGCGTGAAAAGCGCGGCAACGGGGTGAAGACCGGTTTGCGTTGAGTCGAAGGAAGCATCCGGGCCAGGCCTTCGCCGCAGAAGACGCCGACGAGGTTGGCGAGGCCGTCGACGAGGTCGAAGCTGCGGCAGGGGATGAAGGCCTGCGAGGCTTCCTCGAGGGTCATGAAGACGAGCAGGACGAGGCTGCCGAGCAGGATGCCGTTTCCGCTGGCGAAGGCGCGCCGGCGGTCGAGGGCGAGGTTGAGGAGGAAGCAGAGCGTGCCGACCAGCCCGAGGTGGCCGAGCTTGTCGCCGCAGGGGATCTTGCCGACATACTGCCAGAAGAGGTGCGCGTCGCCGCGGTTCGCGATGACGAGGATCGCGACGAAGCCGGTGGCGAAGAGGAGGAAGGCGAGGCGGATGAGCAGGCGCGACATGAAAAGGTCCGCCTCGCATGGACAGGAAAACGGCGGGCGTCAATCAGGCGCCCGCCGTTCACGCGGAATTCACGATGGCTTGGCGGAGGCTTCACCGGGAGGCCGCCGCGGAGGTCGGGGGATCACTTCAGGTCGGCCACCTTGACGCCCTTCTTGAAGGTGTTGAAGCCGAAGTCGGTCGGCTTGTATTCGCCGACCGGATCGGCATCGAGCTTGGCGGGGACTTCGAGGCCGCAGGCCCAGTAGGCGGAGTTGACGACGAAGCGACGGAGTCCGGGGGCGACGAAGTCGGTGGCGGCGCCCATGGTCGAGCAGATGACGTTCTGGGTCTTGCCGTTGCCGAGGTCGCGCTTGCGGACCCAGCCGGCCGGCATCATGGGATCGTTCTTCTTGCCGGCGACCGGGCCGTCCTCCGGCTTCATGCCGGTGAGGACCTGGCCGTGGAAGAGCACGGTGGCGTCGTCGGGCAGCTTGGTGATGCCGTAGACGTCGCTGGGCCCCCAGATGTTCTCGACGCCGCGGAGCAGCGGGTGGTCCTTCTGGGCGTCCTCGATGATGCCGCGGCAGCTTTCCTTGCCGTGGTGGCCGTGGTGGTTGATCCAGGTTTCGCCGAGGATCTTGCGGCCGAAGCCGCCGTCCTTGTTGAAGGACCAGCCGACGTAGGGGCTTTCCTTGTTGCGGGTGTAGTTGAAGGCGTGGGTGGAGGTGCGCAGGCCAAGCAGCGGCTTGCCGGCTTCGACGTAGTCGACGAGGTGCTTCATCTTGTCGTCCGGCAGTTCGCGGAAGCGGAGGCCGAGGATGAGGAAGTCCGCGGAGTCGATCGCCTCGACGCCCGGGATGTTGGTCTGCTCGTTGGGGTTGATCTCGCCGGTCTTGAGGTCGATGGGGAAGAGCACGGTGCACTTGAAGCCGTGCTTTTCGGCGAGCAGGCGGCCGAGCATCGGGAAGGCTTCTTCGGAGCGGTATTCCTCGTCACCGCTGACGAGGACGACGTGCTTGCCCTTGCCCGGGCCGTCCTTGCCTTCGAAGACCAGCCAGGGGTCTTCGGCGAGGGCGGTGGCGGTGAGGAGGGCGGGGAGTATGGTGAAAAGGACGGATTTCATGGGGATGGGGATACTGGGGTAGGTTTGGGGATCTTGCCGGGGAGTGATTTGGGTATTTGGGTAATTGGGTGGATTGGGTAATTGGGTGGATTGGGGATCAGGGCCAGCGGACTTTGGCCCAGACGGGGAAGTGGTCGGAGGGCTGGGATTCGCGGGTTTTCTCGATGCGGATGCCGGAGGCTTCGATGCGGGCGCCGCGGCTGACGAGGATGTGGTCGACCTTGGCCCAGCCGGTGCGGTGGCCTTCCCAGAAGTGGAGGGTGCGGCGGTCGCGCTGGCTGGCGTGGAGGGCCTGGAAGGTGTCGGTCAGGGCGCCGGACCAGCGGGCAACCTTCTTCCCGGCGAGCACGACTTCCTTGCCGGTGAAGTAATCCACGGCGGGATTGGCCTCGACGGCGTTGAAGTCGCCCAGCAGGACGACCGGGTCGGCGGGGTGGGCGCGTTGGTCGATCCGTTCCGCGATCAAGGTCGCGGCCCGCTCCCGCGAGTACTGGTTGCGGTGGTCCCAGTGGGTGTTGAAGACGTGGAAGCCGCGGCCGCTGGCGCGGTCGACGAGGCGCAGCCAGGTGGCGGTGCGGGGGAAGCCGTTGCCCCAGGTGGTGGAGCCGGGGAGCTCGGGGAAATCCGACAGCCAGAAGGTGCCGCCGTCCGTTTTCTCGAAGCGGTCGCGGCGGAACAGCAGGGCGGTGTATTCGCCGCCGCGCTTGCCGTCCTCGCGGCCGACGCCGTGGAAATCGTAGTCGGGCAGGGAGGCCCACAGGTCGGCGGCCTGGCCGTGGAACGATTCCTGGATGCCGAAGACATCGGGATCCATCGCGCGGAGGGAGCGGACGACGCGGTCGATCCGGTTCGGCCATCCGCGCCAGTCCTTCACGGCGGGGTCCTCGTAGCGGATGTTGAAGGTGGCCAGCGTCAGGTGCAGGGCCTGGTCGGTGGCGACCGGGACGGCCTTCGGCGGCGGGGGCTTGCGGCATCCGGCCAGCAGGGCGAGCAGGAGATAGGGAAGCAGTCGCCTCATTCGCGGATCATGTCGGCGAAGATCTCGATGTAGCGTCCTTCCTGGGCCCGCAACGCCCTGCGGAACTCGCGGGTGGCATCGCGGCGTTTGACGGCCTGGAGAGCGGCGATGACTTCGGTGCGGGCGTCGTCGAAGCCGCGCGCTTCGGCGGGCTTGCGGGCGGTCACTTCGGCGAGGTGCCAGCCGAGCTTGGTGCGGATGAGCGCGGGGCAATTGAGGGGGAGGGCGAAGAGTGGTTGGGCGAAGTCGGCGGGGAGTCGGTCCTTGGTCAGCCAGCCGAGGTTTCCGCCGGCTCCCTTGGTCCGGGGATCGCCGCTGAGCTGGGCGGCGAGGGCGGGGAAGTCGGCGCGCTTGGCGGTGAGGTCATCGAGCGCCTTCTGCAGGGTCGCGCGGGCGGTGGCGGGGTCGTTGCCGAGGGTGGAGAGGAAGATGTGGCGGGCCTCGATCCGCTCCGGGCGGGCGAGTTCCTTGGCGTGGGTCTCGAACCAGGCGCGGGCCTCTTCCTCGGTCACGGCGATCTGCGGGGCGATGCGGCTTTCGACATACTTCTGCTGCTGGAGGCGGCCGCCGATCCGCAGGCGCAGTTCCTTCTCGGAGTCGATGCCTTCCGCCGCGAGTTCCTTCTGCATCGCGTCGCGGCTTTCGAAGCGGGCGGCGAGGCGTTTCAGCGCTTCCTCGACCTCCGCCTCGGCCACCGGCAGTTCGGTCGCGTTGTGCTTGGTCTTGATGCGCAGGAGCTGGTGGTCGATCAGGTCTTCGAGGGCGGCGAGGCGTTCGACGCGGCGCTGCTGCGGTGTCAGGTCGTCGAGGGTCTTGCCGCGCAGCCAGAGGCGTTCGAGGGTCGCGCGTTCGAGCTGGGAGCTGAGGATCGGCAGGTGCAGCACCCGGGCGACGATGCCTTGGGACTTGGCCGCGGCAATCGATTCCGGGCTGTCCGGCAGGCCGCGCTGGATGCGCTTCCGCAGCGGGCCGCCGAAGACGTAGAGGTCCGCGCCGAGATAGATCAGGAGGGCCGAGAACAGGAAGATGCGGATGACGAAGCCTTTGGTGTGGCGCACGGGTCGAAGGTGCCGGTGGATCGGGTGAAACCAAGGAATTTCCCGCTCAGCGGATCTCCACGGTGGCGCCGGGGCGGATCAGGGTGGGGATGCGGATGGCGTCCCAGTTGGCGAGGCGGATGCAGCCGGCGCTGCGGGCGCGGCCGATGGTCTCGGGGTCGGAGGTGCCGTGGAGTCCGATGCCGGGGCGGCTGAGGCCGTTCCAGATGATGCCGACCGGGCTGTTCGGGCCGGGCGGGATGTTGAGGGCGTTGTTGGAGCGCTTGCCGGTATCGAGCAGTGATTGATCGTAGCGCCAGACGGGAAGTTCGACGCTGTTGTTGAGCTTCCAGACGCCCTTGTGGATGAACTGCGGCTTGCCGGGCGTGATCGGGAAGGAGGCGACAAGCGCGCGGTTCGGGACCACCGGCAGGTTCGGCTTCACCAGCAGCGGGCCGTCGGCGATGGTCTCGGCTTCTTCTTCCACAAGCAGGGCGGCGGGGGCGGCTTCGTAGATGCGGACCTGGTTCATCCGGGTGTCGACCACCGCATGGCGCTCGGACATCGCGGGATCGGCCTCGTAGCGGACGCCGGTCACGACTTCGATGGCGAAGGGCTTCACGTTGGGAACGATCAGGGTTCCGCCGGTTTTCACGCCCCAGGTGTTTTTCGAGCCGTTGAGTTCGCGGATGAAATCGACGTCGGTGTGGAAGCGCTCCGACATGAACTCGGCGAGGCTGCGGTAGCTCATGCGCTTGGCCTTGGCCTGGGCGGCGCGGTTGTGGGAGAGCCCGCTGTTGACCCACTTGGTGGCGGCTTCCGGGACGACGGCGGTGGCGAAGGCGTTCGGCACGGCCTTGCGCGCGGCGGCCATCACCGGGCCGAGGTCGCCGGCGGGGTGGCCGTGGACCTCGTTCCAGGCATCGACCGCCAGCACGGTGAAGCGGCCCGGCTTGCCGTCGATGACGCCGGGGCCGAAGTTCGACTGGTCGAGGAAGATCTGGAGCCGCACGGCGTCCTCGCCTTCGGGCAGGTTGGAGATGGCCGGGGCGTCGGTCTTCACGGCGGCCTTGCGCGGTGGCAGGGTGACCGTGCCGGGAGGCAGCG
Organism: Haloferula sp.; assembly: GCA_044372775.1. Lineage (GTDB taxonomy): Bacteria > Verrucomicrobiota > Verrucomicrobiia > Verrucomicrobiales > Akkermansiaceae > Haloferula. Next base: position 10,905 of record JBIPNO010000082.1, read on the forward strand.
GGGTGATCTCGGCCACCGGGGCGACCGGCTGGGCGGGTGCGGCGGGCTTGACGACCTCCTCGGGCGTGATTTCCGAAGGGTCCACCGGCAGGGCGCGCAGCGGTTCGGTCTGGGCGGCGAGGGGGACCGCGGTGGCGGTGAAGGCGAGGGTAAGGAATTTCCGGAACATCTTCGGCAAGTTTGAAGGTCGGGACGCGGGGAGTATTCCACCGATGCCGGGAATGTCACGCCGGGAACACTAACGGTTTTCGCGGCCGCCCTGAGGACACCGTCCATCGCTCCAATTTCCGGATTGCCAAACCAAAACCACGGGCCTAGCGTCCGCCCGCCGAAGGCAAAAAGCCCCTTGGTGTAATGGTAACACTACGGATTTTGATTCCGTCTTTCCAGGTTCGAGTCCTGGGGGGGCTGCTTTCTTTCACGCTTTGAGGAGCGGGGGAGGGTGCCGGCGGTAAGGCGGGAAGCGCGCGGCGACCTTCCTGTTGCCAAGAATGGAAGTTCTGGTTAGTTTCACCGCGCGACGAGAAAGAGCCCCTTGGTGTAATGGTAACACTACGGATTCTGATTCCGTCTTTCTAGGTTCGAGTCCTAGGGGGGCTGCTCATTTCTCCTTTCCTGCGTGTCCGGTTTCCCGCCAGCCCAAGTCATTCCTCCGCAAGTGCTGCTCGGCGCGTATGCACAGGGCGTGTTCCCGATGGCGGACGAGGGGGAGCTGACCTGGTTCTCGCCGCTGCTGCGCGGGGTGATCCCGCTCGATGGCCGCTTCCACATTCCCCATGGGCTGAAGCGCGCGATGAAACGGCGGCCTTTCGAGGTGCGCTGGAACAGCGACTTCCGCGGCACCATGAAGGGCTGCGCGGAGCGGGAGCGGACGTGGATCGATGCGACGATCCTGGAGAGCTACTGCCTGCTCCACCGGCTGGGCTACGCGCACTCGGTGGAGTGCCATGATGCCGAGGGGCTGCAAGGCGGGCTCTACGGGGTGGCGCTGGGCAAGGCATTCTTCGGGGAGAGCATGTTCTCGCGGAAGACCGACGCGTCGAAGATCGCGCTGGTGGCGCTGGTCGAGGAGCTGCGGACGAGGGGATTCGAGCTGCTGGACACGCAGTGGCTGACGGAGCACCTGAAGACCTTCGGCGGCGAGGAAATCCCGCGCGAGGAGTATCAGCGGCGCCTGAAGCTGGCGCTCGGGCCGCAGGACAAGACCTTCCACCCGCCGCCGTTAGGCACCGCCGCGCCGCGGTGAGGAAATGCGGAGGCCGCTCTAACGGAAACCTGCCAGGGCGCTGCGGACCTTTTCGAGGTCGGGTTCGTGGATGTTGAACTCGATCCGGGAAAAAGCCTTCTGGTCGAACACCGCGCTGCCGAAGGTCTGCGAGGTACCGGTCAGCTTGCCATCCTCGACCTTGGTCAGGCGGAAGGTCACGCTGCCGCCGTCGGGGAACCAGCCGCGGACGTCGCCGTTGTAACGCTTGGGGATCTCGTAAAGTCCCATCTCCCAGTTCGCCAGGTCGCGCGCTTCCTTGGTGCGCAGGGCGAAGGTCCGGAGCCGCGAAACCGGCAGCGTCACGTCGCCGAAGGTGGTCTTGAGCTTCACCTTGCCGTCTTCGATGGCGACCATCTCGCCGGCGATCTGGTCGTTGTTCCGCAGACGGATGCGGGTGGGATCCGGCTCGGCGTCGGGCGGCGGTGCCGGCGTGTCTTCCTCGTCCATGAACCCCTCGTCCTGAGGCGCCGGCGTGCCTTCGAGCATGCCGTCCCAACTGGTGACCTCGATCCTTGAAATGCCGAGCGGCGAGGAATCCAGCGACCTGAAATGAATCCCGCCCCCCAGCTTGCCGAGTTCGGGGGAATCATCGCGCCAGTCGCGGCCGACGATGCGGTCGTTCACCAGCATGCGGACCACGCCGGTCTTGCGGTCGATCAGCAGCTCGATGCGGCATTTCTCCTTGTTCTGGAACTCGGGGACGTTCGCGTAATCGCCCATCGACGAGGTTCCGCCGCGGTCGTCCTTGAGCCAGCGCTTCTGCATCTGCACGTGGCGACCCTGGCAGCTCAGCTCGTAGCAGTTCGAGGGGCTGACCTCGTCGACATCGTCCGAATAGAAGAGCACGCGGAGGTTCGGATTCGAGCGCCAGGCGAGGTCGAAGGCGATCCGGGATTTCTCGGGGAGCTTCACATCCCGGGCGATCGATCCGCCCGAGTTCGAGCGCAGGGATCCGTTCTCGTAGCTCCATGCGTCCTCTTCGTGGAGGACCCAGCCGTCGAGGCTGGACGGACCCGTGTAGAAAACTTCGGGGCGGTCCTGGATTTCCAGGGTATCGACCATCTTGCGGTTGAAGACCATGTCCCCCGCATACCAGGTTTTGAGGCGGATCTCGGCTTCATCGACGCCGTTCAGTTCGCCGCGGAGCACGTCGCCGTTGCTGAGGGTGACGGTGGCGATGTGGTCCCCGTCCGCCTGGCCCGGGTGGATCGGCAGGGTGAGGTCGAGGATCTGGTCGAGGCGCAATGGAACCGGTGCGGCGAGGAAGTCGGCACCGAACTCCACGCGGTCGGTCCCGATCCCGAGCAGCGAACCGCGGATCCGGCTGCCATCGGTGCAGTGGATCTCGGTTTCCTGAGCCGGCAGCAGCGGGCCGGCGGCGAGCAGCAGGACTGCGCTGGAAATCATGGCATTCATTGGTCTTCCTCCTCTTCCTCTTCGTCTTCTTCGGATTCCTCCTCCGCCTCGTCGCCGCGCATCAGGCTGGCCACGGCATCCCGTCGGATCGCGAGGTCGCCAAGGAGCGGATGCTTCGCCCGAATCGTCTCGACTTCGAAAGTGCAACCGCTCACACCGAGCGAACCGCGGCCGCGGAGGGCCAGCACCAGCGGGGACTCCGCCGCGGCGGGAACCTCGGCAGGATGGGCGAAGAACAGGGTGGAAACCTCCGAGACCGGCAGATCGACCGGTTCCGGATGGTGCGGTCCCTGATAGCGGACGGTGCCGCCGTCGGGCCCCGGAGTCAGGCCGAGGATTCTGCCGGTGCCGCGGTCGGAGCTGCGGGTGATCAGGACGTCTTGCTTTTCATCCCCGCGCTCTTCCCTGCGGTGGCGGTCGATGGAGGCGTCCCATTCGCGGACCAGGATGCGGTCGATGGCCTGGGAATCATCGCCGCCGATATTGCTGCGGAACATGATGCCCTGGCCGGTAGGCGACGACTTCACGGGGTCGGGATACTTGTCCACGTATTCGCCGTCGAGGTAGAGGTGGACGAAGCCCAGCTTGCGGTCGACCAGCACCTCGATCTCAAGTTCGTCGTCGGGATAGTCGGCCGGATCGACCTGGATGGAGGCCATCGACAGGTACTGCTGGCTCCCTTCCTTGCTTTGCTGGCGTTTCAGCTCGAGGCCGGAGCCGCCGAACTGGAGGTAGTAGCGGTCCGCCTTACCGGTGGTTTCCAGCGAGTCGTCCGCGAAGTAGATCTGGACGTTCGGGCTGCTGCTCCAAGCCACCCGGAAGCTCAGCGCGAAGGATTTCCTGATGTCGAAATTCCGCGCGATGGTGCCGCTGTTGGCGGCGACGAAGCTTTCGTCGTCGTAACGCCAGCCGCCCTTGGTGGTCCAACCGGAGTCGGTACGAGGACCCTCGTAGATCATCCTTTGCGGGCGCACGCCGAGCTGGATGGTGCGGACGCTGCCGCGGGGGACCCGGATCTCGCCGGCGAAGGAGGTGAGGACGGTGACCATATCGGCGTCGATCGCCTTGAGATCCGCCGAGAAGCGGTCGCCGTTGGCGAGGAACAGCATCGCGTCGTGCTGGTCCCGCGCGGGCTCCTGCGAGGTGAAATCGGCCCGCTGGAGGCGATCCGCCTTGAGCTGGAAGGGCTCGAACGAAAGCGGGCTGTCGAGCAGGACGAGACCGCCGTCGGAGAGCGCGGTGACGGTGCCCTTGAGGCGTGAGCCGTCGGTCAGCAGCACCTCGTCCGCGGCGGCGGGCAGGAGCAGGGCGAGGAAAAGCGCGGTGCGTGTCACAGGGAAGAAGGGTTCAGGGAGCGTCGTCCCAGGCGTCGAGGAAGCCGCCGGAGGATTGGAATTCGAGGACGACGGCGGGCGACAGGTCGAGGTCGATCTTCCCGGCGAGGCGGGTGTCGAGCTGGATCCGGCCATCGGCGGCGGAGACCGGCGTGCCGCTGATCCGGCCGACCGGTTGCAGGTGCACTGTGATTTCGGTCGCGGCGGCTTCGCTCGGCTTGCGGCGGGACTCGCGGGCGAAGTGGACTTCGGCGATCTCCTCCATCGGGATCTTCAGCGGCGCGTAGCTGGCCTCGATCTCCAACTGGCCGTCGCGGATGCCGAGGATCTTGCCGGAAAAGCGGTCGGTGCCGTTGGTCAGCAGGACGATGTCGCGGGTATCGCTTTCCATGCTGCGGGCGGAGTCGGTCAAGCCGTTCCACTCGGCCACCACCACGTCGGAGATGCGGATTTCCGAGGAGCTGCCCTGGACCTGGAAGCCGAGGCCGCTGCCGGGTGCGGCGTAGGATTCGCGGCGGGCACCGGCATCGGCGCCGTCCTCGGCGGTGCTCCACTGGATGGCGAACTCGCCGTCGACATGGACGGCGATGGTGCCTTCGCGGCGATCGCAGCGGATTTCGAAGATCGCCTCGCCGGTGTCGTTCAGGCGGACCGAGGTGCTGCCGACGCGGACGCGTTCGACTTCCGGGTTGCCGTCTTCATCGAAGCCGGTGCGCTGGAGATTCACGTAGCCGGATTGGAAATTCAGCACGTAGGCGCTGCCGAAGAGGCGGGCGAGGTTCTGCATGCCGCCGAAGTTCGGGCGCTGGACTTCTTCATCGCCTTCTTCCTTCTTCGGGAGTTCCGGTTTCTGGAGATCGGCGTGGAAGGCGACGGCGATGTTCGGGCGGCTGCGCCAGGCCAGCTTGAAGCGGAGCAGCGAGCGGTCCGGCATGCCCGCGTCCAGCGTGATGGCGTCCTGGCCGCCGCGGGAATACCATGAGGCCCCGGTGTGGGCCCAGGTCGGCTTCTCCTTGCCGTCCTCGTCCTTTTCCTTCGGCTTGGCCTGGCGCATGCCGTTGCCGGCGAAGGGGTCACCATCGAAGGCGGGGGCTTCGGAGCGGATGATGTTCCAGCCCTTGTCATCGAAGGGGCCGGCGTAGAGCAGGCGGCCGCCGAAGGGGTGCGGCGAGACCACCGCGACCGCGTCGCGCGGCAGCACCAGCGGGCCGGCGGCGCTGGTTTCCAGGGTGAAGTTCTGATCGTCCGCCGCGATCACCTTGCCGGGGATGCGGTCGCCATTGACCAGGGTCACATGACAGGGGTCGGTCAGCGGTGACAGCGGCTTGGCGTGGCGGAGCACGATCTGGCGGACCTTGTCGCGCTGGAAGGGCATCGGCGTGGCCACATCGGGACGGGTCCAGGTGATGGTGCCGGCGGCGTCCATGCCGGAGAAGCGTCCGTCGATCTGGTTGCCGTTGGTGAAGCGGAGCAGATCGTCCGGCCCGGCGGGAGCGTCCGCCGCGGCGAGGGGCGATGCCAGCAGGGTGGCGATGGCAAGGGAGCGGATCATTTTTCGTAAATGGGCAGGATGCGGTAGTTCAGGGCCAGCGAGAGCAGGGCGCTTGCGGTGTTGAAGGACTGGCCCTTGTTGCCCGGCCACGAGCCGTCGCGGGCCTGGATGGTGGAAAGGTAGCGGATGTTCAGCTGGTTCCACTCGTTCCAGGTGTCCGGGTCGGCGTGGAAGAGGGCCTGCGACATGTAATACTCGTAGTAGTAGGGGTAGTTCTTGTCGCGGTAGGTCATCTGCTTGCGCAGGTAGCCGAGCGACGCCTGGAAGCCCTTGCCCTCCTTTTCCTTCGCCAGCGACAGGCAGAGCACGCCGATCGCGGTGAGGGTCGGCTTCGGTCCGCCGGCTGAGGTGTAACCATAGCCGCCATCGCTGCCGCGGCAACGCGCCATGTAGGCCAGGCCCTTTTTCAAGGCCTCGTCCGGCACCGGCAGGCCGGCGTTGCGGGCGGCGTAAAGGGCCACCAACTGGCAGCCGGAGACGGTGGTGTCGGCGTCGCTGCTGTCCGGGGTGTAGCGCCAGGCTTCGGAGCGGTTGCGCTTCTGGGCGCTGAGGATCAGCTCGACGGATTTCTCCAAGGCCTTGGCGAGTTTCGGGTTGTCGACCGCGCCGTAGGCTTCGGCCAGCGCCAGGGTGGCGAAGCCGTGGTTGTACATGCTGTTGCCGATGTAGCCGTTGCTCGAGTTCTGCTGGGAGATGAGGTAGTCGAGCCCCTTCGAGATGTGCTTGGCGTAAGGACCGTGGTTCGGGTCCTCGCCGTGGGCCAGGAAAGCGACCACGCAGAGCCCGACCACCCCGGGCTCGCTGCCCATGCTGTCGTCCCACGAGCCGCGCTCGTTCTGGGTCTTGGCGAGGTAGGCCAGGCCGCGTTCGTACATCGTCTCGACCTGGGCCGGCACCGGATCGTCCGGGCGGCGCGGCAAGTCCTGGGCCACTGCCGGGAAGGCGGTGGCGATGAGGAGCAGGGGACGGAGGAAGGATTTCATTTGGCGAGCTTTTCGGCGGCGCGGTTGTAGGCGTCGAGCGCCTGCTGGAATTCGGCGGGCAGGTTCTGACCGGCGGTGCCGGACGCCTTCGGGACGCGGCGCTCCTCCATTTTTCCGCCGAGCGTGCCGCCGCCGTTGGCGTTGGCGGTGTCGGAGTCGCCGGTCTGGCCTTCGCCGCCCTGGTCGCCCGGGCCCTCGCCCTGGCCCGGCTGCTGGCCGGGTTTGTCGGCCGGTTTGCCCTGGCCCATCATCTCCTGCATCATTTCGAGCATCGCCCCGGCTCCCTGGTCCGGTTGGCCCTGGCCCTGCTGCTTCTGGCGCTCCTTGGCGGCTTCGAAGATCTTTTCGATGACGTCGGTCTCGGCGGCGATGGTCACGCCGCCGGTGTTGGAATCAAGGAGCAGCTCGGAAGCCTCATCCATCGCGTCCTCCACGCCTTCGAGGAGTTCGATCACCTTCGGGTTGGTCTGCTCGATGATCAGTTGCTGGACGTCCGCGGCCAGTTCGTCCTGGCGCAGGGCGAGCTTGTTGGAGCCTTCCAGGTGCTCGGCGATCTTCAAGGCGAGCTCCTTGTCCTTGTCCGGATCCTCCGCGGCGAAGGCGAGGGCGGGCAGGGCGAGGAAAACGAGGGCGGCTTTCATGGCTTGGCGGGGTCGGCGGGTTCGAACGAGCGGCGGAGCGTTTCCAGGGAGCGGGTGCGGGCGCGGATGTCCTGCTCCTGCTGGATCATCTTCATCACGCGGAGCATGAACTCGAAATCTTCATCCTTCGGGGGTGGGGCACCTTCGCCTTCGCCACCGCCGCCGCCTTCTTTTTGTTCGCCCTCCAGCATCTTGGCCCACTCCTTGAGCTTGGCGGCCCAGAGTTCGGCCTTTTCGCGGGCGAGGAAGCCTTGGTTGATCTCGAGCAGGCGGCGGAGGTCCTCGAGGTCGAGGTCGATCTTCGACTCGATCATCGCATCGAGGATCTTGCGGTAGGCCTCCTTGTTGGTGCGGGAGTAAAAGTGGCCGAGGTCTTCCTGAATCCAGCGGATGTCGGAAGTGGTATTGAGCTGCTGGCGGATGGTGTCCTGGAGCTTGCCGGCATCGGCCGGATCCAGCTCGGAGGTGGAGGCCGCGGCGGTGCGCTCGTAGGTTTCCCAAATGGCGGCGCCGACGCCTTCCTCGTCGGTGGCGGCCTTCTTCAGGCGGTTGACGAAGGTGCTGGCCTCGAAGCGCTCGTTGGCGTCGTTGGCCTTCTTGATCGCCTCCTGCATCTTCTTGAGGACGTCTTCCTGCTTCTCGACGGCCTCCTCCACGTCTTCCTTGGCCTTCTCGGAAGTACTCTTCTGATCCTGAGCCTCGCCGAGCTTTTCCTGCACTTCGGGCATGTCCTTTTCCGAAAGCTCCTTCATCGACTGCATGGCATCCGCCATTTTCTTGAGCGTCTCCTTGTCGATGCTGTTGTTGCGGGCGCTGTCCTTGAAGAGCTTCTGCATCTTCTCGGTGAGCTCCTCCATCCGCTCCGTCTGCTGGCGCTCGCCGTCTTCCTGGGCTTCCAGGCGCTTGCGGGCTTCCTCGGCCTGCAAGTCCTCGGGGTCGAGCTTCTCAAGCCGCTGGTTCTCCTCGAACAGCCCGCGCTCCTTGCGTGCCAGATCTTCGAGCTCGCTGATCGCCCGGTCGAACTGGGTTTTCAGCATCTGCGCGTGCTCGTCGTGGGTCAGGATGAAGAGGGTGACCGGCTCCGAATACGAACGCGGGCGGCCGGGCAGGTAGTCTTCCGACCAGGCGCGGAGGGTCAGCTTCTGCGGCGTGATCTTGAAAGTCGCCGGCGAGAACGCGGCGGGACCGGAGAGGCGGTTCTGGGCCGGGCCGCCGTCGATCAGCTTGAGCTCGCCCTTGGCCGGGACCTCGTCGGTGGCGCGGGTGAACTCGCCGGACCATTCCAAGCCGATCCGCCGGATGCCGAAATCATCTTCCGACAGCACCTCGAAATCGACGGTTTCCTCGGCCAGCATCACGTGCTGGCGCTGGATGCCCTGGATGTAAATCCCGGGGGCCTCGTCGGCCAGCGAGTCGACCCGAACTTCGAAGCCTTCCTGACCGGAGAGGCCGAGGACATCGGTCCACGAGATCGGCAGCGTGAAACCTTGCTCGGTCACCTCGAGCGCCGGGGTGCTGGCTTTCGCGCCCTCCAGGCTCATCGGGCCGGCGTCCTGCGTGTCCCCGCCATCGATCCGCAGCGGGCCGAAGCTTGCGGCGGAAAGCTCGCGGGAGGATTCGGCGGTGACGCTGACCTTGCTGCCGCGGACGGCAGAAAGCACGCCGGAGCCGAGATCGACCTCGTGGTCGGGGAGCTGGAGGTAGTCGGGGTAGGCGACCTTCGCGAAGACCCGGTTGATGGCGGGGCGGAGGGTCGGGCGGATCTCGATCGCGTGCTTCGCGTCGCCGATTTCCAGCCGCACGATGCCGTTTTCGGTCTGGGCGGGGAATTCGAAGCGATAGCCGCCATCGACCAGCGCGGCGCTCACCGCGTCCTGGCGGCCGTAGCGGGCGATCCCGTCGGCGGGCTGCCATTCGGAATCCGCGGCGAGGCGGACGCTCAGGCTGAAGGCTTCGCCCTGTGGCACGACCACCTGGGCGGGCACGTTTTCCAGCGCCGTGAACGTGTAGCGTGGGGAGGAGGAAAGCGGCATCAGCCAGCGCTTCAGCGAGCTCATCCCGGCCTTCGGCGCGATCACGAAAGCGGCGGTGCCGACCAGCAGGCCGGCCACCACGGCGAGGGTCCAGCGCCCGTGGCGCGAGGCGGGCAGGGCCCCGTCGAGTTGGCGCTTGGATGCTTCTTCCGCCACCCGCTCCATCGCGGCGGCGCGCAGGCGGGGCGAGAGGGTGTCGGCGCCTTCAACCTGGCCTTGGAGCTCCACGACGCCGAGCAAGCGGTCGCCGAGGCCGGGGAAGCGCTTGGCGATCAGGCGGGCGAGCTGGTTTTCGCGGCGGTGGCCCCAGACCCAGCGGTGGACCCACAGCGGGGCGAAAATCGCGGCCAGCGAGGTGCCGCCGATCAGGATGGCCAGCCGGAGCAGGCCGGGAGTCTGCCAGATCCGGTCCAAGGCGAAGACCAGCAGGTAGGAAAACAGGAGGCCGAAAACACCGGCCAGCACGGCCTCGGCGATCTTCGTCCGCCAGAGCTTGCGGCGGAAGGAATCGAGCTGCTTGCGCAGCGTTTCGGGCATCGGGATCGGTACCGGCGTGTTGGGATCTTCGGCCATGGATTCAGGCAGTGAACGTCGGTTTCGTCATCGTCTTTGCCAAACTCGCAGGAGGATGAGCGGAATTCCAGCGGATTTCTTGCGGGAATGGAGCGACGCGGGCGGGCCGTCTCGCCTGCCCTCAATCGCCGCAGTAGGGATTTCCTGCACGTTCCGCGCCAAGCGTCGTGGCGGGGCCGTGGCCGGGGAAGACGCGGGTGGCGGCCGGCAGCGCGAAGAGCTTGCCGCGGATCCCGTCGATCAGCAGTTCCGGATCGCCGCCGGGCAGGTCCGCCCGGCCGATCGAGCCCGCGAACAGGGTGTCGCCGGAATACAGCTCGCCGGCCTCCGGCAGATGAAAGGTCACGCTGTCGATCGCATGGCCGGGCACGTGGGCCAGCTCCATCGTGCAGCCGCCGATTTCCAAGGTGTCGAGTCCTTCCAGCAGCACGTCCACGGTGAAGGGCGGGACTTCGACCGGCATCCCGTAGGAACGCATCATTTCCTCGAGGGTGAGACCGGTGGAGTAGGGGAGCCAGGCATGGATCTTCGCGCCCATCGCCGCGACGGCCGCGGCATCCTCCACGTGATCGTAGTGCTGGTGGGTCAGCAGCAGGGCCGCCGGCACGATCCCGCGCTGCGCCAGGTGGGCGGCCAGGCCCGCCGGGGCATCGACCGCGATCCACGAGCCGTCGGGAGTTTGAAAGAGGTAGCCATTGGTCTGGACAAAGCCGCCGGTGAAGCAATCGGGCATGCGGCGGATCAAGCGCGGCGGCGGAGCGGGTGTCAAATGGTCTGGCGGGCGGCGGCGGCGGGTATTCCCCCCCGGATCGCGGCTGCGGCATCCCCCGGGACCTCGCAGCTTGGGCGGAGCGGACCTGCCGCAAGCCCCGAACACCCGGGCGGGACCGCCCCTCCTAGGCCGGAGCGATCGAAGTCTGCCGGGCCGGCTCCGTTTCACCTCCGAGGGTGCGCTGCCCATGACACGGCGCAGCGGAGTGAAGACGGGTCGCCTTTCCCCATCCTTGCCGTCACGGTCCCGCGCCCTCAATCGGCTACCTGGATCCTCAGCCGGACCAGTTCGGACAGCCGCAAAGCCGCCTCGCATTCCAAACGCGCCGCCAAACGGCAATGCCCGTCGGGAAAATTCGCCGCCTCCGGCCCTGCCTCCTCACCGGTTTGCCGACACCGGGACTCCCGAAACACCGGCCTTCCCTCCCTGATATCAGCCTCCCAACCCAGCCCCTCGAATCCGCCGCCGCAGATCCCGGATGGACGCACGGCATTCTCAGAAAATCCTTGCTGCTCAGAGATTTCCAAGCAGGATTCATACCATCAGAAGTCAGTGATATCGGTCCCTGACATGCTGCTAATTCAACTGTTCGGTAAATAAAATAGGACATGGAGCACATCATCAACTCGGAGACCGAGGGTATCGACTTTACGCGTTATTCCGCCTACATCGCAACCATCCGGGGCAAGATTCCAGAGCATGTTCATTGCTTCGCTTCGGATGCACGCTATTTCGACCTGAGTTCTCACAGTTCACTCCATGATTCGTGGCTTGAGTCGTTGAGCGTTCGTGAAGTTGCCAGTGGTGAGCGTAAGGAGATTCGCAGGATGGAGGTCTCCATAAGTTTGCTTGGGCCATTTCATGACAGGCGGATTCACCTTCACTACAGCGGAGTGACTCTTTACACGTTTAGCGCCCCTCCTCATTACGGTGAGCAGAGATTCGATCACACCGCACACGGTGACCTTTTTACCCACGAGATCCGACTCGGCCACGACGGTCTCTTGATTCACGAATTGCTGTTCGAGAGCGATGCTACGTTCCTGATTGAATGTTCGGATATTAGGCATTCCGAGGAGCTAATCACCAACGAAGAGACCGAACGAGCCGTGCATGGCAACACCCACTAGCCCCTCTGTTTTCGATGTTTTCACCTGATGTCAACCCATTCGCGTCAGGTTAAGCCACAACGCGCTGACTGACAGTGAATTAAAACGGAAAAAAGTCCGAATTATGTGTTGACAGGGTGAGCGAGCCGGCAAGCTCGGCATGTCTAAGACTTCACCCGC
>JBIPNO010000083.1:0-22491 GCA_044372775.1 Haloferula sp.
CAGTATAACAAGACCTGCGGGCCGTTCATCTGGACCAAAGGTCCGGAGAAGCTCACGAAGATCATCGAACTCACGAAAAGGTACCAGAGCGATACGCACACTGACTAACGGGACGCTGCACTAGATGACGATCACATCCGCTGGTCGCTGCTGCGCAGGAGGATGTCGCCGATTTCCACGTGGGTCGGGGCCTCGAGGATGGTCATGATGGCGGCGGCGACGTCCTCGGGGGCCAGCATGGTCATGCTTTCGCGGGTCTTTTGTAGGACCTCCTCACGGCCGCGGAAATACTGGTCGAGCAGCGGGGTGTCGACGAAGCCGGGCGAAACGCAGGCGACCTGCACCGGCGAGCCGATCGACTTGAGCTCGGCGCGGAGGGCATCGGTCACGGCGCGGACGGCGAACTTGGTCGGCGCGTAGAAGCCGCCGGTCGGCGGGACGCGGTGGCCGCTCATCGAGGAGACGTTGACGATACGGCCGCCTTCGCGGGGGAAGTGGCGGAGGGAAAGCTGGCAGCAGAGGGTGAGGGCCATCACGTTGACGCGCCACATTTCCTCCCAGTCGGCGGGGTTGCCGTCGATGATCCGGGAAAGGTAGGCGACCCCGGCGCAGTTCACGATCGCGTTGATCGGGCCGAGCTGCTGGAAGACCGCGAGGATGTCGTCGCGTTGGGTCAGGTCGGCGGGAACGGGCACGACACCTTCGGGCAGCGCGGCGGGACGGCGGGTGACGCCCAGCACGGTGACCCGGCGCTCGACGAGCATGGTCGCCAAGGCGCGGCCGATGCCGCTGGAGGCTCCGGTGAGAAGGACGATGGGACCGTTGGCGTCGCTCATGCGGTGACCTTTTCAGTCCCGGACGCTGGTTGCAATCCTTCGAACAAGCGGGGGAGGTCCGGCAGGTCGGAAGCGGTGCGGGCGGGCTGGCGGGAGATCACGGCGGAGTCGCGGAGCAGGAAGGCTCCGGGCATTTGCAGGCCGTCGCCGGCGAGGTGGCCGACGCCGCAGCCCTTGAAGACGGCCACCGCGCCGCGGAGCCAGACGCGGGGGCCGAAGAGTTCGAGGAAGCCGCCCTTGCCGAGACCGAAGGCGCGGTAGAGCTCGCACATCGGGTCGGCGATGCGGGCGACGCCGCTGCGCTGTCCGAGGTAGTGGGTCTCGCGGCCCTTTTGCAGCATGTGGACGAGGACCAGCCGGGCGCCGTGACGGTCGGCTTCCTGCTGGAGGTCCTGCAAATGGCGGAGGATCTGGCGGGTGAAGGTGCAGCCGAAGTGGCGGAGGAAAACGAGGGCGAGGGTCTGCTGTGAGGAGGCCTCCGCGAGGGTCTCGCCGGACGAAAGACTGTAGGCCTTGCAGGCATCGGCGACGGTCAGCGGTTCGTCACGGATCGGCGGGCGGCCGACGTGGGCCTGGACGGTGGCCCACAGGATGACGGCGAGCGGGAACCACCAGATGAAGTCGTCGAAGAAAGCCAGCCAGAGCGACTGTGCCGGAAGCTCTTTGGCGAAGATGGAAGTGACGAGCAGGACGATCACCAGCGTGGCCTTGGCAAATCCGAGCAAAACCAGCGGCCAGTGGCGGATGGGATCGCGGGCTGCGATGAGGAAGCCGATGCCGAAAACCGCCGAGAGCAAGCCGGCGGCGCGCCAGAGGATGGCGTGGTTCGGGCGGGCGATGCCGACCAGGTCGAAGCAGAGGTGGGGCCATGCGAATGCCGCCACGGCGAAGAACAAATGGTAGGCCCCGGCCGCAAAAAGCAGGCGGGGCATCCAGGCGGGCACCTTGCAGCCCGGGCCGTGGCATTCGAATGGCATGGCCGATCCTAGCGGGAAATCCGGATCCCGCAAGGGGTCGAAAACAGGGGGCCTTGACCGGGTGGAGCGGTCCTGTCCATCTTCCCGCCCATGCGCATTCTGACCGGGCTGCAACCCAGCGGGAAACTTCACGTCGGCAACTACTTCGGGGCGATGGAGCCGGCGGTGCGGCTGCAGGACGAGGGGGAGGCTTTCTATTTCATCGCGAACTACCACGCGATGACCACGGTGAAGAACCCCGACGAGCTCCGGGCCTTCACCCGCGAGCTGGCGGTGGATTTCCTGGCCTGCGGGCTGGACCCGGAGCGCTCGGTGTTCTTCCTGCAAAGCGCGGTGCCCGAGGTGAACGAACTTGCATGGATCCTCTCCACGGTCTGCCCGGTCAGCCAGTTGGAGAAGGCGCATTCTTATAAAGACAAGATCGCCCACGGCTTCTCGCCGAGCCACGGGCTGTTCGCCTATCCGGTGCTGATGGCGGCGGACATCCTGCTCTACGATTCCAACCTGGTGCCGGTCGGCAAGGACCAGAAGCAACACCTCGAGATCACCCGCGACCTGGCCCAGAAGATCAACGAGGCCTATGGCGAAGGCACCCTGGTGGTGCCGGAGCCGATGATCCGGGAGTCGACCTCGGTGGTGCCCGGGCTCGACGGTCAGAAGATGAGCAAGAGTTATCACAACACGCTGCCGCTTTTCGCGACGGCGGACGAGGCGAAGAAGCTGGTGATGAAGAAGCTGGTGACCGACGCGACGCCGCTGGAAGCGCCGAAGCCGAAGGAGAATTCCACGTTGATGGCCCTCTACCGCTTGATGGCCGGCGATGCCGAAGTGGCGGCGATGGAGGCGGACTACGACCGCGGCGGGATCGGGTATGGTGAGTTCAAGAAGCGCTTGTTGGAAGCCTATCTCGGCCGCTTCGAAGCCATGAGCCAACGCCGCGAGGAGATCCTTGCCGACCCCGGCTACGTCGACGGGGTCTTGGCCCGCGGGGCGGAGAAGGCGCGCACCGCGGCGGCTCCGGTGATCGACCGGGTGCGTCGGGCGGTCGGGCTTGCTTGAGCGGCGGCGTGATTTGGGCGGCGGGCCCCTCTGAAATTTTTGCTTTGCCAAACGCGACAGGCGGGGCAAGGTCTCTTACGTCCGATGGACGCTGGCGGTCGCCATTGTTGCAACCGCCTCCGGGTTTGAAAACCTTGCCGCGATCGGTTTCGCACTTGGCAGGGGTTCCCCATACCCGGTCGCGTCGCATTTCCTTTTTTTCAAGCCCACCCCGCGGGGAGGGGCTCGTGCTTCGGCACCTCCACCTTCCCCCTTTTCATTTTCCAAGCGCACATGGCGGGTCACAACAAGTGGTCGAAAGTCAAACACATCAAGGCACGCGTCGATGTCATCCGCGGCCGTGTGTTCAGCAAGTGCGCCCATGAAATCGCCCTCGCGGCCCGCTCCGGCGGCGGCGATATCGGAATGAACCACCGCCTGCGCGCCGCGGTGGACAACGCCAAGTCGGTCTCGATGCCGAAGGAAAACATCGACCGTGCGATCAAGAAGGGCCTCGGCGAACTGGGCGGCGAGGCCATCCAGGAAGTGACCTACGAGGGCTACGGCCCGTCCGGCATCGCCTTCATCATCGAGGCCGCCACCGACAACCTCAACCGGACCGCCGCCGATTTCCGGACCATCTTCTCCCGCAACGGCGGCAGCGTGGCGACGCCCGGCAGCGTGGCCTATCAATTCGACCGCAAGGGTGAGATCCACATCGCCGCGGACGGGATTCCCGAGGAGCGGATGATGGAAGCCGCGATCCTCGCGGGTGCCGACGATGTCGTGAGCGACGAGTCGGAGCATCTCGTCTACACCTCGCCGACCGAGCTCGCGGCTGTCGCCGGCGAGCTGCGGGTGGCGGGTTTTGCCATCGTTTCCGAAAAACTCGTCTCCGTCCCGCAGAACCCGTCCGTGGTCGCCGATGCCGAAATCGCCCGCCAGGTGATGAAGCTCTACGACCTGTTGGACGGCTACGACGACACCCTGAACGTTTTCACCAATTTCGAAGTCGCCGAAGAGGTTCTCGTGGCGCTCGAAGCCTGATCCGCCGGATTTCCCCGGCATGCCCCCTTTCTGAATGAGCGAAAAAACCACCCAGGACTCCGCCGGTCACTCCACCGCCGCGGACACTCCTTCCGCTGAAGCCAAGCCCGCTGCCAAGAAGGCGGCGAAGAAAGCCGCCAAGAAGGCGGTGAAGAAGGCGGCGACCAAGACTGTCGCGAAGAAGGCTGCCACCAAGGCGGTGAAGTCGGCCGTGGTGGAATCGCCACCCGCCCAAGCGGTGCTGGCGCTGGATGTTCCTTCCGAGACCGCGCCCAAGGCCAAGAAGGTTGCCAGGAAGAAGGCACCCGCGGCCGAGAAGGCATTTCCGATCGCCGAACCCGCAGCGGCACCGGCCGCGCCGCGCGAATCCGCCCCGCCGGTGGAAGCACGGGCGCCGCAGGAGCCTGCCGAATCCCGTCCGATCGCCTTTGGCCGGGTACCCGGCGGCGGCCCGGTCCAAGCCCGCGAAGAGCGGGAGCATCGCGAGCCGCGGGAAACGCGGGAGCCCCGCGAAAATCGTGAGCCTCGCGAGCAGCGCGAACCTCAGCGTCCCCCACAGCAGCAGCAACCACGACCCGAAGGTGGCGGCGGTGGCGGCGAGCGCACCGATGCCAACCGCGAACGTCGCAAGCGCCGCCGCAAGCGCCGCCGCGAACGGGATCGCGACGGCCGGGGACCGGATCAACCGAATGATCGCCCGGTGGGCGAACGGGGTGGTCAAGACCGCCAGGAACGCGGCGCGCAGGACCGCCAGGAACGCGGCGGGCAGGACCGCCAGGAGCGCGGTGGTCAGGACCGCCAGGAGCGCGACATTCACAATCGCCCCGAGCGCCAGGTCCAGGAGCGGGCCGAGCCGGTCGAGCGTCCACCGGCTTTCAGTGGGCCGAAGGTGGAAGTGAACGGCATGCTGGAACTCGCGCCGAAAGGTTTCGGCTTCCTCCGCGTGCCTTCCAAGAATTTCGAACAAGCGCGCGACGACGTCTTCATTTCACCGGAAATGGTCCGCCGCTTCGGCCTGCGCCCGAACGTCTGGATCCACGGCCTGGCCCAGGAAGGCCCCCGCGGCCAGCAGCTTGTCGAGTTGACCACGATCAACGACATGACGCCGGAACAGGCGAAGAAGCTGCCGGCCTTCGAGGAACTCAAGGCGGTCAATCCCTGCAAGCGGATCAGCCTTGAGACGGTGCCCGACCGCTTCACCACCCGGGTCCTCGACCTGATGGCTCCCGTCGGCCGCGGCCAGCGCGGGCTGATCGTTTCGCCGCCGCGTTCCGGCAAGACCACGCTACTCCTGCACATCGCCGAGGCGGTGCGCGAGCTGCACGACGAAACGATGCATCTGATGATCCTGCTGGTCGACGAGCGGCCGGAAGAGGTCACCGAATTCCGCCGCACCCTGCCGGGCGCGGAAATCTACGCGAGTTCCAACGACGAGGGCGCCCGCAGCCACTGCCGCATCGCCGAGATGTGCATCGAGCGCGCCAAGCGTCTGGTCGAGGGCGGCAAGCACGTCTTCCTGCTGATGGACTCGATCACCCGTCTGGCCCGCGCCTACAACAGCGGGTCCGGCTCCGGCCCGCGCGATCGCGGTCGCGGCATCGGCACCGGCGGTGTGATGGTGGGCGCGCTGGAAGTCCCGCGCCGCCTCTTCGCCGCCGCCCGCAACACCCGCGAGGCCGGCTCGCTGACCATCCTCGCCACCGCCTTGATCCAGACGAACAGCCGCGCCGATGAGGCGATCTATCAGGAGTTCAAGGGCACCGGCAACATGGAGCTCGTGCTCGACCGGAAGATCGCGGAAAACTACATCTACCCGGCGGTCGATATCTTCAAATCCGGCACCCGCCGCGAGGAGTTGCTGTTGCCGGAGCACATGCTTCACAAGATCCACCTGATCCGCCGCGGTCTCTCGGGGCACCGGCCGGTCGAGGCGATGGAGCGCCTGAATTTCTTCCTCAAGCGCTTCCCGAATAACCCGCAGATGCTGCTCGAGATCAAGGGCTGAAGCGGCCCTTTTTTGATCGCCGGGCCCTCCGCCGCTTGCGCGGGGCGGGAGGGCTGGCGCGCAGGCATTTGGCGGGTCGGATCGACCAGGAATGCCATCGTGGAGAGCTCGCCGGGCCGTGATTCCGTCGCGATGCCGGAGAAATCCTGAAACACGTTTCAATCATTGCAATTTGGCCGAGGGCCCCTGCGTATGGCCCGGGATATGAGCAATGACGACAAGGCGGCGGTCGAGAAGCTTCACTCGACGTACGGGCGGATGAAGGAGGAACTCGGCCGCGTCATCGTCGGCCAGGAGGTGGTGGTGGAGCAGGCGCTGATGGCGATCTTCTGCCGCGGTCATGCGCTGCTGGTCGGGGTGCCGGGCCTCGCCAAGACGCTGCTCGTTTCAACGCTCTCGCGTGCCCTCGACCTCGGCTTCAAGCGGATCCAGTTCACGCCCGACCTGATGCCCGCCGACATCACCGGCACCGACGTGCTGGAGGTCGACCCGGAGACCGGCCGCCGCGGCTTCCGCTTCGTCCACGGGCCGATCTTCTCGAACCTGGTGCTGGCGGATGAAATCAACCGCACGCCGCCGAAGACCCAGGCCGCCTTGTTGGAAGCGATGCAGGAGCACCACGTCACCGTGGGCGAGCATACGCTCAATCTGCCGAAGCCCTTCTTCGTTCTGGCGACCCAGAACCCGATCGAGCAGGAAGGTACCTACCCGCTGCCGGAAGCCCAGCTCGACCGCTTCCTCTTCAACATCGTGGTCGACTATCCGACCGAAGCCGAAGAGCGCGAGATCATCCGTCGCGTGACCAGTCCGGGCGACGCGACCATCACACCGCTGATGAACGCCGAGGAAATCATCCACCTCCAGCAGGTCGTCAAGCGGGTGCCGGTCGGCGACCACGTGATCGACTTCGCCGCGAAGCTCGCCCGCGCGACCCGGCCGAAGGACGTCTCCGCGCCGGACTTCGTGAAGGAAATGGTCGGCTGGGGTGCCGGACCTCGCGCCGGGATCAGCCTGATCTCCGCGGCCAAGGCCCACGCCGTGCTGCGCGGGCGCTTCCACGCCACGACCTCCGACGTGGCCGCGGTGGCGACGCCGGTGCTGCGCCACCGGGTGCTCACGACTTTCAACGCCGAGGCCGCCGGGGTCACCAGCGACGATGTCATCCAGCGCCTGATCAAGGTGCTGGCACCGCGTGAGGAACTGGTCGTCTGATCGGATCGATCATGAGCGACTCCCTGAAACTCCCCGAATGCATGCGCCTGCTCCCGCCGGAGACGATGGGCGTGATGCGGCGGCTCGAGTGGTATGCCCGACGGCGGATGCAGGGGACTCTAACAGGTCGCCACAGCTCGCCCGACAAGGGTTTCTCGGTCGAGTTCGCGGAGCACCGCGAATACGTGCCGGGCGACGATCCGAAGGACCTCGACTGGCGGGTGATGGCGAAAAGCGACCGCAACGTGATCCGCCAGTACATCGAGGAAACGAATCTCCGTGCCACGCTGGCGATCGATGTCTCGGGCTCGATGAAATACACCGGCGACTCCGCGGCGAAGGTCGGGGACGTCGCGCTTTCGAAGCTGGAATACGCCAAGCACCTCGCCGCCGCGCTGGCCTATCTCTTCGTCAAGCAGGGTGATGGCGCGGGGTTGGTCACTTTCGACAAGACCGTCCGCAGCTTCATCCGCTCCGGTAGCCGACCGAGCCAGGTCCGGCGGATTCTTGAAGAGCTCCATGCCACGGAAGCCGGGGCGGACACCGATGTCGGCGGCGTTTTGCACGGCGTGGCCGAGCGGATTCCAAGGCGGGGGACGGTGATCCTGATCAGCGATCTGTTCGATGATCCGGCGAAGATCATCGAGGCGCTGCACCACTTCGATTTCCGCCAGCACGAGCTGGTGATCTTCCACCTGATGGCGGAGGAAGAGCTGACCTTTCCCTTCAAGAACTTCCAACGCTTCCGCGACCTCGAAGGCGTCGAGGCGATGCTGCGGATCGATCCACAGGCGGTGCGCGCCGCTTACCTGGAGAAGATCCGCGACTTCGTGAAACGGATCGACGCGGCATGCGGCAAGATGCGCGCCGACTACGTGGCCGTGAACACCAAAGCCCCGCTGCGGGACACCCTGCTGCGTTACGTGGGAGGGCGGAAGTAGATGCTCTTTCTCAATCCATGGTTGCTCGCGGGTCTGGCGGGGGTGTCGATTCCAATCATCATCCATCTGGTCCGGCGTCAGGCCGCGAAGCCGATCGACTGGGGCGCGATGCGCTTCCTCTTCGACACGGTGGCGATGCGGAAGCGCAAGATGGAGTGGGAGGATCTGCTGCTCATGGCGGCGCGCTGCCTGCTGTTAGGTCTCGCCGCGATGGCGCTGGCTCGTCCCTTCGTGCCGCCGGATTCGAGCGTGCCATGGCTTTTCGTGCTGCCGGCCGCGTTGGTCGGGATCGCGCTGTTAGGCGGCTCCTTCGTGCTGGCGGGGAAGGCTCGTTGGATCGTGCGCCTCTCGGCGTTGGCCCTGCTGCTCGCGGCGGGGGCGCTGATCTTCTGGGAGCGCACTTTGAATTTGAAGCGCTTCGAAGCCAGCGGCCGGCGCGACGTGGCGCTGGTGATCGATGCCTCGGCGTCGATGGAGCTTTCGTTCGATGGCAAGACGGTCTTTTCCCGGGCGGTCGAGGAGGCCAAGCAACTGGTCAAGGAGGCCCCGCGTGGCACCTCCTTCCTGGTGGTCCTCGGCGGGCCGGCCCCGGAGGCGAAGACGGCCTCGCCGCTGACGCATCGCGCCGATGTGCTCGGCGTGCTCGATGCCCTGCGTCCGGTCGGCGGGAACTTCCGTGCCCATGAAGCGCTCGGTGTCGCGACTTTGGGGCTGTCCGAAGGGACGAATGCCTCGAAGGAGATCGTGGTCTTCACCGACGCCCAGCGCGGTGGCTGGCGCTTCGACAATCCGAACGCTTGGGACGGTCTGGAAGAGGCGTGGAAGTCGATGCCGACCAAGCCGAAGCTGCTGCTGCGCGACTTCGGTGTGCCGGCGACCTTGCGCAATGTCTCGCTGTCGGGGATCGAACTTTCGCGCCGCGTGGTGGGCACCGACCGCGAGGTGACGCTGCGGGTCAGTGTCGAGAACACCGGCACCGAGGCGGTGACGCCGGGACCGGTCGCGCTGGAAATCGGCGGCGTGAAGTCGGGCGAGAAGCCGGTCGGGCTGCTGGTCGCAGGGCAGAAGGAGACCGTCGAGTTCCGCCACCGTTTCACGAAGGCCGGGCCGCAGGTGATCGCGGCGCGGATGGATGCGAAAGATGACCTCTCGGCCGACGACAAGGCCGAGCGGGTGGTCACCGTGCGCGGGACCTTGCCGGTGCTGCTGGTCGATGGCAATCCGGCCGGGTCCTTCTTCGAGCGCGCCGCGGGCTACTCCGCGCTGGCGCTGGCCCCGTCGACCGATCTCCGCCGCGGCAAGGACGCCGGCAAGGATCACCTGATGGACCCGGAAGTGGTGCCCGCGCCGGAGCTGGGCGAGGACGATTTCGAAGGTCGTGCGGTGATCATCCTGGCTGACGTGCCGCGGCTTCCCGAGCGACTGGCCAGCCAGCTCGCGGCTCGCATTGCGGACGGCGCGGGGCTGCTGGTGATCGCCGGGCCGCGGACCGATCCGGCTTTCTTCAACCAATGGAAGGGCTCCGATGGTCCGGTGCTGCCGATGCCGCTCGGCGATATGGCGGTCGATCTCGAAGGCGTCTCGCCCGCTCCGGCGACCTTCCTCCACGAGTCGGTATCGCTCTTCAAGGACGACAAAAACTCCGACCTCGCCAACGCCTTGGTCAAGCAGTGGCGCAAGACCGGCGAGCCCGCGCCGGGGGCGGTGCAAGCCGCGGCCTATGCCAACGGAGAGACCTTCCTGGCGGCGCGGAACTACGGCAACGGTCGTAGTTTGCTGGCCACCTGCGCCTTCGACGCCCGCTCCGGGAATCTGCCGGCGCTGCGTGCCTTCGTTCCGCTGCTCCACGAGCTGGTCGCCTGGACCGCCGGCAGCGGGGTGACGCTCAATGTTGAATCCGCCTGGAGCCCGGCGGTCGCCTTTCACGGATCGGGGGGTGGCTTGACCGGATCCTACTACCGCAACAACGAGTGGAAGGGGCGTCCGACGATCGTGCGGACCGATTCGGACATCGATTTCACCTGGGGCGATGGCGCCCCCGACAAGCGCTTCCCGAACGACCGCTTCACCGTCGAGTGGCGGGGCAAGCTGGTGGCACCGGCGACCGGCGATTATCTGTTCTCGGCCGACGTCGACGACGTGATCGAGTTGAAGATCGGCGACCAGCCGCTGATGGAGGCCCAGTATGGGGCCAAGGAGATGGGCAAGCGCACGCTCGAAGCCGGCAAGCCGGTGGCGTTCCTGGCGAAGTATCGCGAGGAAGGTGGCGAGGCGAAGGCACGGATCTACTGGACCCCGCCGGGCGGCAGCAAGCAGTTGATCCCGCGCTCCGCGTTCCAGCCGGAGACCGAGGTCGCCGGGGAGCCGATGAAGGTGATGGATCCGCTCGGCCTGCCGCGCGAGGCGATGCTGCGGCCGGTCCGGAAAGGCCGCGAACTCGCGATCAACGGCCCGGCGGTGCCCGGGATCTATCAGGTGACGCCGGGCGAGGACGTGCAGGCTTTGCTCGGGATGAAGGAAGGCGAGCCGCTGCCGGTGGCGGTGGTGCGCGATCCCGCGGAAAGCCGCTTCGAAGCGCGGACCGAAGAAGATCTCGCGCTGGTCCGCGGGCACGTCGATCTCTTGCAGCCGTCGTCGGTCGGAGACCTGTTAGGCGTGCTCCAGGGAAAGGGCTTCGGCCGCGAGATCTGGAAGCTGCTGGCGGTCGCCGCCTTCATCCTGTTCCTGCTGGAAAGCGTGCTGGCCCGCTGGGTCTCCCGCAACCGCCGCGCCGGCGAGGAAACCCGCATCGACTTCGGCCAGGACGCGGTGTGGGCGACGCGGAAGTGATATGGACATCACCCAAGCGATGTAGGCTCCGACGGCTCAACTTTCAAGACCACGCTTTACCCGCAACCGGGCCTCCTCGATCAAGGAAGGACTTAGTCGGAACCCTGTGGCGATCAGCCGGGCGAGAACGTCCTCGAAGTTCAACAACCCGTCGATGGCCGCCTGCGTGAGGATTGCCAAGAGCCCCGTCACCCGCAGGCCGAGGGATTTTGCAATTGTCCTTCCTCGCTTCTCGTCGAGAACCAGATAGCTGCTGTCCCGATGCAGCCAGGCCAGCGTGATGGTGGCCGCCTCTCCGGGGCCGAGAACAAGGGTTTCGTCCAAGAACTCGGCTGGATCCGGAAGGATTGTCAGCCAAGGTGGAGGATTGGCGATCCACTCCTTCAGCGCCTCAGGGGCACCTTGATGCCCACTTTCGGCGGCCACGGAGGCGGGGATCGCAATCGGGCCAAGGATCCGGTAGAGCACCTCGATCAAATCCAGTTCCGCGAGGGCGGACAAGGTGGAGTTGTCGCACAAGACCCACATCAGGCGCTTGCTCTGAGGGCATCCAAGACGGCCATGTCCTCTCGATAATCTTCGAGTTCCATGCCAGGCCATGCTCCAAGCTTGGAAAGCACCTCCTTGGCCTCCCAGGACGATTCCAATCCAAGCAGCTGGCGCACTTGCTCCAGCGAGAGAACGCTCTGCCAGTAAGCCGCGGCAGCGAGCGCCTCCAAAGCGGACCTTGCCGGATCGGCCAGCTTGCGGTCCAGCTCGGCCTGGATCTCGTCTGGAATTTCCAGGACCATTTTCATGTCGGCAGTCTAGGTCCCAATATCGCGGGCTTCAATCTCGTTTCCTGATGGGCACGGTTCAGTCAATCCTCCCGGGGACCAAAATCCAACAGGTCGTCAATAGTCCTTGGCTGCAGGGTATCGGCGACCAAATAGAGAATGTCGCCCACCCGATGTGCGAAATCCTGCATTAGCTTGTAGCTCCGGAAGTCCTCAATGCCGAGCAAATCGGCGCCATGCGCTTTCACCAAGGCATCCAAGCCCTCGAACTCTTGCTTCCAATAGACAGCGCGTTGCGTCCGCTGAAGGGGGCTTGAGAATACAGCGTCGGGAACTGCGAAGCACCGGACCTTATTGAGGAATTCGGCGTCGTCTTGCTTGCAGAGGCGCCAGATTTCCAGGAGCTCGAACATGCAATACGGCGACTCGAGATACTTCCGGCTCAGGATCACAAACACCCGGTCGTGAGCTGCGAGGCTTCTCATGAATTTCGCGAGTCGCTCTCCCAGGCCGACAGCCGATTTATCTCTTAGGATCGTGATTCCCTTGGCTTCCGCCTTTTCGCAGAGTTCATCGACGAGATCTGAACTCTCGTCCGTCCACGCATAGGAAACAGCGTAGGTGGTCCCCGGGCGTGGTGGTTCGGTGAAATCCAGAACGACCGGGATATCAGCCTCTTCGGCTTTGTCCTCCCGTGCGATGGCCTTCCCTTTCTTTACCTGCAGAAGGAGTTCGCTCTCCCGCATTCTGCCCCAACTGCGGCATCCGGTGTGATAAAGAGTTCTCTCAAGAGCCTTGTCGATGGCAGCAATCAGGCCACGGGCGTCGCCGCCTTTGGTCTCTACTTCGATCCGGAGTTCATCCCCTGGCGATAGGTTGCGGACCCGGACCCGGCTGCGGGTATTCTTCTCGTAGCCGCAGAAGCCGCCTTTCCAATACACCGCGTCGATCCCTGCCATGGCTCCAATGGTCGAGATCACCGCGGTCATGAGCCCCGGGTGTTCATGGGGGATCTCATAGGTCCAGGATTGGTCTGCTCCATCGTCGCCCCAGCGCAATCCGACCAGTTCGATCATTTCCTCCTCAGGCGGAAGAAGATCTGGAGCGATGTATTCTTTCTCGCCGTCCTCCAGTTCCCTGTGGATGAAACAGATTCCGCAGGAAAGCATCATGCTCAGGAACAGCTTCTGTTCCTCCTCGGTATGCTTCTGCCAGGTCAGTGCATGCAGCAGCGCGCGGGTGAAGCGGCCGCCGAGACTTCGAATTTGCCGCCAGCACTTTTCCCGGTTGAAGACCGTGTAGATCGCCTCCAGCGCCCAGCCCTGGTCGAGGATGATCTGGTCGCCGAAAAGCCCGGGGCGGTGGAAGACGACGCCGTACTCATGAAGGTAGTGAAGCAATTGATCCGGAGATGAGACGCCGCCTTCTTCTTCACAGACCGCCCGGAAGAAGGTCTGCGAGACCAGCCGGTGCTGGCGAGCTGCGACTGGTAGGGTGGCATCGGCATCGCGCAGTGCCTCCAAGCGGCGCTTGACCCGCAGCCGGCCTGAGCCGATCCGCTCCACTCCCTGCTTTTCCAGCATCCAGGAGATCGCGTCGGTTATGGCCACCTTCACCGAGTCGAGGCCGCGGGGCGTGGCGGAGCTTTGGTGCAGCACCTTCCGGAACGAGAAGCGGTTCAGCAGTTCGTCGGCCACCGGCGGTGTGATCAACTCCACTTCCGGCGTATCGCAACGGCACTGCAACACCAGCAAGGGGCAGTCCTTGCCTCCCAGCGTGGCCACCAGTTCCAGCCAGTAGTCCAGACGGTGATTGCGGAAGGTCATGCCATTCCACTCGTGTTCCTGCTGGTTCTCCGAGTCCGGTGTCCAAAGCACAACGAAGACCGCCCGCGTCCGCATGAAGAGCGAGTGGGTGCCGTGATAGAGTTCCTGGCCGCCGAAGTCCCACAGGTGCAGCCGATTCGCTCCCAAGGCAGCGCTGGAGACGAGAATGCCGTGGGTACTTTCCGCTTCGTTCTCGTAGGCATCTCCCTTCAGTTGACCGCAAAGCTGGGTTTTTCCGATGCGCCCATTCCCCAGCACCAACACTTTCACGTCGGACAGTTCCTCAAGACCTTCCTTGAGGTCGCGGAAGTGGCTGCGGAGCCGTTCTAAGCAGTTGTCCCCACCAAGCAACTCGGCGGGAACGCCCTCCAGTTTGCTCCCTTTGAGTATCAGCCTTCCCAAAGCGGGGGAATCGAGCAGGCTTTCCGGGAAATCTGAGATATTGAGGTCTGCTACTCTCAGGTCGTGAAGCCGTGTTAATTGTCGGAGCGAGGAAACGTTTGCGACGAGAGTGCTTGAACAGTCGAGAGACTGGAGGGCAGAAAGGTTGGCCAAGGGAGAGAGGTCAGCGACTTGCGTTCGCCGGCATTCTAGCACCTGGAGGGTGGACAATGAGGCTAAAGGGGAGAGATCGGTGACTTGAGTGTACGAGCAATTGAGAGAGCGGAGTGAGGAGAGCGTGGCTAACGGCGAAAGGTCGGCAACTTTGGTGAATGAGCAGTCAAGAGACTTGAGTGCGGAAATTGAAGCCAGGGGAGAGAGGTCAGCGAGCTGGGTTCCGGCACACTCAAGCGATTGGAGTGAAGAGAGCGAGTATAAGGGGGACAGCTCAATAATCTGCGTGCCTGAGCAATCGAGCGACTTGAGCGCGGACAGTGAGGCCACGGGGCTGAGGTCGCTGACAGCAGTCCGAGAAATGTCGAGCTGGGTCAGTTCTCCAAGTAATGAGATCCCCAATGGCAACTCAACGAGAGCGAGCCCGCTCAGGTCGAGATCTGCTCTTCCACCGCAACGGCATTCCTCGATTCTGCGAATCGCTTCTAAAGTGGCCTGTTCGGCACTGGGAACGGATTGAGACATCGGCCTTGAGCGGGGGAGATGGGAAGGAGGTCGGATTGCAGACAAGCTGGGCCGGTTGGTTCTTGGCGGCAAGCCGCGAAGAGACGTAAGATTTGAGTGGAGCATCGGCGGATTGATCTTGGCGGACGATTTCGGTGTTTCGATTTCGTGCTGCGGACCTAATTCCATGGCGCTTCCGACACGAGAATCCGAGCGGGCTGCAGCCCGCGCTCGAGGTCATGTCGCTTTTGGGCGGAGTGCCCCTGGGAGAGGAAGTCCCTCGCCCCGGCGCACCCGGGCAGCGGTGTCGTGATTTGTTGAAATAGCAACCGTGTCCCGGGCGTTGAGGTTCGGATGTTGAAACGGGAACCAGGGAACGAGAGAGTCGCGCGGGCATGAAATTCCTGATCCGTCTTCCCCTGGTTTTTCTGGCGCTGTGGGGCCTGCTCCACGGGTTGGGGAAGGTCGTGCGCTTGTCGCCCGAATGGCCCTTGTGGGCCGTGGCGGCGGTGGCGGCGATCGCGGTCGAGGCGGTGCTGTTTCTCTATCGCTATGAATCCGGCGCGGTGACGCCGCGGCGGGCGCGCTGGTTGACCGGGCTGCGGCTGGGGGCGCTGGGGGTGTTGGTTTGGATTTTGATCGAGCCGGTGTGGGTGCGGATGGTGGAGCGGGACCGGCAGCGCGAGGTGGTGGTGGTGCTGGACGATTCGGCGTCGATGCTTTTGACCGACGACGGTGCGACGGCTTCGCGGCTGGAACTCGGCGAGGCGGGTTTGGCGGAGTCGGGGATGCTCAAGTCACTGGAAGAGTCGATGAAAGTCCGCACGGTCCGTGCGGCGCGCAGCGTCCGCGAGGGCGATGAAGCACAGGGCGAAGGCTGGGGCGATGCGACGGATCTGGTCGCGGCACTCGGCACGGTGCTCGAGCAGGTGCCGCCGGACGATCTGGCGGGAGTGATTTTGGTCAGCGACGGCCGCCACAACCGGCCGGGCCGGGTGGAGGATGTGGCGCGGCGCTTCGGGATTCTGGACGCGCCGGTCGGGATCGTGGCGACGGGCACGACGGCACCGCCGCGCGATGCCTCGGTGCTGGAAGTCCGCGCGCCGGAAGCGATCCACCTCGGCGACCGGATGCGGGTGACCGCATCGTTGAAGTTCGACGGCTACAAGGGTCAGACCGCGAAGGTCCGGCTGATGCGCGACGACAAGGTGATCGAGGAACGCGCGATCCCGTTGCCGCAGGAGAATCACCGCGAGGAAGTCCGCTTCACCACGGTGCCGGAAGAGGGCGGGGTCGGCGGGTTCCGGATCGAGGTGGCGGAGCTGGAAGGCGAGCGCTTCGACGACAACAACGCGTGGGATTTCGAGACCTCGATTACCGACGCGCGGACCAACGTGTTGATCGTGGAAGGCACGCCGCGCTGGGAATTCCGCTACCTGCGGAACCTGTTCTACGGCCGCGACAAGTCGGTGCACCTGCAGTACGTGCTGCTGCATCCGGACCGGATCGAGGGCGAGGAAGACGAGGCGGTCGCGGCATCGGCGTCGCGGCCTTTCGGCGATGCCCAGGCGACGCGCTTGCCGGCGAGCCCGGAGGAGTGGCGGAAGTTCGACGTGATCATTCTGGGGGACATCGAACCTGAAGCCATCGACGCGGCGACCTGGACGACGATCTCGGAGTGCGTGAAAGAGCGCGCTGCGATGTTGGTGATGGTGGCGGGCCCACAGTTCATGCCGCATGGGATTTCGGCGGAAGCGGGTCGCGAGCTGGTGCCGGTGGAGACCTACGAGGGTCGTCGTACTTTCTATGCGGCGGGCGGCGAGCCGTTCCGCTTCGAGTTGACCGCGGAAGGTCGGAGTCATCCGGTGACGCAGCAGGCGACGGGAGAATCGGCGAACGACGCGATCTGGGCGGGCTTTCCGGAGGTGTCCTGGCGGCAGCCGATCCGCGGGTTGAAGGACGGGGCGGAGGTGCTTTTGACGGCGCGGGGCAAAGAGAGCGGGTCGGCGATTTCAGGAGGCGAAGGGTTGGACGCGGCGCTCGATGCGTTGGCGAAGCGGCGCGAGCGCGAGGCGGCGGCTGCGCTCGTGGTGACGCGGCAGACCGGCAAGGGCAAGGTGGCGCTGCTGCTGACCGACCGGACCTGGCGGCTGCGCGAGGGGGCGGGGGACCTTTATCACCATCGCTTCTGGGGCAACCTGGTGCGCTGGGGCGCGGGGCCGGTGCTGCGGGCCGGCGGCGCGCGGGTGCGGCTCGGGACGGATCAGCTGACCTACACCGCGGACGACCGGATCAAGGTCACGGCGCGGCTGCGCGATACCGGGCTGAGCCCGGTGCAGGACGGCGAACTGATGGCGGACCTGGTGCGCGACGGCGTGGTGGTGACGAGCGTGCCGCTGGCGGTGACGGAGAATTCGAACGGGCTGCACGAGGCGGAACTGGAGCCTTTGGCGGAGCCGGGGCGCTACGAGATCAAGCTGCGCGGCAAGGAGGCGGACCGGCTTTCGGCGGAAGATGGAAACGCGGCGGTGAGCGCGGGGTTCCGCGTGGTGGGATCGCGCGGGCCGGTGGAGCTGGCGGAGACGACCTTGAATCTCGGCTTGTTAGAGACGGTCGCCGACCTGTCCGGCGGGCGGGTGGTCGAGGCGGATCAGGCGGGCGGGTTGACCCAATTGTTTTTGAAGGAGGGCGATGCCAAGCGCGAGCTGCGCGAGACCCCGCTGTGGGACAACGCGCTGGTGCTGGGCCTCTTCGCCCTGCTACTGTCGATCGAATGGGTGATGAGACGGGGCGGGGGACTGCCGTAATGAGAACTGGAATTTCAGAACACGGGAGCGTTGGGGTTGGTCGGCTTGCTGTTGAAGCGGGCCGGCTAAAGCCGGCGCTCCGCAAGAGGAGAAAACCATGAGCACGAACCAAGCGAGGGAAGACATCGGACGCCGGCTGGGCGCGGTGAGGTCGAGCATCCGGCGGGCGCAGTTGCTGCGCGGTGGGCTGCTGCTGGCGACGGTCGCGCTGGGCGGCTTGCTCGCGATGATGGCGGCGGATCATTTCCTCGCCCCGCTGCCGTCGGCGGTGCGCTGGGCGATGTTCGTCGCGTGGCTGCTGGCGACCGGCGCGGCGCTGGTGGTCGGGATGCGGCCGCTGATGCGGAAGATCGGGCTGGTGCAGGTGGCGCGCTGGATCGAAGGACGGCATCCGGAGATCGAGGAGCGGATGAGCACGGTGCTGGAGCTTTCGGGTGCGGACAGCGGGGCCTCGGCCGGGCTGTTGGAAGAGCTGGCGAAGGCGGCGGGCGAGGATGTCGGGAAGGTCGACGCGCGCGCCGAGATCAAGGCGGTGGGGGCCGGACGGCGCTGGGCGAGGCCCGCGCAGGTGCTGGCGATTTTGTTCGCGGCCTTGTTCGTGATCTGGCCGAAGGAAGCGGCGCGGCTCGCGGTGCGGGCGGTGGCGCCGTTCAGCAATCTGGGCAACGCGGGGGCGGTGAAGTTCGAGGTGAAGCCGGGGGATATCGAGCTGTTGGACGGGGATGCGCTCTTGATCGAGATCGCCTACGACGGCCCGGCGGATTCGCTCGATCTGGTGATGACGATGGCCGGCGGCACCGAGGTGACGCAGCCGATGAACCGCGATGGCGATTTTTGGACCTACCGGATGGATCCGGTGCGCGAGGGCTTCACCTATCGGGCGCGGGCCGGTCGTGGCGAAAGCGATGCCTTCACGGTGACGATGTGGCCGCTGCCGGGCATCGTGGAGCCGCGGGTGAAGCGGGTGTTTCCGGAATATGCCGGGCTTTTGCCGACGGAGGAGGCGCTGGGCACCGGCGTGGAAGCGGTGCGCGGGACGAAGATCGAACTGGCGGGGAATCTCAACACGGCGATCGAAGCGGCGTGGCTGGAAGTCGAGGGCCAGCGGCTGGCCGAAGGTGAGATCGAGCACTCGGCGACGGGCGGGCGGGTGAGTTTTTCGTGGACGCTGGCTGCGGATGGCGGCGGCGAGGCGGTGGTGACCTTGAAGCATCGGCTCGGCCGCGAAGTGGAAGCGCTGCGCTTTCCGGTGCGGGTGCTGGAGGATCAAGCTCCGGCGGTGCGCTGGCTGAGCCCGATCGCCCGCGAACTGCGGGTGCGTCCGGACGAGGTGTTGGGCCTGCGCTACGAGGTGGCGGAGGATTTCGGGGTGGCGGAGGTCGCGCTGGAGGTGAAGACCGTCGGCAAGGAGCCGACGCGGATGGCGCAGGATTTGCCGGTCAAGCTGGGCGGCTCCTCGAAGCCCGCGCGTTACCGCGGCGAGGGCGAGCTGGCGATCGGCGCGCTGATGGAAACGTGGCCCGGCGCGAGCGAGATCCGCTTGCGGGTGCGGGCGGCGGACGCGCGGACGCCGGAGCTCGATGGGCCGGGCGTGGGGCATTCGGAGTGGCTGCTCATCCGGATCGACCGCAATGCGGAGTCGCTGGCGCGGCAGGAAATGCGGGCCGAGCATGAGGAGGCGCGGGAGAAGATCGAGGAAGCGATCAAGGCGACTCAGGAGGCCCGTCAGAAGATGGACCAGAGCCGCTGGGAGATGCAGAACGAGAAGCTCAGCAAGCAGGCGGAGAAGAACTTCGAGGAGGCGCGGGAGAAGCTGGCCGATACCAAGGAGAAGTTGGAAGAGCTGGCGGAGAAGATGGAGGAGAGCGTCCACGCGGCGAAGGCGGACGAAGTACGAGAGGCATCGGAGCAAGTCGAGAAGGCCCGCGAGGAGCTGGAGAGCGCGCCTTTGCAGGACGGCAACGAACAGCGGGAGGAGAAGATGAACGCCGCCCGTGACGAGGCGGAGAAGGCGGTGAAGAACTTGGAGGAAGTGCGGAACGCGATGGATCGCGACCGGCAGAAGATCGAGGAGCTGGCGCGCTTCCAGGAGCTGGCGCAGCAGCAGCAGGAACTGGCGCGGCAGGCCGAGCAGCAGGCGACGGCGCAGCAGGATCAGGCCGAGTTGCCGCAGGAGTGGCAGGACAAGCAGCAGGCCGTGGAGGAGCAACTGCGGCAGCAGCTCCGCGAGCAACCGCAGGCCCGGGCCGAGGTGCTGGAGCAGCAGGCCGACGCGGCGAAGGATTTGGCGGAGCAGGCGCGTGAACTGAGCCAGGCGCAGAAGGCGTTGGAAGAGCAGTCGCGCCAGATGCCGGCCGCGGCGGAGCAGGGGCAGCCGGAGGGTCAACCCGAGGCACAGGCACAGGCCGAGGCCCAAAAGCAGGCGCAGCAAGCCGCGGAGGACAGCCTGCGCGAGGCCTTGGCGAAGGAGCAGGAGAAGATCGCCGAAGCCGCGGCGGAGCAACTGGCGGAAGCGCGGCAGGAGCACAGCGAAGCGGCGGACCTGCTGCCCGAAGCGGTGGCCGCGACGCAGGAGGCGAGCGAGCAACTTTCGAAAGGTGAGGATCAAGCCGCCGCGGAGGCCGCCCGCGAGGCGGTGGAAGCGCTGAAGGAGTCGGTTTCTCCGCCCGATCAGGGTCAGTCGGAGCAGGGTCAGTCCGAAGAAGAGAAGCCGGAGATGGGCCAGTCCGAAGAAGGTGCGTCCGAACAAGGCCAGTCCGAAGAAGGCCAGTCCGAAGAAGGGAAGCCGGAGATGGGCCAGTCCGAACAAGGCCAGCCCGAACAAGGTCAGTCCGAAGAAGGGAAGCCGGAGATGGGCCAGTCCGAACAAGGCCAGTCCGAGCAAGGCCAGTCCGAGCAAGGTCAGTCCGAGCAAGGTCAGTCCGAGCAGGGGCAGTCCGAGCAAGGTCAGTCCGAGCAAGGCCAGTCCGAGCAAGGCCAGTCCGAGCAGGGTCAGTCCGAGCAAGGCCAGTCCGAGCAAGGCCAGTCCGAGCAGGGTCAGTCCCAGATGGGTGAATCCCAGCAGGCTCAATCCGGCGAGCAGCAAGCCCAGCAGGCCGAGCGCAAGGCGGAGGTGGAAGCTTTGGCGGAGCGGCAGGCGGAGGTGGCCGGGGCGTTGGAAGCCTTGGCGGCGGGCAGGACCGACGAGGCGATGCAGGCTTTGCAAGACATGCAGGCGGGCGAGGTCGGCGAGCTGGCGGAGGCGATCGCCGAGATGCCGCAGGCCGAGGCTTCGGGTCAGATGAACGAGGCGGCGAATGCCGCGCAGCAGGGCAGCCAGCAGGCGGAAGCGGCGGCTCAGAGCGGCAGCCAAGGCAAGTCGCAGGAGGCGGCCGGCCAGCACCAGCAGGCGGCGGGGAATCTGGAGAATAGCGCTGCTGCCCTGGAGCGCGCGGCGCAGGAGTTCGCCCAGGCGGCGGAGCAGGCGCGGGGGCAGCAGGCGGACCCGAACCGGGCTCCGGTGACTCCCGGCGATCTGGCGGAGGCTTTCCAAGCGGCGTCTCAGGCCGGGAGCGAGCCCCAGGCGGCCCAAGCCGCCGGTCAGGCGCAGCAGGCGGCCGACGCGATGGCGCGGGCCGCGCAATCGGCCAAGCAGAGCATGCAGGGTCGCCCGCAACCGGGTCAGCCGGGTCAGCCGGGGCAACCCGGTCAACCGGGGCAACAGCCCGGCGAGAAATCCCAGGAAGGTCCGCGGATGCGCGAGGCCGATCCCGGGGTGCCGCCGGAACTGGCGAAGCTGGGGATCAGCGCGGCGGACTGGGAGAAGATCCAGGCCACCTTGAAGTCCGACGTCGGCAGCGGCGGCGGAGCGGGAGTTCCGGAAGAATACCGGGGCCTCGTGAAGGAGTATTTCAAAGCCATGACCGACGAGTAATGAGAGCTTTCCCGATTCATTCCCTGACCCTGCGGATCGTTTCGATGATCGCTGCGGGCCTGTCTTTGGCGGCGGCCCAGGAACCGGCCGATCCGGTCTTCGCCGAGTGGCGCGATAAGGTCGATCCGGCGGTGGAGCAGGCGCTGGAATACTTCGCGAGGGTGCAGCGCGAGGACGGTTCGTTTCCCGAGAGCTACGGCGACTCGACCGGGATTCCGGCGCTGGTCGGGATGTCCTTCCTGTCGAAGGGGCACCTGCCGACCGAGGGGCCGTACATGCAGCCGCTCAACCGCTGCATCGACTTCGTGCTGAACAACCAGCGGGAAACCGGGTTGTTCGAGCGCGGGAATGCCGGCAGCGGCCCGATGTACGCCCACAATATCGCCACGCTTTTCCTTTCCGAGGTCAGCGGGATGGTCGATCCAGGGCGGCAGGAGAAGATCGCGGTGGCCCTGCCGAAGGCGCTGAAGCTGATCCTGAAAGCCCAGGCGGTGGAGAAGGACGAGCGCCATCAGGGCGGCTGGCGTTATCACCCGGGATCCCGGGACAGCGACACGTCGTGCAGTGGTTGGGCGCTCATGGCGCTGCGCTCGGCGAAGCTCAACGGGGCGGCGGTGCCGGACCAGGCGATCGCCGACGCGGTCGCTTACCTGAGCCGGCATCAGGACGAGAGGGTTGGCTGCTTCGGCTACATGGACCGCCACGACCACGCCCGCTCGCTGACCGGGATGGGCCTGCTTTGTCTGGAACTCTGCGGCCGGCACGGCACACCGGAGACGGTGAGGGCGGCGGAATACGTGATGAAGACCTTCCGCGACCTGCCAGGCGACCAGTTCGAGTTTTACGGCAACTACTACAACGCCCAGGGCATGTTCCAGATCGGCGGGCGCTACTGGAACGAATACGCGAACTGGATGTACGCCACCTACTTGAAGAAGCAGTCCGAAGACGGCTCCTGGAACAGCCGGGAGGCCGGCCGGATCTATGGTACCGCGATGATGGTGCTGGCCTTCACGGTGCCCTACCGCCAACTGCCGATCTATCAGCGCGACGAGACGGTGGACGAGACCGACTGAAGGGGCGACGGACCGGCGGGGCTCATACCATTTCTTGGAAATAATGTGACTTGCCAGTTCCGGTCTGTCAGGTTGCGTCATGCCTGGACGCAAACTCAAGCTGGGGCTGCCCGAAGTGGCAGCCGTGATTGACGCACGGCATTCCGCCG
>JBIPNO010000128.1:0-6147 GCA_044372775.1 Haloferula sp.
TTCGATTTCGATCCTTACCCGGACCACGTCATGCGGGACAAACGGCGACGTCAATCCCCTGTGGAATCAGGGATCCGGGCCTTAACCTGACGCGAATGAGTAGCAGCGGTAGTGAGGATGACCGCCCCCGTAGTAGCCCCCGCCGTAATAGCCCCCGCCGTAATAGCCGCCGCGGTAGTAGCGCGGCTCGTTGTTCTGGCCGATCGCGTAGCCGACCGCACCGGCGGCCAGCACCCCGACCGCCGCGGCGCCGGGATCGACCGCCTGAACCGGCCGGCCATAGGCGTCGTAGGTGGTCATGCAGGACGCGAGCGGCAGGATGGCGATCAGCGCGGCGGTTTTGAAAGGGAATGATTTCATGCGCGTCATGGGACGCAGTCCAAACCGGATTATTCGTTCCCGTCGGATGAATCTTGGACCGGAGCGCCGGCTCATCCTCGGTCCCCGCTGCCACAAACCGGTCGGTTTTCCGCAAATTCCGCGTGGCGGGTCCGTATTCCGCACCCTACTTTCCCGCCCATGCAGACCGTCCCCGTCGAACACACCGACCCCCTCAACGCAAAAATCCTGGCCGTTTCCGAGGATCTGGTCGCCGGCTTCAAGCGCCAGCCCTTCCACGTGATCGCCGAGCAGAGCGGCGTGCCGCTCGACACCGTGCTGGAGCGGATCCGCGCGATGGTCGAGGCCGGGATCATCCGCCGGGTCCGCCAGACCCTGCTCTCCACCAAACTCGCCCACGGCGCGCTGGTCGCCTGGAAGGTCCCGGAAGAAAAGCTCAACGCCGCCTTCGACTTCATGTCCAAGGAGGACCCCTTCTCCGGCCACGTGGTGATCCGCTCGACCGATACCGAAGTCTCCGGCTCCGGCTACCGCCTGTGGACCACGCTGAAAGTGCCGGTCGGCGAATCGCTCGACGAACACGCCACCACCCTGCTCCGCCTGACCGGGGCCACCGAATACCTCCTCATGCCTGCCAACGGCGTCTTCGCCCTCGGCGTCGGCCACATCCGCCGCCGCGCGCTGGAGCCGGGCGACAAGTCCGACGAACCGGCGGTGATGATGACCACCGCGACCGTCGAGCTTTCGCCGGAAGAATGGCAGGTGCTCCTTTCGCTCAAGGAAGAGCTGACCCCGGACGAAATCCGCGCCAACCCCTGGGACGACCGCGCCGCCGCCCTCGGCATGAGCCTGGACCGCTACTGCGAGATCGCCGAGGGGCTGAACGCGAAGAAAGTCATCGGCCGCTTCTCGACCTTCCTCGAGCACGTCAAGCCGTCCGCCACCGGCGAGCGGGTCACCCGTTTCAACGGCCTCTTCCACTGGGCGGTGCCGAAAGGCCGCGAGATCGAAGCCGGCGCCGAGGTCGGCCGCCATTTCTGCATGACCCACTGCTACTGGCGCGAAGGCGGCCCGCAGTTCGGCGACGTCAACATCATGGGCGTGGTCCACGGCACCGAAAAACCCCGCGTGCTCGAGCACAAGGCCGCCATCGACCGCCACCTCGAATCCGTCGGCATCCCCGTCTCCTACACCAACGTCTTCTGGGGCGGCCGCTCCGAGATCAAGCCGTCAGAGATTTCGCCGGTCGTTTATCAGGAATGGCACGCGACGCACGGAGAAGTGCCGAGTGATCAGTGAGCAGTGATCAGGGAAAGACGGTGACGGCGGCGCATGGCCAATTGCCGATTCCTGATCACCCTTTACGGATCTTTGATGATTCGGAACTCGACATCACACCACTCGACCGCCGCGCCCGCGCCATTTGCCCCACTGATCACTAATCACTAATCACTGATCACTCGGCACTTCCCCTTCCCCCTCTGCGACGATATCGTCACAAGCACTCCGTTTGCGGGCCGACGGGGTGCCCCTAAAGCTCAGCGCACATGCAGAAAATCCTGATCGTCGAGGATGAGCGCGACATTGCCGACCTGGTGGGCTTCAATCTGGAGCGTGCCGGCTATCAGGTGCTGAAGGCCCATGACGGCATTACCGGTGCCGAGATGGCCATCCACCAGCGGCCCGATCTGGTCATCCTGGACCTGATGCTGCCCGGCAAGGACGGCTACGGCGTCTTCAAGGAGATCCGCCGCGACTCCCGCAGCCGGGACATCCCGGTCATCATGCTGACCGCCCGCGCCCAGACCGAGGACCGCATCCAGGGTCTGGAAGCCGGCGCGGACGACTACCTGACCAAGCCCTTCTCGCCCAAAGAGCTCATGCTCCGCGTGCAGGCCGTGCTCAAGCGCAGCGACGGACCGCCCGGGCAGGTCGAGTTCACCTTCGGCCCCTTCCGCTTCGACAAGAATTCCCTGAAATTCTACCTTGAGGGCCACCCGGTCGAACTCACTTCCACCGAGTTCAAGCTGCTGCTCTTCCTCACCGAGCGCGCCGGCAAGCCCCAGGACCGCAACGACCTGCTCCGCACGGTCTGGGGCTACAGCGACGAGGTCCACAGCCGGACCCTCGACACCCACATGAAACGACTCCGTCAGAAACTCGGCGAACATGCAGCGATGGTTGAAACAGTCCGTGGCATCGGCTACTGCGTGTCGTCCCTCTGAGGATGCCCGAGCCGTTCGTCATCATCTCCGTCATCGCCACGCTCAGCGCCCTCGCGGCGCTCGCGATCACGGCGCTGCGCCTGCGGCGTGCCCGCAAGGAGTTTGCGGCGGAAGTCGCGGCCTGGCGGATGAAGCTGGATCTCGACCTTCGCCACGCCCGCCAGGAACGCGACCAGTTGCTCGACGCGCTCGGCGACGCCTTCATGCTGGTGGACGCCGATGCCCGCGTGCTTTTCGCCAACAAGGCGGCGCGCACCCTCTTCCGCGGCCGCGACCTGACCGGCCGCACGATTCACGAGGCCTTCCTCGACCAGCGCCTGGCCGCCGCCCTGATGCGCTGCCTCGATACCGGCGAAGCCACCGTGACCCGCGCCGTGCTGGCCCAGCAATCCTCCCCGCTCGGCGATCAGGAACGCCGCGGGATGAACGCCTGGGTCATCGATGCCGCCCGCCTTTCCGACAGTCCGGCGGACGAACCCACCACCCGAGTCGTGATCCGTGACGTGACCAACGAGTACCAGACCGAGCAGATCCGGAAGGACTTCGTCGCGAACGCCTCGCACGAACTGCGCACTCCCTTGGCCATCATCAACGGCTACCTGGAGAACCTCATCGACGACGACCTGCTCGACGACAAGGAACTCAGCCGCCGTTTCCTCAAGGTCATGCGCAAGCACACCGAGCGCATCTCGCGGATCGTCGAGGACATGCTGGTGATCTCCCGCCTCGAATCCGGCGAAGCCGCCGCGCTCAAGGTGAAGCCGTTCCGTATCCGGTCCTGCGTCAACGACGTGCTGGAGCGGCTCGAGTCCGTCATTCACAATCAGGAAGCCAAGATCAAGATCGAGATGCCGGACCTCGACCTCACCCTGGCCGGCGACCGCTTCTACTGGACCCAGGTGCTGTTCAACCTCGTCGAGAACGCCCTCAAGCAAAACCCGCGCCCCGGCCTGACGGTAACGGTGGGTTGCAGCCGCGACGAGCATTCGACCCGGATCTGGGTCGCCGATGACGGCGTGGGCATCCCGAGCGCCGACCTGCCGCACATCTTCCGCCGCTTCTACCGCGTGGAGAAACATCACTCGCAGGAGGAAATCAAGGGCACCGGCCTCGGGCTCTCGATCGTCAAGCGGGCGATCGAAGCGCACGGCGGAACCATCCAGGTCACCTCGGTCCCCGGCCAGGACACCCGTTTCACCATGGATGTCCCGCGCGAGGCGGAAGGCCGCCTGCTCGCCGATGCCGAATCGAACGCGCTGCCGGAGCCTGTGAAGGCTGCCGACTGAAAGTGGCTGCAGCATCCGCCGGTCCTCGTAGCTTCAGCGGAGTGGACTTGCCGCAAGCCTACGCGGAACCTCCCGAAAAACGGGCGACTGCACCCTCCTCGTCCATTCCGGCGTGATGCCTGAGAAGGCTCGCGGCAGGATACAGCGGCCACCATTCCGGTCCTCCGGGTCCCGCTCTTCAGCCGTTGAAAGGGCCGGCCTGCCATTGGGGAGAATTTATTTCGCCCGGGTCAGCCAGTTGCCGATGAAGCGGCATAGCGCAACTCCGATCACCAACGGTAAAGGGATAAAGTACAAGTATTTCCCTTTGAACACGATCAACAAGATTCCGCTGACTATGCTGCCAGCTATGAAGCCGACGGCGATTCCGATGAGGGTGCCAAAAAACTGCGCGGGTCGGAATGTGTTCTTGATGATCAGCGCCTGAAGCGGTGCCTCCCTCGCTGAAATCGCAAGCGCATCGAGGAAGTCGTTTGCGACGGTCAGCAGACTTTCGCGGTCCCTCCCCTCGAGAATCGTGTGGCTTACGCCGGGACCTATGATCCGGGCTTTTTTGGGTGCGCGTATCGCGAGGTATCCGTCCTGCACCTCGATGAAGCCGGTGAAGGCGGTGGAGAGGAAGCGCAGGACGCTCGGTTTGCAGATGGAAGCCATGTCAGAAAGGCTCGGAACCAGGTGATCGGCGGATTTGATCGATGCCACCATGGCCTCATAGGCTCCGCCGCCGAAGAGGTGGTAGTTCTTGTTGAATGCCTCAACCAGCCGTCGTTCATCCATCGGAGCGGTCGGTGCGAGTTTCAAATCCAGACCCTTGATTCCCACGAAACTCAATCCACCGGCGGTCTCACGACGAGGCAGGAGATCGAAATTCGGGAGATTCAGTCCGGAGGTGGGGATCACGACGACCGTATGCCAGACGAAGGAGTTGCCAGATTCCCTTCCCCAAGCATCGAGAATCTCAAACGGCCTGTTTCGATAGACTCCGAGAACGTGATCCCGGTAGCTATCCGCCTTCCTGAAGATATCCAGGCTGCGTGCGCCGTCGGAGAACGCGCCCTCGGTTTTCGCATGATACTGGTACCCGCTCTCCCGGGCCCAGGTGAAATTCCTGTTCTGAGGGTCGCTCATGGCTTGGCTCGACGATACCCTCAAATGGTTTTTGGGTCACTGCGATCCTTCCGAAATGTTCGCCAATGAAAACAGGGTCGCTCATGGCTTCCAGCTACCACCGTCCGTGTAAAAGACTTCCACGATCTCCACCCGGCCGTTGCTGACATCACTGGGCGGGGCGCTTGTCACGCAATCTGCCAGACCGGAACCACTTTCCATGATCGTTTTGCCCTCCTTGGTATCGGTGACACCCCAGGATACATAGCCATATGATCCGCTTAGGGTATCTCCGTCCTGATCGAGATCCTTAACGCAAAAAACAACCCCTTTCACAGGCTTTTCCCCGTGATTGAAAAATGCGATGGCCGTTTTGGACAGTGATCCCGACCCATGGAGCCCTATGATTTTACCTACCACTGGTTCATCGTTGATACCTTCAGGAAACTCTGCAGGCATTGGCGGCCAGGTGGTATTGTCAGCATATGTGATGCTGGTGACCACTCCCTTAAGGTCTTTGCTAGTCTTGGCCACATAAGGAAACTTCTCCTCGATGGTATGGCTTTCACCGGGGTCAAGCGTATCGCCGGACTTTCCTTCCCGGCTGAAATCGCTGAGAGAAAACGTCTTCAAATGGCTACCATGGGGGTTCTCACAGCGCAAGGTGCCCGCGATCCTGGAAATGGCTTTGCCGCTATCGTTCTTCAGTGCAAGTTTTCCTTTGCGATCCCTGTCTGAGCCTTCCAATGGATATTCAGTGATGGTGATCGGTGGCGTCAATTGCCTGAACAGCCCGGAATCCATGCGGCTGATTTCCGACGGCTTGAGTATCTTCAGGTCTTTGCGTTTCGCGAATTCCTCCGCGCTCATGCGCTTGAAGAACGTCAACCGGCCGTCGATCTTCAGGGTGAGCTCTCTCCCCTTCAGGACAGCCTCCACTTCCGGATTCCTCTCGGTTGCCAAGCTTACCCTATTTAATGCCTTATCCACGTTCATGACGGTATAGAGGACAGAGTAAAAGTTGCCTTCCATGAGATCTTCCGGGAGATGCAGGGTCATCTTTCCATCCTTGAACTCATTCGCGTCAGGTTAAGCCACAACGCGCTGACTGACAGTGAATTAAAACGGAAAAAAGTCCGAATTATGTGTTGACAGGGTGAGCGAGCCGGCAAGCTCGGCATGTCTAAGAC
>JBIPNO010000027.1:0-71350 GCA_044372775.1 Haloferula sp.
GCGGGTGAAGTCTTAGACATGCCGAGCTTGCCGGCTCGCTCACCCTGTCAACACATAATTCGGACTTTTTTCCGTTTTAATTCACTGTCAGTCAGCGCGTTGTGGCTTAACCTGACGCGAATGGGCTCTTACGGAACGTCCGGAACATGTCGGCGAGGAAGAAGAATTAGATCCCTGCGTAGATCCATCCGAAGGTTCGTTTGCGGTCGATCTCGATTCCGGAGAGGCGTCCGAGCATCCCCACGGCTGCACCAAAATGGATATGTCCAACGTGTTCCAGCGGGATCTGTGCATCTCGTTCTGGTATATGGACATGAACACCGTGGTGGATCATCTTGAGCTGCACACCGGGCACAAGTTCGAGAAGCAGGTTGGCAAGGTCTACGCCTCACCGGTCGAGATCCTGGAGGAGCAGGCAGCGTTCTTGAAGAGCTTCGAGGAAGAGACGAGGCGAATCGAAGCAGCCGCCGATTCGGATTCGGACACCAAGAGCGAGACAGAATGAAGAAGCTGAAGGCGTCGATCTCAACACCTGCCCCACCCCGTGTTCAATCCGCCGTGATTGGAACCCTTAAACCAAAGTCGATGCGCGGCTGCCGTCAGGCGGGTGGTGTGCTGTGACGTGATAAAGAATCATGATCGTTCCGTCATTCAGGTTGTGGATTAAACTTTGTGCTCTCGTGCCGCTGTTTTTTCTGGTTGTATTCATTGGTGTCTTCTTTCCTCATTCGAAAATCGTCAATGTAGTATTTTTGGCTGCGATTTCCCTGTTTGTTCCGCTTTGTGCTGTGGGTGCCGTAATGGGAATTCTCCTGGTCTTGAAGCGGTTGTTCTTCAGGTGCCCATTCTGTTCGGCTAAATCTCCCGTGGTGGCAGGTAACAACCGACGTCTCTGGATCGAATGTCCTGACTGTGGGCTGATTTCGGGGACTTACTTGAGATTTCCGCCGCTCACTTATCGAATCGAGAAAGAATCCGAACAGAAATGGGGGGATGGGGACGCCGAGGAGGACGTCTGATGAGATTCGGAGCTTTGCACCGGCGTTAATACTCCTCTAGCGTTCGCCCGGAAAACTCATGATCTCCCCGCAACCACTGGTTGGAACATGGATGGGGCTTCCCAAGCGCTTCAGAGATCCAGGCAGTCCTCAAGAATGCCTATGGCACGTTCTGGATGACAGCACCTGCGTTTACGAGCAGCAGACCGGGATGGGGCTCATGATTTCGTGGTTCCAGTATTGGCGGCTCGAGGATGGAATTCTGCGATTCCCCTTGAGCAAGACGACGAGGGCGATGTTCAAGGGTGGAGCCCAGTTTGTCCCGATCGAATGGGAAGATTCCCACCTGACTATGAACCACTACCGCTTCCATCGGGTTGACGACGTTCCTGTTCCTGATCGCTACGACGTTTTTCCGGGAACGCGACCGAATGAGAATGGAACACCGGTTCCCCATTCATTCAGGAGCCGGGTTCTAGACCACCTGCCAGAACCACCGAACGGCGAATGGCCCAGCTCCGAACAAGTCGCCACCCGATCCCAGTCAGATTCGGAAGATGACGACCAACCTCAACCCGAGTCGAAGGGGCGCTCCCGGTAGCCGCTTGCTCGGCCCCGACGTTCGGAAAGAATCCCCATATGCCCATCAACCTTTCCAAAGAAGAAGTTGCCACGCTCAGCGATGAGCAATTGGATGCCTATGCGCGGGTTCACCTCGAGTCCGAGCGCGCGCGACGCGAGTTGTGCGACATGGCGAGCGGGCGCAACCGATCGCTGGTATTGCCGGTCCTGGCAGGTGTGGCGGGGCTTGTCGTGGTGGTTTGGTTCCCGGGTATCCTGCGCGATTCCGCCGCCCTGATCGTTCTGGCAATCACCTTGCTGTTCGGTTCCCACTGGAGAACGAATCGGCGCATGGATGCGTTGGTTCGCTTGCTCGACATCGACCGTTTGGAACGGATTCCATCCGCCGAAAATGGCGCTCCATCGACCGGCGGGCAGCGCTCCGAATGAATGCGGGCTTCCTCCCCCGGTTGGATGCGGGGTGGATCGATCGACGCCAGTCCAACGCGGAGGAACGCTCCCGGCACGGGTGGTTGACTCGGGGATTGAGCTTTTAACCGAGGCTCGGCTTCTGCTACGGCGGAGGCGTTTCGCTCACAAATCATCTTACCATGGCCATGAACCCAGACCTCCCACCGGTGATCGCCGCCTTTTTCGAGGCCACCAACACGCGCGAATTTGCCGGCTTCCTCTCGCTTTTCACCGCCGATGGCCATGTGAACGACGAGGCCAACGATCATCACGGAGCCGGGATTGCCGCGTGGATCGAGCAGGCTACGGCCGAGACGAAGCCGGTCGTGGAAGTGGTCGAGGTCTCAGGGGACGGCGAGCGACGGTTGGTCACCGCAGACGTCAGCGGGAATTTCCCCGGAAGTCCGGTCCGGCTTCGTTACTTTTTCACTCTTGAGGACGACAAGATTGCCACGCTGTTGATCAAGGCATGAGCCGGGTTGCGAGATCCGCATCGCTCCATGCGTTCCATTCCCCAGATTTTTCATGAAGAGTCCGCTCGGCAGCCGCAAGGCGATGGAACGTGTCACGCTTGAAGGGGGGCTGGCAGCGTTTCGTTGCTGCGAGACCGGAGGGCACTACATCACGCTGGAGCAGTATTGGAGGTGGCGGAACAGAGCCGAGGACGATCCCGCGGAGGACAATCCCGGCGGGGAAAGCGTTCCGGTGAGCGAATCCGATGATGCGATCAAAATTTGTCCCGAAAGCGGGATGTTGATGACCCGCTACCGGGTCGGGCGAGGACTGCCGTTCCGGGTGGATCGGTCGGTGACCGGTGGCGTGTGGCTAGACGCCGGCGAGTGGGAAGCGCTCCGGGCCGGGGGACTCCATCGCAATCTCCATCTGGTATTCACCGCGCCTTGGCAGAAGGCGATCCGCGATGCGGAGGTCGTGGCAGGATATGATCGCCGACTCCGCGAGCGGTTGGGTGACGAGTTCTTCTCACGCCTCAAAGCGATCCGTGACGAGATAGGGTCGCATCCATCGGGTGCGGAAGCTCTGTCGTACCTGCAGAGAAGTTCCGGAGAATCGCCAAGTCCTGATGCCGTATGACGCGGACCCTTCGGATCATGGCGATCGCTGTCGTGGTTCTGATCGTGGCGGGAGCCGGGATGATGGTTCCGCGGTTCCTCAACATGCGCTCGGAGTACGGAACCTCACAGGCCATTGCCGATTTGAAAGTGCATCTCCGCTCGAACGAAGGCCGATGGCCGCGGTCTGCGGAGGAGCTTGGCGGGAAGTATCCGGTGAATGGCGGCGTGCACGTGGACTACTCGATGACTTCGGCCCGCTTGATCGAAAGTCCTTGGTTGCTGCGCGAGGCGGTTCGGCCGCGATCGGGGCGATTCGACACCTTCCCGCACTACGACGCGATGATCGGTGAACTTCATGAGGTGCTCCGCGAGACCAACCCGAGCTCGGTGCTGCCGTCCGGCGGCGAGGGATCGTCCGATTGATTCCGGGACCCAGCCCTAACCGGCGTGCTTCCTCATCCGGGGCGGTGGATGGGACCGATGGTCGTTGGGGCAAGTTGGGGAGATCTCACTCCAACAGGACAGCCGGTGCTTTCGCCGGATCCGTGGTGACGGGGTTGAGGCGGAAGGTCTTGCCGGCATCGAAGGCGACGGGGTCCGGGGCGGCGAAGTGGTCGGTGCTGATCCACTGGGCACCGCTGGTGAAGGCTTTCTCCCTCATGGCCGGGTCGGGCTGGCGGGTGTCGGCGCGGGTGCGGACGAGGAAGCCGGCTTTGACGAGGTCGAGGATGTCGCCATGGCCGCGGACCGGGTCGTTGCGCTTGAACCAGGCGGCGGCGGGGTGGGTGGCATCGGGCGCGCTGCCGAAAAGCAGCCGCTGTTCGAGGGAGGGATTGTCCTCAAGGTAGCGGCTGCGGATGGCGTCGGTGTTGTCGAGGCAGAAGAGGAACTTGCCGCGGAGGGAATCGAGGGCGGGCCAGCCGTTCTTGAGCACGGCCTCGCGCAGGGTGGCCGCCTGGCCGCGGACATCGTCAGGGCGGAGGATGCGGGTGGCGGGGAGGACGGAGAGGATCTCCTGCTCGAGTTCCAACAGACGCTCGCGGGTGAAGGGTTCCGGCTTGGTCGGGAGCGGTGGGTGGGGCTGGTCCTTGCACTCGACGAGGATCATCAGCGGGAGGTGGCGCGGGTTCTTGTCCGACCAGTTCCGCATTTCCGTCAACGCGGCCTTGAAGGTGGGGACGTGGCTCCAGCAGTCGAGGTCGGGGACGTGGAGGACCTTGAAGCCGGGTTTCTTGAGTTCGCCGGCGGGATCGAAGGGAGGGAGTTTGGTGCCGCTCAGCGCGGCGAGCTTGAGGCCCATGGGCGAGGCGAAGAGCCCGCCTTTGGAATCGGCGAAGACATCGAGCTCGAACTGCCGCAGGCCGGCATCGAG
Source organism: Haloferula sp. (assembly GCA_044372775.1). Classification (GTDB taxonomy): domain Bacteria; phylum Verrucomicrobiota; class Verrucomicrobiia; order Verrucomicrobiales; family Akkermansiaceae; genus Haloferula. The sequence continues at coordinate 4,476 of JBIPNO010000027.1, forward strand.
CTGGGCGGTGAGCGGCGGGTGGGTGTAGTTCCAGGCGGCGGCGTCCTTGTTGAATTTCGTGAGGGTGCCGAGCAGGCCGGCGGGCGGGGCGACGTGGTAGGAGTTGTGGCTGCCGATCGCCTGGAGGTGGTTGAGGCGGGGCGGTTCGCCGGCGGCGATGGCGATGAACAGGGTGAGGAAGGCGATGGACCGCATGGCAAGGGCCATATCCGCGGGGAAGGACCGACGCGAGGGGAAAGAGGCGGTCGGGGGGCTTTGGCAAGGGTTGCTGCGGGCGAGCCGCCCGCACCCCTCTGGTCGAGGTCATCGCATCACGAAGCCACGGCGGCGGCTTGCCGTTCCGGCGGGCGCGTCCATTCTGGGTGTGATGACTCTCCTGCGGCCCGCACTGCTAGCCCTCGTGTTTCCGTGGATCGCCCCGGTTTCGGGGGCGGCGCCGTTTTTCGATCCGGCGGTGCCGGTGCACGGGACCGCGGTGGATACCGGCGCGGCGGGGGCGGTGGCGCGGGGCCTGCTGGTGCGGGCGGGGGCGGGGGAGTGGGTGATTTTCGACCAGGACCTGCTGCGACCGGCGCTGTGGTTCCAGACGGGGAAGGACCAGCCGCCGGTGTCGATGGACCTGATGGCGCAGGCATCGTGGGAGAAGCCGACGCAGAAGGCGGGGGTCAAACTGCCGGTGCCGGCGGAGAAGGGCAGGGCCTTGACGCCGCCCTTGCCTGGGGTGGCGGACGCGGTGGAAGGGGTGGCGAAGGACCCGCGGCCGGTGTTTGGAAACGACCCGGGACGCGGCGGGTTGGAGGGATCGGGGAGGAAGTTTCTGGGCTACCATTTCGCCGGGGAGGCGGGGGTCCTCAGCTACCGCTGCGGGGAGGTCACGGTGCGCGAGTGGTATGAGGCCGGCGGCGGGTCGCTGAAGCGACATTTGTCGGTAGGGTCCGGCGGGGAGCTGGTGTTCTTGATCGGGAAGACGGAGTTGGCAGTGGTGTCGGATCATCCCGGACTGAAGCTCGGGGTCGAGGGCGGGATGAGGATCGCGACGCTGGTGGCATCGTCGCGCGAGCGGCGGGTGAGCCTGATCTACGGAAAGTCTAGTATCAAAGCGGGGAATGCGGCCGTGCCGGCGACTTATCCGCCGCGCTGGAATAGCCCGGTGGAGACCCGGATCGCCACCGCGGAGAGATCGGGGCCGGGCTGGGAGCTGGACCGGATCGAATTGCCCGCGGCCAACCCGTGGGGCCGGCGGATGCGGCCGGCGGACCTGGTGTTCCTTTCCCCGGGATCGGCGGCGGTGGTGACTTTCGAAGGCGATGTCTGGCGGCTGGACCTGTCGCCCGGCCGCTGCCGCTGGACAAGGATCGCGGCGGGCTTGTGCGAACCCTTGTCGATCGAGCAGGCCGGCGGCGTGGTGCAGGTCTTCACCCGGCACGGGATCGTCCGGCTGCGCGACCTGAACGGCGACGGCGAGACGGACTTCTACGAGAATCATAGTAGCCTGGTGACGCACACCACGAGCACCCGCGGCTATCCGCTGGACATGGAGGTCGATGCGGAGGGGCGGACCTGGTGCTCGACCGGGGGAATCGCGACCGATGCGCGCTCGATCAACAACCAGGCCCCGGCGAATCCGCACAGCGGGGCGATCCTCAAGATATCGGCCGACGGCACGGAGATCGAGGTGGTGGGTTCGCATGCGAGGGAGCCGTTCTTTGCCAGGGATCCGGAGAGCGGACGGATCGTGATGTCGGACCAGCAGGGGAACTGGGTGCCGTCGTCGGGCAGCTTTCCGGTGCTGCCGGGCGCGGGATTCGGCTACGGGGGGAAAGAGGAAGGCGGGGTGACGCCGCCCGCGGTGTGGATTCCGCACGATCAGGACACCTCGTCGGCCTCGCCGCTGTGGGTGCGGGGCAGCGCATTCAAGGCGTGGGAGGGCGGCGTGTTGAACCTTTCCTACGGCACGGGCCGGCTGTTCCTGATCCGCCACGGGGAAGGCTGGCCGGCGAGGCAGGGGGCCGTGATCCCGCTGGGGATCGAGACCGGCTTGCCGCTGCTCCATGCGCGGGTGCATCCGGGCGACGGGTCGATCTGGCTGGCCGGATTCCGGATCTACGATTCCGGCGCGCCGGCGCTGGAGGGCCTGGGCCGGTTGCGGCCGACGGGCGAAGTGCTGGACGCTCCGGTCGATGCGCGGGTGGTGAAGGAGGGCGTGGTCCTGCATTTCGACCATCCGCTTGATCCGGCGTCGGTGAAGCCGGATGCGGTGCGGGCGAAGGAATGGCAGTATCGGCGGAGCGGCGGCTACGGATCGCCTCGGCTGAAACGGGACGGCACGCAGGGTGCGGATCCGGTGGCGAGCGGCGGGACCTTTCTTTCCAAGGATGGCAGGAGCGTGTTCATCCACGTGCCGGATCTGAAGGCGACGATGCAACTGGAGATCTCCCAGAGCTTTCACGGCATGGGCGGCAAGCCGGAGCCGCGGCCGGTGTTCTTCACGGTCGATGTCCCGCCGGTCGCGGACTGGGCGGAGCTGGGCTTCGAGCCGCCGGTGTTGGACGCCTCGCTGGTGGCGGTGCATGGCGCGCTGGCGGCGGGTGCCAAGCCGAGCGCGGAGCTGGGGCACGACGTGTCCCGGCGTTACGGGTGCATCGCGTGTCATTCGGTCGACGGCCGCCAGGAAGGGCACAGCGGGCCGACGTGGAAAGGGCTGTTCGGATCGGAGCGGCGTTTCATCAAGGGCGCGCCGAGGAAGGCGGACGATGCCTATCTGAAGGAGGCGATTTTGGAGCCGGCGAAGAGCATCGTCGAAGGATACGCGCTCGGCATGGGCAGCTACGCCGGGGTGCTGAGCGAGGTCGAGCTGGAGAGCATTCTGCTCTACATCCGGTCGCTCAAGTGACGCATCACGGTGCCGGGGGTCCCCAGCCGATGGCGACGACGTCCTTGATCTCGATGAAGTCGCGGCCGTCGTTGGTGAGCTTCTTTTCGAGGGCGAGGACCAGCGGGATGCCGGTCTCCGCGAGGCGTTCGACGGTGGCTTTGTCGAAGCCGCCGGAGCCGTCGAAAATGGCGCGGAGTCGGGCGAGGGCGACCGTTTCCTTCGGGATCCAGGCGACGGTTTCGCGGCCGGGCATCGGGACGCTCAGGCGGTAGCTCACGAAGTAGGCCGCGTTGTCGCCGGCTTGTTCGGACTCCGGCTTGACCAGCAGGTCGAAGATCCCGCTGCGGCCGGTGGGACCTTCGAGGAACTTGCGGAAGTGGTCGTCGTGGAAGCCGATGAAGGATTCCCAGTCGATCATCGGGCCTTCCTCGGTGGCGCTGACAGCGACGGGAAAGCCTTCCGGGATGGCGGGTGTGCTGACTTTGAAGATGTGGTTCGGACCATCTTCGCCGATGAGGGTGACGGAAGTGGTGGCGATCGGTCCGTCGCCGGCCTGGGCGGCGTATTTCTCCATCGCGGGCAGGATCTCATCGGGCGAGAGGACCCGGGCGCCGCGGGTTTTCCAATCCGGGGCTTCGAGGAAGGCGCGGAGGGCGGCTTCGGGGGACGGCAGACCGGAAGCGGGGGGCGGCTGGGGATCCTCGGGTGCGGGGGGATCCGGGAGCGGTTCGGGATCCGGCGCGGGTTCCGGATCGGGCGCGGCGGGTTCCGGCGGCGCTGCCGGAGCGGGAGCCGGCGGGAGTGGGGCGGGTTCGGGCGGGCGCTGGCTTTTGCCGAACTGGTAGCCGACGGCGGAGAAGGCGAGCGAGGAGACGAGGAGGGTGAGCACCCAGCCGGCTTTGCCGGACTTCGGCGCGGTGGCGGGCGGCGGCAGGGGGGATTCCGGGTCCGGCGGGAGAGCGGCCGGGGTTTCGGGAGCAGGCTCGGAGGCGGTGGTTTCCGCCGGTGCGACCGGTGTGGTCGGCGCCGCCGGGGCGGGGGGGATTTCGGGAGTCGCCGGGGCTTCGGAAACCGGAGGGACCGCGGGCGGAAGCGGGGGCAGCGCGGGAAGGCGGGCTGGCAGGCCGAGCGCGGGGTCGGGGCTGACGATTTCCTTCCAGCATTTCGGACAAGGCCCCTGCAATCCTGCCGCCGTGGCGGGCACCGTGAGCACGGCTCCGCAGGCCGGACAGTCGAATCGGACCGGTGCGGTGGCGGGGATTTCAGGGTTCACAGTGAAAATTTTAAAGCGCTTGGAGGCGGGGTCAAGAAATCGGCCTTTTCCGGATTTCTGGGCTTCGGCGGGCGAGTTATAAACGAATCTAAATTATCGTGCGAGGTTAACGAGACAATCTTTTCTTGTCCGAAGTCTGCAAGAAGTGCTAACGATCAATCCCCCTCGCTTTAGATCCCCCTAAAGCGGTTCACCCCCGCCCCCATGAATACCCAAAGCCCCCGGCTTCTTCGTGCCCTGCTTTTGAGCATGGCGTCAGCTACCGTTGTAGCTCGTGCCGAGCCCGACGACGATTACCGCCCCGACACGCGATCTGCCACCGCTTCGGCCATCGGCAGCAGCGCCCTCGGAATGGCCTGGGCCTCGACCCGCGATGTCGGCAGCCATCTTTACCGCAACCGCGCCGGGATCCGTCCGGGCAGCAATCTGGTCGACGAGGTCGTCGCCGTCGCGCCCGGAGCCAAGGGCGGTTACTCGGCCAAGGGCGGCGCGAAGGTCGCCTCGATCTCCGTTCCCACGCCGAACCGCTGGGAAGTCTTCGGCTCCTTGTTCTTCTATTCCGAAGATCACGACGGCGACAGCTACCGCAACCGCCGGAAGAAGAAGGACGATAAGGATAAGTACGACAAATATGACATGGCGCGGGTGATGCCCTACGGCCCCGGCGTGGTGACGACCGCCGCGGAAAGCTCGCTCGATGTCTATGGCGGCACGATCGGCACGGAGTATCGCTTCAACCGCAACTGGAGCGTTGGAGTCGGCCTATCCGCATCACAGGGCGACCTCGACATGGGCGCGGCCGGCAGCAGCGACATCGATTCGGTCTCGCTGGTTCCCTACCTTTCCTACTACCGCGCCGACGCGCTCGGTTCGGCCGACGTCTGGGGCGGCCTGATGTATTCCTATGGCATGCATTCCTACGAGACCCGCCGCAACACCGGCGGTGGGATTGCTTCGGGATCGCCCGATGCCACGACCCACTCGGTCGAGTTCAACATCGGCCTGAACTACGGCGATGACGACTTCGTCCACGGCCCTTGTGCCGGCCTGCGTTACATCACGGGAACGGTCGACGCCTACACCGAGGTCGGTCCCGGCGCGACCTACTTCGGCGAGCAGGACGTGGACTCGCTGGTTTCCATCCTGGGCTACCAGATGTCCTGGAAGATCCGCGGCAGCCGCGGCTTCTGGGTGCCGCAACTGCGTGTCGGCTGGGAACACGAATTTGAAGACGGCGGCACCACTTCGTTCGGCATCCCGCTGGACTCGCGTGACGAGGACATCGCGGTGGTCGGAGCCGGCATCGGCTATTGGTGGGACAACGGCTGGAACGTCGGTCTCGACTACGAAGGCCGCTTCGGCAGCAACACCGAAGGCCACTACGGCGGCGTGAGAGCCGGCAAGGAATTCTGATTTCCGGCGCATCAAGGCCCCGTCCGGCATCCCCCCGCCGGGCGGGGTCTTTCGCGTCCGGGGGCGGGCTCGCGGGACATTTGAAGGATGAGGCGTCAGGAATCCACGTCTTGTGGAGTATGGATGGGTTCCAATCATGCCTGTCCTCCTCCGCCGCTTCTTCCGCTTCCTGATGTTCGGGGTCCTCCTCCTTCCTGTGGTCGAGGCGGCCGGTGCGGGCAAGACGGTGCTGACGATCGCCGGTGAGGATTTCCAGATCAACGGCAAGCCGACCTACGCCGGGCGGACTTGGAACGGCCACCGGATCGAGGGTTTGCTGATGAACTCGCGGATGGTGCAGGCGACCTTCGACGACCTGAATCCGGAGACCGCGGGGCGCTGGGCCTATCCGGACACGGGGAAGTGGGATCCGGAGCGGAACACGCGCGAATTCATCGCCGCGCTGCCGGAGTGGAAGGCGCGGGGCCTGTTGGCGGTGACGGTGAATTTCCAAGGCGGGTCCCCGGAAGGTTATTCCCGGGATCAGCCGTGGCGGAGCGGCGGATTCACGGCGGAGGGGGCGCTGCGGCCGGAGTTCACGGACCGGATGCGGCGGGTGCTGGACGCCTTGGACCAGCAGGGGATGGTGGCGATTCTCGGATACTTCTATTTCGGCCAGGACCAGCAACTGAGCGATGAAGCGGCGGTGCTGCGGGCGACCGATGAAGCGACGCGCTGGGTGCTCGACGGGGGCTGGCGCAATGTGCTGATCGAGGTCAACAACGAGACCGATGTTCCGAAATACGATCACGAGATCCTCAAGCCGGCCCGGGTCCACGAGTTGATCCGGCGGGTGCGGGGCATGGAGCGCGGCGGATACCGCCTGATGGCGGGCACCAGCTACGGCGGGGGAAGCGTGCCGAAGGAGAACGTGGTGAAGGCCTCCGATTTCCTGCTGCTGCACGGAAACGGCGTGAAGGATCCGGCACGGATCCGCGAGATGGTGCGGCAGACGCGGGCCGTGCCGGGCTACCGGCCGATGCCGATCCTGTTCAACGAGGACGACCACGAGAACTTCGAGCGGCCGCTCAACCACTTCACCGCGGCCGTTTCGGAACGTGCCTCGTGGGGCTGGTTCGATTTTCGTCGAAAAGGCGAGGGCCACGGCGAAGGCTATCAGTCGCCCCCCGTGAACTGGGGCATCAGTTCCGACCGCAAGCGCGGTTTCTTCAAGCTTCTGGCCGAGATCACCGGCAATCCTTCTTCATGAATCCCAAGTCTGTCCGTTTCTCCTTGTCGCCGCTGCGGATCATCGCCTCGGCCTTGTGCCTGTCTTCTGCGCTGGCCGCGAAGCCGATGAACATCGTGGTGCTCTACGCCGATGACTGGCGGCACGACACGCTGGGCTGCGCCGGTCATCCGGTGCTCAAGACGCCGAACCTCGACCGCCTGGCGGGCGAGGGGACCCGCTTCACCCGGGCCTGTGTCACCACGTCGATTTGCGGGGTGAGCCGGGCCTCGCTGTTCACCGGTCAATGGATGTCGCGTCACGGGAATCCGGGCTTTGCCGCGTTCAAGACGCCGTGGGAGCAGACCTACCCGGGACTGCTGAGGTCGAACGGCTATCACGTCGGGCACATCGGCAAGTGGCACAACGGGGCCTTTCCCGCGAAGCACTTTGACTTCGGGCGTTCGTATTCCGGCACCCATTGGATCAAGCAAGAGGACGGCACGCAGATCCACGTGACGAAGAAGAACGGGAACGACGCGCTGGAATTTCTGAAGACTCGGCCGGCGGACAAGCCGTTCTGTCTGACGCTGGCCTTCTTCGCGACCCATGCCGAGGACCACAACCCGAAGCAGTTCCTGCCGCAGCCGGAAAGCATGGGCTTGTATGAGGACGTGACGATCCCGCTGCCGAAGACCGCGACCGAGGAGGCCTTCCGCAAGCTGCCGCCGTTCCTCGCGAACGAGAAGAACGAGGGCCGCAACCGCTGGCACTGGCGTTTCGACACGCCGGAGAAATACCAGACGATGATGAAGAACTACTACCGGCTGGCGACCGAAGTCGACACGACCTGCGGCCGGGTGCTGGCGGAACTGGAGAAGCAGGGCCTGCGGGAGAACACCTTGGTCATTTTCACCGCCGACAACGGCTACTTCCACGGCGAGCACGGGCTGGCGGACAAGTGGTATCCGCACGAGGAAAGCATCCGCGTGCCGCTGATCGTGCGGGACCCGCGGGCGTCGGGAAAAGCCGGGACCAACGATGAGTTCGCGCTGAATGTCGACCTCGCCCCGACCATCCTCGGCGCGGCCGGGGTGAAGGCCCCGGCACGGATGCAGGGCCGCGATTTGTCGCCGCTCTATCTGGCGAAGGAGAAGCCGGAGTGGAGGACCGAGTTCTTTTACGAGCACGCGATCATCAAGAACAAGAGCTTCATCCCGGCTTCCGAGGCGCTGGTGCGGAAGGACTGGAAGTTCATGCACTGGCCGGATTTCGACCGCGACCAGTTGTTCGATCTCAAGGCGGATCCTTTTGAAGAGAAGGATCTCATCAGCGAAGCTGCCCACAAGGAACGGCTCGCCGAAATGCGCGGACGCTTCGCCGAGCTGAAGGCGGCGGCGCGCTGAGGGAAATCAGGGCGACGGCTCGCGGCTGAGCGAGCCGGACAGCACCCGGTAGAAGGCCGCGGGCGTGGTCCGGGCTTCGGACCATTCGAGCATACCCATTCCGGACAGCGGCGCGGTGAGTTCGGTCCAGGAGTTGAGGTCGTCCGAGCATTCGATCACGTAGCGATCCTCGGCGGCGGCCGGCCACTGGAGCGACACCTGGCCCGGCGTCGTGGCGATCGCGACAGCGGATGGCGGGTCGAGCGGCGTGAGGACCACCTCGAACACCCGGCCGGAAGCCCCGGTGCTTCCGCCGTTGCCGGCGTCGGCGACATCGAGGACCTTCGGATGCATCATCGAGGCGGGCGGCACCACCAGGCTTCCTGCGGTTTCGTTGATGAGGAAACGCCGGACTTGCTGGGTGTAGACGCCGTTGAAGTTCGGGCGGTAGCGGCCCTCGTAGTTCTGGACCATCACCAGTTGGTATTCGTCCCCGATCTTCTCCAGCGAGCCGCCGGTCACCTGGAAATAGGAGTGCCGGATTTGCTGGATGTGCTGGGCGGCCTGCGTGGTCTCGGATCCGGGGGCCTGTTTCACCCAGCCGATCAGGCCGGGCAGATCGATCCTACTAAGGGTATCGTAGGTCCGGTGGTCGGCAACCGAGCGCTTGTAGCCGTAGCCGCCGGCGACGATCAGGGCGGCACCGGCCTGGTGGAACTGGGTGTTCACCGAGCTGAGGGAGTCGACCTGATCGGCGGTGAGGCCGCTGGCGGGCGAGCTTTCGAGCAGGCTCTTGTGCCAGCTCTGGCGGGTGACGGGATCGAGCACCCAGACCTCGCGGTTTTCGTAATGCGGGTCGAAGGCGTTCATGCCGGTCAGCCCGTGCAGCCCGTTGGTGCGGCCGGCGAGGAGGACCCATTGGCCGTCCCAGACCGCGGTGGCGGCGGAGTGGAGGTTGGGCTAGGACGCCGGGGCCAAGCTGAGTTCGCGCAGGGCGACGGCATAAGGGAGCTGACCGCCCACGACCTGGGAATCGAGCGTGGCGGTCTGGTGCTGGGCGGCGACCGGTCCGGCAGGCAGGGCCAGAAAGGAAGCAATCAGGCAGCGTGCGCCGGATCCGGCAAGATCCGCGAAGTGCGCGGATCCCCGCGGCCCGCTTTCAGGCGAGCAGCCGGTGGACCTTGCGGAACACCAGGGCCCCGCAGAAAGCGCCGAGCAGGTCGGCGGTCAGGTCGGCGGCGTCGTTACCGCTGCGGCCCGGGACGAACGATTGGTGCCACTCGTCGAGCGATCCGGTGAGTCCGACGACGAGGTAGGTCAAAAGGAGGATCCGGTCCCAGTTGGGCGAGGCCGGATCCAAGCGAAACAGGAAGGCGGAAAAGAGGATGCCACCGCCGAAGAAATAACCGAAGTGCAGGGCCTTGTCGCTGAACTGGAAGGTGAGCGCGGGCGGAACATGATTCACCCGCGAGGATAGCCACCAGAGGGTGCCGAACCAAATCGCAAAGACCGCGAACCAGAGAAGGGGCAGACGGGCGAGGCGGGACATCCGGGAGAGGGGACTATTGCTTGCGCAGCTCGTCTTCCAAGCGCTCGGCGAGCCACTGCTTCATCATGGACTGGTAGTTGAGGAAGCGGGAGCGGGCGATGCGCTTGATGCGGGAAAGCATCCGCGGGTCGAAGCGCAGGGTGATCGTGGTGGATTCGCGCGAATCGGGCTCGTGGATGGAGCCGGCCATCAGGCGGGCGTCCAGCTCGTGGGTTTCCCAGAAGCGTGCCTCGGCTTCTTCGTCGTCAAAGGCCGGGATGTCCGACCAGCGGGAGATGGGCTGCATGGGCTGGCTCATTTGAACTCGGCGTATTTCCTTTCGTAGAAGCGGGATTCACTGTCGCTGACCGGGCGGGCGGCGATGACCCGGGTGCGCTTGCCGTCGGTCCAGAAACAGACGAACAGCAGGCGGTCGGAGACGGTGCGACCGATCGCATAGAAGCGGCTTTCGCCGGTTTCCTGGTCGGGCAGGAACCGCAAACCGAACGGGTCCTCGAGGGCCTCCTCGAGTTCACGGGGTTTGATGGACTTCAGGTCGAAGTGGACGTCGATAAGGTCGAGCTCCATGGAAAATCGGTTGCGGGCCGAAGAAGACACCAGATGCGGGGGATGGGGAAGCGGAAAGCGGGGCGAATCTCAATCGCGGGTTTCGCCGGGCCGGAACCGCGGCTTGCACCGGCCGGGCCGCGTGCTAAGAGAGCCGTCCCGTTCGCGGGGTTCATCCCATGCCCAACTACGACTACGTTTGCCAGACCTGCGGTCACCGCTTCGAGATCTTCCAGAGCATGAACGATGCGAAGCTGCAGGATTGTCCGCAGGAAGACTGCCCGGGACCGGTGAAGAGGCTGCTCGGCACCGGGGCGGGTTTGATTTTCAAGGGGGCCGGATTCTATCAGACCGACTACCGCTCCAGCTCCTACCAGGAAGGCGTGAAGCAGGACAGCGCCGCCTCCAAGCCGGCCGAGACCGCGGCCCCGGCGGCTCCGGCACCCGCGCCGGCGGCCCCGGCGGCTCCTTCGAAGAGCAGCGAGTGAAGCGGGCTTCCCAAAGCGCGGCGGGTCTGGTACGCCTCGCGGCATGGCCGATGAAGAGAAGTTGAAACCCAAGGGCAGCTGCATGGGCAAGCTGGTGGCACTGGTGGCGCTCGCCGGCGTGGCGGGATTGGGCGCGGCGGTGTTCTTCATGGCGCAGCCGCAGGATCTTTCCGACATCAAGGGCATCGCCGGCACCGCCAAATCCCGCGACCTGCGCGCCGTGCTGCAGAGCGCCGTGGACCGCGGCTACGAGGTCACGCTGACCGAGGAGGAGATCAACCTTTACCTCAAGCAGACGCTGCAAGCGAAGCAGGGCGGGCTGCTGGAGAAATCGGTGGCCTTCGAGGGCGTCCGGGTGCGGCTGGAGGAAGGCCGCGCGGAGGTGATCATGGAGCGCTCCGTGATGGGCCAGCCGCTGACCCTTTCGATGTTCGTGCGGGTGGAGCAGACGCTGAGCATGAAGGGGACCACGCAGACCACGGTGCTGCGCGACGGCGGACCTTTCCTACCGGAGCTGCCCCGCACCGAGCGGATCGTCAAAGGCGGGCGCTTCGGCCAACTGGTCATCCCGCAGGGCTTCCTGCTGCTGGTGCTTCCGGCTTATGAAAAGCTGGCGACCGCGTATCGCAAGGAGCTCGAGCTGGGCTTCGAGGAAATGTCGCGGATCACCATGAGCGACGGCAAGCTGGTGCTCGACCCCCGGCCGGAAGGCGACGATCTGATCCCCGGGCCGGAAGGCTCGTTCTAACAAGTGGCACGATGTTTTCCCGCACCGTCAGGCTGGTCATGATTTCCTCCGCCGGGGCCTTCGGGCTCGTGGCGCAGGAAGTTCCGCCGCAGGCATTGCCGGTGGAAGAGAGCGCGGCGGCGGTGCCGTTGCAGGCCCTGCCGGTGGAGGAGCCCGCGGTGGTGGTGCCGGCCGGCGGCAATGTGGCGGCTCCCGAGGCGGCGCCGCGGGCGCTGAGCCGTTCCGGGATGTTCCGGGTGACCGGCGGCGACCAGGCGCAGCGCGGCTCGGTGGCGTTGCTGCTGGAGCAGAGCAAGGACGACTTCGAGGCGCTGCTCCGCGACCGCGATGTCGATGCCGAGAAGCAGGCGGCCAAAAAGGCGACCTTCTTCGACGGCGGCAACAGCGGGCTCGGGGATTTCAAGGTGCCGGTGAACGTCGAGATCGTCGCGGGAAAGGGCGGGGAGTCGGTCGAGTATTCGCTGCAATTCACGCCGGAGCAGTTCGTGCTCGGGATCCGCGTCCACATGGAGCGGGGGGTCGACCACGTGCTGCTCGACCGCGCGGCGTTGACGATTTTGCTCTATGAGCGGTCGCTCCGCGATGCCAAGCCGGGCGAGCTGACCGATCCGCTGGTCGTGCGGCCGTGGCTGGTCGAAGGCCTGGCGGAAGCGGCGAAGTGGCGGGCCGGCCGGGCGGACCGGCGGATCTACGAGGGCGTTTTCAAGAAGGGCGGCGGCTTCAGCATGGAGGAGCTGTTCGAGCTGCCCGAAAGGAACTTCCGCCAGATGGACGGTGCCTCGAGGCTTGCCTTCCAGGCGCTTTCCGGAGCGCTGGTGATGGCCCTGCTGGAGCAACCGCAGGGGCGGGGCGCGTTCCGGGCCTTTGCCGGCGAGGCCGCGCGCTTTGGCGGCGAGATGCCGATGCTGCTGCGCAAACACTTTCCCGATCTCAACCTGTCCGAGCGCAGCCTCGCCAAGTGGTGGGCGCTGACGTTGGCCAAGCTGGTCCAGCCGCAGCTCACCGAGGTGCTGCCGATCCGCGAGACCGAGAAGGCTCTCGACGAGGCGCTGCAGTTCCACTCGCGCGATGCCGACGGCAACGCGGTCATGCAAGGAATCGCCACCTGGGAAACGGTCGCCGACCTGGAGCGCTACGAGCGCCAGGAAGCGGTGCGGCCGGCCGAGGACGGGCTGACGCGGCTGAGCTACCGCTGCTTCCCTTCCTACCGGCCCTTGATCGAAGATTACCAGCAGATCCTGCGCGACATCGCGGGCGGCGGACGGGACGGCATCGCGGAGCGGCTGGAGGAACTGGCCGGCCAGCGCCAGGTGCGCGTCGAACGGGCGCTGCGGGCGCGCGACTACATGGACTACTTCGAGATTTCCCGGGCCCGCGACCTCAGCGGGGAGTTCGACGACTACCTGCGTTTGAAAAAGGAGCTCGAACTCAAGCCGCGGCCGCAGCGGAAGGATCCGATCACCGATTACCTCGACACCCTGCAGAAGGTGTATGAACCCCGGCAGAAGCGTTAGAATCGGTCAATTTTCGCGCGCTCCCCGGGGCGCGGTTTGACAAGCCGCGGGCCGGTTCACAGGGTTCGCGCCCGTGAGCACCATCCAGAGCAGTCCCTTGGAAGCGCTCCACCTCCGCCTCGGCGCCCGCATGGTGCCGTTCGCCGGGTGGAACATGCCGGTTCAATACACTTCCATCATGGACGAGCACGCGGCGGTCCGCACGGCCGTCGGGATCTTCGACATCTCGCACATGGGGCAGTTCATCGTCAGCGGTCCCGGTGCGCTCGCCTGGCTGAACCGGATGCTCGCCAACAACGTCGCCAAGCTCGAGATCGGGCAGGGCCAGTATTCCTTCCTCCTCAACGAACGCGGCGGGGTGATCGACGACTTGATCGTCTATCGCACCGCGGAGGATACCTTCTTCCTGGTGGTGAACGCGTCGATGATCGACGAGGACTTCGCGTGGATGGCCAAGCACCAGCCGGAGGATGCCGCCTTGGCCAACGAGAGCGCGCTGTGGGCCGGGATGGCGGTGCAGGGGCCGGAGTCGCCCGCCGCTTTCGAGAAAGTCTGCCCGGGCCAGGCATTGCCGCCGCGCAATGGGATCGCGCGCTTCGCGGTCGAGGGCGTCGATGTCGTGGTCTGCCGCACCGGCTACACCGGCGAGGATGGCTTCGAGTTCTTCAGCCCCGCGGAACAGGGTGAGGCGTGGTTTGAGAAGTTCATCGCGGCCGGGGCGAAGGCCTGCGGGCTGGGTGCGCGCGACACACTGCGGCTGGAAATGTGCTATCCGCTCAACGGCAATGATCTCTCGCCGGACCGCACGCCGATCGAGGGGTGCTTCGGCTTTTTTGTCGATCTGGAGAAAGGCGACTTCATCGGCCGCGAGGTGCTGGCGAAGCAGAAGGCGGAAGGCCCGGCGCAAAAGCTGGTGGCGCTGGAATACACCGACAAGGGGGCGCCGCCACGCTCCCACTATGCGGTGCTGGATGCCGCCGGAAACGTCGTCTCCGAGCTCTCGAGCGGGGTGCTTTCGCCGAGCACCGGCAAGGGCATCGGCATGGCCTACGTGCCGGCTGAGCTGGCGAAAATCGGCACGGAGTTCTTCGTCGATGTCCGCGGCCGGCAGTTCCCCGCCAAGGTCGTGAAGAAACCGTTTTACAAGCCCGCCCCGTCGAAAGCATAAATTTCCCTACGCGAATGAACGTCCCGCAAAACCTCCGCTACAACACGTCCCACGAGTGGGTCCTCGTCGAGGGCGACACCGCCACCGTCGGCATTTCCGATCACGCCCAGGAAGAGCTGACCGACGTGGTTTTCGTCGAGCTGCCCGCTCTTGGAAAAACCGTCGATGTCGGGGATCCGACCGCGGTGGTCGAGTCGGTGAAAGCCGCGAGTGACATCTACGCGCCGGTCTCTGGCGAAGTGGTGGAAGTGAATCCCTCGGTCGAAGCCGACCCGTCGCTGGTCAACACGGATCCGTACGGCAAGGGCTGGATCTTCAAGCTCAAGATCAAGGATGCCGGCCAACTCGACAATCTCCTCGATGCCGCCGGCTACGAGGGGATGATCGGCTGAGATCCGTGACTCCACTTTTCAGCCCCGTTCCGGATTCCGGAGCGGGGCTTTTCTTTGGGGCGGCGACGGGTGGAATTCTCTTGGCCGCCGCGATGGGTTGGCTAGTTTCGGGATCAAGGTGGGCTCCAACTCGTTGATCATTCATCGGATCTGATGAAGTCGGCGGCGGTGTCCGCTGGCATCCCAAACCCAAGTGGATAACCCGAATTTCCAACCTCCGCGCCAACCGGCATGCAGGGGCTTTGCCCTTGTGGTGACCCTTTCCCTGCTGGTGCTGCTGGTCGTGATATCGGTCGGGCTGCTGTCGCTCTCGGCGATCACGCTCCGCACCTCGAACGCCGGATTCGCGATGCAGGAAGCGCGGGCCAACGCGCGGCTCGGGCTGGCCATCGCGCTCGGCGAATTGCAGCGCGCGCTGGGGCCGGACCGCCGCGTCTCGGCACCGGCCGGAGTGCTGGACGAGTCCCCGGAAACCGGCTCGATGGACGGCGTGAAGCACCCGCACTGGACCGCGGTGTGGTCGACGCAGTGGACGGACGGGAAGCCCCCTTGGCAGCGGGACGACAATGCCGGCGGCCTGCGCGACCGGCGGAGCACGGGCGGCTGGAAAGCCAGCGACAACGTCGAGAATTACCTCGTCAGTGGCAACGAAGGGAGCCGGGGGAAGGGAAAGAGATCGGATGACTGGCTGGATGCCAGGACGGCGGATTTGGGCGAAGCAGAGGTCTCGCTGGTCGGGGAAGGATCGGTCGAAGATCCCGAGCATGAGGTGAAAGCCCGGCGGGTACCAGTGCTGGCCGGGAAGGAAGAGGATTCCCCTGCGGCAGGGTCCTATGCCTATTGGGTCGGGGACCTCGGTGTGAAGGCCAACTTGGGCCGGGGCGATGCCCACCGGGAAAAGTCGCTCGGTTCGGGCGCGAACGGTTTGGAACGCGTGGTCCATGCCCAGGACGTGGAGGAGGAGCTTGTCGGGAATTTCGGATCGATCGCGGACGACGAAGCGGACCGCATCGTCAGCATGCAAACGCTGAACCTGCTCGGCGGCGTAAGCGAAGACGGGGTGAAGCGTCATTTCCACGACCTGACCCCATACTCCCGTGCCGTTCTCGCCAACGTCCGCGACGGCGGCCTGCAACGCGACCTGACGGCCTATCTGAACGGGAACGGCAGCATCCCGGCGCTCAGTTCGGGGGGGAAGACGGTCGCGCCGGGGATCGCGGACCTCGACCGGATGGCGGGTCCGGCGAATGCCCAGGCGGCACGGGACGAGGGCTTGAACTGGAACTCGCAGCGCTACCGGGACATCGCGCCGTGTTTCGGCCTCGTCCGGCGCTGGAGCCAGCAGGCGGACAAGACGGCCTTCACCCAGTCGAGCGCCGATCTAGTCGCCCCGGAGACCCTGCGGGATGCCGGTCTTCTCAACTCCCTGAATAACGTCGTCAATGTCTACGACCGGGCCAACATGAGCCCCGCGTCCTTTCTCCCGCTCGAGCAACCGAACTTGAGTCCGGTGCTGGCGGAGGGATCGATCTACTACAATCTGGCCACCTATGCCGAGGGCAGCGGGAGTGGCAGCCAGTGGGTCCTGCGGCTTTGCATGTATCCTCGGGTGGCTCTCTGGAATCCTTACAACATCGAGCTGAAAGTGCCCCAGACCGTCGCGCAGATGTTCGTGAACGGCAACAAGCAGGTCCGCCTGAAGCGGGCCGACCAGTCGATCCGCGACGAAGGCATCCCTTTCGGCCGGGGTTCGGTCAGCGGCAGCCGCCATCCTGCGCAATACCGCGGCACTGTTCTATGGACCTTGCCCGCGGTCACACTGGCACCGGGCGAGACGCTGGTCTTCAGCCCGGCCCGCAGCGGCCGCTACGAACTGGACTCGATCGGCGGCAACCTGCTTTCGCCCAGCTCCAGTCCCGACCCGACGCGCTACTACTATCAGGACATGGAGCGGAAGCATTCGCAGGCTCCGGAGAAATTCTCCGAGTTTCCCAAGCCGGGTACCGGTTCCGGGTCGGACAACTACCTGATGGCCCTCAAGCGCGCCACCGGTGGCAGCGTGACCGATGTCGGGTTCGATAGCATGCCGACGATCGTCTATGCGAACATTTCGGCCCAGGCCGGCGGGGGAGACGAGCCTCCCGTGCAGTGGCTTTCGAGCACCGAGGTGCCGGTTCACCGCCTGGCCAATGCATCCGCCGTCCTGCCAGGATCCGCTGTTCCCGATGTCCGCACCCGCGACGGGTTCCGGCTGCGGTGGTGGAACGAGCATCCGTCCAACGTGCTGGCATCCGGCCAGCTCAGTGGTCATCCGCGGCACCTCCAGTCCGCCGCCGTCGCGAACTGGAATCCGCGAGCCTCCTACTTCTGCCGGACCCCGTGGGAGAACCTGAGCAACGAGGCGCCCTACTTCTACGGAATTTACACCCGGGACGCCTTCGACGAGGCCGTCTCCTGGCGCGACCTGATGCCGCGGGGAGGGAAGGGGAAGATGCTCGGTTTCCCCTTCGGCCCGCCGCAGGAAGGCCCCGATGCGTTGGTGCTTTTCGAAGTGCCGCGGAGGGAGACGGGCGTGCCTTCGATCGGTTATCTCCGGCATCTCAAGACCTC
Source organism: Haloferula sp. (assembly GCA_044372775.1). Taxonomy (GTDB): domain Bacteria; phylum Verrucomicrobiota; class Verrucomicrobiia; order Verrucomicrobiales; family Akkermansiaceae; genus Haloferula. The sequence goes on from JBIPNO010000027.1 coordinate 21,644, forward strand.
CGAATTCGGCTGGCATCCGAGTTATGCCATCGGTAACTCGCTCGCCGACCCGCGGGTGCCTCGCAACGGAACCAGCCCGCCCTTGAATACCGCGGGCGGCACGCCGAACGGCGGTTGGAACGACTCGGCCTTCGGCTGGGCGAGCGGCCAGGGCGATGTCGGCTACTGGGCGATGCTGACCCGGCAGATCCTGTTCGAAAAGCCGACCACCAACAACATGGTCTACGACCTGAGCTACGAACTCAACCACTCCCTGTGGGACAACTACTTCCTTTCCACCGGGTCGGCGGCAGCGAAGAAGGAGTTCTTCGAAGCGCCCGGGGACAATCCTCTGCCCAACGGGCGGATCGGCCTGTTCTCGCAGGATGAGACGGCGTCGGACGACCTGCCCAACTTCCACCGCGCGGCATCGCGGATGAGCCTCGACGGCGGCTTCAATGTTCACTCCGTCAGCAAGGATGCCTGGAAGGCGCTTCTGACCTCGACCCGCGACACCGGATTCGGTTCAGGGTCGTCCAGCCCCTTTCCCCGTTTCCTCGATCCGAAGGGCGGCGAGTGGAAAGGCGACAGCGCCACCGACGATGCGGTGTGGAACGGCTTCCGCAGCCTGAGCGACCAGGAGATCGACCGGCTGGCGGAAGAGATGGTCGCCGAGGTCAAGCGCCGCGCCCCCTTCTTCGGCCTCTCCGACTTCGTCAACCGCCGGCTGCGGAACGACGACACGGGCACCAAGGGCCCGGTGCAGGCGGCGATCGATGCCGCGGGTCTGAACTCCGGGCTCGATCAGCTGTATCCCTTGGACAACGGCGCCGACCTTCCGAACGTGAGCTTCAACAACATCCGGGACTCGACCCGCCTGAACCAGAAACTTTTGCCCGAATCGACCGCTTGGGGGATCCCGGGTTACCTCACTCAGGGCGATGTGATGCAGGTGCTGGGCTCGAGTCTCCGCGCCCGCTCCGACAGCTTCGTGATCCGTTCCTACGGCGAGTACCTCGACGGCAGGGGATCCGTCGAGGCCAAGGCGTGGTGCGAAGCGGTGGTGCAACGCTTTCCCGATCCCGTGGACGCCGACGGCACCGGCCTCAATCCGGTCGTCGGAGCGGCGGGCGTCGATTTCGGCAGGCGCTTCCGGGTGGTTTCCTTCCGCTGGCTGGCAGCGGAGGAAGTGTGACATCCGCCCTTTGCCGGGAGCCGCCAAAGAAGCGGGGCTTTCGGTCAAAAAGAGACGTTTCCCGCGACGGAACCGAGCGCCGGGATTGCGCGGCGGGGGAATTCATTTATTCAGGGCGCGTCGCCGTCCTTCGTTCCCCGATTTCCCGGACGGCCCACTTTGCCATGTCCGCACATACCGACTTCCGCAGCCGCCATCTGGGAGCCATCGGCTCCGACCGTGAGGAAATGCTTCGCGCCATCGGCTACGGCTCGCTCGACGCCCTCGCCGACGCCGCCGTGCCCGCCGGAATCCGCCTCGAACGCGATCTGCAACTGCCGGAAGCGAAGAGCGAACCGGAAGCGCTGGCCTGGCTGAAGTCGATCTTTGCCAAGAACCGGGTGATGAAGTCGTTCATCGGCCAGGGCTACCACGGCACCCACGTTCCCGGCGTGATCCTTCGGAACATCCTGGAAAATCCGGGCTGGTACACCGCCTACACGCCCTATCAGGCCGAGATCGCGCAGGGCCGGCTCGAAGCGCTGCTGAATTTCCAGACGATGATCACCGAGCTGACCGGGCTCGATGTTTCGAATGCCTCGCTGCTCGACGAAGGCACCGCCGCGGCGGAAGCGATGAGCCTGGCCTTGGCCGGCGCGCCGAAGGGCAAGGTGATCTTCGTTTCCGATGCCTGCCACCCGCAGACCATCGAGGTGGTGAAGACCCGCGCCGAGCCGCTGGGGATCGAGGTGAAGGTGGGTGAGTGGCAGACCTTCGACCCGGCGGCCTGCGAAGGTCTGTTCGCGGTGCTGGTCCAGTATCCGGCGACCTGCGGGTCGGTGTACGATTACAGCAGCTTCTTTGAAAAGGCCCACGCGGCGAAGGCGGTGACGATCGTCGCCGCGGACCTGCTGGCGCTGACTTTGCTGAAAGCACCGGGCGAATTCGGGGCGGACATTTGCGTCGGCTCCAGCCAGCGCTTCGGGGTGCCGATGGGCTTCGGCGGTCCGCACGCCGGTTTCATGGCCTGCATCGACGGGCTGAAGCGCAAAATGCCGGGCCGCCTGATCGGCGTGTCGGTGGACTCCCGCGGCAAGCCCGGCTTCCGCCTTTCGCTGCAAACCCGCGAGCAACACATCCGCCGCGACAAGGCGACTTCCAACATCTGCACCGCGCAGGTGCTGCTGGCCGTCATGGCCTCGATGTATGCGGTCTATCACGGTCCGGCAGGGCTGAAGCACATCGCGAACGGCGTGCATGCCAAAACCGCGCAGCTCGCCGCCTCCCTCAAGGCGGCCGGCGTGAACGTGGCGAACGGATCGTTCTTCGACACGCTGACGGTGGCGACCAGCGATGCCGCCGGGGTGATCGCGAAGGCTGCCGCCAAGGGCTACAACCTCCGCTCCATCGGCGGGCATGTCGGCATCGCCTTCGACGAAACGACCACCGATGAGGATGTCGCCGCCATCGCGGAGATCTTCGGCGCGAAGGTGGTGGACGCGGCCGGTGGAGGCTGGGACGCCGCGCTTTCGCGGAGTTCGGATTTCCTCACGCAGAGGGTCTTCAACAGCTACCACTCGGAGACCGAGATGCTGCGCTACCTCAAGCGCCTTGAGTCGAAGGACCTCGCCTTGAACGAGTCGATGATCCCGCTGGGCTCCTGCACCATGAAGCTTAACTCGACCTCCGAGATGATGCCGCTGAGTTGGCCGGAGGTTTCCTCGCTGCATCCTTTCGTGCCCGCCGACCAGAGCCAGGGCTACCGCGAGATGCTACGCCTGTTAGAAGACTGGCTGGCGGAGGTCACCGGCTTCGCGGCGGTTTCCCTTCAGCCGAACGCCGGTTCGCAGGGCGAGTATGCCGGGCTGCTGGCGATCCGCCGCTACCACTTCTCCCGCGGCGATGCCCACCGCAACGTCTGCCTGATCCCGGTCTCCGCCCACGGCACCAATCCCGCCTCCGCGGTGATGGTCGGGATGAAGGTGGTCGGCGTGAAGTGCGACGAGAAGGGGAACATCGACGTCACCGACCTGAAGGCGCGGATCGAGGAACATCGCGAGAACCTTTCGGCGCTGATGGTGACCTATCCGTCGACCCACGGCGTGTTCGAGGAAACCATCGTCGAGATCTGCGAGGCGATCCACGCGGCGGGCGGGCAGGTTTACATGGACGGCGCGAACATGAACGCGCAGGTCGGCCTCACCAGCCCCGGCCGGATCGGCGCGGATGTCTGCCACCTTAACCTTCACAAGACCTTCTGCATCCCGCACGGCGGCGGCGGTCCGGGCGTCGGGCCGATCGGTGTGGCGAAGCAACTGGTGCCCTTTCTGCCCGGTCACGCCGAGCTCGACTCGAATGAAGGCAGCGTCTGTTCCGCACCGTGGGGCAGCGCCTCGATCAACACGATCTCGTGGATGTACATCGCCATGATGGGTGCCGCCGGACTCAAGGAAGCCACCCAGCTCGCGATCCTCAACGCCAACTACATGGCCAAGCGCCTGGCGGGTTTCTTCCCGGTGCTCTACACCGCGCCGAACGGGCTGGTGGCGCACGAATGCATCATCGATGTCCGCCCGCTTTCCGACAAGAGCGGCATCACCGTCGAGGACGTGGCCAAGCGCCTGATGGACTACGGTTTCCACGCGCCGACCATGAGCTGGCCGGTGGCCGGCACGCTGATGATCGAGCCCACCGAGTCTGAGGCCAAGGGCGAGCTCGACCGCTTCTGCGACGCGATGATTTCGATCCACGGCGAGATGATGGCCGTGGCGAATGGCGAGGCTGATGCCACCGACAACGTCCTCAAGAACGCACCGCACACCGCGGACACGATCTGTGCCGACGAGTGGACCCACGCCTACGGCCGCGAGCAGGCCGCCTTCCCGCTGCCCTATCTCCGCCAGCACAAGTTCTGGCCGTCGGTGGGGCGCATCGACAACGTCCACGGCGACCGCAACCTGGTCTGCACCTGCGACAGCGTGGAGGCCTACGCGGCGGCGCAGTAATCATCGGCGGGGTGGGCAAGGTGCCGCACTCCGCATTCCTCAAAGATGCACGAGATCACCGAGCCCGCCTATCCCCTGACGAAAGCAGCGTTCACCCGGGCGCTGATGACGGGGCATGGCCGGGCGATGATCCATGCGGAGCGATGTGGCACGGACGGGGTCCGAGAGGAGATCTTGAACTCGGCGTTGTTTCCAAACGTTTACGACGCGCAGTGCAACGGCCTCGGTGAAGCATGGCTGGCCCGGCTTTGTGTCGCCGCGGGGCTGGTGGAAAGTTTCATCTCCCAGGATCACGGGATCACCGGCGATCTGGAATTGCGGTGCGGGATGCTGGCGCAGTTCGCGCGCCTGGGTCATGCCGCGGCGCGGGCGGAATTGCGCGAGTTATGCCGATACGATGAGAAGAGTGGGTGGGTGCTGGGCGCAGGGGAAATTGTCGAGCTCGATGGTGAAGAGGGCTTTATGTATGCGGCGGATCGCGTGGGTGCGGCACTATTGGAGCAACCCGATTACTGGGGCTCCACCTACATTGCGTCCCTTTTGGACGAGAAAGCCGGTGAGGGTCGGGCCATGGCCATCATGAATCGGGAGAGTCCGGGCAATCCGAACATCGCCGCCTTCCGGGAAGCCGTGTTGAAGTGCGAGGCGGAGGCAAAGCCCAGGCCGGTGCGAATCAAGCCGTCGTTGGATGAGTTGCTGGACCAGATCCTAAACTCTGAAAAGCCGGTCCTGTACTTCCGGTCTTCAGGGAGGCATGCCACACCGGACGAGGGCCGCTTCATCGCCGCTTTGGATTTCCAGAGATTGAATCCCGTGGCCTTGGAGAACTACCTTCGTTTCTTCGATCAGACGGGCTTCCCGGAGCTTTGGGAAGAACACCTTGCCTTGCTGACTCATCCGGAGAAGCGGGTCAGACAACAGGCGCATGCGACGATGTCCCACCATGCGGATCCGGAATTGCGGAAGGCAGCCTATGAGACCCTGGCGCGCGGCGAGGTGTCGAACTTTGTGTCGTTGCTCCACCGCTTCGCGCGACGCCGGGATACCGGACCGATGCTGGAAGCGATCAGCGCGCCCGGGGCTTTCGAGGATGATTTTGAACTCCATGGCACGGTGCTGGACTTGCTTCACCTCGTGGAAAAGAAGAAGTGGATCAGGGACTTCCGCCTGCCGGTGTGGATCTATGAGAACAGTCCCTGCCGGAGGTGCCGGCATGACGCCGTCAAAAAGATCGCGGAACGCTCGATCCTGCCCCGGTGGATCGCGGAGGAATGCCTGAGCGATGCTTACGACGACACCCGCGAGATCGCTGCGAAGCACTTGGGCGTGGAGCAGCGCTTTTGAGCGGGCGGATCTTGCGGCCGGACTTGCGGGGAATCGCCGCCCCCGGGGACAAGTTGCTTTTCCTGCGGGTCTCGCGGTGATTGCTTTCGGGGCATGATTCCCTCACCCATCGACTGGGCCAGCTGGCGCGCCGAGATCCATGCCACGTTGATGTTCATCATCCGCGACGGCGAGATCCTGCTGATCGAAAAGAAGCGGGGTATCGGTGCCGGGAAGATCAACGGGCCCGGCGGCAAGATCGACCCGGGCGAGACGCCGCTGGAATGCGCGGTGCGGGAGACCCGCGAGGAGCTGGGAATCACCGCGCTGCGGCCGGTCAAGATGGGCGAGCTGCATTTCGCGATGTCCGACATCCCGGACATCCTTTGCCATGTGTTCCTGGCGCGGGCTTTCGAAGGCCGGCCCTTCGAGACGGACGAGGCCAAGCCGTTGTGGTGCCGGCTCGGCGACATCCCGTATGACCGGATGTGGAAGGATGACATCGACTGGCTGCCGCATTTGCTCGATGGGCGGAAGTTCTACGGGCGCTTCCTTTTCGAGGGTGAGGAAGTGGTGTGGAAAGACGTCCAGTTGGACGTCCACTGGCCCTGAACGGAGAGCGCTGTCGAGTTGATTTAAGTTTCATCCATTTTATGGAATACCTTATCTTACGGTCGTGCGATGGAAGTTGAGTGCAAATTTCCAGTTGTGCGCTGCTTGTCGATGGTAGGGTGCCATGCTGCGGAAACAAACTTCGACCGTGTCCGCTGCATGAACCCACAAACCGTCCAATCCGATGAAACGTCAATCCCTGCTCCTTTTCGGTGGTTCCACGATGGTGGCCACGCTCCTGTTCTGGACCCCGGCGGTCTCGAAAGGAATCAACAACCACGAAGCCCCCGCGGGGCCGCAAGAATCCCGGATCGAGTATCCTCTCAACCGGGACTGTGTGGTGACGGTGGATCCTCGCGCGTCATCCAAGCCGGTGATCGCGGGAGAGGCGAACAAGGTGAGCGGCTTCGTGGCTCCGGATACTGCGGAAGGAATCCTGATCCACATGGACTCCGAGTGGCTGGTGCTGCGCGATGGATCGGAAGAAAACTGGATCCCGAGGGCGAAAATCCTGATGATCCGCGCCCGTCGCTGATCCCGGGTGCTGCCGCGGTTACGAAAGCGGCGCTCAAACGGGTATCGCGCCACGAGACGCCTCGTGCGGAAGCAGAACGCCCGCCGTCCACGGGGGACGACGGGCGCTTGATTCGGCTAGACTGAAGTTGGCTTCAGAGGGCGGACTTCAGCGCGTTGAATTGGACCTTCAGTTTGGCGAGGTCCTTCTCGGCGCGTGCGATCTGGTCGTGCAAGGCCTGGAGCTTCGAGAGCTTCTTGCCGATCGGCCCGGAGACCGAGGCACCGTCGCCCGAGGCAACGACCCCGCCGCCAATGCCGGCGCGGATCCAGCTGGAGATGGTGAGCGGGGAGATTTTATATTTCTTCGATGCCGCGCTCTGGCCGCCGCGGCCCTTATCTGCGTTCACCTTGTCGACGTACGCAATGATGTCCGCCTTTTCTTTATTGGTGTATCGACGGCCTTTCGCCGCGTTGATGTTGGAGTTGCTCATGACACGCAAGACGTAGTGAGAGTGTCAAGAGGGGGCAAGTCGAAAGTCCGCCTGGAAACGGGAGGGTCCATATCTGCGTGGATTTACGGCTTGGGTGGATCGGCGCGCCGCGTTGTTCGGATGCCGGGTTTCCGACTGACTGGCACTCAGGGGCATGGGGCCGGGCGGGTTGATGATGGCGGACGTGACCCCTTCATCGTGGGCCAGGCCGGGTGAGTTGAATGCGCCATCACGGGATGTCTCGCGGAGATTTAACAATCGGCTCCGGACAAGGTCCCCTGAATGGGGGATAAGCGTGTCCTCATCACCCGCCGCGGCACAAGACCTCAACATGTCGCAAGCGTCCGGACGGTTTATCGAGATTTCAAGTCGGGCTTCCCGGCAGCGGGATCCGCGGCCATTGGTCCATGCTTTCGAGCCAGGCATCGGCGCCTTGGCGCACCGCGTCACGGGGGATCACGCCACCGAAGCCGATGAAGAGATCGACTTCCGGTTTGCTTTCGAGGTCGGAGACGCCGTCGCCGACCATCACCACGGCTTGCGGCAGGAGGGCAGCCTTCCATTCGCGGATGATCTCCGGCTTGCCGCCGTTGCGGGTGGTGGGGTAGTCGCTGCCATATCCGGCGTAGTTCCCTTCGACGTCGAAATACAAGGGCACGGCTTCGACGTGATCGATGCCAAGCGCTTTCGCCAGGGGCTCGATCAGGGGCGCGAAGCCGCCGGAGATGATGACCGGCGTCCAGCCGTCCGCTTTCAGCCCGGCGATCACTTCCGGCACGCCGGGGACGATGGTGTCGAGGTAGAGTTGTGCCACGGACTCCGCGGTGGCACGGTCGGGTTGGATGATCTCCATCCGGCGGCCGAAGACCTCGCGGATCGGGACTTCGCCGTTCATCGCCTGGTTGGTGAGGTGCTCGACCATCTTGAAGATCTCCGGCCCGCGGGCTCGGCCGAGTTCGTCGATGCCTTCGATGGTCGAAAGCGTGGAATCGCAGTCGAAGAAGATGAGTTTCCCTCGTTTGTGGGATGACGGCACGATGACGACCTCCATGCCGGGTTCGACGAGGTCGTGGAGTTCGATGATGTCCTGGTTCGAAAGCCGGATGCAGCCGCAACTGGCGGGAGTGCCGAGGAGGTCCTCGCGGTTGGTGCCGTGGAAGTAGATGAAGCGGTCGAAGGAGTTCGCGTTGTCGGGCTCGAGGCCGCTGATGCGGAGGATGCGGGTGAGGACGAGGTCCTTGTCGCAGGCTTCACCGGGGAGCCACTGGCCCACGGGTTCGCGGCTTTTGAAAATGGTGCCTTCCGGCATGCCGTCGCCGATCTTTTGCACGATCACGAAGCGGCCGGTCGGGGTGCGGTGGCTGCCGTTGGTGAAGCCGACGCCTTTCCGTGCGGTGGAGATGACGAAGGTGCGGACCAGTTCGTCGCCGCGGAAGAGGCGGAGGAGCTGGTCGTCGACGGAGACTTCGAGGCGGAGGTCGTTCATGGTGCGGCTTGCAGGGCGATGAGGGAGTTTTTTCCGCCGAGGGCGGAGCCCAGCTTGAAGACGGGAGCGCCGGGGGAAAGCGCGGCGGGCGTCATGGTCAGGCCGGGTGGGCAGGTGAGGCCGGGGAGCGAGGGCGGAAGGCGTCGCTCGCGGAGGAAGGCGGCGAGGAGGGCGGTTTCCAACAGTCCACCGCCGCCGATGCCGTGGCCGGTGAAGGGCTTGAGCGGGCAGAGGACGGTGCCATTGCCGAGGGAGTAGAGGATCGCGGCGGGCTCGAGAGTGGCGTGGGAGGTGGTGCCGCTGGAATGGGGGCAGAGCGCGCCGGGCCGGCCGAAGGTGTCGCGTGCCTTTTTGAGAAGGCGGGTGACTCCCGGCGCACCGGCGGGCATGCCGATGGGGTCGGCGGCGTCGGCATTGGCTAGGTAGCCGAGCAGGCGCGGGCCATCGGCGGCGCGGGCTTCGAGGGTGATCGCGGCGGCGGCTTCGGCGGGGAGGATGCCGGTGGTGGCGGGCGAGTAGGGATCGTTCAGGCCGCTCTTCGAAAGGATGCCGGTGGCCGCGTAGCTGTCTAACAGGGATGGCGAGAGCGGGAGGTCGACCGCGACCACGAGCGCGCGGCGGGCGAGTCCGGCGGACAGCCAGAGAGCGGCCATGCCGAGGGCATCCAGCCCCGCGGCGCAACCGCTGGCCTGGACCTGCCAGGGGCCGCGGATGCCGAGTTCGATGCTGATGGCGGCGGCGGGCTCGCTGTGCAGCGAGTTGCTGGCGGCCATCAGCGGGAAGGCGCGGCGTTGCGGCCAGGGATCGACCCAGCCGTCTGCGGTTCCGCGGCTGGTGCCGAGGAAAAGCACGGCTTTTTCGAGGTCGGCGGTGGTCCAGCCGGCCTCGGCGACGGCCTGGCGGGCAACGTGGAGGGCGGCCAGGGTGGCGGGTGCCCATTTGCGGCTGGTCAGCAGGGAGCGCGGCTCGATCCACGACGCGGGGAGGTCGCGGTGCGGGCTGTCGGGGCCCAACAAGCCGGATAGCGGCCGGAAGTTCGTGCGGCCGGCCTGGATCGCGGCGACATGGTGCGCGAGGTTTTCACCGAGCCCTGACAGGGCTCCGAGTCCGGTGATGGAAAGCGGCGTGTCGATGCGCGGGACTAGAATCGCTGGCCGGAGGATGCCAAGGAAATAGGAGGAATCAGATGCTGGGCCTCACGACCGGTGTCTCTGGGACGGGGAGGATGCGGCGGATGGATTCCGGCAGGCGGTCGAAGACCGGCTTGGGGATGGGGAGCCGGTGGCTTGGGCTGAGGTGGCCCATGTCGACGAGCTGGCGGTGCACGTCCTCCCCGCCGCTGCCGATGAAGTTGGCGTAGAGGTTGGCATGGCCGTCGTAGAGCCAGAGTCGGCCGGGGGATTCGACGTAGATGAACCAGGGGTCGGTGGGTGATGAGAGACCAAGGCTGGAGGCGGAGTCGTGGCTTTCGGTCGCTTCGCGGGTGCCGGTGACCTCGGTGTTCAAGGTCCAGCTTACGTAGCTCGGCTTGAGGGAGAGTTTGATCGATCGCGTGTAGCGGCCTTCGCGGCCGTGGTAGTTGCCGGGTGAGGTGATGAAGGTGCCGGGGATCAGGGTGTCGGGCGTTGCGACGGTCGAAGAGCGGGTGGTCGAGGTCTTGCGGCAGCTAGTGGCAGCCAATGCGAGGAGGAGGAGAAGGAGAGGAATACGCATCGGAGCAAGTTATCCACGAACTTTGTCTCGTTGAAAAGGAGGAACCAGCCACTCGTGTACTGGAGCGCGGATCTTTAGTCCGCTTGGACGGTCGGGGATTTCGAGCGGACTAAAGTCCGCGGTCCAGTACACGCGGAGTGTTACAGGCTCGGTCGTTTTACGGGCGGCTCGACAGGCGGCAAGAGTTTCCGCAAGTCGTCGGGCAGGCGGAGGATTACATCAGCCGGCACGGTGGCACTGCCGCGCTGGATTTTTCCTGAGGAAATCGCGGGGCCGCTGCTGCCGCCGTCCGGATAGAAATTGTGGAGCCCCGACTTGCCGTCGAAGAACCAGAAGCGCTCGGGGGATTCGACATAAACGAACCAAGGGTCCGTGGGAGACGAGATGGACGACATGCCGGTTCCCGAGGAACTCCGGGTATTGTCTCCGGAAGGGAGGCGGCGTTGGCTGGAAAAGCCGAGGGAGAGCGAGGTTCCGGATTGGGTAACTTCCAGCGAGTGGGTGGTCATGCCATCGGAGTGGGTGAACTTGCCGCCAGTGGTGATGAAGGTGCCCGGGATCAGGGTGTCGGGTGTCGCGACGGTCGAAGAACCGGTGGTCGAGGTCTTACGGCACGCGGTGGTGGCGAGCAGGGCAAGGGAGATGCAGATGAAGAAGCGGCGGAGGGTGAGCATGACTTGGGACCGACGGGGGTTCATCCGTCAAAGGCTCGGGCGCTTGCCGGCGGGCTCGACGGGGGGAAACAGTTTTTTGAGATCCGGGGGCAATTGAAGCACGAGTTCGCGCGGGACCGCCGGGCTGCCGGAAAGCAGTGTGCCGTCGAAGATGCTCTGGCCGCCGCTGCCGCCGCCGCCGGGGTTGCGGATGCTGTAGGAAAGCTCGTCCTTGCCATCGAAGAACCACAGGCGCTGTGGGGACTCGACGAACACGAACCAGGGGTCGGAGGGCGAGGAGAGGCTCATGCCCGACGCGCTCGACCCGCTGCTGGAGCCGAAATTGCCGATCTTCTCCTCGGTGGTGATCGACCAGTTGATGGAGGTGCCGCTGACGGTGAGATCCAGTTTCGTGCTGCCTTTCGGAGTGCGGGCGGTCCATGAGCCGGAGGACGTGATCACGGTGCCGGCGATCAGGGTGTCGGGACCGGCGGACAAGGTGGACGTGTGGCTGGTGGATTTGCGGCAGCCGGACGCCGTAGCGGCGATCAGGAGGCCGGTGATAAGCGCGGATAGCAAGAAGGTAGGGGACATGGCTCGACGGGGGGGCACGTTTCAGATACTCGGGCGCTTGGGCTCGGCTTCGACCGGCGGGAAGAGCTTCCTGAGATCCGTAGGCAGGCGGGGGATCACGTCGGAAGGTACCGCGCGGGATCTTGAGACCAAGGCACCCTTTTGGTCGATGACCATGACGGTTTCGGGATCGGTGGCCTTGTCTTTCACGGCCACATACCACAGTCGATTGCTGCTACCGAAGAACCACAGGTAGACGGTAGGCCCGGTGTCTTCGACATAGATGAACCAATCCGGAGACCAGGGCGGAATGTCGATCGGGGACGAGCCCTTCGAACCATTGTGGCCGGTGGGCGGACCAGGAGCAGGGTAGGTTGCAATCTCATACTTCAATGCATTGCCGGATCCCGTCACTTTCAGTTGGAAGCTTCCCGCGCGGTGGGGTGTCCACCAGCTTCCCGCTGAATTGACGAAGATGCCCGGGACCAGGGTGGGAGGTGCGGCCGGCACGGTGGCCACCGGGACTTTGCGGCACCCGATCAAGGAAAGGGTCAGGAAAATGAGCGGTGTCAAGAGACGCATCAAAGCATCTCTTCCACGAATTTCGCCTTGTTGAACAGGGCGAACTGCTCGGGCTCCTCGCCCATGCCGAGGTAGCGAGGGGCGATGCCGAGTTGGTCGTGGATGGCGACGGCCACGCCGCCTTTGCCGGAGCCGTCCATCTTGGTCATGATGATGCCGTCGAGCGGGCAGGCCTTGTGGAATTCCTTGGCCTGCTGGAGCGCGTTCGAGCCGGTGGTGGCGTCGACCACCAGCAGCGTGAGGTGCGGCGCGGTGGGGTCGTTCTTGGCGAGGGTGCGTTTGATCTTGGACAGCTCCTCCATCAGGTTGTGGCGGGTGTGGAGGCGGCCGGCGGTGTCGCAGATCAGGTATTTCGAGCCGTTGGCGATGGCCTGCTGGTGGGCGTTGAAGCAGACCGAGGACGGGTCGGCGTTCGGCTGGCCTTTGACGACCGGGATGTCGAGGCGCTTGCCCCAGCGTTCGAGCTGCTCGACGGCGGCGGCGCGGAAGGTATCGGCGGCGGCGAGCACGGTCGGCTGACCGCGGCGCTGGAGCCAGTGGGCGAGCTTGGCGCAGGAGGTCGTCTTGCCGACGCCGTTGATGCCGACGACGAGGAAGACGAAGGGCTTGCCATCGAGGCGCGGGAGCAGCGGCGGGGAATCGGCGGGCAGGCGCTGGGCGACGTGGCGGCGGGCGGATTCGATGACATCATCGGCGGACACCTCCCGTCCGAGACCGCGGAGTTCCCCGACGATTTGCATCGCGAGTTTCGGGCCTAGGTCGGCGGTGATCAGGTCGGCTTCGAGCTCGTCCCAGTCGATCTCCGCCTTGTTCGCGAGCTTGTTATACAGGGATTTGAAGAAGCCGGCCATGAGGTGCGGGGCTTCTAGCGGGCGGGGGCGCGGCTGGCAAGCGGGGCGCGGTGCGGGGTGACGGATGCGTTGCCGCGAGTTTTTGCAGTTGAATGCGGCGGCTGACTGAGGATCAATCACCGCGTTGCGCCGGTTGGCGCGGCGCTTTATTTGCATGAGCCAAGGATTCAGACGAGGTGGTGGTGGCGGTGGCCGGCGGGGTTCCCGCGGCGCTCCCCGGGCGCGCAAGCTCGGACCGGACGGTGAAGAGAAGTCCGTGGAGGTCGAAGGAACGATCACCTCGGTGCTTGCCGGCACGCAGTTCCGCGTCCAGCTCCAGAGCGGTCACGAGGTGCTGGCCCACATTTCCGGCAAGATGCGCAAGCGCTTCATCCGCCTGGTGGTGGGTGACAAGGTGAAGATGGAAATGTCGCCCTACGACGTTTCCAAGGCGCGGATCACTTACCGGCTGGGTTGACGGAACGCTGGTTTGAGCCGGCGTGTGTTGGTCTTTTCACGGTCGTCGCAAGGACGGGCCGGCTAAAGCCGGCGCTCCCCCGGCACCCCGCTACGCGGTTTGCCTAGGGTTCAACCGGTTCCTCCTCGCCGTCCTCGACGTGGGGGGCGGTGTGCAGGCGGCGCTCGATTTCGATGTCGCCGAGCAGGGTGGCCTGGCGCAGGACGAACTGGTTCATTTTCATCAGCTCCAGCACGGCGAGGAAGGTGACGATGACCTCCGCCTTGGTGGTCGCGCTTTCGAACAGCGAGTTGAAGGGGGCGGCCTGGCCGGGGGCGAAGCGGAAGAGGAGCATCTCGATCTTGTCCGCGACGGTGTAGCGGTCGTCGACGATGTCGCCGAGGTCGTGCGATTCCTCGAAGCGCTTGAGCACATTCTGGAAGGCGCGGATCAGGTCGAAGATCGAGACTTCCGCCAGGCCCAGCGGCTCTTCGGGAAGGTCCGGCTTTTCCGGCTGGAAGGCGAAGGAGCCCTCCTGTTCGACTTCTTTGAGGCTGAGGAAACCGGCGGCGTCCTTGAATTTCTTGTACTCGATGAGCTGGCGGATCAGCTCCCAGCGCGGGTCGTCCTCCTCGGCGTCTTCCTCCGGCGGCTGGTCGGCGCGGGGCAGGAGGGTGCGGCTTTTGAGATACATCAGGTTCGCCGCCATCACGATGAACTCGGCCGCAAGGTCGATGTTCAGCATGCGGAAGGTCTCGATGTATTTGAGGTACTGGCTGGTGATCCGAGAGATCGAGATGTCGTGGATGTCTACCTCATCCTTCTTGATGAGGTAGAGGAGGAGGTCGAGCGGACCCTCGAAAATATCCAGCCTGACCTTGTAATCGTTGCCTTCCACGGGCGGAGAGGTAGGGGATCGGTTCCCCCGGGGCGAGGGGAAATTTGCACTGGCAAGGTTCCGGGGGGATGGGTCTAATTCCGGCCTCCCCGGAGATTCGTTTTATGGAGGCAGAGCAAACGCAATTATTCAACCAGAAGCTGAGCCAGTGGGTCGCCAGCCAGGGATTCTGGTTTCAGCTCCGGCATTCGATGTCGGGTGGGGGCGGCTGGGCGATGACCATGAACCACTTGGTGCGGCTGGGCTTCAAGGTGGTGGTGGCCCTGCTGGTGGCGGCGGCGGGTTTCGGGATTTATCTGGTCCAGCGGGTCAAGAGCGCGCCGTTCCGGGAGTCGCTGAATGTCGGGCTGGCGAGCGGGCTGGGAGCGACCGAGGCGAAGGTGCTGGATTTCATGCGGATGCAAGGGGTCGTCCAGATCCGCCGGATCGGTGCCGAGGGCGGGGAAGCGAGTTTTTTCCGCAGTTTGGACGCGGGCAATGTCCGCTTGAAGATGGGGCTGCTCGACGGGTTGGCGGGTTCGTGGGATGCCGGGACCTTGCAGGCGAAGTGGATGGAAATCGATCTCAAGGCCGGGGCTGACAGTCCCGAGCACGCGGCTGATCTGGGAGAGGCGCTGTTCCGCGAATGGCCGGGCTTCAAGTTTTCCTCGCTGGAAGTGGATCAGGCGAAATTGAGCTGGGGCTTCTCCCCGCGGACTCAGGGAAGGATCGAGGACAGCAAGCTGGTGGCGACGCGCTCGGCCGAGGGGTGGCGGCTGGTGTTCAAGGGGGGGACCTTGACCCAGAACTGGCTGAAGAACTTGGAGATCATCGAATTCGTGGTGGAGGCCAACCCTGCCGGGCTGAAGGTGCTGAAGGGCGAGTTCAAGAGCGGCGGGGGCACGGTCACCTTCCGCGACGTGGCGGTGGCCGGCGGCGAGCAGCCGCAGGTGGGCGGGACGGTGGAGATCGAGAAGGCCGATCTGGTGGCGTTCCTGCCCGATGCGGCGAAGCTTTTCGTCGAGGGAACGATCTCCGGGGAATTCGCCTTGTCGGGCTCGACCAACTCGGCGGATGGCCTGCAGCTTGAGGGCGATGTCACCCTGGGCGGCGACAACGTGATCGTCATCCGGGAAAAATTCCACCTGCTCAACGCGCTGTCCTTGCTGGATATCGACAACAGCTATCACAAGGTCCCCTTCGACCGCGGCAGCTTCCGTCTGAAGACCGGGGGCGGGGCGATGGAGCTTTCGCGGCTGGATCTCAAGGCGGGCGAGCTGTTCACCGCCCAAGGCAAGGTGCTGATGCGATTCCCCCGGGACGACGAGATGGTCAGCCCGGACGGGAGTCAGGGATTCGCGCCGGTGTTCAGCCCGGATCCGGCGGCGGACGGAAAGGAAGTGGAGATGTCCTTGGAAAAGGCCGCGAGGGCCGGCAAGGAAGAGAAGGAGACGTCGGGTGACATGGCCATCTTCGAGCGGGGTGCCCAACGGCGCATCAACGACCTGCTGCTGCAGCAGGAAATCAACCGCCGCGCCCAGGCACTGCGCGCCGAGCCGGGCAGCGGCCTTCGGATCACCATTCCAGGCGAGGCCTTCGACCGCATGCCGGTCCTCCGGGAGAGTTATCCGGTGGATCCTTCCAACGGCCGGATCGCGATCGACGTGAAGCTGGAGGGAACGCTCTTCGAGCTGACCCGCCGTCAGGCGGAAGAGATGCGCAAGCTCGGCGAGCGCCGCTGAGCGGGCGCTCAGCCGGCGGCGACGAGACCGAGGCTCGCGTAGATCTCGCGGGTGGCCTTGCTCTTGTTGAGGGTGTAGAAGTGGATGCCGTCGACATCGTGGTCGAGGAGGTCGGCGCACTGCTGGGCGGCGTAGTGGATGCCGACCTTTTCCACCGCGGCGGGATCGCCCTTCGCCCGGTCGAGCGCCCGCAGCAGCTTGGCGGGGAAGCGCGCGCCCGCGGCTAGTTCCGCCATCCGGCCCATGCTGGATAGCGAGGTGACGGGCATGATTCCGGCGATGATCGGGATGTCGATGCCGGCCAGCCGGCAGCGGTCGCGGAAGTCGAAGAAGTCGTGGTTGTCGAAGAACAACTGGGTGCAGATGTAGTCGGCACCTGCGTCGACCTTCGCCTTGAGGTGGTCGAGTTCCACCAGGCGGTTTGGCATGGCCGGGTGGCCTTCCGGGAATCCGGCGACGCCGATGCCGAAGCCGCGGGGATCGGGGTGGGCGCCGGATTCGTTGAACTTGCGGATGAAGCGGACCAGGTCCGACGCGTGGCGGAAGTCGCAGTCGGACCAGTCGTAGTCCGGCCAGTCGCGCGGCGGGTCGCCGCGCAGGGCCAGGATGTTGCACACGCCGGCGGCGGCGTAGCGGTGGAGGATTTCCTCGATCTCCGCTTCGGAGTGGCCGACGCAGGTGAGGTGGGGGATGGGCGGGATGCCAGTGGTCTGGCGGAGTTTCACCACCAGGTCGTGCGTCATTTCCCGGGTGCTGCCGCCCGCTCCGTAGGTGACGGAGACGAAGGACGGCTGGAAGGCCTCGAGCTCGACGATGGTCCGGTAGAGATCCTCCGCTCCCGCGGTGGTCTTGGGCGGGAAGAACTCGAACGAAAAGGAAGGACGGCGGCGGGCAAGGATGTCGCGGATGTGCATGCGCTTCGAACTGGGCGGGAGCATGGCGTGCGGGCACGGCTCAGGGGAGTAAAAAACCGGCGCTGCCGCAACTTCCGGCGGACCAGCGAGTTTTCCCCTTCGCGGGCCGGGAGGGTTCGCCTAATTTCACCCCGGCCCATGAAAGTTCCCTACCATCCCTGGATCGCGTTGCTCGTCATTGGTTCCGCCATGGCCCAGGAGCCGCCGCCCGCACCGCCATCCGGTGAAGGGAAGCCGGGCGAGGGGGAGCGACGGAGGTTCCGGGGCGAAGGTCCGGATTCCCGGCCGGGCGAGGGCGGTCCGAGGGGGCCGCGCGGAGGCGGTTGGGACCGTCAGGGCATGCGCGAGATGCTGGAGATGTGGAAGAAGGCCGACACTGACGGCGACGGGTTCATCAGCCTGGCGGAGTTCGGTGCGATGGAGCGAATCGGCCAGTTGCCCGAGGAAAAGCGGGCGGAGATTTTCAAGCGTTTCGACAAGAACGGCGACGGCAGGATCGGCAAGGACGAGATGCCCCAGCGCCCTCAGGGAGGCATGCCGCCGCTTTCGCAGGTGGATGCGAACAAGGACGGCCGCATCGTATTTGAAGAGTTCCGCAACCTGAGCTTCGTGACCCGTCTGCCGGAAGAGCGGCAGCGCGCGATGTTCGAGCGGATGGATCACGACAAGGACGGGGCGCTGACCCCGAAAGACCGGCCGCAGGGCGGACCCCCAGGCGGTCCGCCGCGAGACGGGAAACGGGATGGCGAGCGGGACGGCAAGGGCGGAGGTCGCGGGCCGAACGGCATGGATTTGATCAAGTCGCTCGATGGAAACGGCGACGGGGCGCTGGACTTTGCGGAGTTCCGCAAGGCCGGTTTCCTGCAGGGCAAGAGCGAGGACGAGCAGGAGGACCGCTTCGAAGAGATGGATCGCAACGGCGACCTCAAGATCGACGCCGCGGATTTTCAGCCGCCGGCAGCGGGCGAAAACAAGCCAAGACCCGGGGCCCCGGAGTAGGGGCGCCAGGCGGAGGTGATTTCCGCGGCTCGACAGCGTCCCGGCGAGAGCGATGAAACGTCCCGCCCGATGCCATCCGGACCGGTCGGACGGGTGGCCCTTTGGAGTGCTGCGACACGACGCAGCTTTGGCTTGGGATGCGGCCGCCTTGATCGACTGGCCGTGGATGGCCTTTGCGTTCGGTCTGCGGTCGCCGGGCTGGGCGGAGTTGACCCGCAGCCAAAGCGACGGCGCGCCGGTCCGGCTCGGCGGGCTTCGCGGGAAAGCGGGGCCTGCCCGTTACCCACAAGACGCTGGTCTCAGTGAGGTCCGTTGTCCCAAGGGGACTGCGCTTCAAAGCCCGGAGTTGCGAGGGGCGAGCTACCCCGGGTAGCTGCATTCGTTATTCCTACGCGGAAGGTGTTGTGAAGGAGCGGTTCCCAAGGAGTTGCGGGACACCATGGCTCACAACCTCTTCGAGGTAGCCAACCCCAGCTATCAACCCGGGGTAGCGCCTCCTGCGTCGGCGCAACCCCGGGCTTTGGGATGGAGTCCCGTTGGGACATCGAGATCCCTCGAATGATGTGGGTAACGGGCTGGCCAGGGTATCTCTGGCCCTTTGCATTGCCGGCCCGGTGTTGACGGGAATCAGGCCTGGATGTCGGCTTCGGCCAGGGTGGTTTGGAGGATTTCCTTCCGCAGGCTGCCGCCCTTGCGTTGGCTCCACCAGAGCACCACCGGGGAGGCGATGAAGACCGAGGAGTAGGTTCCGATCACCAGGCCGATCAGGATCATCGCGGAGAAGTCCTTGAGCGCGGCTCCACCGAAGATGGTCAGGATCGTGACCGTCGCGATGGTCGTCAGCGAGGTCAGGATCGTGCGGGAGAGGGTGGCATTGATCGCCTCGTTCATGAGGTCCTTGATGTCCCCTTCGCCCTGCTTGAGCGATTCGCGGATGCGGTCGAAGATGACGATGGTGTCGTTGATCGAGTAGCCAGCGATGGTGAGCAAGGCACCGACATGGATCAGCGAGAGTTCGCCCCCGAAAAGGACGATCAGGCCGGTCGAGAGGACGACATCGTGGAGTAGCGCGACGAAACCGCCGAGGGCGAAGGAGAATTCGAAACGCAGGGTGATGTAGATCAGGATGCCAAGCAGGCCGAGGGCAAGAGCGATCAGGGACTGGATCAGGAAGTCCTTGCCGAGGGTCGCGGCGACGGCCTCGGTGCTCTGCTGGACCTTGAAGACGGAGGTGCCGTTCGGCTTGCCTTCCTTGTCGGTTCCGGGGACGAGTTCGGCGAGGAGCGGGAACGACTCACGGAGGTGGGTGACCACCTTCTCGGCATCGACGGTGGCGCAACGGACGGTGAGAAGTTCGCCGGTGATGGACGTTTCCTCCTGCACGGTCGGCACCTTGGTGACTTGAAGCGACTCGAAGGCTTTCTCCACATCAGGCTGGGCAATCTTGTCGTCCTTGCCGAGCTGGAACTGGATCAGCGTGCCGCCGGTGAAGTCGATGCCGAAGCTCTTCTCGCCGCGGGTCGCGAAGGCACCGATGCTGGCGAGGATCAGGACTCCGGAGACGATGTACGACAATTTTCCCTTGGAGAGGAAATCGATCCTGGTGGCCTTGATCAGGTCGAGGAAACTGAGCTTCCGCAGCAGGTGCAGGTCGTTGCCCCAGCGGAACAACACCCGGGTGACCAGAATGGCGGAGAACATCGAGGCCACGATGCCGATGGTAAGGGTGATCGCGAAGCCCTTGATGGTGCCGCTGCCCATCCAGAACAGGATGATGGCGGTGATCAGCGAGGTGAGGTTGGAGTCGAAGATCGCGGTGAAGGCCTTCTCGTAGGCGGCGGCGATGGCCGCGCTGAGGGACTTGCCGGCGGCGATTTCCTCGCGGAGGCGCTCGTAGATCAGCACGTTGGCGTCGACCGCCATCCCGATGCTGAGGATCATGCCGGCGATGCCCGGCAGGGTGAAGGTGAAGCCGAACATCGCCATGCCGCCGAAGATCATGATGGTGTTCACCGCGAGGCCGACCAGCGCGATGATGCCGGCGGTGCGGTAGTAGATCAGGACGAAGAGGGCGGTGATGCTGAGGCCCACGATGCCGGCGTAGAGGCCCTGCGTGACGACGGCCTTGCCGAGGGTGGGTGAAACGGTGCGCTCCTCGATGATCTCGAGCGGGTTTTCCAGCGGGTTGAGCATCGTGCTGGCGAGGTCGCGCGCTTCCTTGGAGCTTTCCTGGCCTTCGATGATGAAGTTCTTGTGGAGAGCCGCATTGACGACAGGCGCAGTGATCACCTTGCCGTCGAGCACCACCGCGAGGCGGTCCCGTTGGAGGTTCATGCCACCGGTCAGATCCAGCATCTTTTCGGCACCGGCGCTGGTAAGAGTGATCGAGACGTGGTGCGAGCCGGCCATCGATTCGGGCCAGGCTTGCTGGACGTCCTTGCCGGTCAGGGCGATCCGCCGGCTCAGGAGAAGAAATTCGGTCCGCTTGGTGCCATCGGAGGTGTATTCGTATTCGAAGACTTCGTAGCCGGGAATCCGCGGCTCGTCCTTGTCCTTGATCCGCTCGGCGAGCGTGCGGCCGTCGGCCCCCGGGGCGAAGCCGTCCATGTTGACCTTGCGGAGTTCGAGGCGGGCGACCTTCTGCAGTTGCACCTTGATCTCGGCGGCGACTTCCGGAGTCATGCCGGGCATCTGGATGAGCAGCTTGTCGGTGCCCTGCTCCACGATGAGCATGTCGGTGGTGCCCTGCTTGTTGAGGCGCTCCTCGATGGTTTTGCGGGCCTGCTTGACGTCTTCAGTCGTGAGGGGCAGCGGTTGGCCGGTGGTTTCGTCGATCTTCGGCTTCACCAGCAGGGTGAAGGAGGATCCGCCGACGAGGTCGATGCCGCCCTTGAGCGATTCCTTCGGCGGGTAGAGGGCGAGGCCGCAGAAGAGGCAGAGGGAGACGATGAGCACGCTTCCGATGTTGCGCTTGCGGGTCTCGAATTCGGTCGCGAAGTACCAGAAGAAAAGAACCATCAGCGTGAGGCCGGCCAGAAAGATCGGCAGGGCGGCGTTCGGATCCTTCAGGAACGAGAGCGCGAGGGTCGAGGGCAAGGACATGTCGAAAAAGGGAAGCGGTTGGGGAAAGGCCGGGTTGCCGCGATTACTTGGCGGCCGGGCTGTCTTTCTTGAGAACGGTGGCCACGGCGGGCTTGTCGAATTCCATCAGGGTGCCTTCGGCGACCTTGAGGACCACGGTGCGCTCCTTGACGTTGTGGACGATGGCGTGGATGCCGGCGGTGGTCACCACCTCGTCACCCTTCTGAAGGGCGGCGATCCGCTTTTCCAGCTCCTTGCGCTGGCGTTGCTGGGGGCGGATCAGCAGGAAATAGAACATGACGACCATCAGGACCATCATGACCATGGGATTGCTGAGGAATCCGCCTTGGGGCTGGCCGGCAGGTGCTTGGGCGAGCAACGTGAAGAATTGGGGCATCATTCGGATTTGGACTGGGTATAGCGGCGGATGAAGGACTCTTTGAATTCAAGGAACTTGCCTTCGCTGATGGCCTCCCGCGCTTGGGCGGTGAGGCGCAGGAAGAAATGCAGATTGTGAAAGGAAAGCAACCGCAAAGCGAGGATTTCCCCGGCCCGGAAAAGGTGCCGGATGTAGGCCCGGGAGAAGCGGGCGACGTGGGGATGGGCGCTTTCGCAAAGCGGCCGTGGGTCGCGCTCGAAAATGAGGTTCTTGATATGAATCGGCCCGTCGAGGGTGAAGGCCTGGCCGTGGCGGGCGACGCGGGTGGGCATCACGCAATCGAACATGTCGACCCCGCGGGCGATCATTTCGAGGATCTGCGGCGGGGTGCCGAGTCCCATCGCGTAACGTGGCTTGTCCTCGGGCAGAAAGGGCACGCTGTGCTCCACGGCGCGCATCATTTCCACTTCCGGTTCGCCGACCGAGACGCCGCCGATCGCGTAGCCGTCGAAGCCGAGGTCCACCAGTTCGCGGGCGGAGCGTTCGCGGAGGTCGGCCCAGACGGAGCCCTGGACGATGCCGAAATGACGCTGGATGCCGGTGCCGCTGGCGGGCTTGTGGGTTTCAATCCAGTCCTTGCAGCGCTTGGCCCAGCGGGTGGTCAGGCCGAGGGACTTTTCGGCGTAGCCGCGCTCGCAAGGGTAGGGCGGGCACTCATCGAAGAGCATGGCGATGTCGGACCCGAGGGCGGCCTGGATTTCCATGCTGAGCTCCGGGGTCAGCATCATGCGGGAGCCGTCGAGGTGGTTCTGGAAGCGGACGCCTTCTTCGGTGATCTTGCGCAGCTTGGCCAGCGACCAGACCTGGAAGCCGCCGGAGTCGGTCAGCATCGGCTTCCGCCAGGTGGTGAACTCGTGGAGCCCGCCGAGTTCGCGGATCACCTCGTGGCCGGGTCGGAGCCAGAGGTGGTAGGTATTGCCGAGGATGATCTGCGCGCCGAGCAGGTCGACCTCCTCCGGATGGAGGGTCTTGACGGAGCCCTGGGTGCCGACCGGCATGAAAATCGGGGTTTCAACGGCGCCATGGGCCAGTTCCATCCGGCCGCGGCGGGCGAGGGAGGAGGGATCGCGGGAAAGCACCTGGAACATGGGGCGCGCGGTTTACGGGGAAAATCCGCCGCGGGCAAGGGTTCCCTTGCGGTGCGTCCGGTCGCGCCTGCCGTCCGGGCAAAAGGAAGGGCGCGAACAAGATTCCCCCCGGAGTCTGAGTTCGCGCCCTTCTGGAGCATGCCGGAATCCTCGCCGCGTCTTCTTCGGATCGATCTCCCCCCAGAGGTCAAATCCTTCGTTGGCAACGCGGTGCCGGAATCCGGCCTGCATGCCCGCCTGCCGAAGCAAAACGAACACGTTTGAAATTTGTCCTGATAATCAGGGTTTGGAAAGTATTTAGTGACGTGAAATGACTCATCGGGGGGGCTGATCGTGGTATATCCTGCGGTTTCAGGCGTTTGGCGAGGATCTAGCCGGGCTTTGGGAACGGTGCATTGCCAGTCCTCCCGGATCTTGTTAGCACCCCGTGCATGAAATTGATCCGCTACGGCGAGCCGGGCCGGGAAGAGCCGGGCATCCTTCTGGACGATGGCCGCCGCATCGATGTCGGCGGGCAGTTCAGCGATTACGACGAGGCCTTTTTCGCACTGGGCGGTCTGGAGGCGCTGCAAGCCTGGGTGGAGGACGGCTGTCCGGATGCCGAGGAAATCCCGCCGGAAGCGCGGCTCGGGCCGCCGGTCGAGCGGCCGTCGAAGATCGTCTGTGTCGGCAAGAACTACCTCGACCACGCCAAGGAGTTCGGCGAGGGCATCCCGACCGAGCCGGTGCTCTTCATGAAGGCCAGTACCTCGTGGAGCGGTCCTTTCGACGACGTGATCAATCCGGCCGGGGCGACCAAGCTCGACTACGAGGTGGAGTTGGCGATCGTGATCGGCCGGACCGCTTCCTCGGTGAAGGAGGAGAACGCGATGGACTACATCGCCGGTTACTCGGTGTTCTGCGACTATTCCGAGCGTGCTTTTCAAAAGGAGCTGGGCGGCCAGTGGACCAAGGGCAAGAGCTGCGACACCTTCGGGCCGATGGGACCCTGGCTGGTGCCGGCCTCCGCGGTGCCGGATCCGCAGGGCCTGCGGCTCTGGTGCAAGGTCAACAACGAGCTGCGGCAGAACGGCTGGACGGGCGACATGCTGTTCGGCGTGAAGCACCTGGTCAGCTACATCAGCCGCTTCATGACGCTTTTGCCCGGCGATGTGATCGCGACGGGGACCCCGGCCGGCGTCGGCATGGGGATGAAACCGCCGCGCTACCTGGCCCCGGGCGATTGCGTCGAGCTCGGCATCGAGGGCCTCGGCGAAATGCGCCAGCGGGTCGTCGCCGCGCCCTGACCCCGCCCGCACTCCGCGCTTGCCCCCGGGCAGCCCGCCGACTACGCGGAGCCCGCCATTCCCGAAACCACCCGCCAACCGATGTCCATCGCCCGCGCCCTACTTTCCGTCTCCGACAAAACCGGCCTCGCCGACTTCGCCCGGCAACTTCACGAAGCCGGCGTCGAGCTGCTCTCCACCGGCGGCACGGCCAAGGCGCTGCGCGATGCGGGTCTGCCGGTCATGGATGTCTCCGAGTTCACCGGCGCGCCGGAGCTTTTCGAGGGTCGGGTCAAGACGCTCCACCCGAAGGTCCACGGCGGCCTGCTCCACAAGCGCGACGACAAGGAGCACCTGGCCCAGGCCAAGGAGCACGGCATCCCGCCGATCGATCTGGTCGTGGTGAATCTTTATCCCTTCGAAGAAACCATCGCGAAGGACGGCGTCACGCTGGAAGACGCGATCGAGAACATCGACATCGGCGGGCCGTCGATGCTGCGCAGCGCGGCGAAGAATTACTCCAGCGTGACGGTGGTGACTGATCCCGCGGACTACTCCCGGGTGATCGAGGAAATGCAGCAGCACGGCGGCAACACCACCATCGGCTTCCGCGAGCAGCTTGCGGTGAAGGTTTTCCTGCGCACCTCGCAGTACGACGCGGCCATTTCGAACTTCCTCGGCCAGTGCAAGCAGGGGACGCGCTGCAATTTCACCGTCAGCCTGCCGCTCGAAATGGAGCTACGCTACGGCGACAACCCGCACCAGAAGGCGGCGCTATTCGGTGACTTCCGCAGTTGCTTCTCGCAGCTCCAGGGCAAGGAACTCAGCTACACCAACATCCTCGACATCGAGGCCGCGGCGGACCTGATCCTCGACTTCGTCCGCCCGACCATCGGCATCCTCAAGCACACCAATC
Organism: Haloferula sp.; assembly: GCA_044372775.1. Taxonomy (GTDB): domain Bacteria; phylum Verrucomicrobiota; class Verrucomicrobiia; order Verrucomicrobiales; family Akkermansiaceae; genus Haloferula. Next base: position 46,359 of record JBIPNO010000027.1, read on the forward strand.
CGTGCGGCGTCGGCCAGGACGACGAGGACCTGCGGGTGGCCTGGCAGAAGGCCTTCGAGACCGACCGCCAGGCTCCCTTCGGCGGCGTGATCGTCTGCAACCGCCCGCTGACCGAAGGCGTGGCTCGGATCATTTCTGAGATTTTCACTGATGTCATCATCGCCCCGGACTACGAGCCGGAAGCCCGCGCGGTCCTGCAGAAGAAGAAGAACCTGCGGATCATGAAGATGAACGACGCCTATCTTTCCGCCAAGAAGGCGGCGGTGGTGCGTTCCTGCCCCGGCGGCCTGATGGTGATGGACCGCGACCACACCGCGCTCGGTCTTGAGGATCTGGAGAGCAAGGTGGTGACCAAGCGTCCGCCGACCGGCGAGGAGATGCGCGCGATGCGCTTCGCCTGGCGGGTGGTGAAGCACGTCAAGTCGAACGCCATCGTTTATGCCAAGTCCGACCGCACCCTCGGGATCGGGGCCGGGCAGATGAGCCGCGTCGACAGCTCGCGGATCGCGGTGTGGAAGGCGAAGGAAGCCGGGCTGGAGCTGAAGGGTTCGGTCATCGCTTCGGATGCCATGTTCCCCTTTGCCGACGGCCTGCAGGCGGCGATCGAAGCCGGCGCCACCGCGTGCATCCAGCCGGGCGGCTCGATGCGTGACGAGGAAGTCATCGCCGCCGCGGATGCCGCGGGCCTCGCGATGATCTTCACCGGTCACCGGCATTTCAGGCATTGATGGAAGAGGGGCGCGGGCGGCCCGCCCGCTGCCTTGACCCTGGGCTCCGCCCGGCTATGCTGCGGCCGGTGAAAGAGGAGTTCGTCAGCTTTGAATCCATGCAGGAAGACAAGCGCCGCCAGCGTGCCGAAGACGCGCGCCGTCTTGCCGCGGGCCTCGTCACGCCGCGGGAATTGCAGGAGGAGAACTCGATCTTCCCGCTGGATGCGACTTACCGGATCGTGAATCTGAAGGAGTGCCTCAAACGTCATTACTCGAAATGAGTGACGAAAGGCAGCTGACCGAAGTCACCGATTTCGCGGATGTACTCCTGCCAATTGATCACTTCGGGACTCCTGTCGTTGTGGGCGGTCATGCAGTGAATCTGTGGGCGTCTTACTTTCTTTCCGCCGGGGTTTGGATGCTCTCGGAGTATCTGCCGTTCACCAGCAAGGATCTCGATTTCGTAGGGACCGTTGATCAACTCGAAGCCCTCCACCGTCGATTCAGCGGAACGAAGAAAATGGGGCAACCCCGAAGCCCGGTCGTTGGCCGGCTGGAGTTGCCCTTCAGGGACGGTGTGCGGATTGTCGAACTCCTTCATACGGTCAAGGGACTGGATTTCGATGACCTAAAACGGCACGTCGATCTGACGGTGGTGGGAATGACCGCCAGGGTGCTTTTGCCTCAACTGGTCTTGAAAGCGAAGATCGAGAACAGCGCCACCATCGAGCAGGAAGGTCGCAACGACGTGAAGCACGTGGCGATGATGATCCGTTGCAACCGGGCGTTCATTCTGGAGCTGCTTCACGGGGTGCAGCAGGGTCAGATCACCCAGCGACAGGTGGTGAATGTGCTCGAGGAACTACGGAGAATCGTCACGAGTCCGATGGCGGATCGGGCGACTTCAAAATGGGGTTTTGATTTCAGTGCCGTGTGGCCGATCGACGAGCTTGTGGGATGCGGGCTGGAGAAGATCGAGAAGTTCGCGCGGATGCGGTTGAAATGCTGACTCGATTTGAACGCGATGGATGGTCAGCGGAATCAAGGGAGTAGGCAGGGCGGGTCGATCCACATCCTCGGTATGGGTCTCGCGGGGTGCTGCTTGGCGTGGCAGCGGCATTTCCGCGGGGAGGACTTCACGTGGGAGGACGACGATCGGCCGGGCAGCGCGTCGCGGGTGGCGGCGGGGCTGGTGAATCCGGTGACGGGGAAGAACTTCAGCGTGAGCTGGCGGCTGGCGGAGTTCCTGCCGGAGGCGGAGGCGTTTTATGCGCGGGTCGGCGGGCTGTTAGGGAAGACGCTGTGGTTCCCGCTGCCGGTGTGGCGTTTGGTGGGGGAGAAGGAGTGGGCGAAGGTGGAAGGGAAGCTGGAGGAGGCGCGGCCGTGGATCGTGGCGGTGGAGGAAGAGGTGCCGGGATGGCGGGCGGCGGTGGTGTTGAAGGGCGGCGGGCGGGTGGCGACGCGGGAGTTTTGTGAGGGGACGCGCTTGTATTTTGCAGGGAAGAAAGGCTTGCTGCAGGATGCCGCAGCCATGCTGTGGTGCGAGGGGGCGGCGGGGTTGATCGCGGGGCGGCTGGGGGGGCATCGCTGCGCGAAGGGGGAGATCCTGACGCTGCGGGCGGCGGGGTGGCGGGAGGACCGGATTCTGATCGGTGGCGGCGGCTGGCTGGTGCCGCTGGGGGACGGGATCTTCAAGGCGGGCTCGACCTATGTCTGGGACCGGCTGGACGACGTGCCGACGGCGGCGGGGCGCGCGCGGGTGGAGGAGATCGCGCGGCTGTTGGGCGGGCCGGATTTCGAAGTGATCGGGCATGAGGCGGGGGTGCGGCCGATTGTTCGAAAGAGCCAGCCGGTGATCGGGCCGCTGAAGGACGGGCGGATCGTGTTCAACGGGCTGGGGTCGAAGGGCTCGCTCTACGCGCCGGGGGTGGCGGGGCGTTTGGCGGCTTGGTTGGCAAACGAAACGGACATCGAGCCGGGGCTCGATGTCCGTTTGCTGTGAGGGTGGCTGACGACAGGAGTGTCGTCGCTCCTTACTTCACCTGCCGAGCGCTGGCCTTGAGGCGCAGGGCGTTGAGGGCGATGAAGCCGGTGGCGTCGTCCTGGTTGTAGGCCGCTTCCTGGCCGCCTTCCATGGTGGCGATGGCTTCGGAGTAGAGGCTGTGCGGGCTCTTGCGGCCGGCGTTCATGACGTTGCCCTTGTAAAGCTTCACACGGACTTCGCCGGAGACGGTCTTCTGGGTCTCGGTGACCAGCGCCTGGATCGCCTCGCGCTCGGGCGCGAACCAGAAGCCGTTGTAAACGAGCTGGGCGTATTTCGGGATTAGGCCGTCGCGGATGAACATCGCCTCACGGTCGACGGTCAGCGCTTCGAGGTCGCGGTGGGCGGCCAGAAGGATGGTGCCGCCGGGGGTTTCGTAGACGCCGCGGGACTTCATGCCGACGAAGCGGTTCTCGACGATGTCGACCCGGCCGACGCCGTTGCGGCCGCCGAGCAGGTTGAGAATGCGCATGATGCCGTAGGGGGTGAAGAGGGCGTAGCCGTCCTGCTGGCCGGTGGACTTCACGTCGCCGAGTTCGGTAACGAGGGCGGCGAGGTTGTCGTGCTTGAGGCCGATGGCGTTGCCCTTGTCGAAGAGGATTTCGACGTATTCGGGGACGTCCGGGGCATCTTCCGGAGCGACGGAGAGGACGTACATCTCGCGGTCGGCCGGGGTGGTGGCGTCGTACCAGGGGTCTTCGAGCATGCCGGCTTCGAAGGAGATGTGGAGGAGGTTGCGATCCATCGAGTAGGGCTTCTTCATCGAGGCCTTGATCGGGATGTTCTTGGCCTCGGCGAAGGCGATCATTTCGGCGCGGCCGGGGAATTGCTCGCGGAACGAGGCGTCGCGCCAGGGGGCGATGCACTTGACGTTGGGCGCGAGCGAGGCGGCGGAGAGCTCGAAGCGGACCTGATCGTTGCCCTTGCCGGTCGCGCCGTGGGCGATCGCGTCGGCGCCTTCGGCCAGGGCGACATCGAGCATGCCCTTGGCGATGCAGGGGCGGGCGATCGAGGTGCCGAGCAGGTAGCGGCCTTCGTAGATCGCGCCGGCCTGGATCATCGGGAAGATGTAGTTGGCGGCGAAGTCCTCCTTGAGGTCGCCGATGAAGCATTTCGACGCGCCGGTGGTGAGGGCCTTTTCTTCGAGGCCGTCGAGTTCGTCGCCTTGGCCGACGTCGGCGCAGTAGGCGATGATCTCCGCGTTGTACTTTTCCTTGAGCCAGAGAAGGAGCACGGAGGTGTCCAAACCTCCGGAATAGGCGACGACGATTTTCATGCGGCGGGAGGACAGCACGGCGGCGAGGGGGTGAAAAGCCGGAACATCGAACATCGGACGTCGAAGCTCGAATTTCGAATGGGCGAGGGTGCGGGTTGCACCCGCGGGGGGAATGGTGTGAGGTGCGCCGCGTGTTCGGGACGTATGTGCATGATTTGAATCCGGTGCTCTGGAAGTTCACCGAGGCGATCCAGCTCCGCTGGTACGGTCTGGCCTACCTCGGGGCCTTCGTGGTCGGGGCCTGGCTGCTGAACGTGCTGGCGAAGCGGAAGCTGTGGGTGCTGCCGGCGGGGGCGGCGGGAGATTTCATCGCGGCGGCGGCGATCTTCGGGGTCTTCATCGGCGGGCGTCTCGGCTACATGCTGTGGTATTACCCGGACAAATACGGCTGGGGCTGGGTGACCGAGGATCCGCTGATGCTGCTGCGGGTGTGGGAAGGCGGGATGGCCAGCCACGGCGGAATCCTGGGGCTGCTGATTTTCACCTGGGTCTATGCGAAGAAGAAGGGGGTGTCCTGGCGCGGGCTGGGGGATGGGTTGTGCGTGGTGTCGCCGCTGGGCCTGCTGTTCGGGCGGCTGGCGAATTTCATCAATGGAGAGCTTTACGGCCGGCCGGCGGAAGGGGTGGCGTGGGCGGTGAAGTTTCCGCGGGCACTGCTGGAGCAGGAAAAGGCGGAGGGTGTGGACTTTCCAGCGGCGATGCAGGCGGCGTCGGATGCGTCGGACAAGTTGCAGAAGCCCTTTCAGATGTGGCAGGAGGACAAGTTGAACGGCGGCATCCTGTTCGAGGAGATGCTGGCGGTGCAGCGGAACGATGCGGCGGTTTCGAAGGCGATCGAGCCCTTCCTGCTGCCGCGGCATCCTTCGCAGCTTTATGAAGGGCTGCTGGAGGGCGCGCTCTTGTTTGCGGTCCTGTGGTGGGTGCGGGTCCGTTTTCCGAACGCTCCGGTCGGGATCCTGACCGGCCTGTTTTTCGTGCTCTACGCGGTGTTCCGGATTTTCGCGGAGCAGTTCCGCGAGCCGGATTCGGAGCTGGTGTTGGGCGGGATGATGACCAGCGGTCAGTTCCTGTCGCTGTTCATGGTCGCGGTCGGCGTCGGCTTTCTGGTGGCGGCGAAGTGGCTGCCGGGGAAGGTGAAGGCGGTGGAATGAGGGGGCTTGGCTCGTCAGCAGGCTGACGGAGCGAAAGCGGCAGCGGGCTCTGCCCGTTACCCACATTTTTTCGCTTCAGCCCCAACGGGGTGCAATGAGATAGCCCGGGGCAAGGCTTTGCGCCGCCCCGGGTCCACGAGTCCGGAGTTTGGCGCCCTGCAGGGGCGCGAGGGAGCCGGTAAGAGGAGACGTCCCGTGCTACCCTCCCCAGCCCGCACTTTGAGTGCGGCGGACGGGCTGTGCCCCATCCCGGGGCTGCGCGCTGCTTGCCCCGGGCTATCTCATGTTGTCCCTTCAGGACAGGAAACCGCGCCACGGTGATTTGTGGGTAACGGGCAGAGCGGGCTGCCGCAGTCCATGGCCAGGGCTGGGGGCGCTTGCGATCAGGGCACGGTGACCGGATTGATCCGTTCCTGGGTGAAGCGGACGACGACCAGGTATTTGCCGGCTTGCATCGAGGTGCCGAGCAGGGCCGAGCCGCCGCCTTCGAGGCGCCAGAGGTGGGAAGCGAGGAAGAGGTCGTCCTGGAGGTCCCCGATGTCCGGGAAGCCGGCGTCCTGGAGCGGCTTGCCGTGGAGCATGGTGAGGAGTTCCGCGAGTTCCTCAAGGTTGGCTTTCAGGCGGCCGGCGTAGGCGGAGCGGTCGACGCCTTGGGTCTGGAGGGAAACCTCCGACAGGTTCCCGCCGGCGGACCAGTCGAAGTAGAGTTCGCAGTGGAGCCCGCCGATCTGCTTGCGGGTCCGGTAGGTGCCGTTGAGACCGACGCGGCCCAGGAAGGTTTCGTCGAGGCCGGCTTCGACGATCTTGCTCTCCTTGAGCTTCGTCGTCACGTCGGCGCGGCTATCGCCGAAGCAGAGGGTGTCGAAGACGGCATTGGGGTCGGGCAGCGGTTCGGCGGCGGCCTTGCCGGCGACGCGCTTGGTGGAGAGCCAGGTCGTATCGGTCTCGTGGAGCTTGGAGAGTTCCAGGGTGAAGACCCGGCCGTCGGCGCGGCGGATGATGACGCGCTTCGAGTCGTGGGTCACATACTCGCCATTGAAGGACTGGCTGCCGTCGGTGTTCTTCCAGGTCCGGGATTCCCCGTGGAGGATTGAGGCGGAAACGAGGAGGAGAGTGAGGACGAGGGAACGCATCGCCGGGTTGAACGCTGAATGGCTGGAAAAGTTGACAAAAAAATCCCGGCAGGGATTTCTCCGCTGCCGGGATGGAAGATTTGGGAATCGTCCGCTTCTTACCAGCGCTGGGTGCGGGCGTGGTAGAAGTAGGACTCGGCACCCAGTTCCGGCGGGAACTCGGAGAGGCCGTCGGACGGGTTCATCTGGATCCGGTTGTCTTCGCCGCAGCGCTCGTAGGGCGGCTTGAAGGTGCCGCGGTAGGTCGGGCAGGTGAAGGTGAAGACTTCGTAGAAGCCGTAGCCGAGGCGCTTCAGGGCGCGGCTGGTGCCGTCGACCATGCCGTAGGACCAACCCGCCTTGCGGCCGTAGTCGTCGGTCTTGCGGACCATTTGCTCGGGGATTTCCATGAACCCGTAAAGGATGTTGCTGAGTCCGCGGCCGAGCTTGCGGGTCGCCGTGTAGGTCGATCCGGGAGGGGCCTGGATGTCGGCGGAGGCGATGCTGCCGAGGGCGAGCATGGCGGTGGCGAGAACGACGAGTTTTTTCATGTGCTGAGGGAAACTTAGGAAGCGGGGCGGGGGCTTGGCAACGGGAAAGTGGCGCTGGGGAGAAGTTCCAAGTGAAAAAGTTCCAAGTGCCAAGGGCTGTCGTAAATACGTGGTGGTTACCCGGAAGATCAAAGCGTGACGCCGGTGGCGGAGAGCACGCCGGGGATGGCGCGGATGGCGGTCATGAGTTCGGCCGAGAGCGGGTCGTCGAGTTCGATGATGCTGAGGGCGACGCCGAGCGATTTGTTGCGGGCGAGCGAGAGGTTGGCGATGTTCTGGCGGGCATTGCCAAGTAGGGTGCCGAGGGCGCCGACGATGCCGGGGCGGTCGTCGTTGCGGACGATCAGAAAGTGGCCGGAGATGTTGGTGTCGACGTAGAGGCGGTCGAGTTCGACGATCTTCGGCGAGCGGCCGATGATGGTGCCGGCGACGCGGTAGCGGTCGCCGCCCTTGCTGAGTTCGGCGACGAGCAGCTCGTTGTACTCGGTCTTGGCGTTGATGACGGACTCGACGAGATCGAGGCCGAGCTGGGCGGCGATGGCGGGGGCGTTGACGATGTTGACCTGGCCGTCGGGGCGGGAGGCTTCGAGCAGGGCGGTGAGGACGCTGCGCGAGACCAGGCCGGTGTCCTTCTTGCCAAGCGGTCCGTGGTAGGAAACGCGGAGCGAGTCGGGGTTCTCCGGGCCGAGCTTGGCGAGGAGCTTGCCGAGGGCGCGGGCGAGATCGAGGTAGGGGCCGACGGCGGCGAGGGCGGCGGCGTCGAGCGAGGGCATGTTGATCGCGTTGCGGATCTCGCCGGTGACGAAGAAGTCGCGGAGCTGCTCGGCGACCTGGATGCCGACGTTTTCCTGGGCCTCGTTGGTGGAAGCGCCGAGGTGCGGGGTGAAGACGACGTGCTTGTCGAGGGAGAACAGCGGGTGGTCGTTCACGGGCGGCTCGACTTCGAAGACATCGAGCGCGCAGCCGGCGATGTGGCCGGAGTCGATGGCGGCCTTCAGCGCGACTTCGTCGATCAGGCCGCCGCGGGCGCAGTTCACGACGAGAGCGCCCTTGTTCATCAAGGCGAGGCGGTCGGCGTTGAGGATGTGGTTGGTGTCCGGGGTGAGCGGGACGTGGAGGGTGACGACGTCGGCGCCGGTGAGGGCGATGTCCGGGGTGGCGGCGAGTTCGACCTTGAGTTCGTCGGCGCGGGCTTGGGTCAGGAAGGGATCGTAGGCGACCACCGTCATGTTGAAGGCCTGGGCGCGTCTGGCGAACTCGGTGCCGATGCGGCCCATGCCGAGAATGGCGAGGCGTTTGGTGTTGAGCTCGATGCCCTGATAGGCCTTGCGGGCGGCCTTGAAGTCGCCCTTCAGCACGGCGGAGTGGGCGGGGCCGATGTTGCGGGCGGCGCTGAGCATCAGGGTGAAGGCGTGCTCGGCGGTGGAGATGGTGTTGCCGGTCGGCGTGTTCATCACGATCACGCCGTGATCGGTGGCGGCCTGGCGGTCGATGTTGTCGACGCCGACGCCGGCGCGGCCGATCGCCTTGAGGTTTTTGGCGGCGGCGAGGACCTCGGCGGTGACCTTGGTCTCGGAGCGGACGACCAGGCCGTGGTAGTCGCCGATGATCTTCAGCAGCTCGTCGGGTTTGAGTCCGGTATGGACATCCACGGAGATTCCCGGGGCGGCGGCAAGGGCTTCGACACCTTTTTCCGAGATCGGATCCGAAACGAGAACGCGGTAGTTGGCCATGGCGGGGGCGACATAGGTCCGGGGGGGCGGACTGGCAAGGCCCGGAGAGCCTGTTTCGCGTCAACGCCGGGAATTCAAGGATCCGCAAGAGGGCGAGGCGGATGCTCACCCTTGCCGGACGCTCTCCTGACGGGCGATTTTGGGTTTCACCGGAGGCCCCTGGGTTCAGGGTGATCCGGCAATTCCGTGAGGAGAGCGACGCGGCAAGGGCAGCAATCTGCAATTAACGCGGTATTTACATCCGATAGTCCCTGCGGGGACGGCAAGCGATTTTTCTGACTTCGGCGAAGAATTTAGACAAGCAGTCGCTCCGGTAACCCGAATGGGGGGAACTGTTGGTTTTCAGGGTTCTGGAGGAGAGGCCGGGCCGTCCGGGCGGAATGGCCGGGATTCCGGGAATGCTGGTCGCGACGGTGCCCCATTCCGCTCCATTCCGCTCTTGGCTCGACGGGATTCACTCCCTAGCGTGCTCGCCCATGTCCGATTCCACGCGCCCCTACTCCTCGCTCATGCTCGACGGTCCCGACCGCGCGCCTTCGCGCGCGATGCTCTATGCCGTCGGCTTCAAGAAGGAAGACTTCTCCAAGCCGAACATCGGCATCGCCTCCACCTGGTCCCAGGTCACCCCGTGCAACATCCACATCGACCGGCTCGCGAAGGAATCGGCGAAGGGTGCCGATGCGGCGGGCGGCAAGGCGGTGATTTTCAACACGATCACCATTTCCGACGGGATCTCGATGGGGACCGAGGGAATGAAGTATTCGCTGGTGTCGCGCGAGGTGATCGCGGACTCGATCGAGACGGTGGTCGGCTGCGAAGGCATGGACGGCTTCGTGGCGATTGGCGGCTGTGACAAGAACATGCCGGCCTGCGTGATGGCCATGGCGCGGATGAACCGGCCGTCGGTGTTTGTTTATGGCGGCACCATTTTACCCGGCTGCGCGACGATCAAGGGCGAGCTGAAGGATCTGGACATCGTGTCGGTGTTCGAGGCGGTCGGCAAGCATGCGGCCGGCGAGTATTCCGACGAGGAGCTTGAAACCGTGGAAGCCTGCGCGATCCCCGGCGAAGGCTCCTGCGGCGGCATGTACACGGCGAACACCATGGCCTCGGCGATCGAGGCGCTGGGCATGTCGCTGCCCAATTCCTCCGCCCAGGCGGCGGTGTCGGAAGACAAGATGCGCGACTGCTTCGATGCCGGCGCGGCGGTGCTGAACATGATCCAGAAGGGGATCAAGCCGCGTGACATCATGACCCGCAAGGCCTTCGAGAACGCCATCACGGTGGTGATCGCGCTGGGCGGATCGACCAATGCGGTGCTGCATCTGCTGGCGATGGCCCACACGGCGGACGTCGAGCTTTCAATCGATGACTTCACGGAGATCGGCAAGCGGGTGCCGCTGCTGGCGGACCTCAAGCCGTCCGGCAAGTATTCGATGGCCGCGCTGGTCGCGATCGGCGGGACGGTGCCGCTGTTGCGGATCCTTCTGGAAGCCGGGCTGCTGCATGGCGACTGCCTGACGGTCACCGGTAAGACCTTGGCCGAGAACCTCGCCAACTCGCCGCTTCACTACCCGGAAGGCCAGCAGATCATCCGCCCGCTGAGCGATCCGATCAAGAAGGACAGCCACCTGCGCATTCTCTACGGCAACCTCGCCCCCGGCGGCGCGGTGGCCAAGATCACGGGTAAGGAAGGCGAGCAGTTCACCGGTAAGGCGAAGGTATTCGACTCCGAGGACGAAGCGCTGAAGTCCATCCTCGCCGGCCACATCGTGGATGGCGATGTGATCGTGATCCGCCGCGAAGGGCCGAAGGGTGGTCCGGGAATGCGTGAGATGCTGGGGCCGACGAGTGCCATCATGGGCCGCGGGCTTGGCAAGACGGTGGCGCTGATCACCGACGGCCGTTTCTCCGGTGGCAGCCACGGCTTTGTGGTGGGACACATCACGCCGGAAGCCCACGACGGCGGGCCGATCGGGCTGCTGGTCGACGGCGACATCATCACCATCGACGCGGTGAACAACACGCTTTCGGTGGATCTGGACGACGCCGCCTTGAAGGCGCGGCGCGACAACTGGACCCAGCCCGCCCCGCGCTACACCCGCGGAGTGCTGGCGAAGTATGCCAAACTGACGACCAGCGCGAGCGAAGGCGCGGTGACCGATAAATATCTATAACGGTCGAACCCGGTCGTAAGTAGTCCCGGCTTCAGCCGGACGGAATACGGACCTAGTCGCGGTTCGCTTCCGGCTGCGGAAGGCGAATTCGGACATCGAAGGTGGAGACGGCCGTTGGGAACCATTCGAGTCCGGCTGAAGCCGGGACTACATACTTCTGGCGGCGGGGCTTATAGCTTCCGATGCCCGGACAGCGTCATGCGGACATCGCCGATGAAGACTTCCGAGCGGAGTTCGACGGGGATCCGGTTGGCGTCGTCGGACAGCCAGAGGGTGGTGCTCTTCATCTTCTTGTAAGGCAGCAGTTCCTTGGTCGCGGGGTCGATCTTCTGGAGGGCGACGGAGAGCTTGATGGTGTCGCGGCCGTCGAACTTTTCCCGGCCGAGGACTTGCACGCGCAGCAGGTAGGGCTTGTCGAAGGGGAGGAGGGGCAGCACGAGCTTGTCGCCGGTGGCGAGCTTGTGGCTGCGGACCTGGAGCATCGCGGAGAAGACATCGTGCATCGGCGTGAAGCGCAGCTCGCGGGCCACGGTGCCTTTCTTGCCGTTCTTGGTGATGCGGGTGGTGACCTCGGTCCGGATCAAGGTGCCCGCCCAGGTGTTGCGGGTGGTGTTGGTCTCGTCGCCTTCGTCCTGGACGCCGACGCAGACCCGCGGCCGGAGCGTGGCGGGGTCTAGTCGCGAGATGACGGCGATCTTCGAGTGATAGAGCTTCGAAGCGACGCCGGTGCTACCGCCGACGACGCGGGAGTTGTAGTCCGAAGGGAACTTCGGATCCTTCGCGCCGAAGGTGAAAGTGAGCTTGCCGGCCGAGAGCATGCCTTTCCAGGAAAGGCGGTAATCGAACTCCTGCGGGGCGAGCTTGGGATGGGGGCCGAGCTTGGGCGGGGTGATTTCTTTTTTCCAGTCCGCCAGTGCGGGGAGGCTGAAGGCGACGAGCAGGGCGAGGGTTTTCATCAAGCCTTCAAGCTCCGCGCATCGGGTCCGCAAGCAAGCGGTTTCACCGCCCGGCTCAATCGCAGCCACAGCAGGCCGGGCTCAGCGGGCGCTCTTCCTCGGTGGCGGGGGCGGCGAGGGAGGGGTTCGGCGCGAGGGTGCCGAGGCCGAGCTTGGCGAGCAGCGCGCGGTCGGCTTCGATCGCCGGGTTCTTCGCGGTGAGCAGCTTGTCGCCGTAGAAAATCGAGTTCGCGCCGGCGAAGTAGCAGAGCGCCTGGGTCTCGTCGGACATCCGGGTGCGGCCGGCGGAGAGGCGGACCTTGGCTTTCGGCACGGCGATGCGGGTGACGGCGATCATGCGGGCGACGTCGAAGCCATCGACGGCTTCCTTGCCTTCGAGCGGGGTGCCGGGCATTGGCATCAGAGAGTTGATCGGCACGCTTTCCGGCTGCGGGTTGAACTCGGAAATGACCTCCAGCATTTTCAAGCGGTCGTCGGTGGTTTCGCCGAGTCCGAGGATGCCGCCACAGCAGACCGACATCCCGGCGTCCTGCACGTTGCGGATGGTCCGCAGGCGGTCGTCGTAGGTGTGGGTGGTGACGATGTTCGGGTAGTGTTCCGGCGAGGTGTCGAGATTGTGGTTGTAGGCGGTGACGCCGGCTTCCTTGAGCGCCTTGGCTTCGTCGGGGCCGAGTTCGCCGAGGGTTACGCAGACTTCCATGCCGAGGGTCGAGACGTCGCGGACGATGTCGAGCACCTGCTCGAAGCGCTGGGTGCCGCCGCGCACGCCGCGCCAGGCGGCGCCCATGCAGAAGCGGGTCGAGCCGGTGTCGCGGGCGGCTGTGGCACGCTCCATGATGGTGTCCTTGCTCATCAGCCGTTCGGCTTCCACGCCCGAGTTGTAGCGGGCGGATTGGGCGCAATAGGAGCAGTCTTCCGAGCAGCCGCCGGTCTTGATTGAAAGCAGGGTGCAGAGCTGGACGTCGTTCTCCGGCCAGTTCGCCTCATGCACGGCGCGGGCCTGCTTGAGGAGTTCGAAGAAGGGCAGGGAATGGAGGCGCTTGAGTTCGGGGAAGAGCATGAAAAAAGACGGAGATTAGGAGATTGGGAAATTAGGCGATTGGGGAACTGCGGTCACACCCGGTGGCCTTTCTTGGCACTTGGCACTTCATCACTTGGAACTTCTCACCGCACCCAGCCTTCGCCGATCGGCATCTTGCCGTGGCCGACGACGGTGTAGTCGGTCTTGCCCATGGCACCTTCGAGGCTGTGCCCGAGCTGGCTTTTCCAGACCTTGCTCATGCTTTCGGCGGTGTGGCAGCCCCAGCTTTTCGAGTAGACGTTCTTGGCGAAAATCGAACCGCGGATCTTTCCGAGGTCGCGCTCGTGGAGCCAGACGGTGCAGGCGCCCATGATGGCCCCGCTGTAGTCGAGCATGAAGCAGTGGCGGTTCGAGTGGCCGAAGTAGTCGAAGGTCTGGACCGAGTTGCGCGGGCGGCTGTTGATCGCGGAAATCACGCCGGGGGTGCTGTCGACCCAGACGAGGGTGACGCTGCGTTTGCGGGCGAGGTCGGAAATCCAGGTGGTGTAGGGCTTGGCGTCTTCCTTTCCCCGTGTCTGGTAGGTGGGGCGGTAGACGACCCAGACGATCGAGGCGTTTTCGCCGTAAGCTTTGCGGATCTCGACCATGCGCAGGGTGGAGGCGCGGATGAAGTTCGCCCACCAGCGGTCGTGCTGGTCGCGCTCCACGCGCAGGTCTTCCCATTTCCGCAGGGCGGGACCGCCGGTCAGGATGAGGTGCTCGGCGGACGCGAAGGAAACGAGCGCGAAGAAGGCGAGAAGGACGAGGCGCATGGGCGGGAGTGTAGGGATCGCGGGGCGGGTGGCAAGAAAGGGGATTGGGGCGGCTTATGACCTGCCGGGCGGAGGACTCGCGCGGAATGAATTGCCTGCGGCGATCTCCGCAAAGCTCCGGTTCCGCACTCCCAGTGTCAGAGAGCCTTTGCCATTTTCTCGAGACCTTCGAGCATGCGGGTGCGGGGGCAGCCGAAATTGAAGCGGATCCAGCCGGGCCAGCCGAAGTAGGCGCCGTCGGAGAGGAAGAGGCCGGCTTTCTTTTCGAAGTGGAGCGCGGGGTTGTCGACGCCCATGCCGCGGGCGTCGAGCCAGGCGAGGTAGGTCGCTTCGCCGGGGACGACCTGGATCGATGGCATGCGTTTGGCGACGAAGGCCTCGAGCTCGGCGCGGTTGCCGCGGAGGTAGGCGAGGAGCTGCTGGCGCCAGGGCTCGCCGTGGCGGTAGGCGGCTTCGGCGGCGTAGTAGGAGAGGGCGTTGATCTCCGACAGCGTGTGGCCGCGCTGGGCGGCGAACTTGCGGCGGATCGAGTCGTCGGGGATGACCGCGAAGGCGTAGCCGAGGCCGGCGATGTTCCAGGTCTTGCTGGGGGAAAGCAGGGTGATGCTGTGCTGGCGGAGCTCGTCGGGAAGCTCCAGCGCGGAGAAGTGCGGGGTCTTGGCCGCATCGAGGACGAGGTCGCAGTGGATCTCGTCGGAGACCAGGACGAGCCGGTGGTCGGCGCAGAAGCGGGCCAGTTGGGTGACTTCCTCTTTCGTGAAGACGCGGCCGAGCGGGTTCTGCGGATTGCAGAGGAGGAAGACCTTGGTCTGCGGGGTGACGGCGGCTTCCATCGCGGTCCAGTCGAACTCGTAGCGGCCGTCGATTTCGACGTGGTCGACGGTGACCAGCGCCGCGGGTCCATCGTGATGGACGCCGATGAAGGGCGGGTAAACGGGGGTGCAGGTCATCAGCGCCTCGCCCGGCTTGCAGAAGGCGCGGCCGGCGAGGGAGAGGGCGGGGACCAGGCCGCCGAGGTGGAGGATCTGCTCGTGCGGGACCTTCACGCCGCGCTGCGCGGCGAGGTAGAGGTCAATGGCCTCGTTCAGTCCTTCGTGGGCCTGAGCGTAGCCGAAAATTCCGTGGTCCACGCGGCGGTGGAGGGCCTCGATGATCTCCGGGGCCGAGGCGAAATCCATGTCGGCGACCCAGAACGGATCGAGCTCCGGACGGCGGTCGTATTTGATGCAGCCGGTGCCCTTGCGGGTGATGGGGACGTCGAAGTCGTAGGTCACGGGCAGGTTTTACGAGGTGGGCACGCGCTGACAAGTCGTGAGGACGTCCGAGTTCGGACTGGTCACAGCGGGCGGGTGCCGTAAAGTGCCGCCATGGCTGATGAATTCCAAGAACCGCTGAAGAAGCGGGTGGGTGGTTCGTTGGGGAAGGTTCCCACGCTCCAGCGGCTTGAAATGCTGCGCCGGAACGCGCGGTTCCTACGTGGCGGAAAATGGCAGCCCCCCGGAGACGATGGAACCCTCGTTCGAAAAGCTGTTGGGATTGCTCGCTGAAGCGGGTATTCATTTCGTGGTGGTCGGTGGGATCGCCGTCACCTTGCAGGGTTATGTGCGTTTGACGGAGGACATCGACCTGCTGGTCGATGCCGAGCCGGAGAATCTCTCCGCGCTGCTGGAGCTGTTGGGCGCTTATGGGGATGGCTTTGCTCGGGAGCTTTCGCTGGAGGATTTCACCGATGAGGAAGGAGCGATCCGGATCGTCGAGGAAACCGAGCAATGCCAGATCGACCTGTTCACACGGATCTCAGGGCGAACCTATGGCGACGTCGTCGTCGATGCTGACACTTTCTCCCTTGGTGGAAGGATGATCCGATACGCGTCCAAGGAATCCTTAATCGCCTGGAAGGAGCCGTCGGTCCGGGAAAAGGATCGCCTGGATGCCCTGGCGTTGAAGCGTCTGGCCGAGGATCCGCGAGCCTTTGATTGAAAGGGGAAAAGCAAAGGGCGGCCGGAGCCGCCCTTTGGGGATTCACTGGCCGTTCTCGGCGGGCGGGGCTTCCGCGGGCTCCGGTGGCGCTTCCGCCGGCTCGGGCTTTTCCTCCTCGGGTTGCGCTTCGCCTTCTTCAAGCGGCGGGATGGCGATCGGCGGGGTGACGGCTTCGACCGGGCGGCGGACCGGTGGGGTGGTGACGGCCGGCGGGGTGGTCGGTTGGCCGCCCGGGAAACCCTGCGGCAGGCCGCCGGGGGCGGGGTTGCCGGCGGTGGCCGGTGCTTCGGGCTGTTTGATCAAGGCGGCGCGGTCTTTCAGGATGGGCTCCACAAGATAGCGGCTGACCTTGAAGGTGCGGCCGGCGAAGGCCTTTTCGGTGGCGAGTTTCTTCTCGAGCTCGGCCTTGCGGTCGGCGAAGGCCTGGTCCTTGGCCTTGGCGTCGTCTTCCGATTCCTTCTCCTCCTTCTTGCGCTCGGCGGGGATCTCGGCGGCGACGTCGACGGTCAGCAGGAAGGACTCTTCCGGCGGGGCGGCATCGGGGGCCGCGTCTTCCGGCTTCTTCGCTTCGGTCGGGGTGACGGTGAGGGTGTAAACGAAGCCTTCAAAAGTCGCGATCTTCAGGGTCTTCTTCTCGAGCGGCTTGGCGATGGCGTCGATCTGGTCGGCGGCCACCACGTCCTCGAAGTTGGCGTAGGAGAACAGCGTCTTGAGCGCGCCGGTGGCGGTGGTGTCGAGAGCCTCACCTTCCTTGGCGCCTTCAAGCGCGAACTCGCCGTTCTCGTCGGGGCGGGTCAGCTTCCAGGCGACTTCGTCGGGCTTGGCATTCGGGCTGATGGAGACGGACTGGATCTTCTCCACCTTGAGGAAGGCCTGATCGAGCCAGCGCTGGGGCTCGGCGGTGAGGGTCGGGAACAGTTCGCTGACCTTGTAAACGCCGCTTTCATCGGCGTGGTTCCGGACAAAGCGACCGACCGCGCCGCCGCCGCCCATCATTCCGGCCATCGGATCGGAAGCGCCTTCGAGGTTCTTGCCGAGGGTCAGGCGGGCGAGTTCGGTGCCGGCGTCGTTGGAAAGGACGACTTCGGTGCCGCGGTCCTGCTCGTCGGTGGCACCGGGGTCCATGCCGAAGCGCGGGGCCAAGGAGGGATCCGCCTCGATCCCGTCGGTCACCTTGACCTCGGACAGGGTGCGGAGGAAATCATTGATGGTGGCGGTGTTCGCGGGGTAGTCCGCGCGATCGGACACGGTCCACTTGCCGTCCTTGCGGACGAGGGTGGTGGCTTTATCCCCGGAACTCACCTGGATCTTCGCCACCTCGGGGGCGGGGAAATCGGCGAGCAGGGTGGCCCCGCGGGCGCGCTGGGTCTTGGCTTCGAAGTCCTTCGAATTCCCGGAGCGGACGATGAAGGCGGCGGCGGCGAGGAGGATGGCGAGAGTCCAGAGGACAACGACTTGGCGTTTGCTCATGACTGGAGGAAGTTGGTGTTGGAGGACGGGTTCAATCAGCGGGCGCGGGTGGCGGTGCGGCGCTTCACGAAGAGGCCGATGCCGATGAGGATGACGAGGAAGGGCATGCTGACGATGTTGGCGAGCATGGCGTTGCCGGCGAGGCGATCCTTGTCGCGCTTCAGGTCTTTCTGGAGCTCGCGGACTTCCTTGCGGGCGTCGACCTCCTGCTTGCGGAGTTCGCGGATTTCGGCTTCCTGCTCGGGCGAGAGGTAGAGTTCCGAACCGGCGGCCTTCTGGGACTGGAGTTCCGCCAGCTTCTGCTGGGCTTCGGTGGCCTTCTTCTCGAACTCCTCGATTTTGGTGCCGACACGCTTGTTGGCTTCGGCCTCGAGTTCCTTGATCTTCGTGAAGGGGCGGGCGATCGCGGCGCGGCTACGGGCGCCGATCAGGTAGGTCGAAGCGGCGGCCTGGTCGATGATGTTGAACAGCAGGGAAGGGTTGCCGTTGATCTGCTGGGCGACCTGCATGCCGCCGCCGAAGTTCTGCACGCGGTAGGCGAACTGGTTGTAGAAGGCGTCCACGTCGGAGATCAGGAAGACGTTTCCTTCCTTGGTGGCCTCGACGAGGTGGGAGGGTTTTTCGTCCTTCTTCTCCTCATCCTTCTTTTCGCCCTCCTTGGCTTCGCCTTCGGCCGGCTTTTCTTCTTCCTTGGCGGCCTCCTCGGTGCCGGGCTTGCCCTTCGGGAAGGCGGACTTGAAGTTGCCCTTGAGGTGCATGACCACGTCGTAGGCCTTTTCACCGCGGAAGTTCCGGGCGAGGGCGACGTCGAGCTGGGAGGCCTTCATCGCGTCGACGTAGCCGCCCTTGTCGGAAGACTTCACCAACGAGTTGATGGCCACACCGCCGGTGCCGGTCTTGGTCAGGCCTCCGGGCAGGAAGAAGGTGAGGCTGGCGAGGTCGCGGGTGATCACGTTGTCCTTCTGCGGCATGCCTTCCTGGGGGATGGTCAGCACCGCGACGCCCGGACGGTTGCCGCCCATGGTGGTTTGGAATTTCTCATCGGCCAGGACCCGGGTGTCCATCGCGACGCCCCAAGCGCCGAGCAGGGTTGGCAGGGTCGAAGCAGTCGGAGCACCGGCTCCGCCCATCATCGGATTCGGCGGCGGGGAACTCATCTGGGCCGCGACGGAGTAGGGGTCGATGCAGGCGATGACGGTGCCGCCCTGAAGGAGATACTGATCAAGGGCGAACTCGGCTTCCGGGGTGATGCCGGCCGGGTGGAAGACCAGCACCATGTCGATGGAAGGATCGATGGTCTCCGGGGTCATGGTGAGGTCCTTGACCTCGTAGGATTGGGCGAGCTGCTGATAGATGACCCACGGCGGCGAACCCTGCTGGCCCTGCATCATCATCATCGGATTCTGGTCGCCGGCGATCGGCAGGCCGGACATCAGGCCGACGACCGGCTTGTCGGGGCGGGCGACTTCCGAAATGGCGCGGGAGAGCTGGTATTCCAGCATGGTCTCCTGATTCGGATCGATGAAGGGGATGGTGGAGGTCCGGTCGAGGCAGGAGATGGCCAGGCCGAAGTAGAGGTTCTGGTCGTCGAAGCTCTGGCCGCGGATACCGTCGAGGTTGGCGGAGTCCTCGGCGTCGGTGTCGGGCTGGGGATCGAGTTCCTCGACGCGCAGCTTGCCGCCGGAGAGGTTCTCGTATTCGGCCAGCAGGTCGTCGACCCGGCGCATGTGGAGTTTCAGATCCTCCGGCATGTAGGTCGAACTACGGGTGGCGTAGTAGCGGACCACGACGGGCGCGCCGAGTTCCTTGAGGATGCCCTTGGTTCCGTCGGACAGGGTGTGGACCTTGTCGGTGGTGAAGTCCGCGTTCTTGTGGCCGATGCCGAGGGACGAGACCAGGAGGTTGGCGGCGATGACGATGACCACCAGCGCGACGAGGGCCAGCACGGCGCGGGTCATCGGGTGGGATGTCTTGGCTTCTTGGCTCATGGGATGAAGGGAAGTGGTTGGGAGAAGGTGGGTTCAGGCGCGCTTGGCGGAGAGGATGGCGCTGGTGCCGAGGAGGCAGGCCAGGATGATCGAGAAGAACCAGACGGCGTCCTGCAGGCGGAACGAGCCGCGGGCGAGGGACATGAAGTGGTCCCAGACGCCGAGCGAGGTGATCGCGTCGGAGAACCCGGCCGGCAGGGCCTTGGCGTAGGCGCGGACGAAGGGGTCGAAGGTGCCGAGGACGATGATGATGCAGAGCGTGGCGGCCACGATCAGGCAGATCACCTGGTCGCGGGTGAAGGCGGAGACCAGCAGGGTGATGGCGAGGAAGGTGCAGGCCACCAGGAAACCGCCGATGTAGCCGGAGAGGATGGTCAGGTTGTCGGGTTCGCCGAACCAGTTGACGGTGATCCAGATCGGGAAGGTCAGCAGCAGGGCGACCAGCCAGACCAGGGCGGCGGCGAGGAACTTGCCGAAGATGACGCTCCACATGGTGATCGGCATGGTGCCGAGCAGTTCGATGGTGCCGCTGCGCTGTTCCTCGGCCAGCAGGCGCATCCCCACGGCGGGGACCAGCACCATCAGGACGAAAGGCAGGTAGGCGAAGAACGAGTAGGTCAGCGAGGCGTCCTGCGCGTCGAAGAATCCGCCAAGCGTGAAGGCGAAGACCATGGAGAGGAGCAGGAAGACGACGATGACGGCGTAGGCGATCGGGTGGCTGAAATAGCTGCCGACCTCGCGCTTGAAGATGGTCCAGACGTTTTTCATTAAATTTGGAGAAGGGATCGGGTGATTAGGAAATTGGGCGATTGAGGAATTCTCCCGAATTAACCGAATATCATAATTGCCTAATTGCCAGTTTTTTACGCCGCCGTATCCAGCGTCGTCACCTTGCGGAACAGGTCGGTCAGCGAGCCGGTGCCGGACTTCTTGATCAATTCGGCCGGAGTCCCGTCTTCGACGATGCGGCCGCGGTCGACGATGACAGCGCGGGTGCAGGCGGCCTCGACTTCCTCGAGGATGTGGGTCGAGAAGAGGATGGCCTTGGTTTCGCCGAGGCGCTTGATGAGCTGGCGGACCTCGTGCTTCTGGTTGGGGTCGAGGCCGTCGGTCGGCTCGTCGAGGATCAGCACTTCGGGGTCGTGGAGCAGCGACTGGGCGAGGCAGGTGCGGTGGCGGTAGCCTTTCGAGAGGGTCTCGATCGACTGGTAGGCCACGCTTTGCAGGAAGCAGGTCGCGATGGCCCGTTCCACGGCGTCGTTGCGGGTGTTGCCGGAGAGGCCGCGGGCTTCGGCGCAGAAGCGGAGGAAGCCGCTGACGGTCATGTCGTTGTAGAGCGGGGCGGACTCCGGAAGATAGCCGATCTTGCGCTTGGCCTCGGCGGGGTTGCCGACGATCGAGATGCCGCAGATTTTCGCATCGCCGGAGCTGGGCGGCAGGAATCCGGTGACCATCCGCATGGTGGTGGACTTGCCGGCGCCGTTGGGGCCGAGGAAACCGAGCACCTCGCCTTTCCGGACGGAAAACGAGAGGTGATCGACGGCGGTCTTCTTTCCGAACTGTTTGGACAGGTTCTCGACTTCGATCATGGGATCACAGGGTTCTTAGGGGTCAAAAAGTGGACGCACCGCGAAGCGACACGGGGCGCGGCGTGCGTCTGAAAAAATGGCTGGGGCGCGACATGGCAAGGGAAAAGCCCTGTCATGCGGGAAGGGGGTGTCCGTTAGACCACCGAGCCGTTTGATGGTGCACGGCGTGCTAGGGCTCGGGGATACCGAGATCCTTGCATATTTTCTTCGCCAGAAGATCGTCCACCTCGGAGTGCCGGGGGACGGCGGTGCGACGTTTGTCGGGAAGATGCCCCCACCAGGAATGATTTCCGCCCTCGCGGATCAGGACGCAGCCATGGGCAGTGAGGTGGCGGATGAGGGCCCGCCTCTTCATATCGTGAGCAGTTCTTCCGTATATCCGCCGCGCGCGCTATCGCGGGCGTCCTGGCGATTGAACTCAAGCGCTTCCTTGAGCACTTCGCGAAGCGATGCGAGAAGCTCTTCCTTGCTGCGTTCCTGCGCATTCACTCCCGGGACTTCCTCGATCCAGCCGATCCACCAGCCGTTGCTCTCCTTGATGATCGCGGTGAAGGCAGAGGTCATAGGGGAGGCTGGCACGTTCTGGAGTCCATGGCAATGCTCCTTCGCCCGTGCCCCGATTTTCCGCCTGACCCCGCCGATGGGAAATGGTTAGTCGAACCCGATGACCGCCCCCGAGCACGAATCCGAGATCAAGCTGGAGTATGAGACGGCGCCGTTCCTTCATTCGCTGTTCGCGAACGATGCGCGGGAGCTGAAGTATCTGGAAGAGAAGCTGGGGGTGCGCTCGGTGACGCGGGACGGGTGGATCCTGTTCGCGGGGCCGGAGCGGGGGGTGAAGGCGAGCGCGGCGGTGTTTGCGGATCTGGAGCAGGCGCGGCGGCAGGGCGGGGTGATCGGGGCGCGGGATTTCCGGCTGGCGGTGGACCTGGTGGCGGAAGGCGGCGGCTCGGTGTCGGAGCTTTCCGGCGTCCGGCTGCTGGGGGTGCGCGGGCGCAAGCCGGTGATGCCGAAGACCCCGCGGCAGCTCGAATACCTGAAGGCGATGGACAAGAACGACGTCGTCTTCGGCCTGGGCCCGGCGGGCACGGGAAAAACCTACCTGGCGATGGCGATGGGTCTTTCCCTATTGAAGGCGAAGCGGGTGGGCCGGGTGGTGCTGACGCGGCCGGCGGTGGAGGCGGGGGAGGCGCTGGGATTCCTGCCGGGGGACCTGCGGGAGAAGGTCGCGCCTTACCTGCGGCCGCTCTACGACGCGATCCACGACATGATCGGCCACGAGGAAGGGGAGCGCTACCTGGCGGACGGGACCATCGAGATCGCGCCGCTGGCCTTCATGCGCGGCCGGACCCTGGCGCGGTCCTTCGTGATTCTGGACGAGGCGCAGAACACGACCCGCGAGCAGATGTTCATGGCGCTGACCCGGCTCGGCGAGGAATCGCGGATGGTGATCACCGGCGACGGGTCGCAGGTCGACCTGAAGCCGAACGTGCCGTCCGGGCTGTTCGAGGCGGAAAAGGCGCTGGGTGGGGTGGCGGGAATTGATTTCGTGCGCTTTAGCGGGGTCGATGTGGTCCGCCACCCGGTGGTCGGCCGGATCATCGAGGCCTACGATACGCACCGTAGCTCCTCGTTGTAAGGTGTTGGTGATCAGGGGGCTTCTTGTCGGAAGTCTTCCATTTGGCACTTGGCACTTCCCAACTTGGCACTTCAACCCCGGGGGGATTTGCGCATTGCATTGGGTGGGAGATTCCCCTAAGCCCTCCCCGCCGGACGCTCCCCGAGGAGGCCGGCCCCGTTTTCGCAACCCCGTTGCCTCACCGTGGGATTCATTGATGCTTTCAAACGCTGGCGCCTCGCGCGCCGCGGCATGTCGTCCGGCCGCAAACGCCGGGTGCACGCCGAAAACCCGGTGGCCTTGACCCTCGACCGCAGCGTCTGGGTCCGGATCATGCTGTATCTGCTGTTCGCGGCGGGGGTGGGCGTGATGGTGCTGAAGTCGGCCTCGGTGACGAATTTCGCCGACGATCCCCTGCGCGGGGCCCTGTTTGGTTTCGTGATCGCCGCGACGGCGGTGGCGGTGGTGCACGCGAACTACGATATCGTCAGCCAGCGCAACGGCCGGATCCTGCTGGTCTTCGGCGGGCTGGCCGGCCACATCGCGCTGGTCCGCGGCATCTCCTTCATGGTGGATGCCAACCAGATGCCGGGGGAGATGAAGTTCCTGCTGATCCCCTTCGCGCTGATGCCGATGGTCCACGCGGTGCTGTTGGGCCGGGGGATCGGGACTTTTTCCACGGTCTATGCCGCGCTGCTCGGCTCGCTGGTGATGCCGAAGCAGGACGTGCTGCTTTACATGGCGGTCAGTCTGGTCTGCGGGCTGGTGGCGGTGCAGGCGGTCCACAAGGTCCGCAAGCGCGTCCAACTGCTGCGGGCCGGGGTGTATTCCGGGGTGGCGGCGCTGCTGCTGTGCGTGATGTTCGAGCGGATCGATCTGATGCCGGGGATGGACGACCAGCTCGAGGGCCTGAAGATCGCGGGCCTGAGCTCGCTGGCGGCGCTGGGGACGGGGATCGTGATCGCGCTGCTGGTCAGCGGCCTGCTGCCGGTGCTGGAGGGCTTTTTCCACCTGACGACGGACATTTCCTGGCTGGAACTGAGTGACCTGAACCACAAGCTGCTGCGCCGGATGCAGCTCGAAGCGCCGGGGACCTTTCACCACAGCCTGGTGGTCGCATCGCTGGCGGAGGCCGCGGCGGAGGCGGTGGGGGCGAATGCCGCGATGTGCCGCGTGTCGGCGTATTTCCACGACGTCGGCAAGCTGAGCAAGCCGGAGTATTTCATCGAGAACCAGGGCGACGGGGTGGAGAACCCGCACGATTCGCTGACGCCGACGATGAGCGCCTTGATCATCATCGCCCACGTCAAGGACGGCGTGGACCTGGCGGTGAAGCACAAGCTCAACCCGCGGGTGATCGACATCATCCAGGAGCACCACGGCGACTCGCTGGTGAGTTATTTCCACCGCCGCGCGCAGGAGCAGAAGAAGGCGGAGCTGGAGAAGGTCGAGAAGGGCCTGGAGAATCCGGAGGACCTGCCGAAGATCGACGAGAAGAACTTCCGCTATCCCGGCCCGCGGCCGCGGACGAGGGAGAGCGGGATCGTCAGCCTGGCGGACATCGTCGAAAGCGCCTCGCGCTCGCTGAAGAAGCCCACGCCGGCGAAGATCCGCGCTTTGGTGGAGGACCTGATCAACGGGCGGGTCTGCGACGGGCAGCTCGACGATTGCACGCTGACGGTGCGCGATCTGGCGAAGGTGAAGGACAGCTTTTGTGCGACGCTCCGCAGCATGCTGCACACGCGGATCGACTACCCGAAGGATGACGAGCGCAGCCAGCTCGGCCGCAGCAAGTCGGACTTGGAGCGGAAGACCAACGGCGGTGGCAAGACGCAGCCGCTCAAGCCGGTGCCATCACCGCCGGCCCCGCTCCAGCAGAAGCAGGCTTCCTGATTTCCTGACATCCTTCATGCGACCGGAACTCATCGTCGGCAACAACCAGCACGCCACCGAGATCCCGGAGGCCTGGCTGACGGCCTTGGAGAAGGGTGGTGCCTTGGCGGCGAGGGAAATTCTGGCCCGTCATCTGGCGGCGGACGACGCTCCTTTGCCGGAGCACGAGTGCGTGGAAGTCGCGCTGGTCGACGACGAGACCAGCGCCCGAGTCCACGAGCAGTTCATGGGGATTCCCGGCGAAACGGATGTGATCACTTTTCATCACGGCGAGATCGTGATCGGGGTGGAAGTCGCTTTCCGTCAGGCCGCGGAGAACGGCGAGCCGCCCTTGCGGGAACTGCTGCGCTACGTGATCCACGGCCTGCTGCATCTCGCCGGGCACGAGGACGAGGAGCCGGCGGACCGGGAGAAGATGGAAGCGGCGCAGGAGCCGCTGGTGGCGATGCTGTGGCCGGGCGTGGCGGGGGAGTGAGGGGAAGTCCCTGCGCCTCACCCCGCCGAGCTCCGGATCTCGCCGTCCTTGAGCTTGGTGCGGATCTCGTCGCCGGGGGCGACTTCCTGGACGGAGCGGATGATCTTGCCGCGGGCGTCGAGAGTGATCGAGAAGCCGCGCTCGAAGGCGGACTCGGGGCCGAATGGCGGATTTACAAGCGGTGTCGTGTAAGTGATGCTCGTCCCGTGAACACGATCACCGCGATCATCGAGCCTGACGCCGATGGAACCCTCCATCTGCCGGTACCCGCGGAGTGGCGGAATCGGCCAGTAAGGGTAAAGGCGTCGCTTGACAGCCCGTTGAAAAACCCCGGCGATCTGCTTTGATCTCGTCCGAGCATGTTCGAGACCCGCAACGCCGCCGCCGAGACCCAACAGGAGTTTTGGATCGATGCCCGCCGCCTTCCGAAGGCCACCGC
>JBIPNO010000129.1:0-6002 GCA_044372775.1 Haloferula sp.
CGGCGGAATGCCGTGCGTCAATCACGGCTGCCACTTCGGGCAGCCCCAGCTTGAGTTTGCGTCCAGGCATGACGCAACCTGACAGACCGGAACTGGCAAGTCACATTATTTCCAAGAAATGGTATAATGGGTGGCATTTTCAGTTCGCACCGCAACAATCGGGGGTGATGGGACCAACCGTCCGCGCGGGATCATTTCCTCACGCAGGGGGGAAAGCGCCGAAGGGACGGGCCGTCCCGCATCGGCCGGCTGGATTCGAAGCCCTCCGTGCCCACGGGAGCTCGCCGGGGCGGGGAAGCGGCGGATCTTTTTTCTGAATCCGAATCCGGCCCCGCGACGAACTGCTGCGGAAAGAAACGCATCGTCGTCTCGACCTCCGATCCGTCAAAGAGCCCGTTCCATGCAAGCGAACCAACCACTCCCCGAGGCCAAGCTCCGCTTTGCCGCCGTCCTCCTCGCCTCCTTCTGCCTCCAGGGCCCGCTCGCCGCGGCGGAGAAATCCGTGGCCTCGTTCGCCGACGATGAATCCTTGGAGGCCTGGGGATCGGTGAACGACGGAGTCATGGGCGGCGTGTCGAAGGGCGGATTCAAGCGCACCGACAAGGAGACGCTTGTTTTCAGCGGCGAGCTTTCCTTGGCGAACAACGGCGGCTTCGCCTCCATCCGGATGAACCCGAGCGACCTCGGACTGGCGGAGACCACCGCGGTCGTGATCAAGGCCAAAGGCGACGGCCGGACGTATTGGGTGGATCTGCGGCTTGCGGATCAGCCGTCCGCCAGTTCCTACCGCGCCTATCTCGCGACGACCGCGGGGGAATGGAAGGAGACCCGGATCCCCTATCAGGAGTTCAAGCTCCAGGCCTTCGGGCAGGAGCTTCCCTCCAAGCCGGTCCGTCCGGAGTCCATCAATTCCGTCGGCTTCACGATCGCGGACAAGAAGGAGGGAGCCTTCTCCTTGGAAATCGCTTCCATCATGGCCACCTCCGCGGCGGACACGGCGAAAGCCGGGAACGGCGGTGATTTGGTGGATGTCGCGAAGGCCGCCGGGAGCTTCAAGACCCTGCTCGCCGCCGTGACCGCCGCGGATCTCGCCGGCGCGCTCTCGGGGGACGGGCCCCTGACGGTGCTCGCACCGACCGACGAGGCCTTCGCCAAACTGCCCGCCGGCGTGGTCGAGACCCTGCTGCGTCCTGAAAACCGCGCACAGCTCGTGGCCATCCTCAAGAATCACGTCATTTCCGGAAAGGTGCCTCTTTCGAAGGCCCTCGAAGCCCGGGAAGCCGGTTCCCTGGAAGGATCGAAGATCTCGTTCCAATTCGAAGACGGGCGCGTCCGGGTCGGCAAGGCCACGCTGCTCCAAGCGGACATCCCGGCTTCCAACGGGATCATCCACGTCATCGATCAGGTCTTGATCCCGCCCACCCGGAAAAGCGAGCCCTTGACGGCGTCGCAACTGGTGGAACTGGCCATCGAGCGCGGGGTGCCGATCTTCAACGACGGCGACGCGGAGGGTTGCGCCGCCGTTTACGAAATCGCGATCGAAGCGGTTCGAACCATGGCCGGTGTCCCCGAGAAGTCCCGGGACGCCCTCTCGCTCGCGCTGGCGGAGGCGCGGGCCATCCAGTCGGCCGAAGATCGCGCCTGGGTGCTGCGCAAGGCGATCGACACACTCTGGGAAAACCTCAATCCACCGGACTGACGGTGGTGCCGGGGCGGTGTCCGCTCTTTGGCGGAAGAAGGGACGTGTCGGAGGAAGGGACGGGCCTTTCCTTACGCCCTAAACGGGGGGATGATCCGTCGGTCCGGCGCTCATCGATCCGCAGGTCGAAGGTCGCCGCCGACTACCGGAAGGAAGTGAGGTGGATCTCGGACACGCCTTCGAAGGTTCCGGGGCTCTTCTGAAGCCTCTGAAGCCGGGGGTTCCCCGCGGCCGAGGGTCATCCAATGTCTCCCCGCTTTTTCAGAAGGACAGGCAGTCTTGCACCCCTCGCGCTCTCCGGCGACGGCGCGACCCAGGCCGCCGTGATGGCGCGGTGAGCTTGCCGGAGGGACAGGCAACTTCAAGCCGTCCGAATCAACGGGATTGCCGATCACCGCTGTCATGATGGGATCGGGTGGATTGACGGGCGCAATCCGTTTCGCTAGCCTGCTGGAATGAAGAAATTCTTCCTTGGTCTCTTCGTGCTCTTCGCCGGTGCCGCTTGGGCGGTCGAGCCGCTGAAATTGCCGATGGATGTGGGCACCTTGAAAACCCGCGACGGCAAGGTGCTGGAGGGAGCGAAGATCGTCGGCCATGACTCCGTCGGGGTGAAGGTCGTCCATTCCAGTGGCACCGCGCGCCTGCCCTACGACCGCTTGCCGCGGGAGCTCGCGGCGCGCTTTCCACGGGACCCCGCCGCGGCGAAGAGGCAGTTGGAAAAGGAGGCCCGCCAGGACGCCGAGCATGAGGCCGCCGTCAACGATGCGTTGAAACCGAAGGAAGAACCCGCGGATGAAGCGGAGGCGGATGCCGGCGAGCCGGTCGAAGAAGAGATCGCCCCGTTGGAACAGGAAGTGAAGCTGGAGGGCAGCGCCCAGACGAAAATCACGGCGCTGGAGGCCTACATCGCACGTCTGGAGAAAGGGATCGCGGAAGAGACCGCGGCGGCGGACGAGTTGCAGCAAAAAGCCAACAAGCATCGCGAGGCCGGAAAGATCATCGTCACGGAAGTCGGCCGCAACGGAAGAACCTACGACCGCGAGGACGTGAACTCGAGCCGCGACTCCCGGGCGCGCTTCTACGAGAAGCGGAAGGAGAAGCACACGAAGAAGATCGAGGAGGCCAAGAAGCTCATCCAGTCGGCACGCTCCAAGATCTTCAGTTTGCAGAGATCCGCTGTCACCAAGCCGTGACCCATGCTCCCGGCGAGGGCAAGACTGCCTGTCGCTTCGCGTGCCTCCCGCGCGCAGTCATCTCCATCCCGCATCTTTCTCGTCCGGATTATCTCCGGCCGAAGGGTGGGATGCCGAGGGAGACGCGCTTCTTGTGGACCGTGGAGTGGGCGAGATCGAGTTTCCGAGCGGCATCGGCGTCGGTCATGGTGCCAAGGACGGCGATCTGCCTGCGGGTCCACGAATCGAGGGGTTTCGGCGGGCGCTTGTTGGCGTAAGCTTCGCCGAAAGGCGGAATGCCGAGCTTGCCGAGCTTGCCGCGCTTCCAGGCGACCGAGGCCTTCTTCTGGCCGATCTTGAGCGCGACATCCCCGTCCGACATGGTGCCGAGGAGGGCGATCTCCTTCTTGGTCCAGTAGTGCCAGCTTTTCGATTTGCGGGCGTAGCAGCGGATGCCGAGGGATACCCGCTTCTTCTGGGCGGTGAGGATGTTCATGTCGCCCAGTCTCGCGACTTCGGCGTCGGGGACCTTGCCGAGCATGGAAATCAAGTCACGGGTCCAATGGATCGTCTTGCAGGGACGGGTTCCGGGGATCCCCAGTTGCTGGCGCTTTTTCAGAACCGTGCTGAGGCTCAGGTCGAGCCTCCTCGAAACCTCGGAGTCGGGCATCGTGCCCAACATCGCGATCTGACTGCGGGTCCACTTGTATCGCCTGCCGGGGACGAAGGGTTGGTGCTTCATTAATGGTGAAGTTGTATCAAGTGATCCTCGCCCGACGGCGGACCGCTCGTCCGGTGGGAGGATTCAGGGTCCGATGGTTTCCACCGCGGTGAGGTTCTTGCGAAGCTTGGAGAACCCGCGGCTTCAGTTCAAGTCCTCGGGCATCGGATCGGTTGCCTTGGTCTCCTTCTTCTGGAGCGGCGGCAGCGGGACGAGGATCTCGGCGCGCACCGCTGCCTCGGCTTGCCGGGAGTGTTCAGCTTCACCCGGATCCGCACCTTCTGCCAAACCCCTTTCTTGAACACCGGCGCCTTGGACGTGTCGCCGACGCCGAATTTCTTGTCTTCGAGAAATAATGCCAGGCATTCCGTCGTAGATACTTGAACACTTGAATGCCACCCATTCAATCGTACTACGAAAAGAGTTACCTGCCCGCCCGGATCTCCGGCTGACTTGACAAGATCCCGTCCGTCCGCGATTCCCACGACCATGTCCGCTTGGTCCATCCTGAAGGGTCCCGTCCTCGCCGCGGTCTGCGGCTTCGCCTGCTGCTCATGCTCGATCCCCATCACCGGCCCGGGATCGATTCCCAAGGCCGCGGCGTCCGTGCAGGTGGGGAAGACGACCTACTCCGAGCTGGAAGACCGCCTCGGCAAGCCGGCGGTGGCGGACCAGAAGGGTAACCGCAGGATCGCCAGCTGGAGCAGCAGCGCGGTCGGCATGGGAGCCGGCTCCTTCATCGGCAGCAACAATGCGATCTTCGAGTCCCTCGGCGTGGAGTACGATTCGAAGGGAACGGTCAACCGCTCGGTGTCGCACGGCGGCAAGGTGCGCACCACGCTGGCGACACCGTTCCAGACCTCGCATGTCGCCGCGGCGACCCGGGATCCGGGACGCTTCTCGAAGATGAAGCGCGCGAGCCAGATCGAAGCCGAACTGGGACCACCCCAGTTCAAGCTGATCACTTTGGAAGGCGAGTCGTGGCGGTGGGTCGGTTATCCCGGCGCGCCGGGCAACGCCATCCTGGTCGCGGATCTCGACCGCGAGGGCAGGATCCTGCGGACCACTCTGCGTTGACCGGAAGGCGCCGGAATAGCTGGAGAGCCCCGGTGATCGAAGCTGCCTGTTCCCTTGTGCAAGACTTGCCTGTCCTTTGCGCCGCTCCGTCCCTTTGCGCCCGCCCTCGCGCCCGAACGCGGTCCTTTGCGACTACATCCGCGTTTACCAGCGCCCGATGTATCGCGAAGGCGAACGGGCGCTTCGACGTCCAGGTCGATGGCAAGCAGGTGAAACAACAGTCCGGCGTCGAGTTCCGCGCCCGCGACGGCAAAGACACGCTGATCTCAAGGATGCTTTTCAGCACCTTTCACGGCGGCAATTCGCCGGCGAACGCACCGAAAGACAACAAGGGCAATTTCATCACCGTGCACGCCGACTTCGACAACCTTCTGGTCACGGAAGGCTGGTGAATCGGATGCGGCGGGAAACCTTCATCCATGTTGGTTGTCCTCGTAGTGACAGGCTCTTTCGTCAAGGCACGGCGATGCCTAGTGGCGATTCCCGAACACCAGCACCGGCGGGAGTTGATCGACGACCTCACGGAAAATCTCCGGCTTCCCCGGGGGCCTTTCCCAGAGAAGCGTGCTTCCCCTGGCTTTCGCGGAGCGGCGCTCCACGCCAAGGGAGATCCCGTCGGTCGCTTGGCCCGTGACCAGGGCACAGGTGCCGGACCGGTCGCGAATCTCCAGCAACGAAGGACGTGCGGGATCCAAATCGGCCGACACCTCATAGTCGCCAAGTTGCCACTGCAGCTTTCCTTCGCCGATGGAGACCGGTTCCTGAAGCTGGCCCGCGCCCGACTGGACTTCGATGATCGTCATGAACCGCGTGGCGGCGAGCTTGTCACGCGTGGCGATGGTGGCGTGCCAGTGGGGAGGATTCTTGCCGCCGCGCTTGTTCTCCTCGTCCACGGCCGGGGCGAAAAACCGGTCGGTCACGCTGCCGACGACGGGTGCCGTGCAAAACAGGCGCGCGCCGCCGGTGCCCTTCCCGTTCGCGGTGGTGAACCACGCGTTGCCATGCTGTTGCATGACTTGCAGAGAGTGAAGCTGGAAGGTCCACGTCACGGGCTTCACGGCCTCCAGTTCATCGAGGATCAGCAAATGGCTCGGGCGAAGCATCACCAGGTGCCGGCGGAACCGGGTGACGCCCGGTTTTCCGAAGCCGTTCTCGCGAGTGATGGGAACGCCCAATGCCTCCAATCCGAGCGGGAGCGGTTTGTCCGGCTCGGTAACCTTGCATTCGCGTCAGGTTAAGCCACAACGCGCTGACTGACAGTGAATTAAAACGGAAAAAAGTCCGAATTATGTGTTGACAGGGTGAGCGAGCCGGCAAGCTCGGCATGTCTAAG
>JBIPNO010000028.1:0-71250 GCA_044372775.1 Haloferula sp.
CCGGCCCTCAGGCGTTTTTGGAACGACGCGGCGGCGGTGCTGCGGTTGGTCGGACGCCCGTGGCTGCTGGATCAAGCAAACGCTACGCGTCCAAGATTAAAGTCACATTAGTTTGAAGAACTGGTATAAAGGGCGTGATGAGGTCGGGCGACGACTCCAGCACGCCGGTGAAGACCACTTCCAGGCGGCCCTCGCCGTTACGGGTCAGGGTGATGAGCGGTGGGTCGGTCGCGGGATTCGCCACGAGGCCGGCCAGGGTGCCGCGGCCGAGGTTGCTGCCCCAGTTGGGGAAGCCCCAATAAACATTGAGATTGTTGAAATCGGCGGTGGTAATGACCGAGGTCGTGGGGATGGAGAGCTCCAGGACGGAACCCGCCGTGAAGCTGTCGCCCGCGGTGAAGGCGCGGTTGAAGACGAATCCGAGGCGGTCGTAGTAGCCGAACTCGTTGTTCCGCACTTCGACGGTCGTGATGGCCCCGCCCGCGCTGGTTGCGACCGTGTTGCTGGTGAAGTTCGATAGGTTTACCGCGCTCGGAAACGCGGCTTCCAGCGCGGTGGCTCCGCTGAAGTCGATGAAGACGAACTCCGGGAGGTTGACCGGGGCGGCGAGGCCGGTGAACTCTCCGCTGAAGGTAAAGCGGATGCTGGAGGAAGTGGTCGTGGACGAGATCACTTCGGCTTTCACCTCGAGGTCCGCCTTGGCATCGGCGGCCAAGAGCCAGGTTGCCAGAGTCATGAAGAAGGCAGCGCGGAAACGGTGGGGGAGCGTCATGGCCATGGAGTCGTGGCGAGCAAACGCCATGCCAGACGCGGTTGAAGGCCATGGGGCGTCTTCCTGCCGATGTGGTGCCGGCCGGGCCTTGCGGGTGGGAGGGCGGCTGCGGCGGAACCGGACTCCGGGCTTCGAATGGATGGGGCGGAAGTGAACCCCGAGCTTCGGAGCGGTCGGGTGTGGCGGGCCGCCCCGAGCGCGCAACTTGCAAAGTCGCGCTACTTCGCCCTGCGGGCGGTGGAAGTAGCACAACTTTGCAAGTTGTGATGGGGTGCGGCGGACCACATCCCAAGGTTTTGCACTGTCCGCGCTTGGCGGGCCGGGGTGGTGGCTTGCGGCAGGATGCCGCAAGCCACGCTTCAGCGGGTCGAGGCGGCTTCGTGCTTTTCTTCGGCGGCTTCGAGGGCGGCGCGTTCCTTGGCGATGACGCGCATGAACTTCTTCAGGCTGTTGTCCCAATCGGCGAGCAGGGCTTTCGCGTGCGGGCTGCCTGTCTTCTCGGCGTGATCGGAGATCAGCTTCTTCAGCTCGGCGATGTCCTGGCTGCGCTGGACGGGCAGCGGCACGACCATCTCCGGGTTGATGCGGGAGTACAGGCGGCCGTCGACGTCGTAAACGTAGGCGGTGCCGCCGGACATGCCGGCGCCGAAGTTCTTCCCGGTCTTGCCGAGGATCGCGACGGTACCGTTGGTCATGTATTCGCAGCCGTGGTCGCCCACGCCTTCGACCACCGCGGTGGCGCCGGAGTTGCGGACGGCGAAGCGTTCGCCGGCGCGGCCGTTGCCGTAGAGGGCGCCGCCGGTGGCACCGTAGAGCGAGGTGTTGCCGAGGATGGTGTTGGTGGCGGGATCGAACTTCGCGTCGGGGGAGACCTTCACGACGATCTCGCCGGCGGCCATGCCCTTGCCGGTGTAGTCGTTCGCCTCGCCGGTCAGCTCGATTTTCACGCCGGATACCAGGAAGGTGCCGAGCGATTGGCCGGCGGAGCCGCGGAGCTTGAGGGTGACGGCGGTGTGGCCGTTGAAGCCGCGGTCGCCGTGCATCTCGGCGATGCGACCGGACAGGCGGGTGCCGATGTTGCGGTCGGTGTTGACGACGTCGTAGCTGAGCTCGACCGGCTGGCGATCGGGCAGGACTTTGATCGCTTCCGTGATCGCATCGGGCGTTGAAAGCGGGCCGTATTCCGGGGTGTCGGCGGAGATTTCGCCGGTGCCGAGGGCGGTGGCGAGATCGCGCAGGATCTGAAGATCGAGGGCGGTCTTGGAGATGCCGTCGTTGCGTTCCTGGGTGCAGATCCGCGAGAGGGATTCCGGGGCGACGCCGTGGTGCTTGGCGAGGTCGGGGATGACGTCCTTGAGCACCGCGCCGAGGTCGATGAGGTTGGCCTTCGGGTGGCCGGGGACCTCGCGTTGGCGGAGGAACTCGGGGCGGCCGATCAGTTCGTCCAGGCTGCGGACGCCGAGGGAGGCCATGATCTCGCGGGCCTCGTGGGCGACGCCGTTGAGGAAATTGATGACCATTTCCGGGGTGCCCTTGAACTTGGCGCGGAACTTCGGATCGGTGGTGGCGATGCCGACCGGGCAGTTGTTCAGGTGGCACTTGCGGACATAGACGCAGCCCATGGCGATCATCGAGATCGTGCCGAAGTTGTATTCCTCCGCGCCGAGGATGGCGGCGGTGACGATGTCCTTGCCGTTGCGCAGGCCGCCGTCGGTGCGGACGATGACGCGGTTGCGGAGGTTGTTGATGAGCAGCGTCTGCTGGGCCTCGGACAGGCCGAGTTCCCACGGCGAGCCGGCGTGCTTGGTCGAGGAAATCGGGGAGGCACCGGTGCCGCCGTCGTGACCGGAGATCAGGATGGTATCGGCGCTGGCCTTGGCGACGCCGGCGGCGACGGTGCCGACGCCGGTCTCGGCAACCAGCTTGACGGTGACGCGGGCGCGCGGGTTCACCTCCTTGAGGTCGTGGATCAGCTGCGCGAGGTCCTCGATACTATAAATATCGTGGTGCGGCGGCGGCGAGATGAGCTGGACGCCGGGCTGGGTGTGGCGGAGGCGGGCGATCAGCGCGTTGACCTTCTGGCCGGGCAGCTGGCCGCCTTCGCCGGGCTTGGCACCCTGGGCCATCTTGATTTCGAGTTCGTCGGCATTGACCAGGTAGTTCGCCGAGACGCCGAAGCGGCCGGAGGCGATCTGCTTGATCGCGGAGCGGGCGTGGTCGCCGTTGGCGTAGGGCTTGAAGCGGACGGAATCCTCGCCGCCTTCGCCGGAGTCGGACTTGCCGCCGATGCGGTTCATCGCGATGGCGAGCGTTTCGTGGGCCTCCGGCGACAGCGCGCCGAGCGACATGGCGGCGGTGGTGAAGCGGCGGCGGATGCTGTCCTGCGACTCGACTTCCTCGATCGGGATCGGGCCGGAGGCGGCGGGGACGAACTCGAAGAGGTCCTTGATGGCGACCGGCGTGGTCTCGAGCTGGACCTTGACGTAGTCGTCGTAGTCCTCGGCCTTGCCGCTCTTCACGTAGGTGTGGAAGTTCTTGATGACGTCGGTGGTCCAGGCGTGGCGCTCGCCGGACTTGCGGTAGCGGTTGTAGCCGGGATCGCCGAGGTTGAGGGTCTCGCCGGCCGGGACTTCGGTCTCGAAGGCGGCGCGATGGCGGATCAGCGACTCCTCGGCGATTTCGGCGAATCCGATGCCGCCGATCTTCGACTGGACGCCGGTGAAGGCGAAGTCGACGACTTCCTTGCCGATGCCGATGGCTTCGAAAATCTGCGCGCCCTGGTAGGAGTTGAGCACCGAGATGCCCATCTTCGACATGATCTTGAGCACGCCTTTTTCGAGGGCCTTGGCGTAATTGGCCATGGCCTTCTCGATGCTGATGCCGTCGAGCTTGCCCTTGCCGGCATCCATCGCGACCAACTGGCGCACGGTGGCGAAGCCGAGGTAGGGGCAGACGGCGGTGGCGCCGAAGCCGAAGGCGCAGGAGACCTGGTGGGTGTCGCGGACTTCACCGGACTCCAGCACCAGCGAGCAGCGCATCCGCTTGCGGACGCGGTTGAGGAAATGGTGGACGGTGCCGGTGGCGAGGGTCGCGGGGATCGGCACGCGGCTGGCGGAGGCGGCGCGATCGCTGAGGATCAGGATGTTGACACCCTTTTCCACGGCAGCGGAAGCTTCGGCGCAGAGCTCGTCGAGGCGGACCTTGAGGCCGGCGGTTCCGGCGGCGAGCGGCCAGGTAATGTCGAGCACCGCGGCGGGGAATCCGTGCTCCTCGAGGTGCTTCAGGCGGTCGACCTGGTGCTCGAACAAGATGCCGGACTCGAGGTTGACGATGCGGCAGTGCTCCGGCGTTTCGACCAACAGGTTGCGCTCTGGTCCAAGGCCGGCGGAGGCGCTCATCACGGCCCACTCGCGGATCGGGTCGATCGGCGGGTTGGTGACCTGGGCGAAACGCTGCTTGAAGTAGGTGAAGAGCAGGCGCGGGTAGGTCGAGAGGACGGCGAGCGGCGTATCGTCACCCATCGAGAACACGGCCTCCTGCGCCGCCTTGATCATCGGCGGGAAAACCATGTCGAGCTCCTCGATCGAGATGCCGTGGGCGACCTGCTGGCGGGAAAGGTCGAGCGGCGCGAAGTCTTCGGCCGGGGCGAGGGCTTCGGGCGAGCAGAACTTGCGGAGCTCGAGGCGGTTCTCGTCGATCCACTGGCGGTAGGGCTTCTGCTTGGCGAGCGCTTCCTTGATTTCGCGATCGTTGCGGACGGTGCCGGTGGCGGTGTCCACGGAAAGCATCTGGCCGGGTCCGAGGCGGCCCTTGCGGATGACCTTGGCGTCGTCGATGACCACCGCCCCGGCTTCCGAGCCGATGTAGAGCAGGCCGTCTTCGGTGAGCTTGTAGCGCGACGGGCGGAGACCGTTGCGGTCGAGCGAGGCGCAGAGCTTGGTGCCGTCGGTGTAAACCAGACCGGCCGGGCCGTCCCAGGGCTCGGAGAAGGAGCGGTTGTACTGGTAGAACGCGCGGAGGTCGTCGGAGATGTCCTCGTCGTTGCGGTAGGCCGGCGGGACCAGCATGCACATGGCGTGTTCCAGCGAGCGGCCGGAGAGCACCAGCGCTTCGAGGGCGTGGTCGAGCGAGGCGGAGTCCGACTCGTGCTCGTTCATCAGGTCGTGCAACAGCGCGACGTCATCGCCCCAGATCTCGCTTTGGAAGAACTCCTCGCGGGAGGCCATCCAATTGCGGTTGCCTTCCACCGTGTTGATCTCGCCGTTGTGGCACATCATCCGGAACGGCTGGCCGAGCGGCCAGGCGGGGAAGGTGTTGGTCGAGAAGCGCTGGTGGTAGAGGGAGATCGCGGTCTGGAAATCCGAGTCCTGGAGGTCGCCGTAGAAGGCGCGCAGGGCGGCCGGCATGGCGAGGCCCTTGTAGGAGATCAGGCGGCTGGAGAACGACGGCATGTAGAAGCCGTTCAGGCCCTTGGTCTGACGCTCGATGCTGCGGCGGCAGAGGAAGAGCTGGCGTTCGAAGTGATCGCCGGCCCAGCCCGCGGGCTTCTTGAGCAGGAGGTGCTCGATGTGCGGGCGGGTGGCGAGGGCGAGCTTGCCAAGGGCGTCGGGATCGACCGGGGCCTCGCGCCAGCCGATGATGCCGATGCCGCGCTTGGTGACCACGTCTTCGGCCATCGCCTTGAGCTGCTTTTGGCCGGCGGCGTCGTTGAGCGGCAGGAAGAACACCGCCACCGCGAGATCGCTCTCGTTTTCCAGCGGGGTGCCGAGCTTGGCGGCGGCCTTGAGGAAGATCGGGTAGGGGATTTGCGAGAGGATCCCGGAGCCGTCGCCGGTCTTCATGTCGGCATCGACCGCACCGCGGTGGGTCATGTTGCAGACCGAGCAGAGGGCGAACTCGACGACCTGGTAGGAGCGTTTGCCGTGGATCTGGGCGATGGCACCCATGCCGCAGTTGTCTCGCTCGGCGGAGAGACGGTGGAGGGATCCGGGGACCAGCGGCGTGCTCGGGTGGTAATAGGGATTCATCGCAAGGAATGGCAGAAGATGCCGTGTCCCGCGGGGCCGCGCTCGGTTCAGCGCGGAAGAAACCCACCGCGGGGCGGGGAATAAACGGCAGCATCCGGGGAGTGCCAAGCAGGAATTGTGCCCTATCGGAGCGGCGGGCTTTAGGGCGGCGGGGAAATGTCACCGCAGCGCACTTCCACCATGCGACCGGGGGCGAGGTGCTGCCGGATGACCCGGTTCACGTCGTCCCGCGAGAGGGCGAGAAGCCTTGCCTCCTGCTCGTCGAGCCACGCCAAGGGCAAGCCCCGCCGCGCCGTGGCGTGGAGCGCTTCCGCCTGGCCTTCCGCGGTGGCCAAGCCGATGCGGTGGGCGCCGATCATCGCTCCGCGCCGATAGGCAAACTCGGTTTCGCCCAGCCCGTCCTGAAGCCAGCGGTCGAGCTCGCGGCGGATGGAGGCGATCCCGCGGGCCAGCAAATCCGGGGCGAAAGTCGCGGCAATCTGCCAGGTCGGTTTTCCGAACGCGTCGAAAGCAAGGTGGCCCTCCACGGCATAGGTCAGCCCTTCGGCATCGCGGACCGTGCTGACCAGACGGCTGGTGAACCCGTCGCCCAGCGCGGCGGTGGCGAGCGAAAGCGCGAGGGCATCGGGGTCCGCTCCGTCCAGCGAACAGGGCTGGGCGATCAGGACCCGCGAGCTTTCCTTCCCGGCCAGCGGGACGGCCAGCAGGCGGGAATCTTCCGACGCGGGAGCCGGGACCGGGGCAGGCGAGGGGGCCGGCTTGCCGCCGCTCCATCCGTTGAAAGCCTTTTCGATCTCGGCGCGGCAGTTGGCGGGATCGACGTCGCCCGCCACCACCACGACGGCGGACGCAGGGCCGAACCATTCCCTGTGAAAGTCGACGAGGTCCTCGCGCTTCAGTGCCTTGAGAGCCCGCAGCGTCTCGCCTTCATCGGGCAGGCGGGCGGGGTGCTCCGGCGGATGGATTGCACGGTTGTAAGCAAGTCCGGCCCGGCTGCCGGTGTCGTCACTCTCCAGTCTGGTCTCCGCGATCAGT
This sequence comes from Haloferula sp., assembly GCA_044372775.1. Lineage (GTDB taxonomy): Bacteria > Verrucomicrobiota > Verrucomicrobiia > Verrucomicrobiales > Akkermansiaceae > Haloferula. Next base: position 6,835 of record JBIPNO010000028.1, read on the forward strand.
TGCTTTCTCACGCTTTCGAGGTCGTCCACAGGAAAGACGGGAGTGCGGAGCTGGCCGGAGAGGATCGTCAACAGGCGAGGCAGGTCTTCCGTCATGCAGCGGCCTGTCCAGTAGAGGAAGCCGCCGGCCACTTCGAATTCCAGCTCGGCTCCGACTTCATCGAGCATCTTGCCGATCGTGTCGGCGTCGTGCTTCGCAGTCCCGAACTCGAGCATCGCCGCGGTGAACATCGCCCGCGGGCGGTCGGCCGGCGTGCCCACGGCGAGAGAGCCGCTGAGGTGGACGACCTTCTTTGATCCACCGGGACAGACGATCAGGTCCAATCCGGCGGTCCGGGTCCGGACCGCGCGTTCGGCGATTCCCGGCTTCGGAGACGGCTGCGCGGCGGGCAACTCCGGAAGGATCAGTGGCGCAGGTTTCGCGGTGGCCGCAGGCACTTGATCCGCGGCGGAAGCAAGCTCGTCCGGCACGGCGGAGTCATCGGGCACCAGCCAGCCGATCGTGCAGTAGTCTTCCCGCAGCCATTCCCTGGCCACCCTTTGGACCGCGGTCGCATCGACCTTGGAAATCGCGTCCGGCAAACGGTGGAAGAGCGTCCAGTCCCCGGCTGAAATGCCATCGGTCAAGGCGATGGCGACCGCCTCCGTCCCGTCGCGGTCGTAGCTTGCCTTCGCGGCGAGGCGGGCCAGGGCGACCTGGAGTTTCTCCGCGCTCACGCCTTTCCCGATCACGTCCTCGAGGATCGTGAAGATGATGTCTTCCACCTCTTCGTGCCCGTCTTCCGAGGCGAGTTCCGCGGTGATCCGCAGCAGCGAGGGATCGAGCGTGGCATCCACCTCGGCGATGACGTCAACGGTGAGCCCCGCTTCGGTCAACTCGTGGTAGAAGTCGCTGTCCTGTCCGTCGGCAAGGATGTCGCAAAGCACCCGCAAGGCCGGGAAGTCGGGGTGGGTCGCGGGCGGGCTCTTGAAGGCAATGGTGACCACCGCCGCCTCACAGGCTCTCTTTTTCTCGAAGCGGCGGAGGCCGTTCTGGAGGGGCTCCACGGTGTAAACCGGCGGGATCGGCTGCGGCGCGGTGCCGATGGGTCCGTAGCAGCGCCGGATCTCCTTCAGCACCTTCTCTTCGGCGAAGCTGCCCACCACGGCGACCGTCGCATTGCCCGGCCAGTAATAGGTGTCGTAGAACCCGCGGAGCTTCGGCAGCGGCATGTTCACCACATCGCTGCGCCAGCCGATGACGCTATGACGATAGGGATGCGCCTGGAACGCGGTCGCCCAAATGTCCCGGTCCAGCGCCAGCACCGGATCGTCCTCGCCGGTCCGGAATTCATCCATCACCACGCTCATCTCTGGGCGGAAGTCTTCCTCGCGCAGACGCAGATTTCTCATCCGATCCGCTTCGAGGCCGATGATCACCGGGAGATGCTCCGGGGCGAGGGTCGTGGTGTATTCGGTCCGGTCGAGCCAGGTGGTCGCGTTGGTCATCGCCCCGAGTCCTTCGAGCATCTGGTCGAATCCGTTGCCGGCTTCCTTGGAATGCCGGGTGGTGCCTTTGAACATCATGTGCTCCAGCAGATGGGTCGCGCCGGTGGTGCCGTAGCTCTCGTTGCGGGAGCCGATGCGGTAGGTCACGGAGAAGGTGGCGACCGTCGCGTCCTTTACGGGGGCGAGGAGGACGGTCAGGCCGTTGGATTCGAGGCGATACTCCGTGATCTCGCCGGAGGTGCGGACCTGCTTGAATCCATCGGTCAGACCGGAGGCCGGCAGACAGGCGGCGAGCAGGCAAACGACAATGCGCGCGGATCGCATGCCCCTGAGATGGGTCGGCAGGGCCGCCGCGTCGAGAGCGATTCCGTTCCGGCAGGCCCGCAGCTCAGTGGGGATCCGCGGCCAGCTCGCTTTCGTCCAGAGGCGGGGCGGGGGGCAAGAGACCGAGATCTTCCAGGAAGCGGTCGGCCGCCGCGACGCTCCATTCGTAGTGGCGGTCGGAGACGTTGAAATTGAAGAACGAGTGCTCCGCGTTCTCGAAATCCACGACCTCGATCTTGTTCCGCCGCCAGCGCATCGACTTGTAGAATTTCTCGACGAGCGGGAACGGCGTGACGCGGTCCTTCTTGCCGTGGAATAGGATCATCGCCGGGGCCTTGCGCCGCACGGCTTTGAGCGGGCTGAGCCGCTTGGCCGTGCCGTGGTCCGGGAAGCGCTGGAGATGCGGGTGGACCATCGGGTCGAGCAGAGTGCTGAAAAGCAACAGCGCGGCAGGCGAGTAGGCCGGGGGAGATTCGTGCTTGGCCGGCTTGGGCAGGGCAAGCGCCAGGGCGAGGAAGGCCCCGCCGGCGGCACCGCCGAGGACCACCTTGGCGGGGTCGAACCCGAAATGCGGTTCGTAGGTGGCCAGCCAGCCGAGGAACTTGCGGAGATCCTCCAACGCCTCGACCGGGCCGGTGCGGTGGGTCGAGCCGACGCGGGTTTCCAGCGCGACCGTGACCGCGCCGCGCTGGGCGAAGTGGAGGCAATGGGGGACGAACTGGGTGGCCATCGGGGTTTCCCAAAAGCCACCGTGAAGGAAGATGATGAGAGGCCGCCGGTCACCGGCCTGAAAGCCGGGCGGCGAGAAGAAGTGGGCCTGGAGCGGACCTTCCGGCGTTTCCTCGTAGGTGAAGGTCGTCGCCGTCTTCAGCATCTCCCGCTGCCGAGCCTGGCCGATCAACGGGATCTTTTGGAGCAGGTTCATCAAATGGGGGGAGGCGGAATCGGGGCGAAGCTTTTCCGGCGTGGTCCGGCGCGCGAAAAGAATTGTTCTAGCGGCGGCGGGCTTGTCCAATCCATTTCACCGATGACGCGCATCCTTACCCTCGCTTCCGTCCTCCTGCTCTCCCCGCCAGCCTTGTCCCAAGCGCCGGCCGCGAACACCGGCAAGGCCCTGGTGGCGACCTACAGCGCCTGGCGCACCGCGATGATCCGCAAGGACGTCCCGGCCTGGCAGCGGACCACGGCGCCGCACCGGCAGGCGGAAATCCGCAACCGTCTGGTTTCGGAAAAACGTCCCTATCCCTCGGGCGTCTTCGACCTGCCGGCCCCGCCGCCGGCGCTCGACGGCTTGAGAATGATCCATCTTTCCCAGCGCGGCGCGACCGCCAAGGCGGCGTTTTTCGGCAAAATCAACTTCGGCGTCGGCGGCGAACCGACCGAGAACATCCTGGTGCTCTCGTTCGTGAGCAGCGGAACCTGGCGATACGACCGCGCGGATTTCGTCAACCTTGCCGCCTTGCCGGAGGTCCGGAAGGAACTCAGGGCCGGCGACCTCAATTACGTGGCGGAGACGCCCGACTTCCAGGCGGACGGGGTGGTGCCTCCGACCCCTCCGGCGGTTCCCGCCGCCCAATACATCGCCAAGGTGTATGTCTTCTGTCCGGGTCGGGAGGTCCAGGTGCAGGTCAACCAGTTCAGCCGGCACCGCTTCGCCAATGCCAAGGAGGCGGAGGTTGTTCTGGGAGGAGCCAAGGACGGTGCGAACAGCATCACCTACACGGTGAAGTCGCTCGAGGGCGGGACGGGCAAGGAGGCGCTCGCCATCCGGGTATACCTCATGTCGGAGATCGAAGGCACCCAACCGGTCAAGGCTTTCGAATACCGGGTGGATGAAGGGGGAGCCCTCAAGCCCTTCGGCACCGGCAGTTTCACCGTGGACCCTGCCACGGCGGCGAAATTGGTTCCGAAGAAGCGATAATTAACAAAAGTTAATTAATTTTCTCAAAAGTTCGAGGTCGCCGATCCCCTGCTGTTAGGGGATTTTGAGCGGGGACATCTGTTAATCAGGGGCGTTCAAAGATTGCCAAAGGATTTTCTTGTTAAGATCTCCTGATCATCTATTTTTGTAGGAACGTTAATTCTTCTAACGGGATTTGACGCGCCACGGGAGTTCCATGACAAGCCACGCCATCTTGATGCAGGACGACAATTTCATGTACCCCAGAACGCTCGCCACCGTGCCGGATTTCCGGTCCGATGCGGGTGGTGGGACGTGGATGGTCCGCATCGTACTGCTGACGGGGCGCAATCCGGCGGTTCCGCCTCGCTTGAGGCGGTTTGCCGGCGGTTCCCGTGGATTGCCGTTTCATGGCCCCCCTGCGAATTCCGGCGCGATGTCGCGCCGCGAGTGAATGTCCACCCATCCAACTCCGATGAATCCTTTGGTCGCCACCCAAACCTTCCGCACCCCTCCCACCTCACGCTTCTCCCGCATGCTGGCCGCCTTGGCTGCCGCCGTGCTGGGCCTCTCGAGCGCCGCCTTCGCTGCCGTCGACCGGTCGGTCACGCTCGCGTGGGATGCCAATCCGGAACCGAATCTCGCCGGGTACCGCTTGCAGTATGGTACGACTCCCGGGGTCTATCCGAACTCGGTCGATGCTGGAAACTCCACTACCGCCACCGCCAGCGGCCTCAACCAGGGCACGGCCTATTATTTCGTGGTGGTCGCCTACAACAGTGCCGGCCAGACCAGCCCGCCCTCGGCGGAAATCAGTTACACGGTCCCCGGAACCCCCAATACCGCGCCCAGCGCCGCTTCGTTCGCGGTCACGGTCGCCGAGGACGGGCAGGCACCCGCCACCCTCAACGGCACTGATCCGGAAAGCGATGCCCTCGCGTTCACCGTCGTCACCGCACCCACCAAGGGCACCTTGACCGGCAGCGGGCCGAATCTCACCTACGTTCCTTCAGCCAATGTGAACGGGAGCGACAGCTTCACCTACCGGGCGAGCGACGGAGCCCTCAACTCACCGCTGGCCACGGTTTCCATCACCATCACCCCCGTGAACGACGAGCCGGTGGCCACCGCGAGGTCGATCACCACCAACGAGGACAGCGCGGTGGCCGTGGTGCTCAGCGGCACCGATCTGGACGGCGACTCGCTGACTTACGGCATCGTGACCGCGCCGACCAAGGGGATCCTCACCGGAACCCCGCCCAACCTGACCTTCCAACCCGCGGCGAATGCCAACGGGAGCGACAGCTTCACCTTCCGGGTGAATGACGGCACGGTGAACTCGGCCGTCGCGACGATCAGCCTCAACATCACCCCGGTGAACGATATCCCGGTGGCCAATCCTCGCACGGCAAGCACGAATGAGGACACGGCAGTGGCGATCACGCTTTCGGGTAGCGATGTCGAGGGCAGCTCGCTTTCCTACACCATCGTCAGCCAGCCTGCGAAGGGGGTGCTTTCGGGCACGCCGCCGAACGTCACCTACACGCCGTCCCTCAATGCCAACGGAGCGGACAGTTTCACGTTCCGGGTGAACGATGGGACCGCGAATTCCGCGGCGGCCACGGTGAATGTGAGCATCACCGCCGTGAACGACGCACCGGTCGCCAATGCGACATCGGTCAGCACCCCGAAGAACACGGCGGTCCCGATTGCCCTGAGCGGCAGTGATGTGGAGGGAAGCCCGCTGACCTTCACGGTGCTCTCATCGCCTTCGAAGGGAGTCTTGAGCGGCGCGGCACCCAATCTGACCTACACGCCCAACTCGGAGGCGACCGGAGCCGACAGCTTCACCTTCCGGGTCAGCGACGGCACCGCGAACTCCTCGACCGCGACGGTTTCGATCTCGATCAACACGGCGAACACCGCCCCGGTGGCGACGCCGCGGACGGTGACCACTGCGGAAGACACCCAGGTCGCCATCGTCCTCAGCGGCACGGACGCCGACGGGAATCCACTGACCTACACGGTCCTCACCAACCCGACCAAGGGGGTTCTTTCGGGGACAGCGCCCAACCTGACCTATCTTCCGAATGCCAACGCGAACGGCAGCGACAGTTTCACCTTCCGGGTCAACGACGGGACCGTGAACTCGTCGGCCGCCACCGTGAGCATCAGCATCACGGCCGTGAACGACGCTCCGGTCGCCGCAGCGAAGAGCGTGACCACCGCGAAGAACACCGCTGCCGCGATCGTTCTGTCCGGGACCGATGTCGAAGGCAGCGCGCTGACCTACACCGTCCTGACCTCGCCGACGAAGGGCGTTCTCAGCGGCTCGGCCCCGAATCTCACTTACACGCCGAACACCAACGCCACCGGTGCGGACAGCTTCACCTATCGCGTCAATGACGGCAGCGCCAATTCCGCGGCGGCCACGGTGAGCATCAACATCACCAACAGCAACTCCGCGCCGCAGGCCGGATCCAAGTCGCTGGCGACGATGAAGAACAAGGAGGTGGCCATCGAACTCAGCGCGACCGACCCTGAGGGCAGCCCGCTGACCTATCGCGTCGTCAACCCGCCGGCATCGGGTGTCCTCAGCGGAACCGCGCCGAAGCTTTCGTTCAAGCCGGACAAGAACTTCACGGGAAACACGAGCTTCGCCTACGTGGCCAACGACGGCTCGGCCGACTCCCCGGTCGCATGGATTTCGATCAAGGTGAAGCCGTCGAATGCCAAGCCGGAGGCCGTCGCGAAGGTCGTGACCGCCAACTGGAACACCGGGACCGCCGTGTTGCTCACCGGGACCGACGAGGATGCCGATCCCCTGAGCTTCCAGGTCACCAGGCAGCCCGCGAACGGCGTGCTCTCGGGCACCCCGCCCAACCTCGTTTACGTTGCGAACGCCGGTTACAAGGGTAGCGACAGTTTCGCCTTTGTCGCCAATGACGGCTTCGTGAACTCCTCCGCCGCGACCGTGTCGGTGAACGTGGTGAATCCCAGCAACCGGGCCCCTTCGTCCGCACCTTGGTCGGTCAACACCCCGATGAAGTCCGCGGTTTCGGTGAGCTTGCGGGCGACCGATGCCGACGGCGATGCGATGAGCTACCGGATTGTCAGCAAGCCGCTGAACGGAAAGCTGAGCGGCAAGGTTCCGAACCTGGTGTTCAAACCGAAGGCGAAGTTCGTCGGGGTCACCAGCTTCACCTATATCGCCAATGACGGGTCGCTCGATTCCGCTCCGATCACCGTGACGATCAACGTCACCCAACCGCCGGAGCTTGCGACCCGGGCGATCGGCAAGGCGAAGGCCGGCAGCGTGCCGGACCTGATGCCTTCGATGTCGCTTTTCACCGATCCGTCCCGCCCCGGAGTCATCCTCTTGCAGATCACCGGCACGCCGGGTGAGTCCTACCTGCTGGAGCATTCGCCGGACCTCACCGAATGGGCCGCCGAGCGGGAGATCCTGATCGGGGAGGAAGGAGCGCTGGATCTCGAAGTCCTGGCGCCCGCTGGAGCAACGCGTGGATTCTACCGGCTCAACACGCCCTGATCCGCCGGTGATCTGGCTCAACCGGTGGTTGCCAGCTTGAACAGGACCGCCGGTGCGGGGCTGGCAAGGTCACGGCTTAGGAAATTTCAGCCGCCGGATCCAGCAAGCCATCTCAGTCCAGCACCCGCTTCGGCTTCGGCACCGGCTTGTCCTTCGGCGGCGGCGGGCCGGGGCGGGGTTGCTCCAGGCGGTTGACCTCGAAGTCCAGCGGCTCGGCGTAGGCGTTGTTACCATCGATTTCCCAGCCGCAGGGCATCCGCATCTCATCGGCGATCTCGCGGGCCTTGAGGTAGGTCTCGAAGCCGTCCGGCCGCACCCGGAACATCAGCACGCCGTTGCGATAGGAGCGGACCAGCTTCATCATCTTGTGGAAGCGGCCGTCGGGTTGGTTCATGTCTTCCAGCGAGGCATCACCCTTGGCCGGGTCGAGATCGATCCGGAAGTTGAGCCTCGTCCACGGCCGGTTGAAAGGGACGCTGACCTTCTGGTTCCGGACGTTCCAGTTCTTCGAGGCGAAGAAGGCGACGGTCTTCTCCTGGTCGTAGATCACCCGGTCGCGGGCGCCCTTCACCTTGACCCGCTCGCGGACCAGGTTCCGCGCCTCGCGTTCGAAGGCTTCCATCAGGGTCTCCTTCACCGCCACGGGATCGACCAGATGCGCCTGATCGCCGGTGATGTAGCAATAGTAGATCGTCGCGTTCTTCGGGATCTCACGGCTGTTCGGCAGGCGGACCACGGTCGGACGCTTCACCTCCGGCCGCGGGGTCTGGTCGAGGAGTGCTTCCAGCCGGGCGATCTCCGCGAGCACGGCGTCGGTCTTCGCCTTCTCCGCTGTCGCCTTCTGCGCCGTCTGCTCCGCCGTCTGCTGGAGTTTCTTGAGTTCGATCAGCAGCTTCTCGTCCCGGTCGGCGGCCTTTTCCAGCAGGGCGAGGTCGGCCTTGATCTTCGCGATCTCCGCCGGGGTGGGGGCGGGGGCCTGCTTCTGCTTCTCGCGGGCGGCGATGGTTTTCTCCATCTCCTGCTGCTTCTGGCGCGCCTGCTGGAGTTGCTCCACGCTGACCGGCTTGAGGCTTTCGACAATCTTCTCCACCGCCTGGCGGACGTCGGCTTGCAGGAGGATCAGGATGAGGATCAGCACCGCGACCACGTTGGTCAGCGCGTCCATCAGCGAATCCAGGCTGCCGCCTTCCTCGTCCCGTCTTCTTCGTCGTGAAGCCATGTCTAACGGGGTTGGAAAAGGGTGAGGTCGATCGCGCCGGAGCCGGGGATCGGCAGCTTGCCGGTGCGCACTTGGAACTGGTCCTCGGCCCAGCCGGCGGCGGTCTGGTAGGTGCCGTGGCCGTTGCCGCGGATCAGGAAAAGGACCAGCGAACCGCGGGCGGATTTCGCCTCGTTCATCACCTTGGCGAGGGCGGGCTCGGTGGTGATGGCGGCGGTGGAAACGGCGGTCTTGGAGCCGTCCTTGCCAAGGATGTTCACGCCGGAGCCGTGGCACTCGATGAAGAACATCGGGGTGTTCCGCGTCACGCCGGAGCCGCCGGGCTGGACCACCACCGGGGCCGGGGTGGAGTCGGGCTTGATCTTGCGCTTCTCGAGTTCCGCCTTCAGCTCCGCGGCTTTCTTCTCAAGGGCGGGCCGCTCCTTCGCAAGCGCGGCGATCTGGTCGAGCAGGTTCTCGGTGCGCTTCTGGAGTTCGGCATCGGACTCGCCGGGCTTGGCCTTGGCACCCTCCAGCTTCTTTCGAAGGACAACCTGGCGGCCTTCAAGGTCCTGGAGCTCGACGAAGGCACCATCGCGCTGCTTGAGCTCGGCTTCGATCTTCACGAGATCGGCCTGCCGCTGCTTGAGCTTGGCTTCGATCGCAAGGAACTCCTCCGAGCGGGCCAGTTCTTCCGGGTCGCGTTCCTGCGGGCCGGAGTCGCGCATGTCGCTGACCAGCTTGATCATCAGCGTGAGGATGCCGATCAGGCACGCGAGGATGCTGAGGAAGGGGAACAGTGAAACCCCTCCTCCTCCCGCGTTGGACCGGCGTCGTGACATCGGAATTCCGGGTGGAGACCTACTTCGAGAAGAAGCCGCGTTTCTGGACGACGATCGTCTCGCCGCCGAGCTTCTGCAGCGTGCCGTTCAGCGACTCGACGCCCTTGGCGAGCGACGCGAAGTATTCGTTCAGCTGTTTGGTCGGGACCAGGATGGCGTCGCGGGTCTCCGAGGTCAGCTTGTCGACGGCGTTGCTGAAAGTGCCTTCGACGCGGGTCTGGTGGGCATCGAGGCGGGTCGAGAGCGTCTCGCCGGCCTGAGAAAGCAGGGTGGTGGCCTCTTGCAGCTTCACCAGGAACAGTTCGTGGGCGCGGGCCAGCGAGGCGGCGAAGGCCGGGATGTTCTCGGCCTGGGAGAGCAGCATGTCGCTGGCGTCGCTTTTCGAGTCGTTGAGCTTGGGCATCAGCTTCTCGTTGCAGAAGGCATCGATCAGCGTGAGCACCTCCTCTTCTTCCTTCTGCATGCTGGCGAGGGGGAAGGAGAGGATCATCGAGAGCACCAGGCCGAGCAGGGTGGTGTCGAAGGCGACGCCGAGACCGCCGGTCAGATTGTTGATGGATTCCTTGAGCTGGTTCGGATCGCCGGAGCCGGTGGACAGCGAACTGACGGCGATCGACAGGCCCTGCACGGTGCCGATGAAGCCGAGGATCGGGATCGCCCAGAGGAAGACCTTGATCAGCGTGTAGGAGCCGGAGCTGCGGTTGGCATCGATGTCCGACTGGGCGTTGAGGAAGGACGAGATCTCGCCGTTGTTGTTGCGCTTTTCGAAGAGTTCGAGCGCCTTGCGGATGCGGTTCACCATCAGGCTGTCGCGGAGGCGCAGCGGGAGCTTGTAGATGTGCTCGATGAAGCCGCCGACGGTGTGGGCGTTGATTTCCGCGCCGAGGCTGGCGGGGACCACGTCGAGCAGCATCGCCTGACGCTGGCGCTTCGCCTTCTTCCACTTCATCGCCAGAATCACGAAGCCCCAGACGAAGAGGAAGACCTCGGCGTAGTTGACCCAGCCGCGCTGGAGAAGGATGTCGGAAACGGCGGAGCCCTTGAAGGGCAGCATCGACATCAGGATCAGGGCGGTCGCCACGGCCGCGATGCCGAGGCTGATGCCGAAGCTGATGTTGGCGTGGTCTTCCTCCTGCCAACCGCCGCGTTGGGATGACGATGCCTTTTTGCCGGCGGTGGCGGCGGGTCCGGCGGCCGGGGCATCGGGCAGGGCGGGGATTTGAAAGCGGCCGTTGCAGCCGGGGCAGGAGACGACGTGGCCGGCGTGCTCGTTGTCTGCGCTCATCTCGAGCTGGCAGTGGGGACAGCGGAAATTCACTCGGGGACGGGGGTGGGTGAGGGGTCAGGACTGGCCGTTGTTGCGGCGGAGGGTGACGATCTGGAGGAAGCCGCCGCTGGAGCCGTCGGCGGAGAGGAAATACTGGTTGCGCGAGCGGAGGATGATCATCTGGACCTGCTCGGTCGGCTGGATGGAAAGGATGTTGTTGCCCTGCACGATCCACTCGTCGCGCTGCTTGTAGGCGAGTTCGTAGATGATGCTGTTGTTGGCGGGATTGAAGACATGGTTGCCGCGGGTTTTCAGCTCCTTGTTCTCGCGGCCGTTGCAACGGAGGGTGATCTCGTAGGGGCTCAGATTGTGGACGCGGAGCTTGCCGGGCGGGAGCTTGGAGGGATCGTCGTCGATGACATAGGCGACGAAAGTGCCGTTGGCGGCGGGAGCCAGCAGGACCGTGGCGCGCTTGGAGGAAATGCCGGGAAGCTGGGCGAGGGCGACGAGGGAGGGGTTCTCCTTGCGGCGCTTCTCAAGTTCGACGGCGAGAGGAGTGCGGGCTTCCTCACCGGCGGCGGGCTTCTCTTCCTCGACGACGAGGGGCATCAGTTCGTGGTCCTTGTCCTCCTGGGAAACCACCACGGCGGGTTTGGCCGGGCCGGAGCCGGTCTGGTAGATCTCCATCAGGAGCGGACCGGAATACGACACGGGCTCCGCGGAGTAGCGGAAGCCGAGCGCGGTGATCTCGCCGTTGGAGTCGCCTTTCTTGAAGGTGAGCCCGTGGATGTCATCGCCCCAGGCGACGACATCGATCTTCATGCTGACGGAGGCGTCCTGGGCGAAAAGGGCCGACGCGTGGCCGAGCAGGGCGACGCAAAGGGATCGGAGAAGGCTCTTAGATTTCACTGTTGGATAGCCAGCGGAAGGAGACGACTTGGAATTGGCGGCCATAGAGCTTGTTGACGTCGTTGAGTTCGGTTCCGCGCTCCGTGGGGGCGTCGGACGGGTCCACGTAGTCGGGAATGCGCTGAACGATGGCTTCGCAGTAGGCTCTGGCAACGACATTTCCCGCGGTATCGACCGCTTCGCCGCAGGTGCGGACACGGAAGGTGTCGGAGCGGGCGGCGATGGCGCTGCCGATCACCTGGAGGATATCGGCCTGGGTCAGCCAACCGGGGATGCCGGTGGAGCGGTAGCCCTGTTCTCTTTGGAAACTCGGATTGCTGGTCATCACGCGGTCGGCGATGATGGAGGCGACGGAGCCGAAGTTGTTGTCGGTGGAAGTGACGGCCCAGTCCGGAACGGAGGGATCGGCGTTGGGAAGCTGGCCTGCGGTGTCGCCGCCGTCCATGTCGGCCCGGGGTGCGCCGTTCTTCTCGCCGAGTTTCACCGCGTCCTTGGCACCGGTGACGCTGGTGAAGACGGAGCGGCTGCCGTCCATGCTGATATTGAGACCGCTCTCATCGAGGGCATTCTGCAAAGCTCCGGCGCGGGTCAGGTCGCGATGGCGGTTGATGTCGCCGATCGCCCGGTTGACGAAGTGGGAGAGTGAAACGAAGGGACCCCGGCGGCGGACCTGTCTCACGATCTCCGTGGCGAGGGCGTCGATCTGATCATCGTTGAGGCGGCGGAAGCCGGTGTAGGAGTCGTCGGAATTCCCGGTGGGGGGAACGGTGGCGGACGACTTCTGGCGGAGGCTGCGCGGGAAAGCGGCGGAGGGGTTTTCGCCGGCGTCCGCCTGGTGCTTGAAGTAGCGGCCGCTGGCGAGGAAGGCCTTCCACGCGTCCTTGCTGGTGGAGTTGATGTTGAACGATCCGTCGATCAACAGCGCTGCGGCGGGTTGGACGGGATCGGTGAGCTTCGAGGCATCGGAAGCGCCGTGGAGGATCAGCGTGGGATTCTCGGGTGCCCGGGAAGCACCGGTGCCATCGAGGGTGGAGAAGAAGTAAGTGTCCCAGAGCGAGGTGTTGAGGAGATAGGAGAGGTCGTAGTAGTTGCGGGGGGCATTGACCGCGCCCGATTGGTTAGGCGAGCCGATGATCTCGTAGTCGAAGCGCCGCTGGAAGGTGAGCTGGCGTTTGACGAAAGGGGTGGCGTAGGAGTTGCCGACGGCGTAGGCGGGCTGATGGCCGATGGACGCGCTGACGTCGTCCCCGGTGAGATCGGCGTGCTGGAGCTGGGCGATGGAGACGAGGCGCTCCGGGACATCGTAGAGGATGGCGCGGCCGGGGCCGGTTTTGGCGGAGTATCCCCAGCGCGGGATGGCGAGGTCTCGGGTGAAGGCATCGCCGGTGGCGCCACCGGTCGCAGGGAGCTGGGAGATGGAGTTCGTGCTCTCCATGAAATAGGGAGGAGGATTGTAGGAGGCGATGGGCTTGTAGATGCGGGCGGCACGGATGTTGAAATCCATGAACGTCCGGAGGGATGATCCGCGCTGGCCGAGTTCATAGCCGCCAGGCATCAAGGAGAGGTAATCCATCCCGGGTTGGCTGAGGGAGAAGCTATAGAGCATGAGTGGAATCGGGCCGGTCATTTGCTTGGCGGCATTGATGTCGAGGTTCCGGGTATTCGGAGAAAAGTATCCGTTATCGAGGTCGAAGCGGTCGATCGCGCGGAGAAGTCCCGCACCGGAAGAGGAACCCATGGTGCGCATCTCAAGGCCGACGAGAGTGGTCTGCCAGCTCTCGCGGACGTCCATGCCCGGCAGCGAGGTCCGGACGGTGGTGGTGTCCATCTCGATGCAGTTGCTGAAGCTGCCGGGGGAGGCGGTGGCGAAAGGCTCGAGGTCGACGGTGAGCCGGGCGTTCGTGCGGTTGCGGAAATTGGCACCGCTGTGGGTGTAGGCCCGGACCTCGCCGGGTTCAAGGGAACCAGAACGGATGCGGAAGTAGGCGTTATTGAAAACCGCCGGCTCGCCGGGGTTGCTCGAGTCGTTGAGAAAGGCGGTTTCCGCGCCGAGGTTCCAGATCCGCGAAGGCCGGTTCCCAGCCGGGGTCTGGTTCTTGACGTGGAACTCAAGATCCTGATTCCACTTCAAGGGGACGGAGTAGGGGTTGGCGATCGCGAGGGCGATCTTGCCGCAAGGGTTGGTTTTAACACCTTCGCCGGAAGGGACGAAGCGGACTCCCATGAGGATTCGGAAATCGGTGACGACCGGCGCGATGGAGGCCTTGGTGACCGCGTTCGCGACGTTGGGATTGCTGAGGTTGTTGGTGTTGGTCTTTTCCGGATCGGCGGCACTCACGATCAAAGCACCTTCCTGCATCTGGTCGGGGAGGTCGTAGAATTCCTTGATGGCGGTCCAGCGCGGGGCGCGCAGGTTCCGGGAGTAGGTTTTCGGGACGACATTGTCCGCGAGGGTCGGGTAGTTGGCGATGGTCGGAACCGGGCTGGTGGAGGGGAGGCCGGCCTCGAGAAGAGTGGTGAGGTCGACCCGGGTGCCGCCGTTGAGGACGTCGGCGATCACGCCGCGGCTGTCCGAGGTGGCGGCATGGAAGATCTGTCGGGCGGCTTGAGTGCCGCCGCCGAGCAGGGAGGCCTGCGAGGAGCTGACGAGGTTCGGCAACGAGTCCTCGCCCGGGCTTCCCGGGGCAGGGTAGGAGGCCATGGCCGGCACGGTTTCCCAGCCGCGGCGCTGGGCGACGAGGGACGAGGATTGGGTGGCGTCGCTCTCGATGCGGCGCATGTTGATCCGGGCCTTCACGCCTTCATCGCCGATCCACCAGGCATAACGGCCGCCGAGGGCGGAACCGGCGGGCGGGGCCACCTCGACGTAGGGAGCCGCGACAAAGCTATCGGCGGAGGAGGAGTTGCCGCCAGCGGTGCCGGGGCCGACCATGACGACGGCGGTCTTCGGGTCGGAGACCGAGCCGTCGGAGGACACGGCAAGGGCCTGCGAGGCCGGATTGAATTTCGGGGTGCTGCTGATTTCGTTGCCGCTGACCAGCCACTGGAGGTGGGTGGGCGAGGGGGTCCGGTTGTAGATGTCGACGCCCGGATTGGTGACGTTGCTGTTCCGCCAGACGCCGGTCCAGTAGCGGGTGCCGGGCTGAACGGCGGAGAGGCCCTTGTTGATGTTGTTGATCGTGGTGTTGTTGAGCGGCGCGGCACCGGCGGCCACCTCATCGCCGGCGGCGGTCCCCGCGAAGTTGGCGGTGGCGGTGATCCGCTGGTCCGGGCCGGCCTGGCTCTGGAGTTCACCGAGGGCCATGACCAAGGCGAGGCGGGCGTTCGCCTGGGCGGTGGCCATGGCATCCCCGCGGCTCGCCGAGCGCAGGGAAATGGCCGAAAGCGACATCAGGCCGACGCCGATGACGGTGAGCAGGACCATCAGCGAAAGGGTGATGATCAGCGCGAATCCGGCCGGCCGGCCGGCATCGGCGGGCAGAACAGGAAGGGAGTTTTTCATGACGTCGGGGTGTGGGTTTTCGGGTCTTCGGATTCGTCAGCGCGGTGACGGTTAGGGTGTAAGGCCTTGGCTGAGAAGCTTCTTTCCTTCAACCATTCCACCGCCGAGGCAAGAATCCAATGTATTTACACCGTTAAACACCCCCTCCCATGGGAGGGAAAGCAGAAAGTGAGGTCGGAATTTTTCCGTTTTTCGAGACAAGAATATCCATTTTCTCGGCAGCCGGAAGCGAATGGAGCGCGGAATCAAAGGCTTGCTTCCGGGTCGTCAGAGAGGCCTCACGCTAAAAAAATCGCCCCTCCAGCCTGTGCGGGCCGGAGGGGCGAAAACACCATGTCGAATCAGATGCCTGTGTAGCCCTGGAAAATTTGCCGAACGATGGAAGCCTGCCATGCCCCGGGATGACGCGCGATTCCGTGATCGCGTAGGAGTCGAGGGCTCTTGCAATCACAGCACGATCACTTCATGGCCTCTGGGCACAAAACCATGGCCGTTGAAATCGAACGCAAATTCCTCGTCGTCTCCGATGTCTGGCGCGACGGACCGCCGGGTGTGCGGATGGCGCAAGGCTATCTTTCCCGGGAGGCGGGAGCGACCGTCCGGGTGCGGATTGCCGGGGAGAAGGGGTTCCTCACGATCAAGGGGCCGGTGACCGGGATCTCGCGGGCGGAGTTCGAGTACGGAATCCCGGTGGACGAGGCGCGGGAGCTCCTGGCGATGTGCCCGCGGCCCTGGATCGACAAGATCCGCCACGTGCGCTGGCATGACGGGCATTGCTGGGAAGTGGACGAGTTCCTTGGCGACAACGCCGGGCTGGTGGTCGCGGAGATCGAACTGGACGACGATGCCGCGGAGTTCTCATTGCCCGAGTGGGTCGGCCGGGAGGTTTCGGACGATGCGCGCTATTTCAACTCCCGCCTGGCGGTGACGCCGTGGCCGGGGTGGAAGGACGAATGACTTCCCCCGGGATAGACGAGCGCCGTCTTGCCGGTAAAACCGGGTCCACCATGAAACTACTCCATACCGCTTTCGCCGCCTGCGCCGCGCTGGTTCTGTCCGCCTCCGCCGAGCCCGAGGAAGGCTTCGTTTCGCTCTTCGACGGCAAGACTCTCGACGGCTGGAAGGTCGGGGGCAACGCCGCTGCCTTCAAAGTCGAGGATGGCGCGATCGTCGCCAACGGGGATTGCTCGCACTTGTTTTACATGGGCAAGGGCGAGGCTCCCAAATACGAGGACTTCGAGCTGCGGCTGGATGTCATGACCAAGCCGAACTCGAACGGCGGTGTGTATATCTCCACCGTCTATCAGGAAAAGGGCTGGCCATCCCGCGGCTACGAAGTGCAGGTGAACAACACCCAGTCCGACTGGCGCCGGTCCGGCGGTCTTTATGGCATCGTGGACAACAAGGAGCCCTTCAAGGACAACGAGTGGATGAAATACGTGATCCGCGTCGAGAAGGGCAAGGTCAGCGTGACGGTCAACGACAAGGCGCTGGTCAAGGACTACGCCGCGGAAGAGGGCAAGAGCAAGCTGGAGAAGGGCGGCGGCACCTTCGCCTTCCAGGCCCACGATCCGGGCAGCACGACGATGTACAAGAACATCCGCGTCAAGGCGCTGAAGTAAGTTGGGGATCGAGCGCTTCGACCAGCCGGCAGGTTTGTTCGATCCATCCCGCCGGGTCGAAGCGCTTCGACACCTCCACCGCCCGCGCTTTCATCGCCGGGTCGTGGAGCAGGCGGTCGAGCATCGCCGCGATCCGTTTCGCCTTGAACTGGCGCGGATGCAGGCCGTCGCCGACGCCGAGTTCGCGGACGCGGCTCAGGTTGTCGAGCTGGTCGTGGGCCATCGGCTGGACGAGGTGCGGGATGCCCGCCCGAAGCGCCTGGGCGCAGGTCCCGACGCCGCCGTGATAGACCAGCGCCGCGGCGCGCGGCAGGACCTGGCTGAAGGGAATGTACGAGAATTGCCGTCCTCCAGCGGGGAGATTCGCCGGGATGGTGTCGGCGAAGCGGCTCAGCAGGATGCCGCGCTTGCCTAACAGCTTCAAGGCGCCCGCCGCCTCGCGGAAGAACGTGCTGCCCTGCGACATCGCGCTGCCCGGGGTGAAGACCACCGGCGGCTCGCCCTCGTTGAGGAAGTCCTCGAGGTCGGCCGGCAGCTCGCGCAGGCCGCTTTCGTCGAACATCGGGAAGCCGGTGACGTGGGTCTGCGGCGGCCAGTCCGGCTGCGGCGGGCCGAACCAATCGGGGAACAACGCGATCACCCGGTCGGGCGAATGCCAGTGGCTCAGCATCCCGCGTGCAGCCGGCAGGCCGTGGGACTTGCGGAAGCGGTTGAGGGCCGGGAGCACGTGGAAATCGACGACCTTTTCCGCCGCCCACCATTGCAGCGACTTCGTCCAACCCGGTGCCCATTGGGGGACCGGCGCGCCGTGGAGCACCGGCTGGCGGTGCGAGCTGATGAAAAGCGAAGGCGCGAGGTGGACGGTCGCGACCGGAATGCCGAGCAGCTCCTTGACGACCAAAGCACCCCAGCCGAGCGAGCTGGTGAGGACCACGGTCCGGCCGGGGAGGTGCAGTTCGCGGGCGTGTTCGAGGATCGGCTGGTAGGACGGATCGACGGCATTGCGGATGATCGAGGGCAGGGCCTTGGTCGGGTGCCAGAGGTGGGGGTCGGCCTGGACCCGCTCGAAATCGGCGATCGATCCCATCGGTCGGAATTCCAGCCCGGCGCGGCGCACCACGTCCTCGAAGTAAGGACTGGTGATCACGAACACCTCGTGCCCGCGGCTTTGCAGCGCGCGGCCGATCCCGGCGAAGGGGTGGACATCCCCGGCGCTGCCCATGGCGTAGATCAGGATTCGCATTGGTGGGTGGATTGACGATTGTCGATTGATGATTGTCGATTTGTGATTGGAAGAAAAAGGCCAGATCATGGCGGCGCGCAGGGATTTCATCCGCCGGGTCACAGCTTCGTCTTGGATCGGGGAAGGGACCGGGCTATCGCTGGGCATGCCAATGACCGCCCGACTCGCCGCGCTTTCGTTTTTCGCACTTTCGATGGCCGGTCTGGCCGAGCATCCGTGGGTGCCGCTCTTCAACGGCAAGAACCTCGACGGCTGGACCCCGAAGATCGCCGGGCATCCGCTGGGGGAGAACGCCTTCAACACCTTCCGGGTTGAGGACGGCATCCTGAAGGTCTCCTACGACGGCTACGACAAGTTTGGCGTCCAGTTCGGCCACCTTTACAGCAACCTCGCTTACTCGCGTTACATCCTGCGGATGGAATACCGCTTCGAGGGCAAGATGGTCGCTGATGCCCCGACTTACGTGAACCTCAACAGCGGCGTGATGTACCATTCCCAGCCGCCGCAGAGCATGACCTTCGACCAGGGCTTTCCGGTCAGCATGGAGTTCCAGTTCCTGGCCGACGAGGGTAAGGGCAATCGGCCCACCGGCAACGTCTGCACGCCCGGCACGCATCTCGAAATGGAAGGCAAGAAGGTGGTGCAGCACATCGTCGAATCCACCTCACCGACCTTCGCGCCGGGCGACTGGGTGAAGATCGAGCTCGAAGTCCGCGGCAACGACGAGGTGATCCACCGCGTCAACGGCAAGGAAGTCCTGCGCTACCAGAAGCCGCAGCTCGACCCCGCCTGCAAGATCGTCTCCGCCGAGCCGCTGGTGAAGGCGGGCGTGCCAATGATGCTCAGCTCCGGCCACCTCGCGCTCCAGGCCGAAGGGCAGGGAGTGTGGTTCCGGAACATCGAACTGAAGTCGCTGGAGGCGGAATAAGTGGTTTGCCGCGCGCCGGGAATTCAGCCATGGGTCCTCCATGATGAATCTCAATTCGATGTCCCGCGTGGGTCTGGCCAGAGGGCTCGGCACCACCGTCCTCGCCCTGTTTGCCGCGCTCGCTCCGGCCTCCGCCGATGATGAAGCGAAGCACCCGCTGAAGCCCTTGTTGTGGAAAGTGGAGGGCGAGGGTCTTGAGAAGCCGGCCTATCTTTTCGGCACCATCCATCTCAGCAAGGACGTCGTCACCACGCTCCATCCGGCTGCGCAGAAGGCTTTTGACGAGGCCGGAGCGCTGCATGTCGAGATCGCCATGGATGCGGCGGGCCTTCAAGCGGCGGTCCCGCTGGTCATGCGCAAGGACGGCAAGACGCTCGCCGAGTCGATTGGCAAGGAACTTTCCGCGCAGGTGGACGCGGAGCTGAATCTCGTGAACCCGGCGCTCGACGCCACACCTTTCCAGCCGATGAAGACCTGGTATCTCGCCGCGACTTTGCCGGTGCTGAAGGACCAGCTCGCCGGCGGCCAACCGCTGGACATGGTGCTTTGGGAGCGGGCGGAGAAGGCCGGGAAGAAAACCGCGGGCATGGAGACGGTCGAGGGGCAAACGAGGGGCTTCGACGAGCTTGCGGAAGCGGATCAGGTGATCCTGCTGGAAGAGACCTTGAGGCTTCTCAAAACGGAGCGCACCGAGGGGAAGGACACGATGAAGGCACTTTTGGCGGCTTACGTCGCCGGTGAACCGGCGAAAATCGTCGAGGAATTTGACAAAGGGCTCCGTGAAATGGCGGAAGGTGAGCACAAGGAACTGGGGGAAAGGTTGATGAAGCGGATCCTCACCGATCGCGACAAGATCATGGCGGATTACATCATCGCCACCTTGAAGAGGGATCCGGGGACCGTCCATTTCTTCGCCGCCGGTGCGGCCCACTTCTGCTCGGAGAAGAGCATCCGTTCGCATCTCGAAACCGCCGGTTACAAGATCACGCGGATCGAGAAGTAGTCCACACGCGGATCAATTCGCTTACTCCGCGATCCACTTTTCACGGCACCTTCTTCTTCGGCGCGCCGGTCCGGACGACCTTTACCGGGGTGCCGACCTTGGTGACCTCGTAGAGTTTCGGCACGAACTCCTTGGGCAGGCGGATGCAGCCGTGCGATGCCGCTTCGCCGGGGCGGGGGATCTCGCCTTGATGAAGACCGATTCCGGACCATGTGATCCGCATCCAGTAGCGCATCGGCGCGGGGTGGTAGATCTGGCCGGGCGGCACCGGGGTGGTCGGCTGGGCGTCGCCGTTGGTGACGTTGCCGGCCTCATCGGTGATCCAGCCGTAGCGGTTGGAAAACTTCACCTCCATCTTCTCGGCGATCCTGTAGCTGCCGGGCGAGGTGTCATGCCCTTCCTTGCCGGTGGAGACGAAAGACCAGCCGATCGGCCGTCCGCCGCGCTTGTAGGTGGCGGTCTGGGAAGACAGGTCGATTTCAATCGCCACCTCACCCGGGCCGTCGTCGTCATCCCACTCGTACATCACGTGGGTGGCTTTCGGCGGCGGGCCTTGGTGAAAGAGTCCGCAGGAACTCAGCACGGCGGCGAGGCAGAGCAGCGAAAGGCGGAATACGGCGGCGGGGAGGGAAGGCATGGCTTGCTGGCGGCGAGATAAATCCTTCGTTCCGCGGTTCTCCAGACTTTTCCGACGGCACCCGAACCCGGGCTGGAGCGGGAGCTTGCGCAGGGGTAGGGTCGGCGGATGGGGACGCGCTCGGAGAAGGAGAAAATGCTGGCGGGGGAACTCTATCAGGCCTTCGGCGAGGAGTTGTTCGGCGAGCGCCAGGCGGCGAAGCGGCTGTGCCGGGAGTTCAATGGGACGACCGAGGAACAGATGGCGGAGCGCGATGCGATCCTGCGGAAGCTGCTCGGGTCCTGCGGGGCGAACGCCTTCGTCGAGCCGTCATTCCGCTGTGACTACGGCTACAACATCCATGTCGGCGACAACTTCTACGCGAACTACGACTTGGTCATCCTCGACTGCTGCGAAGTGCGGATCGGCGACAACTGCATGATCGCGCCGCGGGTCTCGATCTTCACCGCGACCCATCCGCTCGATGCCGCGACGCGGGTCGCCGGTTATGAATTCGCGAAGCCGGTGAAGATTGGCGACAACGTGTGGATCGGCGGCCACGCGGTGATCAATCCGGGGGTGACGATCGGCAACAATGTGGTGGTCGCGGCCGGAGCGGTGGTGACGAGGGATGTGCCGGACGGCGTGGTGGTGGCCGGGGTGCCGGCGAGGGTGATCCGGAGATTCGAAGCGTGAGGTGATGATGGTCGCCGGAGAGGCCGGGACGACAGGAGTGTCGTCCCTCCTTACTTCTTCCGCTGGTCCATCCGGACCTTCGGATCGGCCGGGACGGGTTTGCCGGTTTGATCGACGGGATGGGTGAAAAGGTAGCGCCAGACGTCCTCGTAGAGAAGCTTGCCGGACTTGTCCTTGGGCGATCCGCCGCCGGGAACGACGCAGTTGTGGGCGCGGTTGGCGTCCTTTTTCACGTCGGCATCGGTGATCAGGCGGCGGCTGTTGCCGTAGGGCGGGGCGGTCTGGTCGACGTCGACCAGCGGGCCGTATTCCTGGAGCTTGAGCAGCTGCCAGGAGCGTGGGTAGTGGTCGGCTTTCCAGCCGTCGTCGAGGATGTGGGTGAAGCCGAAGTAGCGGTTGCCGGGGGTGGCGGAGGGGAGGGCCTGCCAGACATCGAACTGGTCGCGCGGGCCGGAGAACATGACGACGCGGTCGACCTTCACGTGCTTCGCCATGCGGGCGGCGGTGGTGGCGCCGTGGGAGATGCCGGTGAGGATGACCTTGTCCCAGATCAGGTCGCGGCCGCCGGGGGCGATGAACTGCTTCCAGTTGCCCTGTGGGTTCTCGCGGTCGAGCCACTTCACGAACTCCAGCGAGCGGCCCATGATGCTGTCCGCTTTGGGAATGCTGACCGCCTTGCTGACGTCGTTGCCGGTGGCGGCTTCGAGGCGGATTTTCGAAAGGAAGAGATCGTCCTCAGGCGGCGGGCCGCCATAGAGCTTGCCGAACCAGCCGTTGGCGTAGTGGACCTGGATGGCGTGGTGGCCGTAGCCGGAGACGCGTTCGAAAAGACCCTGGTTGTGGCCCATCAGCCAGATCACGAGCTTGCCGGTGGACGGGACGCGGGTGTCGATGCAGGCGTGCTGGAGGTCCTGCGGTTTGGCATCGGTGCCGAAGACGAAGCTGATCTCCGGGTGCTCCTTGGCCTTGCGGTCGATCTTGCTGGCGCGGGCCTTGAGGTCGTGGCGCTTCGGGGCGGGATCGGCTTTCGGCGCGGCGATGGCGGAGGCGGTGAGAAGGGCGAGGAGGAAGGGGCGGAGGAGCATGGGGAGATTGATGATTGTCGATTGATGATTTTTGATTTGGGAAATTGTCAGGCGTTCCAGGCGGGGACGGATTTGGCGAGGTCCCACATGAGGCGGTCGAGGGCGGTGGCGAGGTCCTTGCTGCGGGAGTTGGTGAAGCCGGCCCAGCAGAGACCGCTGGCGGTTTGGACGGCGATGGTGGAGGTGCCGGGGAGGCTGCCGCTGTGCCAGCGGTTGGGGGCGGCATTGACCGCCCATCCGCTGGCGTAGCCGGGATTCACCTTGGCGGGCGTCATCATCGCATTGATGGAGGCTTTTTTCAGGAGGTCGGTAGGTTGGCCGGAGCCATCGCAGCGGACGAGGAATTTCACAAGGTCGGCGGGGCTGGCCAGCCAGCCGCCGTGGGCGTCCATGCGGCGGACGTTCATGCGGTAGGGATCCTCGCCGTTGCGGCCGTGATAGACGACCTCGCCGGGTATCCGGTCGGCCAGGGTGTTGCCGGCGATCTTCATCCCTTCGATATCGCAGGGTTCCAGCACGGATTCCCGCATGAAGTCGGCGTAGGACTTGCCGGAGATCTTCTCGATCAGCCGCCCGAGCAGGCAGTAGCCGAAGTTGGAGTAGGCGTAGTGTTCGCCCGGGGCGTGCTTGAGCGGTTGGTCGCGAAGGGTGCGGGCGATGAGTTCCGCGTGATCCATTTCCGGGTGGCGGAACATCGGATCGTCGCCGTCGTTCTGCCAGGCGCCGGCGGTGTGGGTGAGGAGATGATGGACGGTGATGTCGGAGATCCTGTGGTCCGTGGCGGTGTGGGAGAGTCCGGCCGGACCGAAGACCTTGTCGTCGAGCTTCAGCTTCCCTTGTTCGATCAGGCGGAAGATGCCGACCGCGGTGAGCGGCTTGGAGATGCTGGCGATGCGGAACGTATGCCGGGTCGTCAGCGCTTCGCCGGAGCTTTCATCGGCCAGGCCGAAGGCGGCTTCGAAGATGGGCTTGCCGAGACGGGAGAAGGCGACCGAGAGGCCCGGGACTTCGTGATCCGCCATGAACTTCCCCGCGATGGCGGCGATGGCGGCCGACTCGGTCTTGGTGGGCCCGGCCGCGTCCCCGGCGGGAGCCGTGCGGGGCAGGGCCGCCGCAGGCAGGGCGAAGGCGAGGCGCTGCAGGCAGCGGCGGCGGGTCATGGGTTTCATCGCGGACCGGTGGACAACGTGACGGGTGGGGGAAACCTGTCAAAGCTCCGCATTGCCGCCCCGCCGCCACGAATCCAACGAACTCGGATGCGCCACGGCGCTTTATTCGGCTTGTCGTGGATGCGCCTTGAGCGGTGAATGCGGCGGACGATGATCCCGCTTTCCATCCTGTATCAAGACGAGCGCCTGGTGGCGATCGACAAGCCGGCCGGGATGATCGTGCACCCGGGGCGCGAACCGGAGGGGCCGGAGTGGATCGCGATGAAGCGGCTGCGCGATCTGTTAGGCATACCGGTCTATCCGATCCACCGCTTGGACCGCCCGACCTCCGGCGTGCTGCTGTTCGCCTTGGACAAGGAGACGTCGACGCTGGCGCAGCAGGCCTTCGAGACGCGGCGGGTGGAGAAGCACTACCTGGCGGTGGTGTGCGGCGAGACCGCGGAGAGCTGGTGCTGCGACACGCCGATGCGGAAGAATCCCGAAGAGCCCGAGCTTCACGCGAGCACGCGCTTCGAGCGGCTGCGGCATGCGCCGGCCGGATCCTTCGCCGGGGATCCCGCGCTGAGCCTCTCCTTGCTGAAGGCGACGCCGGAGACCGGGCGCTTCCACCAGATCCGGCGACATCTGTTAGGAGCGAATCTGCCGATCGTCGGCGATTTTCGCTATGCCGGCCGCGAGCGCAGCCACGAGCTGGGGGAGATCCTCGGCACCGGCACCCGGATGCTTTTGCAAGCGAAGGCGCTGCGGATGAAGCACCCGCACTCCGGCGAGGACCTGGTGATCGAGGCGCCGGAAGATGAGGATTTCAGGCGCTGTTTTCCCCAACAAGGAGTGGCGGACTCCGATCCGCCAGGATTTTTATTGGGCTCTTCCATGACCGGTGAGTGAAAGGCAGGCGGATCGGAGTCCGCCTCTCCTTGTGATCAATGCGTCCGCTTCCAGAGGTAGACCCATCTTTCTGAGACGACCTTGCCGTTCTCGTCCTGCAGCTCGCAGGTCATGTCGAGGTCGTGGATGTCCTTGCCGGGATCGAGCACGAAGAAGGCGCGCAGGACCTGCGGCATGTGGAGCTCCTTGCCGCGGCCGATGCCGGCGGGGAGGTCGTCGACGTTCGGCATGCTGAGGTCGGTGAGGCCGACGTGGATCAGCTTCACGCCGGGTTGGTTGACGGTGACCACGGGCTTGAACTTCGAGGCGTCGTCCCATTTCGGGTCGCCGACCTTCTTCTCGGGGTTCAGCGGTTTGGCGAAGTCGATGGTCATGAGCACCTCGTCGGGCTTTTGCACGGGATTGCCGGCGCGGGTCGCCTTGACGGCGAAGAGTCCGGACGGCTCCGGGTCGCGCAGCCATTTCAGGCGGTAGTGGAAGCGGAAAGGCTTGCCGGTCTCCGGCGCCGGCGAGGGCTCCCAGAGCAGGATCACGTTGTCCTCCGTCTCGTCCTTGGTCGGCATCTCGATCAGGTGGAGCTTGCCGTCCTTGAAGCCGGAGACCGGCTCGACCTTGACGCCGGGACGGTCGTGGTAGAGGGCTTCGACATCCTGGTAGGAGGCGAAGGAGCGGTCGCGCTGGAGCAGCGACCAGGAGCGCGGGCTTTCCATGGTGAAGACGCAGTGGCGGAAGCGGTCCTTGGTGTGTTCGAGCGGGCGGTAGTGCAGGTTGCCGCTGCCGAGTTCCATCAGCACGCCGTCGCTGTCGTGCACTTCCGGCCGGAAGTCGTAGGGGCGCGGATGGGTGTTTTCGCCGAACCAGAACATGCTGGAAAAGGGCGCGAGCCCGAGCTGCTGGACCGGGCGGCGCAGGGTGATCTCGGCTTCGACGTCCATGACCGTCTCGACGCCGGGGGTCACGGTGAACTTGTAGGCACCGGCGACGCTTTCGCCCTCTAACAGCGCGTGGACGGTCAGGGACTTGGCGTCCTTGGCCGGCTTTTCCAAGTGGAACTCGGTGAAGTCCGGGAACTCCTCCGCCACGCCGGGCAGTCCGCTGTTGATGGAGAGACCGCGGGCGGAAAGGCCGTAGGGCGCGCCCTTGGGGATGGAGCGGAAATAACTCGCGCCGAGGAAGACGAGGAACTCGTCCATGTAGTCGGTGGAATTGAGGTGGGTCCGGGCTCGCCAGCCGGCGTAGCCCGGGGGCGGCGGGGTGCCGGCGGGGATCTTCTGCTTGCCGTAGTCGAAGAGGGAGGTGTCGAAGGCGAGCGGCTTGTCGTCGTTGCCGGCGACTTCGAAGAGCGAGACGGTCTTCTTCGCGGTCCAGCCGGGGTGGAAGAAGTCGATCGAGAAAGGGCCCTGCTCCCACCACAGGCCGGACTCCATCTTGAAGCGGATGTCGCGATGCTGGTCGTAGGTCAGGTTCGCCCAGAAGTCGTCGAGCTGCCCCGGGCGCGGTGCATAGGGCTTGGCGGCGAGGTCGCGGGCCTTGGCGCGGAGGGCATCGTAGGGCGCGTCGGCGGCGGACAAGGCGAACGGAAGAAGTCCGAAAAGGAGTGCGGCGGTGGTGGATCGGGGCTTCATGGTCGGTCGGCGGGATTTCTCGCATTCGTGAGGCCGCGATGCAAGGGTCGCCCCAGCCAGCGATTCCTTATGAGCGATGTGACCTGTCCGATGTGCGAGATGACCGAGGTGGCGACCCATGCCGGCCACCACGAATGCCTGACCTGCGGGCATGAGTGGACGCTTGCCGCGGAGGCGGAGGAAGCGGCGGGCGATCGGGTGGTGAAGGACGCCTATGGCCACGTGCTGGCCAACGGGGACATCGTCGCGATGATCAAGGATCTCAAGTTGAAGGGCTCGTCGCAGACTTTGAAGATCGGCACCAAGTCGAACGCGATCCGCCTGGTCGATGGCGATCATGAGATCTCCTGCAAGATGGACGGCCTGGCGATCGGGCTGAAGGCCTGCTTCGTCAAGAAGGTGGGCGCGTGACGACGTTGCGGCCGCCATGTCGTTCGCTCCCGTCGCTGCCCGCCGACTTCATCTGTTGGCGGATCAGGATTCCATGACCACTTCGTTGCCCAAGGCGATGAGGGTGACGAAGCCGACCAAGGCTCCGATGGCCAGCAGCCAGCGCCACCAGGGGATGGTCTGGTGGCTGACAGTGAAGCGACCGGCCTTGTCCCAGGAGGTGATGCCGTCCTTTTCGAGCCGGTTGTGGGCGAAGAGGCAGGTGATGAACTGGACCAGCGGGATGCCGAAGCCCTGACCGTTCACCCACACCGAGACCGTCCGGCGGAGTCCCTGCGGATAGCTCAGCTTGGTGCCGTCGGCATTCCGGACCCGGACTCGGAGAAGTGCCTTGAACGGCGTGGTCCCGAAGATCGAGAGCATGGCCGGCTCGGCGAAATTGTAGGCGAAGAGGAGGATGATCCCGAACAGGGTGTCGTTGATCATTGTTAAGTCGGGCGAGAAGACCGCGATGGCGGCGCCGAAGACCACGGAGAAGAGCACGAAGTCGAAGCTACGCGCCCAGTAGCGGACCCACGGCCGGACCTGGGAACCCGACGGAACGTATCCGCTCCAGTCGATATCGCCCGCCGCGGCGGGGGCGGCGGCGGGCGGGGCGTAGGGCGAGAGTGGTTCCGGACCCGCGGCGGAGGAGGCAGGCATGGCATCCGCCACGACGAGGCCCGGGATCGATTCCGCCGCCTGCCACTCGGGCATGCCTTCGGTCCAGACCAGCGTGGCCGGTTCAAGGTTTCCATTGGCTAACAGATCCGCGATCTCCTGCCGTGCCACGGGTCCGCGCTGCTGACCGCCGTCGTTGTAGTACCACACTGCCATCGCGGGAATCTCGGGTGAACGAGGGTGCGAAGGCGAGCATTAGTCAGCGGTGCGGCACGATTGCGTGACTCCCGCGGGATCCGGCTCAGGGCTCGACCTCCACCCGGAAGAAGCGCGGGGTGCCGGTCCCGGAGGGGATGTCCGCGCTTTCAGTGCCGGTGGCGGTGGCGAGCCGGCCGGCATGAGGCGTCCAGGATTGCAGGTCGCTGCTGCTGGAGACCCGGTAGTATTTCCCGGCGACGGCTGACCATTCGAGGCTCACCGCGTTGGCGGCCGCTTGATGGTCGAAAAGGGTGATCGCGAAAAGCGAGGCGGCGGAGAGCGGATCGGTGCCTGCCTGGAACTCGGAGCGGTTGTTCTGACCGTCGCCATCGGAGTCGAGCAAGGCATCGGCGGGATCGCTGGAAGACATGCCATGGACCGCTTCCCAATCATCCGGAACGCCATCGAGATCGGCATCCACGAAGGGCAGGATCTCCATCGCCGATTCGCCGGAATGCCGGAACTCATCAAGCGCCTGAAGGGTCACCGGGCTGCCGGGGCCGGCGAAGCGGATGATGCCATGGAAGACTCCGTTCACCAACTCGACCGTGGCGGGCGTCAGAGCCAGCGGGACATCGACCACCCATGGCAGTTCGAGGCCGGGATTGACGGTGCCGAGGGAGGTGTCCGCCAGCGACCAGGTCCATCCGGCCGCCGAGTTCGAGTCGGTGCTGCCGGCGCGTTGCCAGAAATTGGAATCCTCCTCGGCGGGGTCGCCGGGGATGGCGGCTCCGCTCCACTGTCCCAGGGCGACCGGCGCGATGGATTGTCCTCCGACCTGGACCGAGAGACCGGTCAGGGCGGTGGCGGTCCACTGGCCGAACGCCACGAAGTCGCGCAAGGTGTTGGAAGCATCGAAGAGCATGATCCAGCCGCGGGGATTGGTGTCGGACCAGGCGATCGAGGAGCCGAAGAACAGGCGGCCCGGGCTGTTCGATTCCGAGACGCGGAGGGTGGCGCCGGGAGTGAGGAGGGAGGGCAGGGGGTAGGTGGTGGGATTCCGGGTCTGGATGTTGCTGGTATCGCCGATCACGACAAACCACCCGTCCGTATCGATGGTGGAGCCGGTGACGTTCTGGAGTTCGAACTGGTCTTCATCGCCATCGGTGACCTCGGTGATCAGGACGGGAGAAGCGCCTTCCGCGGTGACGAAGGCGCTGAGAGAGACGGGGCCGTCCATGTCTTCCACCAGGCGGCCGTCGGCATCCCGCGCGGAGATCCGGACGGGGAAGGATGTGCCGGCGAGGGCCGAGGCCGGGACCTCATCCCACGAAAAATGGTCCAAGGGTCCGACCGGCAGGACGGTGAGGAGAAGGGTGGCGGTGGCGGTGCCGGCGGGTCCGGTGGCGGAGACCTCGACGGGGAAGGTGCCGGCGGTTTCCGGTGTGCCCGAAATGAGGCCGGTGGAAGGGGCGACGGCGAGCCCGGGCGGCAGGCCTGCGGCACCGAAAACACTGGGTGCCCCGGTTGCGGCGATCACGTGGGAGAAAGCGGCATCGACCAGGGCGCCGGCGACCGTGGTGCTCGTGATCACCGGTGGCTCGGCGGCGCCGGGACTGCCGTGGAGGGCGGAGGATGCGGCCCAGGTGACGCTGTCACCCCAATGGGACGGTGCGGTGGCGAGCGGGTCGCGGGTATGCAGCGAGCGTCCGCCGCCGGCGGTGAGCGGGTACCACGCCGGGGAGTAGGCGAAGCTCAGGATGTTCAGTTGAGCCGGGGCCGGAAGGGTGAGATCCAGCCGCTCCCCTTCGTTGGAGAGGGAGCCGGTGAAGACGCCGGGAGCCAGCACCGCGTTCATCCCGGGGTAGCGGTTCAGGAAAGAAATGCGGTTCTTGCAAACGACGACGAAGGCACCCGGCGCGAGGGTGATTCCGCTGCCGAAGGTGTAGGAGATGCCGGAGGTGAAACGGACCCCGTCGAGTTCCAGCGGCAGGGTCCCGATGTTCTGAAGCTCGACGAATTCGAAATCGCCGCTGCCCGCCGGTTCGTACATCACCTCGGTGATCCGCAGGTTTTCAAAGAGCACCGTGCCACCGGGGAAGGTGGTGGCATTCGGCTGACCGGGGGTCGGCACGGGGTAGGTCGTCCAGTTCGCCCCGCCGTCGGGGTCGAGGCCGGTGGAGGCATCGGGTCCTTGTGAAATCATCGGGGCCTGCCGGATCACGGTGCCGTTGTCACCGCAGAGCCAGATGTTTTCGAAGCGGCCGTCGAGACCGAAGCCGAGCTGGCCGGAGTCGACCACCAGGAAAGCCCCCGCGCCGATGAAGCTGAGTTCGGGGAAGACATAGCGGGACGGATAAGCGGAGAGATGATCCGTGACGCGGAGATTGCCGAGTGCGACCGGCTCCGTGCCCGGGTTGTGCAGCTCGATGAAATCATCGTCGAGCCGATGGTCCGGGTTGCCGGCCCACTCGTTGATCGAGAGCAAGGAGGGCGGGTCGGTGGCGGGCGGGTCGCCGTTGGGATCGTCGGGAGTCGGCACGGCCAGTGCCCAGGTCTCCGGGTCGGACAAGGTCCTCGCGATCGACAGGTCGGCGACCTGCGGGCCGAAGGTTACCTCGTCGAGCACGTCGCCCGCGGGATTGCGCAACTGGACGGAGTCGCCGCCGGCATCGAGCCCGAAGCCGAGGGTGTTGGAGTGGATGAGAGCATAACCGCCCGCGGGTACATTGCCGCTGCCGGGGGGGAAGATGTAATCATTGGAGGAATCGGCGAGGACGTGGCCGGCCAAGGGGATGTTGCTGCCGCTGCTGTTATGGATCTCGATGAGATCCGGATAGGTGCCGGCGACGAGGCGGGTGCTCACATTGACGGCCAGCACCTCGTTGATCCGCAGGCCGGGACCGGGCGGACTGTGGAGGGTGCCGGTGCTGCCGGGCGGGGGCGGGGTGATCTTGGGCGCGCCGATCTGACCGAGCAGATAATTCTGACGGGATGCCATGTAACTTTTCATTTCATCCCTGACCTCGGCCGGCACCCAGCCGCCGAGATGGTTGTCGATGAAGGCGTGGAAAGGCGGGTAGGGGTTGGCGGTGGTGTCGGCATCGAAGACACCGCCGAAGCATTCGCGGATGGCGGTGTGATACTTGTCGAGGAAGACCGCGTTGCCGGGATCGTCCGCGTCGCCGAACAGCGGCAGTAAGGGATCGAAGACCGCGCCGACGTCGGTCATGTTGTAAAGCCCGCCGGCCGACGGGGCTGCCGTGTTGTCGCCCTGGCCCAACACGGTATCGAGATCGTGCGGGATGAACTGGAGACGGCGGAAGATTCCATCCGAAACGAAGACGCCCGCGTAGTCGTCGTCGACGCCGTTGGAAAGGGAGGTCTCGCGGTTGCCGAGGATGGTCATAACGGCGAACCAGCGGGCGATCTGATCGAGGTCCGCCACCTCGGCGAGGGCGTCGAGATCCGTGCTCGAGAAGGGCGTCTTGTTCCAGGTGCCCGATGCCACGTCGCCGGGGTCCTCGCCATTGAAATACGGGGCGGCCAGGGTCTGCCAGAGTTCGATGAACGCGACCAGGTCCGACCAGTCGTTGGCTCCGCTCTGACTTCGTTTGAGCCAGCCGGAATACTGGTCGTCCGGGGTGGTCGGGACGGGGTAGTTGGAGTCCCAGTCGGTCTCCAGGTCGCCCTTGCGGTAGAGTTGAGTGTCGAGGTCCGGCCAGTTGCGGTCGGCGAAGCCGCCATCGAGGGCTTCCACCCGGACCCACTGGCCGTAGTCGGGATTGGTGCCGCTGCCGGTCGACGACTCCTCGCCGTTGCGGCGGACTTCGACCGGCGCGGCATTCGGCGCGGCCAGCCCGGTGGCTTGGAAAAGCCGCATGCCGACGAACTGGAGCCACGGGAACTTCGGGTTGAGATTGAAGGCGGTGACCCCGCCCCAGGCGTCGTCGGTCGGCAGGGAAATCCGCAGCGGCTTGTGGATGAACCTCCGCGAACTCGCGCCGCGGATCCGCATGTCGGCGCGGTAGCGGATGACGGTTTCGCTGCCGTCGCGGGCTACGAGGGTCATGTTGAAGCGGCGGTCGCCGTCTTCGATGCTGGCCGGATTGACGGTCGGCGTGTAGCGGTCGGCGAGGTCCTCGAAGTCCTCGTTTTCCGGGCCGGTGAGGACCAGTCGGTAGGTCGAGGTGGCGGCGGCGTCCACCTCGTCGTCGACCTGGAACATGCAGTTCGCGTTCTGGCCCTGGGAGGTCGGGGCCGGCCAGGTGCGGGTCAAGGTGCCATCCCCGGCTTCGATGTAGAATTCGACGACCGTCTGGTCCGGCATGGCTCCGAGGGCGGCGGAGAAGCGCCCGCTGCCATCGTTGCCCATCGGGATCCGTTGGAAGGCTCCGGGATTGCTTCCGCCGGCGATGCGCCAGCAGAGCGTCGCCGCGAGCGGGCCGGCCGGCAGTTCGTCGGCGAGTTCGCAGGAGACCGTCACGACATCGGTGCTGCGGGGGATGGCGGGCGAATGCCTCACGCGGTGGATCACCGGGGCGATGTCGTCGTCGAGCAGGGAATTCGGCATGCCGGGTGAGCCGCCGACCGCGCCGGAGTCGCCCCAGTTCTGGCCGTTGTCCACCGCCAGGCGGGGGTCCGGCGTTCGAGCGAGGTGCCGCCGCCGTTCGTCTGGGTGATCCATTTCCATCCACCGAGCGGCTCCCAGGTGCGGAAGGCCCAGTCGCCTTCGTCGGCATAGCTCACGCTGTCGGCTTCGGAGCCGTCCACCCGCGATAGGGTCACGGTTTCGCCGCTGTTCGACAGGCGGCCGCCTTCCTCCCAAGGCCCGAGGCTGCCGCTCAGCCCGGTGGCGGTGGCCAGCGCGACAGGATCGGCCGCGACCACGAGATAGCCGCCGGCTTGCAGGATGGTGCCGGGAGGGAAGACGAAATCGACCCCGCGGGTCAGGGCCCAGCCGGAGAGGTCCGCGGCGACCGGGTCCGGGTTGTGAATCTCCACGAATTCCAGCGCGGTGTTTTCCGGGTAGCCGGTGCCGGGCCGGTAGAAAACCTCGTTGATCACCGGCCCGGCCGTGAGTTGTGTCAGGCAGGCACCGGTGATCGCGAGCAAGGGTCGAATGCGTCGCATGAAAGAAGGATCCGGGGGCTTCGCGAGGGGTAAACTTGAGAGTGGTAACGGAATGGCTGGGTTCTAGCAAATCGTCCAGCGCGAGTTCGGCGCTTCGCCGGAGTTCATGCTCCCGGAATCCCGGCGCGTCTGTTTCCGGAGACCGTCATCGCATCGGCGGGCTGCACGATAAATGCCAGCTCCGGACCTGTTTGCGCGATGTCGCGGGGAGCGGGATTTCTGATCAAAGCGGCAGGGAATCACGGCCCGAGTTCGACCCGAAAGAACCGCGGAGGCGTCCCTGCGGCGGGGATGACCACGCTTTCGGTGCCGGTGGCCGCGGCGAGGCGGGTGGCCCGGTCCGTCCAAGCGACGAGGTTCGCGCTGCTGGTGACGCGGTAGAGTTTTCCGGCAACGGCGGACCACTCGATGGTTACGCTTCCGATGCCCGGATCATGGAGAAAGGAGGTGATCTTGAACACCGAAGCCGCGGACCGCGGGTCGGTGCCGGCGGCATACTCGTCGAGGTTGATCTGGCCGTCGCCATCGCGGTCGAGGAGGGCGTCGTCGGGATCTTCGGGATCCAGGCCGTTTGCGGTCTCCCACCCGTCGGGCATGCCATCCTGGTCCGTGTCGGCGAGGATGGCGGAGGGATTCACATCGATGGAAGTGGAAAGCCCCCGGTGTCCGAAAGCGTCGAAGGCCTCAACGAAAGCCTCGTTGGCCGCCTCGCCGATCCTCAGCGGGCCGAGGTATTCGCCGGCGGCGAAGGTCACCTGGGACGGCGTGACGGTCAGGGGAGTGCGGATCACCCAGGGCAGGGACAGCGCGGGATTGGTCGAGCCGAGGGATGCATTGGAGAGCGACCAGTCCCAATCGCTCGCGTCGTCGTGGTCGCTGGTCCCGCCGCGCTGCCAGATGTTGGCGGAGACTTTCGCGGGGTCGCCGGCAACCGAGGCACCGCTCCATTTGCCGAGGGCGACCGGTGCGATGGTCCGGCTGTTCACGGTGATGGACAGGCCGGAAAGGTTCCCGGCGGTCCACTGTCCGAAGGCGAGGAAGTCGCGCAAGGTCGTAGCGCCGTCGAAGAGCATGATCCAACCCTTCGGATTGGTCTGGCTCCATCGGATGTCGGATCCGAAGTAGATCCGCCCGGGACTGTTGGAGTCGGAGATGCGGAGGATGCCGCCGGCGGCGAGGGTGGGTGGCAGGAAGTGGGTGGTCGCGTTGCGGGTGTTGATGTTGGAAGCGCTGTCGCTGACGATCACGAACCAGCCGCTGGTATCGACCGCGCTGTCGGTCACGTTCTGCAGTTCGAACTGGTCTTCATTGCCGTCGTTCGCCTCGGTGATCAGGACCGGGGAAGCTCCCGGGATGGTTGTGAAGGCTTGCAAGGAAGCCGTGCCGGAATAGTCGAGCTTGAGGCGATCGCCGGAGTCGCGGGCGGTGATGCGGACCTGGAAGTCGGTGCCTGCTTCCGCGGTCGCGGGGACGACATCCCAGTTGAAATGGTCGAGCGGTCCGTGCGAGGCGACACCCAGGGTCAGGGTGGCCTGGGCCGTGCCGGAGCTACCGGTGGCGGAGATCTGGACCGGGAAGTTGCCGGAGACTTGCGGGCTGCCGGAGATCAGTCCGGTGAAAGCGCCCACCGTCAGGCCGGCGGGCAGGCCGGTGGCGGTGAAGGCAGTGGGGGAGCCGGTGGCGGCGATGACGTAGGAGAAGGCGGCATCGACGATGCCTCCCGCCACGGTGGCGCTGGTGATGACCGGCGGTTCGCCGGTGCCGGGGCTGCCGTGGACGGTGGCCGATGCCGTCCAGGTCGGACTTTTATCCCAGTCCGCGGGATCGGTGGTGGCCTGGTCGCGGGTGTGCAGGGAGCGTCCGCCACTGAGTGTAGTGGGATACCATGCGGGCTCGTAGCGGAAGCGGAGGATGTTGAGGTTGCCCGGCGCGGGCAGGGTCAGCGCGAGGGTCTCGCCCGAGTTGTCGAGCGAGCCGGTGAAGAAGCCCGGCGCGAGGATTCCCGAAGTGCCGGGGTAGCGGGTCAGGAAGGAGATGCGGTTCTTGCAGATGACGATGTAGGCGCCCGGGGCGAGCGTGTTGCTGGAGGGGAAGACGTAGGAGATGCCGGAGGTGAAACGCACGCCGTCGAGGGTGAGCGGCACGAGCCCGACGTTCTGAAGTTCCACGAACTCGAAGTCGCCGCTGGTGTTGGGCGAATACATGACTTCAGTGATGCGGAGGCCGGCGAAGAGTTCCGCGCCGCCGGGGACCACGGTGGCATTTGACAGCCCCGGAGTGGGAACCGGGAAGTTCGCCCAGGCGTCGCCGCCGTCGGGGCTGAGGCCGGTGGAAGCGTCGGCTTGCTGCGAGAGGACCGCGACGTCGGAGATCACCGTGCCATTCGCTCCGGCCAGCCAGAGGTTCTCGAAGCGGCCGTTCAGCTTGAAGCCGAGCTGGTCGGAATCGACTTCAAGGAATCCGCTGGCGGCGACGAAGCTGAGCTCGGGGAAGGCATAGCGCGATGGATAGGCGGCGATCTGGTCGGTGAGGCGCATGCCGCCGAGGGCGGTCGGCAGGGCGGCGGCGTTGTGGAGTTCCACGAAATCCTCGGTGAGCCGGTAGTCCGCGTTGCCCGCCCATTCGTTGATCGAGAGCTGGGTCGTTGCGGCCAAGGCAAGGGCGTTGCCATTGGCGGCATTCAGGGTCGGTGCGGCCAGCACCCAAGTGTCGGGATCGGCGGCGCTGCGGGCGATCGACAGGTCCGCGATCTGTGGGCCGAAGACCACTTCGTCCAGCAGGTCGCCGGCACTGTTGCGGAGTTGAACCGTATCGCCGGAACTGCCGAGACCGAAACCGAGCGTGTCGGAATTCACCAGGCGTTGGCCGCCGGCGGAGACGTTGCCGCTGGCGGCGGGGAAGACGTAGCTGTTGGTGCCGTCGGAAATGACGTGACCGGCCAACGCGATGCCGCTGCCGCCGGTGTTGCGCAGCTCGATGATGTCCGGGAAGGCGCCGGACACGGGGTGGGCGGAGACATTGACGGCGAGGACCTCGTTGATCCGCAGGTTGCCGGAAGGGACGCGGGTCAAAGTGCCGGTGGAAGTCGGGGCGGGCGGGACGATCTTGCCCGCGCCGATGAGTCCCAACAGGTAGTTCTGCCGGGAGGTCATGTGATTCTTGAGTTCGGTCCGGACATTCTCCGGAACCCAGTTGCCGAGGTGGTTGTCGACGAAGGCGTGGAAAGGCGGGTAGGGGTTCGAGCCGGTGTCCGCGTCGAAGACGGTGCCGGCGAGCTCGCGGATGGCGTTGTGGTATTTCGCGCGGAAATCGGCGTTACCCGGCGAGTTCTCGTCTCCGAAGAGCGGGAGCAGCGGCTTGAAGACGTCGGAGACGTCGGTCATGTTGTAGAGACCGCCAAACCCAGGCCCTCCCGGTGTGTCGCCTTTGCCGAGGGCGTTGTCCATGTCGTAGGGGACCAGGTTGAGGCGGCGGTTCACGCCGTCTCCGACCCATGCGGCGGCGTAGTCGTTGTCCACGCCGGTGGAGATGCTCTTCTCGCGGTTGTTGATCAGGGTCATCACCGCGAACCAACGGGCCATCTGGTTGAAGTCCACCACGGTGGACAGGGTCGCGATGTCGGTATTCGAGAAAGGAACGCCGGTCCAGGTTCCGGAAGCGGCATCACCCGGGTCGCCGCCGGTGAAATAGGGGGCGGAGACGCTTTGCCACAACTCGGAGAACGCGACGACATCCGACCAATCGTTGCGCGAATTCCCGTTCTGCTTCGCCCAACCGGAATAGCTGCCGTCCGGGGTGGCGGGCGGGGTGAAGTTCGAGGACCAGTTGGTTTCCCCCAGGCTTTTCCGGTAGATCTGAACGTCGGGATTGTCCGGCCAGTGGGTGTCGGCGAGGTCGCCGTCGATGGCGGCGACGCGCACCCACAGTCCGTAATCCGGATCCGTGCCGCTGCCGGTGACGTATTCGACGCCATTGCGGCGGAGTTCGACCGGCGAGGCGTCGGAGCCCGGCAATCCGGCAGCTTGGAAAAGGCGCATCCCGATGAATTGGACCCACGGGTATTTGGGATTCAGGCTGAATTTGGAGACGCCGTCCCACAGGTCGTCGTCGGGGAAGCTGATGCGCAGGGGCTTGTTGACGAATTTGCGCGAGCTCTGGCCGCGGATCCTCATTCCGGCGCGGTAGCGGATCGTGGTGTCGCCGCCCTCCACGGCCACGAAGGTGGTGTTGAACTCGCGGTCGCCGCCCTGGATGTTGAAAATGTTGGCGGTCGGAGTGTAGAGCGCCGCCAGGGAATTGTAGGCGGCATTCTCGGCGGCGGTCAGGACCAGGCGGCAGGTTGGGGCGGTGGCGCTGGCGACCTCGTTGTCGACCTGATAGACGCAGTTGGCGGTCTGGCCCTGCGATCCCGGGGCGGGCCAGGTCCGGCTGAGGCTGCCGTCGCCGGCCTGCACGTAGAACTCGACGATCGTCTTGTCCGGCATGGCACCGAGGCTGGCCGAAAAGCGGCCGTTGCCGTCGTTGATCATCGCGACCTGCTGGAAGGCTCCGGGGCTGGTAGTGGTGGCGTTTCGCCAATACAAGGTGGCGGACAGAGAGGTCGGTGGAAGTTCGTCGGAGACCACGCAGGACACGGTGACCACGTCGGTGCTGCGTGGCACGGCGGGCGAATGCTTCACCTGCCGGATGACTGGTGCGATGTCATCGGAGAGCAGGTGATTGGGCGCGCCAGGGGTGCCGCCGACGATCCCCGAGTCGCCCCAAGCCTGACCGTTGTCGACGGACAGCATCGGATTCCTTCGCTCCAGCGAGGTGCCCCCGCCATTGGTCTGGGTGATCCATTGCCAGCCGGCGAGATTGTCCCACGAGCGGAAGCCCCAGTCCCCCTCGTCGGCATAGGTCACCACATCGACGGGGACAAAACCGTCGCCTTCGGGGCGGGACAGGGTGATCTTCTCTCCGCTGTTCGAAAGGCGCTGGTTTGCGCCCCAAGGACCCACGATGCCGCTCAGTCCGGTCTCCGTGGCGAGGGCCGCCGGATCGGCCGCGACGACGAGGAATCCGCCGGCGGGCAGGGTGGTGCCGGGCGGGAAAACGAAATTCACGCCGCCGCTGATCTTCCAGCCCGCGAGGCCGGCCGCCACGCCGTCCGGATTGTGAATCTCGATGAACTCCAGCGACTCGGGCTCCGGGTAGGCGGCACCCGGGCGATGCATGATCTCGTTGATGACCGGTGCCGCCGGGCACGGCTTCAAGACAAGCATGGCGAACGCCACCAGAATGAGCCTGGTCATGATTCGATGGGGGGAAAGACAATGTCGCAGGGGAAAAGAAACCGCCTGCTTGTCCGGGGGGACACAGGGACGAGTAGAGCCCGATCGGCAACCTGTCGAGGAACGAAATGTAACAAGAACCTTCGTCAAAAGGTCATTTTGCAATGTCGGGTCTTGTCAGGCGTTGGGACAACGCGACGACAGCGAAGGTGATAATCAACATGATCGAAGATAATGCGTTGATCACGGGGAGGTCCTTGCTCTTCTTGATCATCGAATAGACGAGGGTCGGCAGGGTGTCGGAGCCGGGGCCTTTGACGAAGTAGGTGATGACGTAGTCGTCGATCGAGAGGGTGAACGCGAGCAGGCCGCCGGCGAGGATGCCGGGGGCGAGGAGGGGCAGGGTGACTTTGAGGAAGGCCTGGACTTTCGACGCGCCGAGATCGCGGGCGGCCTCGACGACGTTGAAATCGAAGTCCTGGAGCCGGGCCTGGACGACCAGCGCGACGTAGCTGAGGCAGAAGGTGATGTGAGCGATGGAGATGGTGAAGAGGCTGAGGCTCATCCCGAAGGAGATGAAGAGCAGCAGCAGGCTCATGCCCATCAGGATGTCCGGCAGGACCAGCGGCACGGTGACCAGCAGGCGATGGGTGTCCTGGAGACGGGATTTGTAGCGGTGGAGGGCGAAGGCGGCGGCGGTGCCGAGCACCATCGCGACCAGGCTGGCGGCGGTGGCGACTTTCACCGAGTTGCCGAGGGCGGCGATGATGTCCGGGCGGTCGCCGAGGCGCTCATACCAGCGCGTGCTGAAGCCGCTCCACTTCG
The DNA here is from genome assembly GCA_044372775.1 of Haloferula sp. Lineage (GTDB taxonomy): Bacteria > Verrucomicrobiota > Verrucomicrobiia > Verrucomicrobiales > Akkermansiaceae > Haloferula. The sequence goes on from JBIPNO010000028.1 coordinate 45,168, forward strand.
AGGCGTAGCGGGAGTTGTTGAAGGAATTCAGCACCAGGAATCCGATCGGCAGGTAGAAGAAGACCAGCACGAGGATCAGGGTGATGAGGGGGACGCGGCTGGGTTTCACGGGGCAGATGGAAGATGGCAGATGGAAGATGTTGGGCAGGCTAGGCCTCTTTGGCGCGGCGGCGGAGGAACATGGGGGCGAGGACGAGGAGGGCGAGGGCGCCGGAGAGGGCGGCGGCTTCGGGGAGGTTGCGGTCGGTGAAGTTCCGCTGGGCGATCTTGTTGCCGATCATCTGGGTGCCGGTGCCGCCGACCATGTCGGGCACGACGTAGGAGCCGAGCATCGGGATGAAGACCACGAGGATGGCGGTGATCACGCCCTGGCGGATGCCGGGGATGAAGACCGAGTAGAAGGCGCGCAGCGGCTTGGCCCCGAGGTCGCGGGCGGCATCGAGCAGGCCGAAATCGAACTTCTCCGCGGCGGCGAAGAGCGGCAGGATGGCGAAGGGAAGGTAAGTGTAGACGCTGACGAGGGTGACCGCCGCGAGATTGCCTAACAGTCGGTCGTTCTCCCCGAGCAGGCCGAGGAAGCGCAGGGCCTCCGCGACGTAGCCCTGGGCGTGGAGGATTTGCTGCCAGGCGAAGACGCGGATCACGAAATTCGTCCAGAAGGGCACGATCACCAGCAGCAGCACCCGGGAGCGCCAGACCGGGGTGAGCCGGGCCATCGCGTAGGCGACCGGCAGCGCGGCGGCGATGCAAAGGACGGTGGTCATCGCCGCGACGAAGATGGTGCGGGCGAAAAGGGCAGGGTAGCTGGGGGCGGCGAGGGCGCGGATCGCATCGAGGCTCCAGCCGTCGCCGATGCCGCCCGCCGGCAAGGCGGGCCGGAAGGCGATCGCGAAGATGATCGTCACCGGGACGAGCACGAACATCACGAGCCAGAGGAAGCTCGGGGCGGTGGCGAGGAGTTCGGGCTTTCGGGGGCGATTCATGCGTTAGAAATCATCAATCATCAATCCTTCAATCATCAATCAGCGTGTTTTGGAGAAGGAGTGACGACGGCTAGTCGCCGAGCTTTTTGAGGATGCTGTTGAAAATGCGGGTGAGTTCGTCGGCTTCTTTGAAGAGGCCGCGGAGGATCGGGATTCGGTCGTCGTTCGATGTGCTAGCGAGCAGGCGGATCCAGAGGCGGGATTCGCCAGATTCCTTGCGGCAGATCTTGAGGCGGAAGGAGAAATCCGCGGAGGAGACGGGATTGTTGGCCTCGGCGTAGTTGCTGGCAACGGAGCCCGACGAGCGAAGGACCTGATCGACATCGGTCCACTGCTCACGCGTCCACCGGTAGCTCCCGATGAGCTTCCTGATTGCCAGCGCGAACTGGAACGTCCGCTCGTCGAGATCAAATTTCCTCTCTCCGTCCACTGACTGTTTGATGATTGAAAGATTGATGATTGATGATTTTTTCACTCCCCCGGCAAGGTCAGCATCCCTTCATCCTCTTCCCGGTATTGCTCCAGCAGGAAGCCGTCGTTCGCGTCCCACATGAGCCAGACGGTGTCGCCCCATTTCGGCGGGGCGTGGTCGAGGAGGAAGGTGCGGTGCTGCATCTCGGCGCAGAGCTTCCATTCGCCGCATCGGACCCAGTAGCGGGTGTGGGAGCCGTAGTAGATGACGTCCTCGACCTTGCCTTCGACGGCGTTGTCGAGCGGACCGATCGCCGGCTTTTCGCGGGAGACGACGAGCTTCTCGGGGCGGATCGAAAGGTGGATGCGGTCGCCGGGGGAGACGGGCTTGTCGTTGTCGATGACGATGCTGCCGAAGCCGTTCACCTCGCAGCGGGAGAAATGGGTATCGATCTTGTCGGTGATCTTGCCATCGAGGAAGTTCGTATCGCCGATGAAGGCGGCGACGAAGGAGCTGCGGGGCGCCTCGTAGACCTGGGCGGGCGGGCCGACCTGCTCGATGACGCCCTTGTTCATCACGGCGATGCGGTCGGAGATCGACATCGCCTCGCCCTGGTCGTGGGTGACGTAGATGAAGGTGATGCCGACCTCGTCGTGGATGGCGTCGAGTTCGACGATGAGCCGCTGGCGGAGCTTGAGGTCGAGGGCGGCGAGCGGTTCGTCGAGCAGCAGGACCTTGGGCTTGTTGACCAGGGCGCGGGCGATGGCGACGCGCTGCTTCATGCCGCCGGAGAGCTGGGACGGCTTCTTGTCGGCGTGGGCCTTGAGGTCGATCAGGTCGAGCATCTCATCCACGCCGCGGGCGATCGCGTCGGGTGTCCACTTCGCGATCTTGGGGCCGAAGGCGATGTTCTCTCTAACGGAGAGATGGGGGAACAGCGCGTAGCTCTGGAAGATCGTGTTGACCGGCCGCTGGTCGGGCGGGAGCGGGGTGATGTCCTTGCCGTCGAGCAGCACGCGGCCGATGTCCGGCTTGTCGAAGCCGGCGGCCATCCGGAGCAGCGTGGTCTTGCCGCAGCCGGAGGGGCCGAGGAGGGAGAAGGTCTCGCCTTTCTCGATGTCGAGGGTGACGTCGTTGACGGCGGTGAAGGACCCGAAGCGACGGGTCACGTTCTCGAAGCGAAGGTAGGGGGCCATTTCCTTCCCGCATGAGAGGGGAGGCGGGGAGGAAAGGCAAATCATCAATCAGCAATCCCTCAATCACCAAGCAGTCGGTAGGGAGCCGGTTGCTGCCGACTTCCTACCCTGCGGGATCGAGGCTTACTCCAGCTCGGTGTTGCCGGCGACGGTGTTCTTCCGAACCAGCGGAGAGGGGGAGTTCTCCTTGCTCTGGAGATTGCCGCCGACGCGGTTGCCGGTGATTTTGCCGGCTCCTGTGTTCTTGAAGAACTGGAGATCGGCGGTGATGACGTTGTTGATCAGGTCGTATTTGCCGGTGGTGTTTTCGACGACCTGGAGATTGCCGCCGATGGTGGTGCCTGTCACGCGGATCGGGCCGGTGCTTTTTTCGGCCTGGACGTTGCCGTCGACGACGACGTCCAGGACGAGCAAGGCGTTGCCGGACTGAAGCTGGACGTTGCCGCCGACTCGGGTGCCGCCTCGGACCTGGATGGAAGATGAGCCGGTGCCTTGGACGTCGCCGATGATCACCGAGGAGCGGACGAGATCGATGGAGGCGCCTTGTCCCAACTGGACGTTGCCATCGACGCGGATACCGCCTGCCGTGACCCGGGCGCCGGGCTGGAGGATCAGGTTGCCGCGGATGAAGGTTCCCCTGAGGTCGGCGGTGGCATTGCCGGAGATGGTGAGGTCGTCATCGATGGTGATCCGGCCGATTTTCCCCGAAGTCGGGGTGCCGGGGCCCGGAGTGCCGCCGTCGTCGTCTTCAACTTCGAGATTTCCGCCGACCGTGTTGCCGCTGACGGTGGGGCCGGGGGTGTTCTCCTTGCTCTGGAGATTGCCGCCGACCTGGTTGCCGGTGATGAAGCCGGCCCCCTTGTTCTTGAAGAACTGGAGGTCGCCCTGAATCGTGTTGTCGGTGACCGCGTAATCGCCGGTGCGGTTCTCGGTGAACTGGAGGTTGCCATCGATGGCGTTGCCGATGGCGCGGAGCTGGCCGGAGCTTTTCCTGGCCTGGACGTCGCCCTTGACGGTGGAATCCTGGACGAGCAGGGCATGAACGCCGGCGGGTGCGGTGGCCTCGGTGATCTGCACGCTGCCATCGACGGTGGTGCCGGTGCGGACGAGCACGGAGCGGGTGCGCTGCGCCTGGACGCTGCCTTTGACGACGGTGGAATTCCCCAGGTCGACGAGGGTGGAGCGCTCGGCTTGGACGTTGCCATCGACGGTGGATCCGTCGGAGACGACGCGGGCGTTTGCACGGACCAGCAGGTTGCCCTTGATGACCGTGTCGATCAGAATGGCGGAGGCACCGGCGGGGATGACCGCGTTGTCTTCGATGACGCGGCCTTCGATGGTGCCGCGGAGGACCACGTCGGCGGCGGCGGATCCGGCGAGGAGGCAGCCGAGAAGGCAGGCGGTGAGACGGGGGCGGAGAAGTCGTTGGGGGAGCATGGTGGAAAGGATTCGGTAGAAGTGTGCAGGACCTTGATCCCGGACCCTCAAGACTCCGCCGGAATCGGTCTCATTCAAATGAATTCGCGTGACGCCGGGGGCGGGCGTGGAGGAGGAAGCCGGTGATCGCCAAGGTCAAACCGAACCAAGCGAGGGGAGCGGGCGGGCGGATGCCGATCAGGATGGCTTCAGTGGCCGTCGGCTTGGGCCATCTGGCGATTCAGCACGAAGCTCACCGAGAAGAATGCGGCTGCGGTGAGACCGAGCAGCAGAGCCGGGAGAAGGCGGGCCGGGGCGGGATTGGGAGGAGATGTCGTCATGACCCCGACCTACCGGAGAGACGTTGATCGCGATAGGCCCGGCAGGCGTCACCGAAGGCGTGGAAGATGGCTTCCGAAATGGGATTGCCTGCGGCGTGCCACTCCGGGTGCCACTGGACGCCGAGGTTGAAACCGGGAGCATCCGGGGCGTGGATCGCTTCGATCACGCCGTCGGGAGCGAAGGCCTCGGCGCGCAGGCCGGGAGCCAGTCGATGGACGGCCTGGCCGTGGACCGAGTTCACGGTGACGGGACCAGGGCCGAGCAGCTTTTCTAACAGACCACCGGGAACGAAGCTGATTTCGTGGACCGGGCCGAAGCGGAGGTCCGGGGCTTCGTCGCCGGCGGGCTGGTGATCGTCATGACCCGGAATCTCGTAAACCGCCTGGTGGAGGCTGCCGCCGAGGGCGACGTTGATTTCCTGGTGGCCGCGGCAGATGCCTAAGAGCGGAATCCCTCGGTCGATCGCTTCACGGACGAGCGGCAGGGAAAGTCCGTCGCGCTTGGGATCGAGCGGCAGTGTTGGATCGTGAACCTCTTCGCCGAAGTGCGACGGATGGACGTTGGCCGGGGAGCCCGGGAGGAGGATCCCGTCGGCGATCTCGAGCAGCGCTTCGAGTTCTCCGGGGCACTCCGCGGTGACGAGCAAGGGCTGACATCCGGCGATCCGGAGGGCGTCGGAATAGGCGGCAGGTGTGGCGTGAAAGTCCCGCTCGTCGACGATCCGGTGACAGGCGGGGAGGAGGACGAGCGGCAGGCGGCGGAGGGTCATATCAGGGGAAGTGAATCTCAACGGGATCGCCCACGGCCACGCTTCCGGATTTGCTTTCCTGGATCAAGTTCAGCCCGAAGAGGACGGATGCGGGGTCCTGTGGATCGCGGCGGAAGGTGGCCAGGGTTTTCAAGGGTTCCTTGCCGCGTCGACCGGTGAGTTGATCGGTGGTGGTGACGATGCAGCGGTCGCAGGGCCCGGTAGCGCGGAAGCGGGCCCCGGCGATGTCGAGTTTCGTCCAGTGGTCTTCGGCAAAGGGTTTGGTGCCTTCGAGGACGATGTTCGGCCGGAAGCGGTCCATCGGAACGGGTGATCCACCGGCCGCGACGATGCGGTGGTTGAGGGCGTCGAGCGATGCGGTGGTGGCAACCAGAAGCGGGGCTCCATCGGCGAACGGAAAGCGGTCTCCGGGCCGGGCCTCGAGACGAGGGCCATCCGCGGGACCGTGCGTTGGGTGATGAAGCGGCCGTCGGGGTCCACGACGAGGAAGCGGCGGTCGCCTTCGAGCCCGAGGTCATCGACGACGGCGGTGGCGACCGGCGTGCCGCGGAGCGACTTCACCGGATAGAGAAAGAGGGCGGCAACGCGGATCATCGTGGAACATGGCTTCGAAGCACGACGGGGCGACCGCTTATTACCGGGCCGGTCATTTCAAGGGGCGATGGCGCGGGTGGCGTGGAGGATGGCTTCGCTGGCGCGCTTCACGTCGTCGGTGTGCGGGCCGGTTTTTTGGCCGCGTTGCCAGGTGAAGTCGGCGAGGACGGCATCGAGTTTGGCAATGGCGGAAATGGTCCGCGGTGAAGGTCGGGCGGCGGCGGCTTCGCGGAGCAGGCGGATTTTCTCGAAGCTTTCGATCCCGTCGCGGAGGCGCTCGAAGCGGATCGACGAGCGGTCGCCGGGGTAGACGAGGAAGCAATCGCCGGAGGGCCAGGAGGTGAAGTCGGTGGAAACGAGCGGGTTCTCGACCCACGAGTGGAAGGCCCAGCGGAGGAAGCCGTCGTAGCCGTTCGCGGCGGAGAAGAGCGGCAGCCACTCGGACTCGGCGGGGGGCGAGAAGGTGAAGGTGTTCGGCACCGGCGGACTCGTGCAAACGTAGTAGGTCGTCTTGCGGCCGGCGGCGCGGCGGGCGGCGAGGTCGGCGGGCTTGAACTCGCCGCTGGTCTGGATCGACGGGGAAAGGTCGTCCATTTCGCGGGTCAGGGCGCTGGGGTGGTTGATGGCGGACGCGACGGGGATCTCCGGCGCGTGCTTGGCCAGGGTGGCGAGGGCGCCGCGCATCAGGTGGTCGGGCCGCTCGTCCATGCCGATCCGCATGCGCTCGAGCCAGCCTTTCTCCTTCAGGTGCCGCTTGAAGTCGCGGAGGAAACTGCCCCAGAAATCGTCGTATTCCTTGCTGCCGGGCTGGAGGACGGTGTCGATGTAGGCGGCCGACGCCTCGTCGTAGTAGCGGAAGCTGAGGCTCCAGGGAATCATCGAGTAGCCGTGGATGCGGGCCTTCGCGAAGCCGCACTGCTCGCTCATGAAGCTGACCCAGCGGTCGAAGATCGAGTAGTCGTAGGTCCAGTTGCCGTCCTTCATCTTCCGCCACTCGATCATCGCGCCGAAGCGGTCGTAGGTCTGCCCGCCCCAGGCTTCGTGGATCAGCGTGGTGGTGATGGTTTTCTGGCCGGCCTGCGCGAGGCGGATCATTGAGGGTTTAAGCAGGGCGAGGTGGGCGTCGGACCACAGCGGGACATCGTGGAAGCGGGCGACGGCGTCGGGGTGCTGCCAGAGGTCGAGGTGGAAGGACCAGTTCTCCGGTGCGGGCAGTGTGGCGGGGAGGACTTCGAGTTTCAGCGGGAAGTCGAGCTGCGAGCTGTTGCTGCGGGCGGTGAAGGTGCCGGTGTAGGTTCCGGGTGCTGTGGTGGCGGGGACGTTGATTTCGAGCCAGACCGGGCGGTTGGCACCGGCGGGGAGATCGAGTTGGGCGGCATCGTCGAGGATGTCGCCCTGCGGCTTGCCGTCGGCCAGGGTGTAGCGGACGAAGCGGGCGCTTGCGGTGAGAGTGGTGCCGTTGCCTTTCAAGACGACGGGATCGAAGCGGAGCGCCTGCTGGGGGGCATCGGAGTGGAGGACGACCTGGGCGTTCACCCGTTCGCCGCGCCATGCTGTTAGACGAATGCCGGAAGCGGGGGCGGCGAGGTTTTCGACGGGTCCGGCGTGCGGGTAGCGGAGGTCGGTGCTGCCGATGCCGCCGGCGAGTTTGACCTCGGGCGACGAGGCGTAGGCTTCGATCTCGACGAGGTGGCCGCCGATCGTTTTGCCGCGGGAGTTGGAGAGGAAGGTGGTGCGGAGGTGTTGGATCTTGGCCGGGGCGAAGCGGAACAGGTGGCCGTCGGGCGTGCTGGTGATCGAGTTCGCCGTCATGTCGCCGAGCAGGGTCCACGACTTGCCGTCGGGGGAGCCCTCCACCTTGAACTGATAGACGCGGCCATCGCCCCAATACGGCCAGACTCGAACGGCCGCGATCTCGGCGGGGGCGGCGAGGCTGACCTGGTGCCAGACCGGCAGGTTTTCGCAGGCCCAGTGGTCCTGCGGGTTGAGCTTGCCATCGACCGCGAAGCCCGGCGCGCGGTCGCTCCACTGGCCGCTGGCGGTGGTGTTGGCCTTGAGCAGGAGATTTGCAGAGGAAGATGAGGCCGGGGGGGCGACAGGCTCGTAGCTCGGATGCCGTGCGGGTGCGGCGCTCAGGGGAGCGGCGAGGAGGCAGGAGAGGATCGTGAGGGTGAGGGACGAGGGCATGGTTTCTCGCGGGATTGGGCCTTCGGAAGGCGGATTTGGCAAGAAAGTCCCCGACAAGTGATGGAAATGCAGAGTTCTGCCGGCCGGGGAGCCCCGAGATTGGTGATTGGAAGATCGGCGATTGGTGATTTCATCCGCCCCATGATCGACATGCTCGTGCGCCTCTACGACCTGCCGGAGAGCGGGGAACTCTACTCCAAGGTCGCGGCGCAGGGGATCACGCTGCGGCGGGCGCGGGCCTTCGAGAAGCACACGGTGGCGGAGTTCGCGCGGACCCACTTTTCGGCGAAGTGGGTGAGCGAGGTCGAAGTGGCGATCACCCGCCAGCCGGTCGCCTGTTTCATTGCGACGAAGGACAAGGCGATCCTCGGCTTCGCGTGCTATGACACCACGATGCGCGGCTTCTTCGGCCCGACCGGCGTGGCGGAAGCGGCGCGCGGGACGGGGATCGGGAAGGCGCTGCTGATGAAGTCGCTGGAGGCGCTGCGGGAGCTGGGGCATGCGTATGCCTTCATCGGCGGGGTGGGGCCGCGGGAGTTCTACGCCAAGGCCTGCGGGGCGGTGGAGATTCAGGGGAGCGATCCGGGAATTTACGGGGATATTCTGCCGTAGGTGGTTGAACGCTTGTCATGAAGAAATCGCGGATGCTGCTGCTGTTTGGCGGGCTCTTTCTGATGCTCGTCGGGTATGTGGCTTGGTGCGGGAGGACGTTTTATCTGCGGGCAGCAGTGCCGGATTTGGCGCTCGTGCCTGATGAGGTGAGAGCGCTCGCGCTATCAGAGATCGAGGCAGCGGATTTGAGGCGACCTGAAAAATTTACGATGAAGCGACTCAGTGAGCTTCTAATGCACCCCTACGCCTCTGACGTTCCGCCGGTTCAGTTCCGGGAAGTTAAACTCAGTGGAGAGTTTTTCTCCTTTAGCCGAGGCGCAGCCTCCTCCGGCGTTTTCATTGTTGGGCGGGCCGCTGATGGAAAGGAATGGGTATTGCTGACGGGACCGCGTGGTTTGAAGTCGGAGCAAGGACCGCGGCGCATAACGTTCCGACCCAAACTGCCAAAATGAGCTCCATTTTTGCGGTGACGGCCTACCAGACCGGGGCCAGTCTGCCGCAAGGTTGTCAAAGGCACGTCATGAAAAAATCCCGCATGCTGCTGCTGTTTGGCGGGCTTTTTCTGATGCTCGTTGGGTATGCGGCGTGGTGCGGGAGGACGTTTTACCTGCGAGCGCCAGTGCCGGATTTGGCGCATGTTCCGGAACATGCGCGTTCCTTCGTGGTTGCGACGATTGAGGATTCAGGGCTTCGGAAACCTGAAAAGTTCAAGGTTAGCCGCCTCGTCGAATTGCTGTCGCAGCCTTACCAATCGACACCATCCCAAGTAAGGGTGAAGCCTATCAGCGAGCGGGTGATTTTTGTATCGCGAAATGGGAATGTGCTGGGAATCGTCAGACCCGCAGAAGATGGAGAGTGGAAGAGAGCCGCCATATCCTGGTAGGTTGGGAAATCTCCAGTTTCTCAGGAGCTTGGAAATGCCGCAGTCGGAGACTCCGCACTTGGCAGGTCCGGAATCCGGACTACGGGTTGGCGCGTGGGAGCTGGCACCATTCAAGATCCGTCGTATGTCCGGGAGGCCTTTGCCCGCATCGCCGACCGTTATGTGACGACGAACCACGTGCTCAGCCTGGGCACCGACATCCTGTGGCGGAAGAAGGTCGCGCGGATCGTGCGGGCTTGGAAGCCGGCGCGGGTGCTCGACGTGGCGACCGGGACGGGGGATCTGGCTTTGGAAATGCAGGACGCCTGTCCGGAAGTGGAAATCATCGGCAGCGATTTCTGCGCCGAGATGCTGGCCCATGCGAGCAAGCGCGGGCTGGCGAAGACGCTGGTGGCGGACGCGCTGGCCTTGCCCTTCGGCGATGCGGAATTCGACGTGGTCACGGTGGCCTTCGGGCTGCGGAACATGGCGGACTACGCCAAGGCGATCCGCGAGATGCGGCGGGTGCTGAAGCCGGGCGGGCATCTGTTGGTGCTGGATTTCTCGCTGCCGACCGGCGTGCTGAAAGGACCCTATCGCTGGTATCTCCACAACGTCCTGCCGAAAGCAGCCGGGCTGCTGACCGGGCAGAGGGATGCTTACGAGTACCTGGGCGGCTCGATCGAGGAGTTCCCGATGGGCCGGGCGATGTGCGATTTGTTAGAAGGGCAGGGGTTCAAGGAGGCGGAGGCGGTGCCGTTGAGCTTTGGCGTGGCGGCGATTTATACGGGGGTGGCGGTGTAGGAAGCTTGGACTGCGGCAGCCTGCTGCCGCTTTCACTCGTCAGCCTGCTGGCGAGTCGGGTCCTGACTCCACAGCAGGCTGTGGCAACAAAGCGGCAGCAGGCTGCCGCAGTCCGTGGCGCTGAAAGGCGCTTGTAACCTTGCGGAGCACCACCACCGTGCCTAGCCTCCGCGCATGGCCATCGACCAATTTGCCAACCGTTTTGTCTGCGACCTGATTGCCTACGAGCCCGGGAAACCGATCGAGGAAACCGCCCGCGAGCTGGGCTTGCGGGCGGAGGACATCGTCAAGGTGGCATCGAACGAGAACCCGCTGGGCCCGTCGCCGCTGGCGAAGGAGGCGATGCGCAAGGCGCTGGAGGATTCCCATATCTATCCGGACGGCGGCGGCTGGAAGCTGCGCTCGGCGATCGCGGAGCGCTTCGACATGGAGCTTTCCAACGTGGTGCTCGGCAACGGCTCGAACGAGATCATCGAGTTGCTGTGCCACTCCTTCCTCAACCCGAAGGCCGAGCTGATCGCGGCGAAACACGCCTTCGTGGTCTACAAGCTGATGGCCACGCTGTTCGGCGCGAAGTATGTCGAGGTGCCGGACCCGGGCTTCGTGCATGACTTGGAAGGCATGGCGGACGCGATCACTCCGGATACGCGCTTGTTGTTCATCGCCAACCCGAACAACCCGACCGGCACGATGGTCGGCCAGGAGGCGCTCGACCGTTTCATGGCGCGGGTGCCGGAGCACGTGGTGGTGTGCTTTGACGAGGCCTACCACGAGTTCCTCGACGACGCGCCGGACGTGCTCAAATACGTCCGCGAAGGCCGCAACGTGGCGGTCCTGCGCACCTGCTCGAAGATCCACGGCCTGGCCGCGCTGCGGATCGGCTACGGGCTGTGCTCGAAAGGGGTGGCGGAGATTCTCCAGAAGGCGCGGCAGCCGTTCAACACCAACGCCATCGCCCAGGCCGGCGCGCTGGCGGCGCTGGAGGATGACGAGCACATGGCGAAGACCAAGGCGATCAACAAGGAGGGCCTGGCGTTTTACGAGGCCGCCTTCCGCGAGCGCGGGCTGGAGTTCGTGCCCAGCGTGGCGAATTTCATCCTGGTGAAGGTCGGCGAGGGCGACCGGGTGTTCCGCGACATGCTGAAGCAGGGCGTGATCATCCGCGCGATGAGCAGCTACAAGCTGCCGGACTGGGTGCGGATTTCGATCGGCACGCCGGCCCAGAACGTCCGCTGCCTGGAGGTGCTGGACTCGGTGATGCCGGGCGTGTCGGCTTGAAGATAACCCTTAGGACGATTTGACAGTCCGGGAAGTTCTTCATATTCAATCCTGCCTCAGAGGGGGAGTTGATGGCGGTCGTCGATGTATTTCAGAACCAGCGGGAATTCCGGTGCAGCCATTGCAGCGGGAAGATCCTCGTGCCGAAGGACCTGCCGCCGATGGCAGGTCCTTGTCCCCACTGCGGCAGCACCATCACGTCTCCCGGCCCGGAGCCGGCCGCCGACACCCCGGTCCAACGGGTGAGCGCCGCGATCGAGGTGCCCGCGGTCGTCATCGCGGATGCCGCGGGTCCGGTCCCGGTGCGCAAGCCGGCGGGTCCGCCGCCCTTGCCACCGCCTTTGCCCGGCATAAGGCCGGCACCGGCCTTCGCGGGGTTGCCCGAGGTGGCGGCGGCATCGCCCTTTGCCGAACGTCCCACCGCGGCGGTGGCGGATATGCCGGCGGTCGGGGTGGACGTCGGCGCGGCGAGGCTGCTGGAGGCCGAGTTGGCCCTGGCCAAGGAGCGGGCGCGTAGTGAGGAAATGGCGGCAGCGATCGCCGCCGAAAAGGCGCGGGCTGAGCAAACGGCGGCCGAGATGGCGGCGGAGAAGATTTTCGCGGAAGAGCGGGCGGCGGCGGCAGCGGCGGAACGATCGCTGGCCGAGCAGCGCGCGGCGCAGGTAGCGGCCGAACGGGCGCTGACCGAGGAGAAGGCCCGGGCGGCCGAGCAGGCGCTTGCGGCGGAGAAGGCCCAGGCGAGCGCGGCCGAGATGGCTTTGGCAGCGCAGACAGCGCTCGCCGCCGAGCGGGCGAGCGCGGCGGAAAAGGCTCTGGCCGAGCAGAAGGCGGCGGCGGAACAGCAGGCTCTGGCCGTCGAGAAAGCCCTCGCCGAAGAGCGCTCGAAGGCGCTGGAGGAAGCGCGGATCCGCGAGCAGGAACTCGCCGCCGAGCGGGCCCGCGCGGAGGAGCGGGCTCGGGAAATGGAGAGGGCCTTGGCGGAAGAGAGGGCGTTGGCCCAGGAAAGGGCGCTCGCTCAGGAGAGAGCTTTGGCCGAGGCCGCGCAACGGGCGCAGGCCGAAGAACAGGCACGGGCATCGGAACGGGCGCTCGCCGCGGAGAAAGCGCTGGCCGAGCAGAAGGCTCTGGCCGAGCAGAAGGCTCTGGCCGAGCAAAAAGCTTTGGAGATCGAACAGGCGCTGGCCCGTGAAAGGGCCGTGGCCGAAGAGAAGGCGGCGGCCGCGGAAAGGGCGCTTGCCTTGGCCGCGGAAAAGGCGCGCGAGGCTGAGCGGGCGTTGGCCGCGGAAAAGGCGCTCGCGGTCGAGAAGGCTCTCGCCGAAGAGAAAGCGTTGGCGGCCGAACGGGCGCTCAAGTTGGAAAAGGCGCTGGCCGAGGAGAAGGCGCAGGCGACCGCACGGGCGCTGGCCCAGGAGAAGGCCTTGGCGGAGGAAAAGGCCCAGGCGGCCGAGCTCGCGCTGGCGCAGGAGAAGGCATTTGCCGAAGAGAAAGCCCTAGCCGCTGAAAAAGCACTCGCTCAGGAAAAGGCGCTGGCCGCCGAGCGGGAATTGGCCGAGCAGAAAGCCTTGGCGGCCGAGAAGGCGCTCACCCTTGCCGCGGGAAAGGCCCAGGCCGCGGAGCGGGCGCTGGCTCAAGAGCGGGCGCTGGCCCGCGAGAAAGCCTTGGCGGCCGAGAAGGCGCTGGCCGAGGAACGCGCGATGGCCTTGGCCGCGGAGAAAGCCCTCGCCGCCGAAAAGGCCGCCGCATCGGAGAAAGCCCACGCGGCCGAGAAGGCGGCAGCCTCGGAGAAAGCGCTCGCCGCCGAAAAAAGGGCGGCTTTGGAGAGAGCGCTCGCCGCCGAGAAGGCTGTGGTCACGCAGCGGGGCTCGGACCGCGAGACCGAACTTGCCCGGCAGCGCTCCATCTATGAGTCGGTGGCTCCGCCCGATCACAAGGATCCCTTTGCCGAGCCGGAGGCACCGCCCGCACCGGAACCAGTCGCCACGGCAGCAACCGTCCCGGCATTGGCCGTCGTTCCGGAGTCGTCGGAGGAATCCGTCGACGCCACCGCGGCATCGCTGCTCGACCCGAACCTGCCGCTGGGCGGCACGAAGGGGCACGGCAAGTCGAAGAAGAACAAGCCCAAGCCCCACCCGTGGGCGGTGAAGCCGCCGCCTCCAGCCACCCGCAAGGCGCTGGTGATTTCCCTGCTGGTTTTGCTTTTCCTCATCCTCACCGTCGGCGGCGGGGCGATTTACTTCCTCGACAACCGCGCCCGCGGCGGAACCGTGGCCCGCCCGACGGTCAGCGCGCAAGGCCAGGCGCTGCAACGGGAGCGCCAGTATCTCGAAGAGGGCTGGAAGGCCGATGCCCGAAAGGTTCTGGGCGATTTCCTGGCTGCCGAAACCGCCGCCGGCAAGGCTGCCTACTCGATCGGCGGGAGCGCGCTGCTGTCCCGCATGGACGAGTTCTACGGCCCGGGGAAGATCGACGATTCGGACACGCCGATCTCCGGCTTCTCCGCCGAGCCGCTGCCGCCCGACGACCAGAAGCGCGGCATCTTCATGATGCGCTACGACCAGCCGCCGCAGTTCGAAATGCGCGACTTCTTCCGCCCGCTGGCCCCGCTGGAAGTGCAGCACGGCCTGCAGGAGCCCGACCTGTTGCTGTCGTCGCTGGCCAAGGCCGGCAATTTCACGTCGGAGCCGGTCAAGGTGCATGTTTTCTTCAAACGCACGCCGGACGGCCTGAGGTTGGATTGGGAAACCTTCGCCCAAACCAAATACCGCACGTTCCGCAGCTTCACCGAACTGCCGAATCCCGGCCGCAGTGATATCTTCCGGCTCTTCGTCGTCGAGGACGTGCCGGAGAAAGGCCTGGTGGTCCGCGGGATGAAGACTTACCGGATGGTCGATCCCGCCCACCGCACGGACTCGGTGCGGGTGCAGGTCGCGATCGATTCCGAGCTCGGTCGCTCGCTGTCGATCCTCAACTGGCGCGGCATCAAGAACGCACGCCAGAAGACCAAGACCGCCACGCTGGAACTCGAGTGGACCCAGGACGCAAGTCCCCAGCTCGCCATCAAACGCTTCATCTGCTGGGAGTTCCTCGGCATCGGTGGCCAGGCCGTCACGCCCACCCCGGAGAAGTGATGAGTTCCGCCGCGGAATCCGATGCGATCGTGGCCTTGGCCAGCGGCGGCGGCACCTCGGCCGTCGCGTTGATCCGTCTTTCGGGCAGCCGCGCGGAGGAAATCGCGGACCTTGCCTGCAGCGGTGCCGCGGGCAGGGCGACGGAGCGCCGGGCGACGCGGGCCAAGGTGCGCGATGCCGCCGGGCGGACGATCGATGACGTGCTGCTGACCGTTTTCCGCGGCAGCCGCAGCTTTACCGGCGAACCGGTGGTCGAGATCGCCTGCCACGGCGGACGGCTGATCACCCGGCGGATCGTCGAGCGGCTGTTGGACTGCGGCGCCCGACCGGCCGGCGCGGGCGAGTTCACCCAGCGGGCCTTTTTCAACGGCAAGCTCGACCTGACCCAGGCCGAGGCGGTGATGGACCTGATCTCCGCCCAGAGTGACCTCGCGCTGCGGGCCGCCCATGAACAACTCGAGGGCGGGATCGGCCGCCGGACCGCGGCACTGCGCGAGGACCTGATCGGCCTTGTCGCGCACCTGGAGGCGTGGATCGACTTTCCCGAGGAGGACATCGATCCCGATACCGGTGATCTTTTCAATGCGCGCATCGATGGGGTCCGCGAAGGCATCGCCCGCCTGCTGGCCACCGCGGAGCAGGGGAGGATCCTCCGCGAAGGTGTGCGCACCGTCATCTGCGGCCGGCCGAACGCGGGGAAGTCGAGCCTTCTCAACCTGCTGCTCGGTTGCGAGCGGGCGATCGTCAGCGACGAGGCGGGGACCACACGCGATACGATCGAGGAAATGATCGTGCTCGACGGCGTACCGCTGCGCCTGGTCGACACCGCCGGGCTGCGCGGCGAGGCCGGCGGGATCGAGCGCGAGGGGATGCGCCGCACCCTGCACGAGGCCGGCCGGGCCGACCTGTTGCTGGTGGTGAGGGACGCGAGCCTGCCCATGGCGGAAAGCGAGGTCACCTTGCCGGACGGCGCGGCGCGGGTGGTCACCGTGTTGAACAAGTGCGATCTCGGCGAACATCCCGAGTGGTCGGGGCAACCCGGCGTGCGGCTTTCATGCAGCGCCGGGGAAGGGCTCGACGGGCTGCGCGGGTCGATCCGCGAGGCGCTGGACCTCGGCGAGGCCGACTGGGGCGAGCATGCGGTGGCGATCAATGCCCGCCACCGCGACTGCCTGCGTCGCGCCGACGAATCCTTGGAGACCGCCGCGGTCTTGTTAGAGAGCGGTGCCGCACCGGAACTCGCCGCCCTTGAACTCCGCGGCGCCCTCGAATCGCTCGGGGAGATCTCGGGCAAGATCGACACCGAGGAAATCCTCGGCGCGATCTTCAGCCGGTTTTGCATAGGGAAATGATATCATGAACCTGGTCGTCCTCACCGGTGCCGGAATCTCCGCGGAGTCGGGGGTGCCGACCTTCCGCGGGGTGGACGGGCTGTGGGAGGGGCACCGGATCGAGGACGTGGCCTCGCCGCGGGGTTTCGCGCGGGATCCGCAGCTCGTGCACCGGTTTTACAACGGGCGGCGAGAGCGATTGCTCGACGGGACGATCCACCCGAACGCCGCGCACCTCGCGCTGGCGAAGCTCGGCCGGGCGCGTGGGATTCAACTCACGCTGGTTACCCAGAACATCGACGACCTCCACGAGCGGGCCGGATCGCACGAGGTCCGCCATCTTCACGGCGAGCTCTTGAAGGCCCGCTGCAACCGGTGTGGCGCGGTGACACCGTGCCGCGAGGACTTGAGCCGGGCCTCGATCTGCCCGGCCTGCGGCGGGATCGACTGCTTGCGGCCGCACGTCGTGTGGTTCGGCGAGATACCGTTCGGGCTCGACGAGATCTCGGCGGCGCTGAGCCGGGCGGATTTGTTCGTGGCGATCGGCACCTCGGGGCTGGTCTATCCCGCCGCCGGCTTCGTCGCCTTGGCCCGGCAGGCGGGGGCGCGGACGATGGAGATCAACCTGGAGGAAAGCGCGGGGACCACGGCATTCCACGAGTCCCGTCGGGGGCGAGCAGGGGAGCTGGTGCCCTGCTGGGTGGAAGAAGTGCTCGCGGCTCCTAAGGATCAGGGTTGATTTCCCGTTGAAACATCGGACTCTCCGAACCCATGAAACTGTGTGCTGCGAAACCGACCTTGTGGGCATGGATGGCCGCGGCAGGACTTTCGGCCGCCCCGCTGGCGGGACCGCAGGAAGCGGGATCGGGCGTCGAGGAGATGGTGACACGGCTTTCCGACGACTCGTTCCAGGTCCGCGAAGGCGCCACCCGGGACCTTTGGAAGCTGGGCGAGCAGGCGCTTGTCCAACTGCAGAAGGCGGCCGATGGCGACGATCCCGAGGCGGCGAACCGGGCGCGCGACCTGATGCGCAAGATCGAGCTGGGCATCCTGCCGGACAGCTCGCCGCTGATTGTCGATCTGGTGATGCGCTACGACCGCGGCAATCTCGCCGAGCGGCGCACGGTGATCGGCGAGCTCAAGTCGCAGCGGGCATGGCGGCAGATTCTCAAGTTGTATGCGCTCGAAAAGGACGAGGACAGCCTGGCCGAGCTCGAGCCGCTGGTGCGGGGCGTGGCGATCGATGCGGCCCGGGAGTGCATCGTCGGCGAGGAGCCCGACATCGCCGCAGCCCTGACCTACCTGAAGATGGCGCGGCCGGAGGCGTCGGATTTCATGGCGATGGCATCGCTCCACCGGCTGTCCGGCACCCTCGCGGAGGAGATGGAGAAAGCCAAGGGCCGGGAAGGGAAGGAGGGCCACCTCTGGCGCTACGCGCTGCATGCGGTGGCCGGCGACTTGGCCCGGGCGGCCGAGGAGGCGGAGCGGGCGGGCTTGGAATTGACGGCGGCGCGCTTGCAGTTGCTGGCGGGGGATCCTTTGCCGTGGATCCAGACGACCCCGGCCCCGCCGCAGACGATCACCGCGATGGCGCTGCCTTCTTATCGCGAGTTCGCGATGCGCCGGTGGGCGGGCAAGGAGATCAAGCCTGACACGATGCGCCACCTGCGCCGGATGGCCCGGGGAGGGGACGAGGACGACCAGCCCAAGTCGCTGCGGCTGCTCTTCCTGACCGGGGATCATGCCGAGGCCGAGAAGCTGCTGGCCGGCCAGGACCCGACCGTGGCGTTCTACTATTTCGAGACCGCCGAGCGGATCGAGGAAGCGCTGAAGGTGTATGGGCTCGATCCGGGGAAACCGGATTTCAAGACCTGGGCGCTGAAGCGGTTCCGGGTGCTGATCGACGAGCCCGACGAGGAGGAGACCGAACTCCAGGAACTCGCGATGCTCGGTTATTTCCTCGAGCGGCGTGGCCTGATGAAGGAGCTGCGGGAGTCCTTCGTGGTGCCGCTGGAGGAACTCGCGAAGACCGACCAGGAGATCTTCATCCGCACGGCTTCGCGCCTGTTTTCCGGTCCCTACGGATCGGTAACCGCGGCGACGACATGGCCGGTGCTTCAAGCGGCGGCCACCTATGCCGGCGACGACGAGGTCCGCTGGATGCAGGTGGTCGAGAGCCTGTTCGACAGCTACCGCTCGCCCGACCGGCTCTGGACCTGGATCGGCAAGGTCAAGCCGGACCTGGATCACTTGGAGCGGATCGAACTCCAGTGCCGGATCTACGACCGCTTGCCCGATCCGACCAACGAGCGCGGAAAGTTTTTCGATGACGCGTGGGAGGTCATCGGCAAGGCGGAGGGAATCGACCGCTCGACCCAGCTCGAGCAGTTCCTCGATCTCAGCAACCTGCTGAATCCGCTGCGGATGAAGGATTCGCCGAATTTCCTGCGAGGGATGGAGCTGCTTGCGAAGGAGGATCCGGAAGCCGCGACCAACCGTTTTACGGGCAATCATTTGATGGCGGTCGGCCGCTGGGCCGAGGCGGCCGAAGAATGGATGAGGATCGTCAAGATGCGCCCCGAATATGCCAAGCTGCGGGCCTACGCGGCGGCCTGCTATCGGCGTGCCGGCAACGAATCCGCCGCCAGCGCCCAGGAGCGGATCACGGAGCTGATGGCGATGGGAGAGACCGAGGCCCTCTACGATGCCGCGGGCGCCTTCGCCCTGACCGGCGACTTCGCTCGGGCCAAAGCCTGGTGGCAGCGGGCGGCGGCGGAGTGCACCAGTGACAGCGACGGCTTTCTCCAGTGCGTCACCTACCTGAGTCAGGAGGCCTTTGCATCGGGCGATTGGAAGATGGCGGCGGCCTTCGGCGAGGTGCTGGCCTTGCAGGAAGCCATGGCGGGCGGGACCGGCTACGGGATCCCGGTCACCTATGGGGCTCCCGGGGATCTGCGCCTGAGAATCGATGCCGATTTCGCGCGGGCCTTCGCCAATCTCGGCAAAGACCGGGCCGCCGCGGCCGCATCGATCAAGGCCACCGCGGCCATGCCCTTCGCCGATCTTTCCCTGGCCGACACCTTCTTCGCCCCGATGCGGGAAGCCGGGCTGGTAAAGGAACACGACGAGGCCTTCGGTCGGCTCTGGGAGAAGCTTGTGAAACGGATCGAAACCTATCCGGAGAGCGACAACACCCGGAACTCCGCCGCCTGGCTGGCATCGCGTGCCAACCGCCGGCTCGACGAGGCGGCGACGTATCTTGAAAAGGCCCTGGAGCATCATCCCCGGCAGGCCGCCTACCTCGACACCATGGCGGAAGTTCACTTCGCGGGTGGCAACCGGGAGAAAGCGCTCGAGTATTCCAACCGCGGCATGCTCGAGGAGTCGGATGACATCCAGCTCGTCCGCCAGCACGAGCGCTTCAAGAACGGGCCCTTCCCGCCGAAATAAGTTGTGGGTCGGGATCGGCCGGGTTGATCGTGATTCATGACCCACGGAAAATGCCTCGCACTCACGGCGTCGATGCTGGCGTTCGCCCCGGCGGGCACGGCGCAGACGACGGCCCGGCTGGTGATCGACCTGAACACCGAAACCCAGCGCAGCCCCTTGAATGTCCAGCGGCCGGTGATCGCCGGCGGCAAGGCGTTCTTCAATGCCACCACGCGGGAACATGGTGCCGAGTTGTGGGTGAGTTCGGGCAAGCTCCAGAACACCTTCCGCGTCGCCGACCTCTATCCCGGCTTCCGCTCGTCCTGGCCGGAAGCGATGATGGAAATGGGCGGCATGCTCTACTTTTCCGCCGATGATGGCACGCACGGCCGCGAACTTTGGAGAAGCGATGGCACTGCCGCGGGCACCTTCCGGATCGCCGATTTCTTCCCGGGCGGCGGCAGCAGCAATCCGAAGCCCTTGGCCGCGACTTCGGACCTTCTTTGGTTCACCGCAGGCACGGTCAAGGGGACCGGTCTATGGTGCACCGACGGCACCCCGGAAGGCACGGTGGAACTCAACCCCACCGCCGAGGGCTCTTTCAACCGGCGCTTCCTTGCGCCAACGATCTTCGCGCAATGGCGGGACACGCTCTTCTTCTCCAGCGGCTCCGAATTATGGAGATCCGACGGCACGGTGGAGGGCACGGTGCTCCTCGATGATCTCCGGACGATCCCGAATGTGGGGATTCATATCCCGGAAATGAAGGTCGTCGGAAACGTCCTCTACCTCGTCGTCGATACCGCCGGGCGGCGGTGGCTCTGGCGCACCGATGGCGATGCCGGAGCCGCGGAGTTGGTTCCCCGGGAGGATGGAATTGAATCCTGGGAATCCTTCCGAGGGATCATTGCGGTCGGCGACAAGCTCTGGTTCAAAGGCCAGACCGAGCGCGGGGCGGGGGACGTCTGGCGCTGCGGCGACGGAACGCTCGCGGGTTCGGAAAGGCTCCCCGCGAGCACGCTCGGGAACCAGAACGAGATCTTCGTGCCGCTCGGGGAAGCGGTTTATTACAACGCCAGCATCCCCGGCGTCGGAGCAGGCCTGGGGCGCAGCGATGGCACCGCGGCGGGAACTTTCATCGTCAATACCCGGCCTCCCGGAAACGTCGCGGTCAACCCTCAGGAACTCACCGCGGCCGGGAAGTGGCTGTATTTCAAGGCGGACGACCCCAAGCGCGGGCGCGAGATCTGGCGCTCCGACGGCACGGCGAAGGGCACCCGGCTGGTGCACGAGACCGCGCGCGGCGAGGGGAGCACGCAGCCCGAGGCTTTTACGGCCGATGGCGAGGCCCTCTATTTCCTCGGCGGTCAGCTCAGCCCCGGTGGCGATCTTTGGCGGACCGATGGCAGCAAGAAGGGAACCGTCCGCCTCACCTTCCCGGAGCAAAAGGGGCTGCCGGGCATTGTGGTTAGCCATTCGCTTCCGCCTCCTGTCATCGCCTTGGGGAACAAGGCGTTCTTCTACGCGGAGTTCTCCAAGTTCGGGCTCGAGCCGTGGACCAGTGACGGCACTTCCAAGGGAACCAAGCCGGTCGGCGACACGGTCAAAGGCGGGGATGCCGATGGCGAATTCACGACCCGCCTGGGCAAGCGGATCCTCTACACCGTCAGTCCGAGCTTCGAGGTCCCCCAGCTTTGGTCGAGCAACGGGAGCAAGGCGGGCACGGTTCCCCTGAGCAATTTCGCCGATGCCAATCCGGGCTATCCCTCTGACTTCACCGTCGATGGCGAGCGGATGTTCTTCACCTCCGGCCAGACCGAGAACGCGCTGTGGCTGACGGACGGAACGAAGAAGGGCACCCGAGAGATCCCGGTCCCCAGCGACACCCCGCTCAACGTGGTCGGCGGCACGTTGCGGATGGCTGGAGCGACCCTGTTCTTCGCCCATGACCGGCGCCCTGTCCGCCACGAACTCTGGCGCTCCGACGGCACCCCGGAAGGGACCGTGATGATCCGGAACGCCTTCCCGCCCGCGGAGAATGGTGAAATGCCCCGATTGAACCAATTCACGGCGCTCGGGAATTCGATCTGTTTCTTCTCCAAAACCAATGATTCCGCCCGTCTCTGGCGCTCCGACGGCAGCACCGAAGGCACCTTGGAAATCCCCATCGATTTCGCCCCCGGCAGCTACTTTCGGGTGCTGACGGCGATTCCCTTCGGGGATCGGTTTCTGTTCCTGGCCGATGCCCAGACTGGTGGCTTGAAGTGGTGGATCAGCGACGGCACCACCGGGGGAACGAGGATCTTGAAAGATCTGTCGCTCGGCCCCGCCCCGCATTTCCAGTCGGGGCAGGTTCCGGAACATGCCGTCATTGACGGGGTCTTGTATTGGGCCATCGACACCCTGGACCACGGCCAGGAGTTGTGGCGGACGGACGGAAGCGAGCAGGGCACCTTCATGGTTGCCGATCTGCTTCCCGGGGCGGAGGACTCCTATCCAGCCAGTTTCCAAGTGCACGAGGGACGGCTTTACTTTGCCGCCAGCGATCCCGTCCACGGCCGCGAGCCCTGGTCCAGCGATGGCACCGGGGCCGGAACCACCCTGATCGCCGATGTCATGCCCGGCGACCGCTCATCGAACCCCGCCATGCTCTGCGTCGCCGGAAAGCGCCTGTTCTTCGGTGCCGAGGACCCGGTGGCCGGCTACGAACTCCACGTGTTCGAGTTGCCTGCGAATGTCGGGGCCGCAACCGTGGCCAGCACTGCTGTCCGATCGAGCAAAGCAGCGGAGGCCAGCGGTGAAACCGGGCAGGGGACTTTGATCGTCGAAGATGGCGACGCCCTGTTGCGCCTCGCTTTCAATCTCGACCCCGCGGGCACCGGACGGAACCTCCTTGAACCAGGAACTGGCAGCTCGGGATACCCGGTGTTCAGCCGGGGCGACGGAGTTTTCCGGGTCGAGTATCTCCGCCGCCGCGACGGCCGTTTCAGTTACCGTCCGAAATGGTCGGCGACGCTGGAGCCAGGGAGCTTTACTCCGATGACCGGCACTGAGGGCGTGATCGAGATCGACGAGGAGTGGGAACGGGTGACCGTGGAGCAACCCATCGAGCAGGGAATCACACGGATGTTCGGGCTGGTGGAAGTCACCGAGAATTGAGCGACTGGATTCCAAGGGAGAGGCGGTGAGGAAGGGATTCCGTCAGATACCCACGCCAAATCTTATTCCGCATTACATACATTGTCACAAGTTTGTTCCACCCGATCTCAAGGCTACGATGAGCGGTTCTGCGCCCAGCTTCCGCGCCTGACACCTTGAAAAACGCCAGATCCCGCGGCTCCGTGTCAGGCTGAGTCGCCGTGAATTCCACCGTTCATCCCAGCAACTCCTCGAGGTCCTTGCCCGTCCAGTTGCGTGGCATGCTCCCAGCGTCGCCAGTCGCGGCATCAATCACGGCGCGCTTCCGCTCCTGCATTCGGCGCACGCGCTCTTCGACGGTTCCGCGTGTCAGGAACCTGTAAACGGTCACCGGGCGCGACTGGCCGATCCGATGCGCCCGGTCCGTTGCCTGGGCCTCGACCGCCGGATTCCACCACGGGTCCAAGTGAACCACGGCGTCGGCCGCCGTGAGATTCAGGCCGTAGCCGCCCGCCTTGAGGCTGATGAGAAATACCGCCGGACCAGGCTCCGATTGGAAAGCGCCCACCAACTCCTGGCGGTTCCGTGTCGTCCCATCGATGCAGAAAACCCGCCCAAAGCCCGTGGAAATCCTTTTTTCAATTCCACGTAAATTCTTTGTGAATTGACTGAACACCAGAGTTTTACTCGAGCATTCAAAGCGCTCGCCGAGTAACTCCAGCAAACGTTCGATTTTAACGGCGCTTGGAACACGCTCGCTGTCCAGGTCCAACAGTTCAGGATCGACGCAAACCTGCCGTAGCCGTAGCAGCAAGGTGAGCAAATGCATCTGTCCTGCCCCCTCGCCCTGCTGGTCGCGGATCCGCTCGATCTCCGCCAGACCCGACCGCGCCAGGCTCGAATAGAGCGTCGCCTGATCCTCGGCGAGATCCAGCCACTCATCGATCTCCAGTTTGTCCGGCAGATCCTTCGCCACCTGGTCTTTGGTGCGACGCAGGACAAAGGGCGAAATCTTCAGCCTCAAACGCTCCAATAATCCTGCCGAGGACACCTCACCAGCGGATGCCGGCAGTTCGTAGCGCTCTTTGAAGTCGGCCCGACTCCCCAGGTATCCGGGTGCCACAAAACGAAAGATCGACCACAGGTCCTGCATTCGATTCTCCACCGGCGTGCCCGTCAGCGCGAGTCGGGCGCCGGCGCGGAGCTTGCACAGGGATTTGCTGATTTCCGCGTCCGGATTCCGCAACAGGCTCGCCTCGTCCGCAGCAACGAGGCGGTATTCCCTCTGGAGATGAAAGGCCAGATCGCGGACCAGAGTTCCGTAACTTGTGACAATCACATCCACCTGGTCCGCCTTCCCGCGCAGTCGATCCCGGCCGCTTCCATGGAAAAGCAGGCATTTGAGATCCGGGGCAAAACGAGCGATTTCCGCCATCCAGTTCCCAAGAAGCGTGGTGGGAGTAACGACCAGAACCGGACCAACCGAAGCCTCTGAGTGTCGTTTCAAGTGATTAATTGTAGCAATCGTTTGAATCGTCTTCCCGAGCCCCATTTCGTCGGCGAGCAAGGCTCCACCAAGGCGTCCCAGTCGATCCACCAACCAGCCCGCCCCCGTCGCTTGATATGGACGCAGATCGGCATTCAAACATCTGATTGACGCGGCGATTAAATCATCAAAGTTTCCGGATTGCTGCGCATTCGCATTCTGTGTGTTGCTAATAATATCCCGTAAATTCCGGAATAGAATCGCTGAAGCGCCCGAGAGCTGTATGAGCTCATCCGGGCGGCCGATCCCCAGTTCGTCAACCAACGGATTCACCAGTTCTTCGCAGCTCCGGCTCACGACGAGTTCCGCCCCGCTGGCCAGCCGCGCGCTTCGCTTTCCTCCCCGCAGCAAGCGGCGAATCTCCGCGCTGGGGATTCGCTTTCCTCCAGTTGTTTGGAACGAAAGTTCGAAAGCGAGGGATTCGCCGGACCCACCCCGGTCCTGAATGTCCGGGCGCACGACATGGACGCGGCTGGCGACGACTGCGAAACGCTCCCCTTCCCGCACCGTCCAGCGGTCACGGAGTTGAGGCAGATCATCGGCGAGGAAGGAGAGGATCGCATCGTGACCCCGCAGTTGGAAGCGGGACCAGGAAGCCTCGGCTCCCGACCTACCGCTCACTGCGGATTCAAATCCGATCGCCAGAAGCTGGCGGCGGGCGGCCTCCTCGGCCTCGCGATGGCGGGCGACCAGATGGCCGTCGGCCGCCAGACTGGGTAGACCGGGCATCGCTTCGGCCGGAGCGGGAAGCGGACGGGCCGGGAGTCCGGGATAGCGGATCTTGAGGACGGCATCGAGGGATTCGAGGGAACCTTCCAGTTCCAATTCGAAATCCGGCCGGGACCCGGCGAGGCGGAGGCTGCCGAGCCACCCGGGATGCGGAGCCTCGAAAATGTCCAGCCAGGCATCGAAGTCAGCGAGGAAGATTGCCAACGAAAGTTTTAAGCGCCCGCTTCCATCAAAACTCGTCACCCGATCCAGCCACTCGACGCTCGTGGAGCTGCCGGGCAGTCGCTGGACGAGACCCGGCCCGACCCACGCCGGCGAATCGCCCCAGCGGACCAGCGACCGTCGGGACTCGTCTGGAGAGAGTTCGAGCACGACCTGGCTGCCTTCCAGGCGGCTATCGGCCAGACGCAGCGGCGACCCCGGCTCCCGGTCGATTCGGAACATTCCGGAACGTCCATCGATTTCGACCCGGGGATGGCCGGCGGCGAGGTCGAGAAACTCGGCTCCATCGGAACCGTCGAGGCGCAGGGCGACCGGTTGGGCCGGTTGGGAAAGCAGTTTGCGGGAGGCCAGCCAGGCGGTGAGCCGGCAGTCGGAGTCGCCGGGCGCGGATCGGGATGGGAGAAGCCGGACGGAGATCTTGCCGGCGGCCCATTCGGCTTCAAGCCGCGGCGAGAGACGGAGGTCCCATGCCTGCGGCACCACCGCTGCATCCGGGGCTTTGGCGGATCCTCGCTCGACCTTGCCCCTTGCCGCCATGACGGCAGACGATTTCAGGGAACTCAGCAAGAGGGCGACGGCGTGGGCGCAGACGCCGCCGGTGGCCCGGTGATCCGGGCAGCCGCACTGCACGCGGACATCGGAGGGGCCGGCGATCTTGACCACGGGACGGAGGCTGAGGCGGCCTTCACGGAGCGTGCCCTGAAGCACCCCGCCGGACTGCTTGAACCCGGCGACGAGGCCTTGGTCCGCCATCGCCTTGCCTTCCTTGAAGGGCTTCCAGCCGGTCAGTCCCCTCACCCAGTCTTCCGTGATCTCCATGTGGCCGAGGGCAATCAACGGAGGGAGCGGCGGAGACGCGAGGGGAAAAGCAGCGACTTGGAGAGATAGGGATCGCTTCGGGCTGCGACAGCCGGGGAAGCGGTCTTATAGGACTTATGGGGCCGATACCGGAAGCCGCCCCCTTGGCTATTTTCCAGCGCTAGTGCAGCGTCCCGTTAGTCAGTGTGCGTATCGCTCTGGTACCTTTTCGTGAGTTCGATGATCTTCGTGAGCTTCTCCGGACCTTTGGTCCAGATGAACGGCCCGCAGGTCTTGTTATACTGCG
>JBIPNO010000084.1:0-21798 GCA_044372775.1 Haloferula sp.
ATCAAAGCCCCGGACATCGCCGCCCTCTTCGATTTCGATCCTTACCCGGACCACGTCATGCGGGACAAACGGCGACGTCAATCCCCTGTGGAATCAGGGATCCGGGCCTTAACCTGACGCGAATGCCTTCATACCAAGCTCGCGGTAGTCCCCGCCGGACGTGTTGAACAGCGGCCGCAAGTCTCCACCGAACGCCGCCACCGCCGCCTTCAACTCCGCCACCGTCGGCGGCGTCTCGCGGATCGCCTT
The DNA here is from genome assembly GCA_044372775.1 of Haloferula sp. Taxonomy (GTDB): domain Bacteria; phylum Verrucomicrobiota; class Verrucomicrobiia; order Verrucomicrobiales; family Akkermansiaceae; genus Haloferula. The sequence goes on from JBIPNO010000084.1 coordinate 250, forward strand.
CACCTCGTGCGGGATGCCCTGCTCGTTCAGCCACTTCAGCGCCTTGCGGCAGGTATCGCAGCCCTTGTAGGCGTAAACGGAAATCATCCGCGGATCTTGCCAGCCCCACCCCACCGCGCAAGGCCGGGAAGCAGCGGCGGCCCCTCTTCCGCGACCTAACCCGCGGCACCGAACTCCCGCCGCACCGGCCGCGAGCACAGGCCGGCCAGCAGCAGCCCGCCCGCCGCAACCGCAGCGAGGGACGGGGCCCGTCCGATCCCGCGGGCCGCACCGGCGACACGATCGTCCACGGGCCCGTAGATGGGGATCTCCGGTGCGGGCGCCAGCAGTCCTTTGACGCCGAGCCCGGTGACTCCGGCGGCAAGCAAGATCAGCCACCAGCGCGCCCAGCGGCGGCGGAACAGCAGGCCGATCCCCGCCAGCAGGGTCGCCGGCGGCACGATGAAAATGAGGAAGATCCCCAGGGGATCGACCGTGGAGTTCGCGTAGGGCTTTCCAATCGCCATCAGCAGGGCGAAGGCACTGAACAGCGAGCCGGCCCCGCCCGCGAGAATGGCCGCCGCGCCGGCAAGGTTCGTGAACCAGGTCCGGCGCGGCGCGGGGGGGAAAGCATCAGCCGTCATGGCGGCGGCATCAGGGCTGGAGCGGGACGACCGGCTTCACCCGGAAGAAGCGCCTGCCGCTTGCCGCGTGGTTGCTGGTGCGGGTGGTTTCCGCTCCCGCGTCGGCGGAGAAACTCTGCGGGTCGAGGTGGGAAACGGCCCATGGCTGGGTCTGGCCGAGGTCGTTGGAGCCCTCGATGACGTAGCGCCGCGCGGGCGAACTGGTCCAGGTGAGCGCGGTGGCGGTTCCATTGTAAGGCGCGGCCTTTTCGAGCTTGGTGACCCGCAGGTAACTTTGCGCGCCCAACGGATTGGTCAGGGCGATGTATTCGTCCTTGTCGCTCCGGCCGTCGCCATCGAGGTCGGAACTGGCCGTCATCGATCCCAGGCCGCCGGTGTAGGCGATCTCGAACGCGTCCGAGATCCCGTCGCCGTCGCTGTCGCTGACGACCATGGTGTCGGTCTTGAGAATGCCGGTGCCGAGCTTGATCCAGCCGGTGTTGGCTCCCCAGGCATAGCCGGAGAAATTGCCGGACTGGAGATCGACGCGCGGGCGGTTCGGGTTCGAAGGCTCGAGCGTCCACCAGCCGAAGTTGATCCAGCCGGTGTTCGGGCTCCACGCCAGCCCGCTGAGCTCGCCGGTGCCGACGTGGTTCACGCCGTAGTCGGTGTTGCTGTTGTTGGCGTATTGGATGCCATCGGCGGGCGTGCCATCGCCGCAGTGGATCCAGCCGGTGTTGGCGGACCAGAGGTAGCCGGAGCAGGCGAACTCACCGAAGCGGAAGCCGTCGCCGGCACTCGGGCGGTTGGGCGTGCCCTCGATCCAGCCAAGGTTGCCGGACCAAAGATAGCTGTCGCCCTCGCCGAGGGTGGATTGCTGGGCGTGGAGGGGAACGGAAAGGAAGAATGGAAGAAACATCTTCGGCTTCATGACGCTCGGGTGGTAGGCGTGCTTGGGGATGACTCGTTCAAGGCGTCGGGCTGTAAAGGCCCATGCGGGCGAACTTGAGGTCGTCGTTTGCGTCGTCGTAATAGGAAATGGCGGGCTGCCCGTCCGGACCGAAGGCCATCGAACTGTAGTAGCCGACGCTTCCCAATCCATCGACAACCGTGAAACTCCAGGTCGTGCCGTTGAAGCGCGCGAACTTGAGGTCGCTGTTCGAGCCGTCGGCGTAGGAGATGGCCGGCTGGCCGTCCGGGCCGAACTTCAACGACGGGTGGTATCCGACGCTGCCCGCGCTATCCACAACACCGGCAGTCCAGGTGGTGCCGTTGAAGCGGGCGAGCTTCAGGTCGAAATTGGTCCGATCGAAATAAGCGATGGCGGGCTGGCTGTCGGGCCCGAATGCCAATGAGGTGGATTCCCCGACATCCCCGCCGGTGTCGACACTGGTTTGGCTCCAGGTCGTGCCGTTGTATCGCACGAACTTGAGGTCCCGGCCGGTGAACTTCTGGTAGGAGATGGCAGGGTGCCCGTCCGGGCCGAATGCCAGCGAGGTGAAGATCCCGTCGGGGAACGTGTTGTCCGGGTAGCTGAATGTCCAGGTGGAGCCGTTGAAGCGGGCAAACTTCAAGTAGCTGTTGCCGAAATAGGAAATGGCGGGCTGACCATCCGGACCGAACTCAAGGGAGCAATGCCTCCCCACATCGCCCGCGCTGTCGACGATGCTGATGTCCCAGGTGCTGCCGTTGAACCGGGCCAGCTTGAGATCGGCATTCAAGGAGTCGCTGTAGGCGATGGAGGGCTGGCCGTCCGGACCGATCGCCAGGGAAAGGAAATCCCCGAGGTTGCCCGCGCTGTCCACGGTGTTGTTGGTCCAGCTGGTCCCGTTGTAGCGGGCAATCTTCACATCCTGGTTGCCGAAATCCTGATAGGCGATGACCGGCAGGCCGTCGGGACCGAAGGCGAGCGAGGTATTCGCCCCTTCATTGCCAGGGCTGCCATTCACAATCCCGCTCTGCCACGGCAGGCTGCCTCCGTTGGCGTAGTGGATGTAGAAATCCTGGTTGTAGCGCTGGCCGATCTCGTTCAGTTCCTTCAAGGCCTGCAATTCCGTCTGCAGGGCGTCGATCTTGTCCCATATCTCCTGCAGGCTCCGCATCCCGGGAGCCGGCGTGCCCGGCGGCGGGGTCAGGCTGCCCTGGGCGTGGGCGGCCGGCGTGACGGCAAGGAACAGGAGCGCGGGGATCAATGGTTTCTTCATGAAGTCGGACGGGTTCGGGAGTCGCTTCAAACGACCGCCGCCCACCCTGCCCGAATCCCGCAAATCCGTGAATTCGCCTTTCGACGAATACCCCCCGCGATCACGCCGCGAGGGTCTCCAGCGCGATCAGGCTGGCGGCACCGCGCTTCTCGACGCCCAACTTCTCGAAGATATGTTCGAGGTGCTTCTTGATGGTCGCTTCGCCGACCCCGAGGATCGCGGCCGCCTCCGAATTCGACTTGCCCTGGGCCACCCACAGCAGCACCTCGGCTTCCTTCGGCGTGAGACCGAGCGCGAGCAGCGGGGCCGGACTCGACAGGTCGGGGGCTCTACGCGCGATCGAGGAGTGACGGGCGAGCCGGGCACGGATGGCGGCGACGAGGTCGTCGATGGCGACCGGCTTGGTCAGGTAGTCGTCGGCCCCGCTCACCATGCCGAGACGGAGATCCTTCCGCTCGCCCTTGGCGGTGAGGAAGATGAAAGGGATCGATCCCAGCAAGGGATCCGCGCGCAGGGCCGCCAGCACGCTGTAGCCGTCCAGCCCGGGCATCATCACGTCGCACAGGATCAGCGAAGGCCGCTGGCGGCGGGCGAGGCCGATGCCCGTCTCCCCGTCGGCGGCGCGCCGCACGGTGAAGCCCTCGAACTCGAGTGCGGTGGCAAGCAGGTCGCGCATGGCGTCGTCGTCCTCGATCAGCAGGATGTCGTTCATTTCGGGGCGAGGGGCAGGGTGACGGTGAAAGTGGTGCCGGACCCGGGACGGCTGTCGACCGCGATGTCGCCGCCTAACAGCTCCACGCAGCGCCTGGTGATGGCAAGGCCGAGGCCGGTGCCGGGCAGGTTGCCGGTGTTCGATCCGCGGAAGAAGCCGTCGAAGAGTCGTGCTTGCTCGTCCGCCGGGATGCCGATCCCGTGGTCGCGGAAAACCAGCACCAGCTGCGGGTGCCGGTGCCGCAGGCTGACCTCGACCGCTTGGTCCGCGGGCGAATACTTGCAGGCGTTCGAGAAAAGATTGCCGACGATGTGGTGGAGCAGCGACTCGTCGAGTTCGACCCGCCGCAGGGCCGCGGCCGGCTCGATCTCCACCCGCACCTCTCGGTGGCCCGGGCAGCCGCCGTCGCCGTGCTGCGGGCACAGGTCCTGCGACGGGCAGGTGTCGTAGATCTCCGCCAGCGTCTTCGGCAGCCACGCCGCGAGATCGAGCTCCGACGTCGCGAGCACGACATTCCCGCTGTCGATGCGGGCAAGCAGCAGGATGTGCTCCATCATCCCGGTCATCCGGCGCACGGAGGAAAGGATGGTCGATGTGTGCTGCGACCGCTGCTCGGGGCTGAGGCGCTCGTGGTAGCGGTCGAGGATCTCGGTGGCGGTGTTGATGATGCCCAGCGGCGTCCGGAACTCGTGGCTGACCATGCCGACGAAGGAAGTCTTGAGGCGGTTGAGCTGTCGCTCGGCGTCGAGGGCCACCCGAAGGTTCTCCTCGCTGGCCGCGAGTTCGGCGGTGCGGGTGGCCACGCGCTCCTCGAGGATCTCGTTGAGGCGGCGCATCGTTTCCTCCGCCTCCTTGAGTTCGGTGATGTCGTGATGAATGACCACCACTTCCTGCAGCACGCCGTCGGGCGTGATGACCGGATAGAGCGTTCCGCCGATCCAGCGGACCTCCTGCGGCTTGCCGCGGACTGGAAAGGGCACCGCCGGCACGAACACCACCTCCCCCGCGAAAGCCTTGCGGATCCCGTGGATGGCCCCGGACTCGATCAGGTCCGGCGCTTGCAGCACGTTGAAGGCGTAGGCCTCCTCCCGCGACAGGCCGAAGAGATTCTCCCAGGCCGGATTGAAGCGAATGGTGCGCCCGTCCGGCGCGAACACCTGGATGCTCAGCGGACTCTGCTCGAACAACAGCGACCATCGCAACTCGGCCGGCGAATCGGGAACTGCGGAGAGAGTCTCGGACGGGGATACCATGGGAGCGAAGGGCGCCCCGGAATGCCAATCGGCCCCGGCCCGGCTGTCGAGCGGCAATTGCTTTACCTGTCAGCGACTTACGCCCGACCTGGAAACTCTCGTCCCGGAGGACCCTTGCCACCCGCGCCCCGGTCGGCGAGGCTGGCGCGCCGCCCGATGAAAGACCGACTGCTCGATGCCATCCGCGCCGAACTCCGCGCCCGCTTCGACCGCCTCACCCGCGCGGCGAAGGACGCCCACGCCGCCGCCACCGATCCCGGCAGCAAGGCCGAAAGCAAGTACGACACCCGTAGTTTGGAAGCCTCCTACCTCGCCGCCGGCCAGGCCCGCCAGCTCGAGGACCTCGCACGCGACGTCAGCCTCTTCGACGCGGTGACCCTGCCGGACTTCGCCATCGACGATCCCGTCGACGCCGGTGCCCTGGTCGAGGCCGATCTCCACGGCGAAAGCACCTGGTTCCTCCTCGCCCCCGCCGCCGGTGGCCTCGAGATCACCCACGACGGCCTCGAAATCACCCTGCTCACCCCGGAAAGCGCCCTCTATCAGAAACTCCTCGGCCTCCGCACCGGCGACCAGCTCGAAGACCCGCCGCTGTTCGTCAGCGAAATCCTCTGAAAGTTTCCCCACCCCGAGGTGCCTCCAGTCTTGCGTCTTGAGTCTTCAAGTCTTCTGTCTTTCCCCCGCATGACCACCGTCCTCGAGATCCTCGACAAAGGCACCGCCTACCTTGCCAAGAAAGGCATCGAGGACGCCCGGCGGAACATGCAGATGCTGGTCGCCCACCAGCTCGACTGCACGCGGATGGACCTCTACCTCCGCTTCGACCAGCCGCTGGAGGAAGACCAGCTCGCCCCGCTCCGCGACCTGCTCAAGCGCCGCGGCGACGGCCTGCCGCTCCAGCACCTCCTCGGCAGCGTCACCTTCCACCGCCGCGATTTCAAAACCGACGCCCGCGCCCTGATCCCGCGGCCCGAGACGGAAGAACTCGCCGAGTGGCTGCTGAAGAACGTGAAGCTGCCGGAAAACCCGCGCATCCTCGACATGGGCTGTGGCTCCGGCGTGCTCGGCCTGACCCTCGCCGCCGATCTACCCGGCGCGCAGGTCACCCTCGCCGACCTCTCGCTCGACGCCCTCGACCTCGCCCGCGAAAACGCCGCGCTGCTGGAAATCTCCAACGCCACCTTCATCGAGAGCGACCTCTTCTCGGCCCTCGCCGGGCGGACCTTCGATCTCATCGTCGCCAATCTCCCCTACGTCCCGGAAAGCGACCGAGCCACTCTTTCCAAGGAAGTCGCCCACGACCCCGCCCTCGCTCTCTTCGGCGGCCCCGACGGCCTCGATGTGATCCGCCGCTTCATCCCGGTCGCCAAGGACCACCTCGCCCCCGGCGGCTGGCTCGCGCTGGAAATCGGCATCCACCAGTCCGCCGAAGTCGAATCCCTGCTCCATGCCGCCTCCCTGACCGACGTCCTGACTCTAAAGGACCTTTCCGGCATCCCCCGCTTCCCGGTAGGGCGGAATCGGTCTTAGGTCACCCATCTCGTCTCTTGCACTTCCGCTTCAGGCGGGGATACTCCCGGTAATGGCTTCCCCAAAAACACCCGGGAACTCGATCAAAAAGGCTGCCGCACGCTTGGTGCGGGAGCTCCCCGAAACGGCAAGCTGGGAGGACCTCATGTACGAGATTTTCGTCCGCCAGAAAGTTGAAATCGGGCTTGGAGACCTCGAAGCCGGCCGCGTCCATTCTCATGACGACATCCGCAAAGAGTTCGGAATCGCATGAACATTGTCTGGTCGTCCCAAGCGCGGACCGACCTTCGCGCCATCCATGACTTCATCGGACGCGATTCAGAGCATTACGCCAGCCTTCAAGTTGAACGTTTGATCGCCAGGGTGGAACGCGCCGCAGGCATGCCATCCCGCGGTCATCCCGTGCATGAATTCATGGAATCCGGCCTGCGCGAGGTCCACGAGGGGACCTACCGAATCATCTACCGGATCCGGGGCGAGGAGTTCGAGGTGGTCACCCTGGTTCACATGAAGCAACGCATCAGCCGCCGCCGGCTTCGCTAGGCGATTGCGGGAAAAGGTTTCATTCCCCAAAAACAAAACCTTGGCGTCCTTGGCGTCTTGGCGGTTCAATCCCCCTCCGCACCCCATGGATAAACTCATCGTTCACGGCGGCACCCCGATCCACGGCGCCATCACCATTTCCGGCTCCAAAAACGCCTCGCTGCCGATCCTCGCCGCCACCCTGCTGACGGAGGAAGACTGCGTGATCCGCCGCGTCCCCGACGTGTCGGACACCAACTACATGGTGCAAATCCTCACCGCGCTCGGGGCCGATGTGGAGCGTTTCTCCGGCACCGTCCGCGTCACCGCCGCCGATATCGCCGACACCGCCGACTACGAGATCGTCCGCCGCATGCGCGCCTCGGTCTGCGTCATGGGCCCGCTGCTCGCCCGCAAGCGCCGCTGCGTCGTCGCCCTGCCCGGCGGCTGCGTCATCGGCGACCGCCCGGTCGACCTCCACATCCGCGGCCTCGAGGCGCTCGGTGCCAAAGCCAGCATCGAGGGCGGCAACGTCATCCTCACCGCGCCCGACGGCCTGAAAGGCGCCACCATCGACCTCTGCGGCTCCGCCGGCCCGACCGTGCTCGGCACCGACAACGTGATGATGGCCGCCACCCTGGCGGAAGGCATCACCACCATCACCTCCGCCGCCTGCGAACCGGAAGTCGTCGACCTCGCCGATTTCCTCAACGCGATGGGAGCGAAGATCAAGGGCGCCGGCACCCCGGTCATCACCATCGAAGGCGTCGAAAAGCTCAAGGGCTGCGTCCACAACGTCATCCCCGACCGCATCGAAGCCGGCACCTTCATGGCCGCCGCCGCCCTGGCCGGAGAAGGCGTGACCCTCCGCCGCATCCGCCACGAGCACCTGACCGCCGTCACCAACGCCCTGCGCAAGGCCGGCCACCAGGTCCACTTCAACGACGTCGGCGACGCCTGCACCATCCACCGCGGCGACAACCCGATGCCCGCCAACATCATCACCGAGCCCTACCCCGGTTACCCGACCGACATGCAGGCCCAGATGACCGCGCTCTTCGCCACCACCCCGGGCACCAGCACCGTGGTCGACACCATCTTTCCGCAGCGCTTCATGCACTGCGCCGAGCTCAAGCGGATGGGTGCCGACATCCAGGTCAACGACGGCAAGGCCGTCATCAAGGGTGTTGCCCAGCTCAGCGCCGCCCCGGTCATGGCCAGCGACCTCCGCGCCTCCGCCGCCCTGGTGCTCGCCGCGCTCAACGCGAAAGGCTCCACCGAGATCCTCCGCCTCTACCACATCGACCGCGGCTACGAGCACATCGACGAAAAACTCGCCGCACTCGGCGCGAACGTCGAGCGGGTGCGGGAATGAAGCGGCTCACCGACGCCGCCTTCTCAGCAGCCCGAGCAATCCCAGTCCGCCCAACAGCACGACCGACGGCTCCGGCACGGCCGCGACATCCACGATCTGGATGCCGTTGATCCCGGCGAAGCGCGAGTTGATGCCATCGAGATCGGTGTCCACGTTGCCGCCGGGACCGGAAACCACGTTCGCGTAGGTGAAGTCGATCTCGCCCAGCGCACTGGCCGCGACCGAATAGCGGACATATTCGATTCCTTCCACAAACAGCCCGTTGCCCCCCGAAATGCCGTCCCACGAGGTCTGTTTGGAAATCCCGTTGATCGTGAAAAGCGCGTTCTGCCCCGGCGAGAAGTCCACATCGAAGTCATCGCCCTGGGCAAACAGGTAGACGTCATAGAGCTTGGAAGGATCAAGCCCGAAGATCCGCCCCGATTTCGTGACCACCTGTGAGTTGGTCGGCGAGGAAAGGAACACGTAGTCCGACATCAGGTCCTCGTAGGTCCGCGGGATCCCGCCCATTTCCTGCTGGCCGGCCAGTTCCAGGAAGCTGCCGTTGATCTCCAGGTCGATCCCGATCCCCGTCGCGCCGCCGTTGGAGTCGAACAGGTTCGTGGCGCTGATCGTGGTCGTCCCGCTGCCGGTCACCCGGTTCCACTGCGCACTCCCGCCCGCCGGATCCGGCGCGGCGGCGAGTCCCTGGTAGATCGAATTCACCGACGACTCGTCGAAGTCGATGTTGATCACCTGGGCGGACACGGCCGCGGTCAACGCGAACGCGGTCGTTGCAACGCGGAGGAAGAATTTCATGGGGAAACGCGGATCGAATTTACCGCACACCCGATATTTAACAAATCCGTAGCGAATGGCAACCCACGTGATCGCGTCGGCCACCTCAAGCCACCGAAGCCCGCACCAAGCGGGGGGCGGGCGGCTCGCCCGCTTGGACGTTTCGGGCCTTTTTCCCGACGCGGCCCGCGCGCCCACGCCTCCCCTGAATCGGCCACCTCAAGCCACCGAAGCCCGCACCAAGCGGGGGGCGGGTGGCTCGCCCGCTTGGACGTTTCGGGCCTTTTTCCCGACGCGGCCCGCGCGCCCACGCCTCCCCTGAATCGGCCACCTCAAGCCACCGAAGCCCGCACCAGCGCCGGCGTCGCGGCCGGGATCGGCAGGTCTTCCGGCTGGAGATCCAGCCCGCGGACCGGCACCACCTTGTCGATCTCGTCCATGATATCCAGCTCCGGCCGGAAATCCGCCGCGTGATACGAGCTGCGCACCAGCGGCCCGCTGGCCACGTGGCGGAAGCCCTTGTCGAGCGCGATCTGCTTGAGTTCGTCGAACACCGCGGGCTCGAGGTATTCCACCACCGGCAAATGCCGTGGCGTCGGCCGCAGATACTGGCCCATGGTCAGCACCGTCACATCCGCTTCCAGCAAATCGTCCATCGCCCGCAGCACCTCGTCGCGCTGCTCGCCCAGGCCGAGCATGATGCCGCTCTTGGTCGCCACCTTGCCGTTCACCATCGCCTTGGCCTTCTTCAGCACCGCCAGGCTGCGGTGATACTTGGCCCGGGAGCGGACCAGCGGGGTCAGCCGCTCCACGGTCTCGAGGTTGTGATTAAAAATATGCGGCCGGGCATCCATCACCATCTGGAGGGCCCAGTCGCGGTCGTTGAAGTCGGGAACCAGCACTTCGATCACGATGCCGGGATTCACCGCGCGCACCGCCTCGATCGTCTGCTGGAAATGCTCCGCACCGCCGTCCCGGAGATCGTCGCGGGCCACCGCGGTGATCACCACGTGCCGCAGTTTCATCCGGCGCGTCGCCTCGGCCACGCGGACCGGTTCGTCGGCTTCCAGCGCGTCGGGCTTGGCGGTTTTCACCGCGCAGAAACCGCAGGCGCGGGTGCATTTCTCGCCGGCGATCATGAAGGTGGCCGTGCCTTGGCCCCAGCATTCCCAGCGGTTCGGGCACTGGGCTTCTTCGCAAACGGTCACCAGCTTGAGGTCGGTGATCAGCGACTTGGTCGACCAGAATGCCGGATTATTCGGCAGCCGGACCTTGATCCAGGACGGTTTCTTGTCCTGATGCAGGGCAGGATCCATCTTCATCTGGGGTCCGTGGCAGCCGCTCATGTCGGCGGGACGCTAGGACGCCCGGTCCCGGGGGGAAAGGGGAATTTCTTCCAATGGCGGTTCCAAGGTCCCGCGCTGCGGCTTGGATCGGGGGCAGATTGACGATTGAGGATTTTTGATTGCCGATTTTTGATTTAGATCCCGCGACGGCGCACTGCCTCTCGATCGGAAATCAACAATCGACAATCATCAATCCTCCCCCCTTCCCATCCGCCGCCATCCCGCTACCCTCCCCCCATGCGACTCCGCCCCTTCCTTTTCCTGCTGACCGCCGGCATCCCTCTCGCCTTGGGTTCCTGCGGCCTCCTTCGCCTGCCGGTCCGAGCGGTGGGCGCGGTCGTCGAAGGCGGTGCTTACGCCGGCAAGACCATCGGCAGATCCGCCGCCAAGCCCTTCGCCAAGACCCCTGAAGAAAAGGCCGAAGCCGCGAGAAAGAAGGCCGAGCAAGAACAGGAGAAGCTCGATGAAAAACGAGCCAAACTCCGCGAGGACACCGACCGCTACGCCGCCGTCCGGAACAAGGCCGGCACCGAAACCCCGGTCGAGAGCCTGCCCGTCCCCGACGTCCCGCCCGTGCCCGAAGACTACCTCGACATTCCCGCCGACCCCAACGCCCTGCCCCCGCCGCCGGAGGGGTATTGAATCCTCGGACCGAGGTTCACTTCATCCCATCCCACGCCTCCCAAAAGCCCTTCGTCTCCTCCGCGTCCGGGATCACCTCCACCAGCAGCGGCACCTCGCCAGGCTCGAGGGCGTCGAAGCCGGCGTCGTTCTCGATGCGGAGGTACTTCATCCCCCACATCGCCGCCCAGCCGTCGAGCCGGACTTCGTGGGGATTGAGCATCAGGTCCTTCGCCCGCTCGCTCATCGCGTCGAGTCGCGGCAGGCGGGAGAAGATCTGGCCGCCGCCGTTGTTGATGACGACGAAGACGCGGCCCTTGCGCTCGATCTGGCCGAGCCAGGCCGGCGCGGCGAGGTCGTAGAGCGCGGTGAGGTCGCCGACCAGGCACCACGAGTCTTCCAGGTCGGCGGTCCAGCCGAGCCAGGTTGAAAGCTGGCCGTCGATCCCGTTCGCGCCGCGGTTCGCGCGGACGTCGGTGACCGGCTTGTCGCGTTGGGCGAAGAGGTTCCACTCGCGGATCGGCAGGCTGTTGCCGAGATAGAGCGAGGAGCCGAGCGAGGCGTAGGCGGAAAGCACCCGCAGCAGCCCGGGCTCGCTGTCGGGATAGGCTTCCAGCAGGTCGTCGATCTGGCCGGCGCGGCGTGAAGTACGACGGAAGTAGTCGAGCGCGTCGCCCGCCTTCTCAACATCGCCGAGTCCCTGGATCACCCGCCCGACCGGCGACACGATGGTCTCGCACTTCCGTGCCAGGCCCGGCAGCCCGGTGCGCGTGATGTTGTAAACCTCCGTCTCCGGCAGGTCTTCGAGGTCCCGCCAGAAACGACCGCTCGGGACACCGCCGAGCCGCAGGATCTTCCCCGGCGGGCACTCGCGCAGCATCCGATCAGGATCCGGCAAGGCCAGCTCGCCGAGCGCTTCCCGAAGGCCGCTGGTCGCCTCCACCGCCACCGGCACCCCGAGCGCCAGGCAGAAATGGAAGACCGCCTCGTGGTCCTCCGGTTCCAGGTCGCCGATCATCACCACCAGACCGCGAAAGATGTCCTCGCGCAGCCATCGGGCGAGGCTGGCGACCGAGAAATTCGGCAACCGGATCGCCGGCGGATCCACCAACTCGGGCGGCGTCCATTCGCCGGGCGTGAAGTCTTCCTCCAGCTCGACATTCCAATGCCACGGCGAGCGCTGCTGCCAGTCCGCCAGCGGCCCGCTGCCCGCGTGTTCGCCGAAGATCCCCGGCTGGGAAATCGCCTGGGGCGCGCCGGTCCCGCGGAAGCGCTCCGGCCGGTCCGCGGTCAGCGCCATCAACGGGCGACCTTGGTAGAAAGCCTCGATCATCGCCGGCAGCAACTCCGCCACCGCCGTGCCGCTGGTCGTCACCACCGCGCAGGATTCGCCGGTCGCCATCGTGCGACCCAGCGCGAAGAACCCTGCGCTGCGCTCCTCGAAATGCCGCCAGGCCCGCGCCTGCCCCGCCGCCTCGGCCCGGGCCAGCACCTCCACCAGCGAGGCATTCCGCGCCCCGGCGCAGACGACGAACTCACGCACGCCGCGGGAAAGGCATTCTTCAACGATGGAACAAGCGGTCTGCCAAGTGGTCACGGCGGGAGCTTGGAGGCGAAATGCGGAAAGCGGAAGCCGGTGTTTCGGTGTTTCGGTGTTTCGGTGTTTCGGTGTTTCGGTGTTTCGGTGCCCTGAAGACGAATCGTGCCTCCGGGGGGAGCGCCGATCTTTAGTCGGCTTGGAAGGTAGGCATGCCAAAGGAAATGCGAAAGAGCCGTCCAAAAGTCTGAATGTCGAAAGTCTAAATGTCGGAATGCATCCCGACCTTCTGACCTTCTGACCTTCTGACCTTCTGACCTTCTGACTTTCGACTTTCGACTTTCGACTTTCGACCTTCAGACCTTCAGACCCCTCTCCACCATTCCCCCCAGTTTGTAATTCGGCCACTCCCCTCCCCGTGTTAGAAGCCTCCGCGAAACCCCACCTCCTCCATGCCCAGCCCTCAAAACCTCTGGCTCCTCGCCGGGATCCTCCTCATCCTCGCCGAATTCTTCGCGCCCGGCGTGATCATCATCTTCTTCGGCGTCGGCGCGATCCTGGCCTCGATCACCACCTGGGCCGGCCTCACGCCGGGCATCGGCTCGCAGGCCGCGGTGTTCGCGATCAGCTCGGTCACGCTGCTCTTCGGCCTCCGCCGCTACGTGAAGCATTGGTTCGTCGGCGACTCGGCGGACTTGAAGGGCGAGAACGACGACGACTTCACCGGCCGCGAGGCCCGCGTGGTCGGCGCCCTGCCCGGCCGCGGCGGCGACGGCCTGGTCGAAATCAAGGGCACCAACTGGAAAGCCCGCAGCGAAGCCCCCATCTCCGCCGGCGAAACCGTGATCATCGAACGCCGCGAAGGCCTCACTTTCTACGTCCGCCCCCGACTCTAACCACCAAACAACCCACCTCTCCTCTCCCATGAATCCAATGATCGCACAAACCCTCCCAGCGGCCGCCGAAGACAGCTCGATGTTCGGCATCTTCCTGACCCTCGGCCTCGTCCTGCTGGTCGTCATCGCCCTGATCAAGACCGCACGCATCGTGCCCCAGCGCCAGGCCCATGTGGTCGAGCGCCTCGGCAAGTACCAGAAGACCATCGAGGCCGGCTTCCACATCCTCATCCCCTTCATCGACCGCGTCGCCTACAAGCACTCGCTGAAGGAGATCGCGATGGATGTCCCGCCGCAGTTCTGCATCACCAAGGACAACATCGCGATCGAGATCGACGGCCTGCTCTACATGCAGGTGCTCGATGCGAAACTCGCGTCGTACGGCATCGACAACTACTACTTCGCCGCCTCCCAGCTCGCGCAGACCACCTTGCGCTCGGAAATCGGCAAGCTGGAGCTCGACCGCACCTTCGAAGAGCGCGACACCATCAACGCCCAGGTCATCACCGCCCTCGACAAGGCGTCCGAGCCCTGGGGACTCAAGATCACCCGCTACGAGATCGCCAACATCAAGCCACCGCAATCCGTGCAGGACGCGCTGGAAAAGCAGATGCGTGCGGAGCGCGAGCGCCGCGCGACCATCGCGCTTTCCGAAGGCCAGCGCGAGGCGCAGATCAACGTCGCCGAAGGCCAGAAGCAGGAAGTCATCAAGCAGTCCGAGGCCAAGAAACTCAGCCAGATCAACGAGGCCGAGGGCAAGGCCCGCGAGATCGAGCTGCTGGCCAACGCGACCGCGCAAGGCATTATCCAGATCGCCAGCGCCATGCAGGCCCCCGGCGGCAAGGATGCCGTCAACCTGCGGATCGCCGAGCAGTACATCATCCAGTTCGGCAACCTCGCGAAGGAGACCAACACCCTGATCCTCCCGCAGAATCTCAGCGACATCGGCGGCGTCGTCGCGGGACTGGCGAAGATCCTCGATGGAGCCAAGACGCCCGCTCAGAGCGCTTCTTCCATCGTCCCACCGCCGCTGCGGTGAAGGAAACATGGAGTGCGATGGCATGACATCGCTTTCGCTTGGGGTGAAGTCCGCCGCACCCCGACCGGCTGCGGATCGCCCGAAAAGGCGATCCGTGGCCAGCCAAACGAACCGGCCGTACCCACAGCCAAAGCTGCGTCATGCCGCAGCACCCACAGCTATTCCGCGGCCGGCGTGACCGGCGATGCGCCTTCCTTCAGCGGCACCTCCGTCACCACCCCACAGTGACGGCAATGAAAACGCCGGACCTTGGGGAAAAACCAGCTCGCCATCCAGAGGGTGAAGCCGGGGATCGCTGGCAAGCCCACCAGCAGCCACCCGATCCCCCGTTCCAAGCTACCGCCGCGCGACGGGGTCCCGGAGAAAACCACGGCGGCCAGCACCAGCAGCAGGCACCAGCCGCCGGTCACCGGAAAAATCCACCGCTCCAGCATCCGCCCGGTCCTCGTCCTGACCACCTCGTTCCCGTCGAAAGGGCCATAGGCGGTTCCGCATTTCGGGCAAGGGGACGCATGGCCTTTATCCATCGGCCCGAATCAAGCGCTCCCCCGCCGCATCCACAAGCCGCCAGTTCCAAGCGCTTGTTCTTGGCACTTGGAACTTCAAAACTTGGAACTTCAGGAAAAAAGCGGCCGCTCTCCTGTAAGCCGGATTCTGTCCCTCCCGCCTTTGCGGGATTGGGCGATCATTTCTCTCCCCGCTTGCGCGGGAGCCCGCTTGCGCGGAACTGCGACTAATACCCGGGGATACGACGGGCGGGCAACCCTTCCCCTGTTCTGTCTTGCACCACGCGGGGTTTGCCGTGCCGCGCCGGTTGCCCGGACGCGCGGTGGGCTCTTACCCCACCCTTTCACCCTTACCCCCCTTCGCCGAGGCTACGGGGGGCGGTCTACTCTCTGCTGCACTTTCCGTCCGGCAGCCTTGACGCTGCCGTCCCCCTTTTTCAAGAGGCACGTTGCCCTGCGGTGTCCGGACTTTCCTCGACCTTGCGGTGAAGCAAGGCCGCGATCACCCGGAGAGCGGCGGCGGGACGCTAGGCGGGGAAGTTCCAGGTGAGAAGTGCCAAGTGACAAAAGTGCCGAAGGCCGACGGCGTCGAATATTTGTTGGCTATCAGGCAACGTCGATGGTTCGCGGTTACTGATTATCCATTGAAAATCGTGGTATTCCGGATATAGCCGTTTCCGTGAAAGCTGCCGCCATCCAGCCCTTCGAGTTCCTGCTGCCGGGCTGGTGGATGGTGGCCTATGCCGGGCTGGTGGTGGCGCTGCCCCTGATATTGCTGGCCTTTCTCGCCCTGCGCCGGCGCGGAAGAAAAAAGCTCCACCTCCCCTGGCAGCCCGCCGAAACGACCTCGGTCCCACGGGAACTGGCGCGCTTCGGCCAGCCGTGGCTGGGACGGCTGGCCTTCCTCGGTTTCCCGGTCGTCCGCATCATGCGCTCGCCCGAGAACGCGGAACCCGCGTCGATCCACTGGCTGCTCACCAGCGCCAAGGACCGCGCGACCGCGGTCTTCACCGGCACGATGCCCTCCGGCGGCGGCAAGCCGTCCTTCACCCTGCGGCTCGTGACCTTTCTCAGCGACGGCCGGGTCCTGGTGACCGTCGACCGCCGGATCACCCGCCATCCACCGGCCCACTGGAGCCTCGCCCAGCACCGCTTTGAAACCCTGGAGCAGCAGGTGCTGGAGCATCGATCCCGTGTCGCCGCCGAGGCGAACGGGGCGCTGGCGGTGCTGCCCCAGGTGATCGAACTCCCCGCCCGCCTGGCCGCGGAAGACCGCGCGCTCTTCGACGCCCTGCGCGCGTCCGGCGACTACGCCGAGTGCGGCCCGGATGCCCTCCGTCCGGCTCTTTCCCGCCTGCCGTGGCTCGCCTTGCGCGATTTCGCGGCACTCTTCACCGGCAGCGCCCACCCCTCCGCCCGCCGCAAGGACGTCGCCAGCGCCGCCCGCGACACCACACCGGGCGAAGAGGACATCGCCCCGCTCGGCGGATCGACGACCCTCTCGCCGGAGCAACTCGTCGAGCGCGACCTGATGCGCTACCGCCAGCACGCCGATCAGCCGCCGGGCGGCAAGCACCTGTTCTTCCGCCTGATGGTGCTGGCCGCCACGCTCATCGTCTTCACCCTCATTTTCGGCCGCGAGGCCCCCGCGGCGACGGTCGGGATGCTGCTGGGAATCATCGCCGTCCACGAGTTCGGCCACTGGCTTGCGATGAAGATCTTCGGCTATCGCGGGATGGGCCGCTTCTTCATGCCCTTCATCGGACCGGTCGACCGCGGGCGGAAGCTCCACGCGACGCCCTGGCAGCAGATCTTCGTCATCCTCGCCGGACCGGTGCCCGGATTGATGGCAGGACTCGGGATTCTAACAGCCGGCTTCTTCCTGCCGCAGATGCCGCTCTGGCTGCTCGATCTCGGTGGCCTCGCCGTGGTGCTGAACGCCTTCCACCTGCTGCCCTTCCTGCCGCTCGACGGCGGCAAGATCGTCGACCTGCTGGTGTTCCGCGACCTCCCGCTGCTGCGCCCGCTGTTCACCGCGGTTTCCGCCATCTCCACCCTGCTCGCCTCGTTTCTCCTCCGCTCACGGGCCATCCGGGTGATCGCGATCGGCATGTTCGCGGGCCTGATCTGGGACATCAAGATGATCAAGGTGGTCCGCGGCGGGCGGCGGCTCGGTTGGGCGGGATCGATCAACGACGAGGACGAAGCCCTGCGGCGGATCTTCCGCGGCATCCGCGCCGAGGAGAACGAGGCCTTCCTCCGCAGCAGCGACTGGCAGCGCCAGATTGACGTGCTGCTGGCCGAGGTCCTGCGCAAGCGCCCCGGCTTCATGACGCGGGTCTGCGGCGGCGGTCTCTACTGGGCCTTCTGCGGCCTGCCGATCCTCGCGGTGATCGGCATGGTCGCGTTGATCTTCTTCGGCGGGCTTGGCAGCATCGGCCGGTATGAAGCCGACAGCACCGCTTTCAAGGAGGACTTTCCGAAGCAAACGCGCACGATCACCGAGGTCCAGAACGGGGCGATCAACGTTCTGATCGCCTCGACCCGCACCGCGGCGGGGAACCATCTGCCACCCGCGGACCAGCGCGCGGCCCTCGCGGCGAAGGCGGTCTCCCAGATCGGGGCCCCACTCGACAAGATCGACTGGACGGCGGCGCACGTCGTCCATCGTGCCGACCTCATCGAGCCAGCGGTGCTTTCCGTCTGGCTGGAAATCCTCTGCGGCAAGCTGGAATCGGCGATCCGCGATGGCCGTCTGCCCGAGGCCACCAAGCGGGCGGAACTGCTGCTGTATGGGATTGGTGCGATGGAACCGGCGCTCACCCTGGCCCATCGCGAGCTGCTCTGGGACGCCCAGCTCCGCACCTTGGCGGAAGTGGAAAAGCTGTCCGCCACCGGCAGGATCGACGCGGTGACCTTGCAACGGATCGAAGCCCGCGTGAACGCCCTCAACAAGGCCCCGCTGCCCGAGGTGGAGAACCTGCTGCTGGTCGGCGGCTGGGGGGCGGCGCAGATGGAGCGGATGCAGCGGCTCACCGGCAAGGAAGAGACAGACGGTGGCGAAGGCCCGGCGGACATGCCGGACGCCCGCTTCTGGCGGAGGGTCTATCCCGAAGTACGACGCTTGTCGGAGAACGGCTTCTCCCTGACCGGCACTCCCGCAACCGTCGCGCTGGCCCGGCATTGGAAGAAGTCGCGGAAGGTCGGCGAGCTACCGGAAAAGCTGGAGGAAGCCGTCTCCGCATCCCCGGAAGAGGCGTCATTCATCCTCGCCTTCTGCGAGAACCACCGGCGGGTCCAGTGGCGGCGGATCACCACCTTGTCGGCCCTGCGCCTGGAAGCTTACCGCTTGAAATCCGGCAAGCTGCCCGGGACTTGGGAGCATAAGTTTCCCGGCGGCGCTTCGCTCGCCCTGGTCCAGCAGGACGGGCCGGCGCTCGAGCTCGCCGACCGTCGCGCCGCGGCCGGTCTTCAGGCACCGGCATGGCTCGGGACCGGGGGCAGGCCGCCCGACGCCATCCAACACCGCTGCCCGCTCCACGGCGCACGATAGGCTTACCCGACGGGACCATCGAGTACCGCGCGGCGACTCCGGACGAAGCCGTCAACAACCGTGGGACGGATCCCGGTTGAACCGCGGAACTCACGGCGTGGCCTTTCCGTCACGGAGCGGGCGATACCCCCATTCGATTTCGATACCGGGCATTCTTCGACGGCCAGGAGGATCGGGACCATGGATGCAGCTCGTGAAAGGGTCATATCGATCCGACTCACACCTAACCCGCATTCCTCCATCGTATGAAATTCAATGCAACCGCCCCCCGCCGCCTCACCCTGTGGCGCATCGCGCCGCTCTTTTGCGCGGCATTCGTCTGCCCGATCACGGTCGTCGCCTCCAGCCACAGCGACGCCCCGCTCATCAAGCAGGACCCGCAGGCCAACCTGACCGACGTCTACACCTTCGTCGGCACGAAATACAACGACCCCTCGGTGCACGTGCTCAACGTCCTCGTCTCCGTCCGACCCTTCTCGGATCCGGGCGACGGCGTGATCTACGAGCGCTTCGCGGACGATGCCGTTTACAGCATCCACCTCACCGATCCGGTCACCGGCAAGCTCACCCAGCAGTTCGACTTCGAGTTCTCGTCGATCACCGATGTGAAAAACCCGGACACCATCCTTTCCTACGGCCGCGGCACGGGTGTCGGACCGATCGTCACCATCGGCGACGCCCAGCAGAACTTCACCCAGACCTACGACATCACCGCCAGCAAAGTCAGCGGCAAGGGACGCAATGCCAGGTTGCGCGAAGTCTTCATGGCAAAGGCCCTGCCGGTCGCCCCGCCGAACGTCGGCGCCCGCACCACCCCGGCCTACAACGGTCCGGACGGCAAGGCGGTCTCCGGCGCGGTGGACTTCGCGGGACTGGATAGCCTGACCAAACAGGCGATCTCCCCGGTGGACAACGGCATCGTCGCCTGGGCCGGTCCGCGCGAGGACGGCTTTTATGCCGACACCCCGGGCATCTTCGATTTCCTCGACCCGCGGATCGTCAACAACGACGGCGACGGAACCGACGGCCTCGGCCAAGACGGCAGCGGCGTGGACGGCTTCAAGGGCTTCAACGTGCTGACCTTCGCCGTGCAGATCCCGCTCACCGAGCTGGAGCCGGTCGCCTATCAGGCCCCGCTGCTCGGTGCCCGCACCGGCGTCGGACGGTCCGCTGGCCACCACCGGACGCACCGACCTCGCGGCGATCTTCCTGCCCGACGTCATCCGCGTGGACACCACCACCGGCCCCGTGAAGCTGCCCGGCCAGGTCGGGTTCAACCGCCTCAGCTTGATCGGCGGCGATACCGCCGGCTGGCCGAACGGCCGCCGCATCGGCGACGACGTCGTGGACATCGCGCTCTCCGCGGTCGCCAGCGGCCCGAGCTACAGCGCCATCACCACGGTCGGCGACAATGTCGATGCGAACGACGCGATCTACAATCAGGTGTTCCCCTACCTCGCCACGCCGCACGCTGGCTCGGCCGTCGATCAGCGCCAGTCGCCTTGAAAATCGTCTTCGGTTAACGCAGGCCGGCGATGCTTCCCCCGGAGTGTCGCCGGCTCTTTTTCTCCTTCTTCACCACCATGAAACTTCCCGCTCTCTTCCTCCTCCTCGCTCTAACAGCCACTCAGGCGCACGAGCAACACGATCACAAAACCGAGGCTCCGGAGAAGAAGGTCTCCACCGACCCCGAATTGGATCGCCTGAAGCTACTCGCCAACCTCAAGGCCGCCGGTGCCAGCACCTGGGTGCGGCTGGGCGATGCCCTGATGCAGCGGGCCCGCGACCGCGTGTCGCATGATTTCACCGAAGCCGCCGCCGCGTATGGGAAAGCGCTCGCCCTCGATCCGGAGGACATCGGCGGGCTGGTC
Organism: Haloferula sp.; assembly: GCA_044372775.1. Classification (GTDB taxonomy): domain Bacteria; phylum Verrucomicrobiota; class Verrucomicrobiia; order Verrucomicrobiales; family Akkermansiaceae; genus Haloferula. Next base: position 20,594 of record JBIPNO010000084.1, read on the forward strand.
GGCATGGCCTGGGTCAAGAATTCCGAGCATGACTTCCCTGCCGGCCGCGAGTGGGCCGAGAAGGCCCTCGCCGCGAATCCGCATCAGGTGGAAGCCCACGCCCTCATCGCCGACGGTGCGATCGAAATGGGCAACTACGAAGAAGCCTACGAGCACTGCCAGGCCGCGCTTCAGACCCGATCCGATCTTTCGACGCTCAGCCGGATGGGCCACCTCCTGTGGATCACCGGCCGCGCCACCCAGGGCCGCGCGATGATGCAGCAGGCGATCGATGCCGGCGGCCCCTACCCCGAAAACGCCGCCTGGTGCCGCGCCGAACTGGCCCAGATGGATTTTCAATCCGGAGCGATGTTGCCGGCGGAGCAACTCGTCACGAAAGCCCTCGAAGCCGCGCCGGAGAACCCGCGCATCCTCGCGATCGCAGGCCGGATCTTCATGGCGAAGCAGGACTACCCGAAGGCGATCGGGTTTTACGAAAAATCCGCCTCCATCACACCGAATCACGAGGCGCTCGCGGGCCTGGTGGATCTCTATCAGTTCACCGGCGAGAAGGAGAAAGCCAAGCAGCAGTTCGAACGAGTGCTCGCTTACCACAAGGCGCACTCCCACGACGGCAACGTCCATTCCCATGGCGAAGGCAACGCGCAGCTCGCCCGTTTCCTCGCCGACCACGACCGCGAACCGGAGCTCGCGCTCAAGGAAGCCCGCGCGGCTTACGAGACCTACAAGAACGTCGGCACCACCGACACCCTCGCCTGGTGCCTGCTCAAGGCCGGCAAGCCCGAAGAAGCGCGGACGATGATCCGCCGCGCGATGAAATGGAAGACGCCCGACGCGGAGATCCTGTTCCATGCCGGGATGATCGAACTCGCACTCGGGCATCAGGACGCCGCGCGGAGGCACTTCCACCGCGCGCTGAGCTTGAACCCGAACCTCCACCCGGTCCGCGCGAAGCAGGCGGCGGAAGGGATGGCCACTCAACCGGCCCCACGGCCCGCACCATGAAAGCCGAAGGACCAGATGGCAGATGGCAGATGGCAGATGGCAGATGGCAGATGGTAGATGGGCGCGGCCCCAAGGGGCGCGGTCAGAACATCGGTAACACTTCTGGGTCAGAACATGGGTAACACTCTTGCGGGTGAGGGTTACACTTCTTGGGCGGGTTGGACAGCTTTGGTCGGGGCTTTCCGCGGATCCGGGCGATG
>JBIPNO010000029.1:0-71221 GCA_044372775.1 Haloferula sp.
TTGGCTCCGGTCGGGTCCCGGTCCGGCTCCGCCGGCCCCGGCCCCTCCCTCCGCCAAGGAGCGCGCGGATCACCGGTGGGTCATTCTAATTGTCGTCGAGGGGATTTCTAATTGTCGCTGGACAGTGGTGGGCCCGGCGGTCCGGCCCTACCAAGATTGGTGGTGGGCCTGGCGATCCGGCCCTATCGGGATAGGGGGGCTTGCGGCAAGATGCCGCAGCCTCGTTCTCAGGCGGCGCGGCGGCGGCGGAGGAGGAAGAGGGCGAGGCCGGCGAGGAGGGCGGCCGAGGGCTCGGGCACGGCATCGGCGGCGAGTTCGACGATCTGCATGCCGTTGAAGGCGGCGAACATCGTGGAGGAGCCGTCGAGGTCGATGTCGACGTTGCCGCCGGGGCCGGCGACGACATTGGCCCAGGTGAAGGCGATCTCGCCATCCTGGTCGGCGACGGCGGTGAAGCGGACGTATTCGACGCCTTCCACCATGAGTCCGTTGCCGCCGGAGACGCCGTCCCAGGAGGTTTGTTTGGATTCGCCGCCGAGGGTGAAGAGGGTGTTCTGGCCGCGGAAGACGTTTCCGGTGAACTTGTCGCCCTGGCCGTAAAAATAGAGGTCGTAGGAACCCGAAGCTACGAGGCCGCTGAGGAGGCCGGATTCCTGATGGACGAGCTGGTTGCTGCCGGAGGAGAGGAAGGCGTAGTCGGACATCAGCGCGGACGAGTTTCCGCCCCGTTCCTGGTCGCCCGTGGACTTGGAATGGCTACCGTTGATCCCGAGCGAAAGGGCGACGGAAGTGAGATTGCCGGCGGAATCGAGCAGGTAGCCCGAAGTGACCGTATCCTCGCGGGCCTGCCGGGCGATGGAGTTCCAGAGGGCGGAGGTCCCCTGCTCGTCCGGAGCGGCGGCGCTGCCGGTCTGGGTGGCCGGGAGGGCGGCGTGATTGAAGTCGACGTTGATGACAGCCGCCCGGGCGAGGCCTGTCATGCAGATGATGAGGAGAAGGTATCGGAGAAGGGGGAACATGTTCCAAGGGCGGGTGGCGACGCCGGTGGGCCGGACCTTGATTTATAAGCTTTTCCTGAAGGGAAGGATACCTACGCCATCGCGGAGAGGTGAGGGGAGTGAGTCCGAGCCATCCGGGCGCAAAAAAGGCCTCCCGGGGACACCGGAAGGCCTTGGAAAATCGATTGCGGGAAATCGGGATCAGCGGCGGCGGCGGAACAAGAGACCGAATACTCCTACTGCACTTAGAAGGAAGGTCGATGGTTCGGGGACCACGATCAACTGGACCCCATTCAGCGCGGCAAACTGACTACCGACGGCTACAGAGCTACTAGGCGCGTAATCCTGCGACACGTTCGGGCTGCTGCCGGTCGACACCACGTTCGCCCACAGGAAGCTGATCTCTCCGTTGATGTCCGCAACTGCCGAGAACTTCACAAACTCGCCCTGCTGACTATTCGACACACTTTCGGTGAAGAACCCGTCACCGCCAATGGTGCCGTCCCATCCCGTCTGCTTGGAAATTCCTCCCACCGTGAAAAGACTGTTCTGGCCTCGGTTTGTTCCCGTGGTGGGTTCCATAAACTGGCCCTGTCCGTAAAAGTAGAGTTCGTAGCTGCTTCCGACGACCAATCCCGTGAACTTTCCAGTGGCTTGAACGACCGTAGTCCCCGAGCCGGACGAAATCCGCAAGTAGTCGCGCATCAAAGCCAAGTTTGTTCCGGAAAGCTCACCGTTGCCACCGGATTGGTTCTCATTCGCCAAGCTTGTTGCCGACACTTGGAAACCGACTGAGGTGGAACCACCCGTCGAATCGTTCAGGAACGCGCTAGTCGCGACGCCGGAGCCAGCGACGGTGGTCAGCGTGTTCCAAACGGCTCCAGAGCCCGCAGGATCCGGCGCACCAGCCAATCCTGTGAACCCTCCGGTGGTCCCGAAATCGATGTTCACGACGGTCGCCGAGGCGATGCCGCTCATGGCTGCGAGGGCGAGAAGTGAGGGGAGAAGAACTTTCATAAGATCAAAAAAGCAGCGGAGGAGCGATAGCGTCCCATCAACCTGTTGGCAAGTCGCATTTTAACAACAAGGCCGGGGGCCGCGGGATAGATCAAAAAAATCGCGACTCCGAGGGCAATCGGGTCGTTTGTTTTTTGAGAATCAGGGAGTTGAGAGGCGGTAGAAGACCTTGCCCGCGGGCGGATTCGGGTCGGTGTGTTCCACGACCCCCGCCTCGTCGGCAGTTAAGGATTCCAAATTGGTCCAGTTAACGAGGTCGATGGACCGCTGGAAGGTGTAGCCGAAGCCCGGGGTCCCGGTGAAGCGGATCCGGTTCTGGTTGCCGGCGAGGCGTTCGAGGGTGGGCGTGGGTTTTCCGGTGATTCCGTCGCCGGTGACGGGGCCCACCTGGATCTGGAGATTGGCGGTGGTGAAGCCGCCACGGCCGTCCTGGACGGTGAGCGGGAAGGTGTCGGGGCCGTTGAAGTCGATGACCGGGGTGTAGGTCAGAAGCCCGGCGGTCATGGTCACCGTGCCGCCGGCGGCGGAGGTGCCGTCGCCGATGACGAGCGTGACCGGATCACCGTCGGGATCGTAGGAGCTGATGAGCAGGAAGGTGGGCGAGAGGAAGATCGACTCGTTGATCGCGATCGACGCGGAGAAGCCGGCGAAGACGGGCGGGGCATTGCCGCCGCCGGCCGGGGCGGCCACGGTGACCTGCACGTCGTCGGACACGGTGAACTGGGTGTCCGAGGAGGTGAAGCGGAGGGTGTAGGTGCCGAGGGCGGTGAAGGAGGCGGTGGTGGAGGCGGTATTGGTCGTGGTGAAAGTGACGGCGGCGGGGCCGGAGACGAAGGACCAGTTCCGGGTCAGCGAGAGGGCGTCGGGCAGGCCGTCGTCGGTGACGGTGCCGGTGAGCGGGACCTGGACGGAGGCCGCGGAGAGGAAAGCGGTTTTGTCGGGCCCGGCGCTGACGACCGGGGCGGTGTTGGTGGCGCCGCCGCCGGAATCGGTGCGGAGGAGGACGATCCAGTCCTGGGTGGTGGTGTCGGGCGGGCTGCCGAGGGAGACGCTGCCGCCGCCGGTGACGGAGGGGCGGGTGACGGTGGCGCCGGTGCGGGGGTTGAACCATTTCACGGTGAACCCGCCGCTGGTGCCGGAAAGATTGAGGGTGTGGGTGCCGCCGGAGTGGAGCTGGACGAGGTAGGTGTCGCCGGTTTTCGCGAGGCAGCGGTTGGCGTTGTTGCCGAATCCGCTGACCAGGGAGTTCTGGTTGCGCATGTTTTCGAAAGGCACGTCCTCGGCATCGAGGAACTGGAGGGCGTGGCGGCAGACGTCCCAGAAGGAATCCCGGCTGCGGAAGTCCTGGCAGGTGAGGTCCGAGTGGGCGGTATCGTAGCCGAAGTACCACTCCACCCCTGCCCCGCCGGCCATGATGTTGCCCCAGAGCGCGTTCTTGCGGGCGTCGGTGTGGCTGGTGCCGGGGTCGGAGTCGGTGCGGAGGGAGAGGCGGGAGTCGCCGGGCTCGTCGCAGGCGACGACCCAGGGGCGGTCGGCGTCCTCGGAGCGGTCGATGTAGTCCTTGGTCATCACGAACATATCGGTGAAGTCCGAGGCGTTGAGCTGGAGCGAGAAGCCGGTGAGCTTCGAGCCGTTGCCGAGCATGTCGTAGTGGTTCGACCCGTTGTGGATGACCAGGTGGTGGCGGTAGGGGTCGGTGTCGTAGAAGTAGTTCGACCAGGCCTGCTTGCGGGAATAGGTGGCGGTGCATTCCTCGCCGAGGTTCCAGTTGAGGGCGGGGTGGTGGCCGAAGCGGGCGATGAGTTCGCGGTAGTAGAGCTTGCGCTGGTTGCCGAGGTCGCCGCCGTCGAGGAGGTTCTGGTTCTCGGTTTCCTGGGTTTTGAAGTGGAGGTAGAGGCCTTTCCTCGTGCCGTGCTCGAAGACGGTTTCCCACTGGGCGAGCCGGGAGACGTCGAGCCTGCTGCGCTCGCCGTAGCTGGTGTAGGGGAAGACGTTCTTGTCGTCCCCGTTGATGTTCATGGTGAGGAAGGAGACGGAGTTGAGGCCTTCCGAAGCAAGGTAGTTGATGGCGCCGATGAGGCCCTTGCCCTTGGTGCCTTGCCAGACCGGGTCGCCGCTCTGCCAGTCGGCGACGTGGGGCGTCCAGGACTTGATGTAGGTGTCGCCCTGGCCGTCGGTTTTGAAATCGCCGTCGAAGTCGGCGTAGGCGAGCAGGTTCTCGGGCGCGTCGACGCCGGCTTTCATGAAATACTCGCCGGTCTCGGCGAAGCGGAGGTGGTGCCTGCCGACGTATTGGAGGCGGCCCTTGCCGCGGAAGTCGCGGCCGGTCTTGTCGGTGGCGGCGATGGTGAAGTTCCCCGCGTCGCCATCGAAGAACCCGGCGGTGCTGCCGGCGGAGGTGGAGGTGGCGATATTGGTGCCGGAGCGGAAGGCGGCGGTGTAGGTCCAGGCGCCGGTCTCGTCGGGGGCGAAATGGACGCGCCAGACGTTGCCGGTGTTGGCGGAGGTGTTGGCGGCGTTGCCATCGGCGGCGAAGTAGCCGGGGACGACGTAGGATTTCCCGGTGGCCGGGTGGGTGAAGGTGACGTTGAGGCGGTAGTCGGTGAAGGGGTTCGGCGTGGCGGTCTCGCCGGTCGAGGGACCGGTGAAGCTGAGGGTGACCTTGTGCCATTTCTTGAGCTCGCCGGAGACGATGCCGGAGCCGCCGGTGGCGGGGAGGACGAAGACGGCGGCCTCGTCGCTGGCGGTCAGGCCGCTGTTGTCGGTGACGGTGAGGCGGAAGGTGTAGGTGCCCTGGACGAGCGCGGAGGCGGTGAGGTTCGCGCTGGCGGCTCCGGAAAGAGAGGCGGTGGACGGCCCGGACACCTGGGTCCAGGCGTAGCCGGTGATCGAGCCGCCGGTGTCGGTGCCTGAGCCATTCAAGACCACCGAGGAAGCCGGCAGCGCGATCGACTTGTCGGTCCCGGCGTTGGCCACGGGGTTGCCGGTGATCTGGCTGTTGATGACCGTGAAGACGACCGTCAGCGGGGCACCCGCGGTGCCGTTGCCGTTCGACAGGGTGAAGGGCGTGGCGGTCAGGGTGTGGGTGCCGGGGGACGGGGTCCAGGGGAAGTAATCGGTGAGCGCGTCGCCGCCGATGGTGTAAGGCGCGCCGCTCTGGGTCATGTAGTTCGCGTTCGCGTCGTAGCTGAAGCGGACCGAGCCGACGGAGACCGGCGAGGTGTCGGCGCGGATGTTGAGGTTGGCCCCGGTGACGGCGAAGTCGATGGTCATGCCGCTGGTCATGGGGCCGATGTCGGTGTCCGTATCGGCATTGACCAGCATCAGGGTGGCGACGGATTGGCCGCTGGCGGAGGCGGCGGCGACGTTGACGATGGCGTCGTCGGTGGCGGTGAGGCCGCTGTTATCGGTGACGGTGAGGCGGAAAATGTAGGCGCCCTGGATGAGGGCGGAGGCGGTGAGATTCGCGGTGGCGGTGCCGGACAGGGTGGCGGTGGAGGGGCCGGAAAGCTGCGACCAGGCGTAGCTGGAGATCGAGCCGCCGGGGTCGGTGCCGGAGCCGTTGAGAACGACCGACGAGGTTGGCAGCGTGATCGACTTGTCGGTGCCGGCATTGGCCACCGGACTGCCACCGGTCGCGGCGACGCTGACGGTCGCGTCGTCGGTGGCGCTCTGGCCGCTGCTGTCGGTGACCGTCAGCCGGAAAACGTAGCTGCCCTGGATCAGGGCGGAGGCGGTCAGGTTTGCGGAGTTGGCCCCGGACAGGGTGGCGGTGGACGGGCCGGAGACCTGGGTCCAGGCGTAGCCGGAGATCGTGCCGGTGCCGGTGGTGGCGGAGCCGTTGAGGACGACGGAGTTGACCGGCAGGATGAGCGACTTGTCGCTGCCCGCGTTCGCGACGGCGGATCCCGTGGAGGATTCCGCCAGGCTGGCGGATTTCGCGGTGCTCTCGGCGACCGTGGTGTGGCGGAAGACGATGCGGTCGATGTTGTATTTGATGGAGCGACCGGAAATCGTCAGCGTGTAGGTGCTGCCTGCCGTGAAGTTGTAGATGGGATAGCGCTTGTTGGTGTTGCCGCCGGCATCGAGGAGATTGGCCCATCCCCAGGTGGTTGCGGAGCCTCCGTACATCTTGGTATTGCTGGTCAACAGCGCCAGCGTGGCGTCGTCCATGTGGTCGTTCCCGGGATTGGGTCCGGTCCCGAAGGACGCGCCCCCCACCTTGACGTAGCAGTCGTTGTTCTTGTCGGGCTCCGCCCCGTCGAGGCGGGCGCGGGCGCGCAGGTGGAGGTGGTAGTAGCCGCCCTGAAGGATCTTGAACTTGTAGGTCAGCGGGGTTTTCGGGTCGCCGCCGTTGGAGCCGTTGCCCTGGAATTCGATGTGGGCTTCGTTGGCCGCGCCGTCGACATAGTTCGTCTCGCCGGGCGTGTGGATTTCCCACCGGTCGCTGCCGGTGCCGAGGGACGAAGGGGTCCGTTCCGCCTCCATCACGACGATCCCGCCGGACTCCTGGTAAACGTCATCGGGCGAGACCACGGCGAACGCGGCCGGGCTGAAGGCAACAAGGGCGAAGAGAGCTCGAAGCGGCGACATGAGCTTGGGAATGGGTGAAGTACGATGTGATAAGAACTGCGGCCGTTGCGCGGAGGCAGTCCGGCGCGCTTCAAAAATCCATGCACGGCTCGCGGCGGGGGGAGCAACCGGAAGCGCAAAGGGTGCAAATGGAGAATCGCAATCTAATACCTCTCCGGATCATCGACGAGGAAAAAAGACTAACAAATCCGTGGTTTACCTGCGGAAAAGCCCGTAGTTCCGCGATTTATCATCAGGTCGGCTTGCGGAGACGATCTGCCGGGGTGAAGCGGACTTCGGGCAGCGTGAGAACTTTCTGCCTGTTCGGAGGGCTGCAGACGACGGGCCGGCGACCCACTTTCTGATTGGATCCGGGAGGGGCGAGATGGTGGAGTGCGGGAAGCCCGCCGCGGCCGAATGAATCCGGCGGCGCGACAGCACACGACCCCCATGAAAGGCTCCAAGACCGGGAAGAAACTGTCAGCGGCGGAAGGTGCGTCCTTGCTTGCCACCTTGAAGGCCCGCTTTGAGAAGCATGCGAAGCGCCACGAGGGTCTCGACTGGGACGCGGTGCAGGCGCGGCTGGAGGAGCGGCCGGAGAAGCTATGGTCGCTGCGGGAGATGGAAGCCACGGGCGGCGAGCCGGATGTGACGGGCCGGGACCCGGGGACCGGCGGGTTTCTCTTCACCGACTGCTCGCCGGAAACGCCGAAAGGCCGTGTCAGCGTGTGCTACGACCGCGAGGGCTGGGAATCGCGCAAGGAGCACCGGCCGAAGGACACCGCGATGGACATGGCGGCGGCGATGGGCATCGAGATGCTGACCGGGGAGGAATACCGTGGCTTGCAGCAGCTCGGGGAGTTCGACTTGAAGACGTCGAGTTGGGTGAAAACCCCGCCGGACATCCGCAAGCTCGGCGGCGCGCTGTTCGGTGACCGCCGCTTCGGGCATGTCTTCATCTACCACAACGGCGCGCAGTCTTACTACGGTGCCAGGGCGTTCCGCGGGGTGCTGAGGGTGTGAAAGAAAAGCGGCCACCCCATGCAGGGTGGCCGCCGTTTGAGTCGTGCCGGAGATCCGGATGGATCAGAGTTCCTTGATCCAAATGTTGGCGAAGTCGATGTGGCTGCCGTGGTGCTGGAGGGCGATCTTGCCTTTGGCGGCGACGCCGGGGAGTTGGGCGTTCTCGATGACGGTCTGGCCGTTGATGGTGACGGTGAGGAGATCGCCCTTCATGGTGATCATGGTGCGGTTCCATTCGCCGACGGGCTTGTCGGCCTTGAGCTTCGGGGTGACGCCGGCGATGACCGCGGCGGATTGCGACTTGTCGGTGCGGTAGCCGTACACTTCACCGGAGCCGCAGGGCCAGTTCCACAGGTTGACCTGGCTTTTCGAGTTACCACGGAGATAGATGCCGCTGTCGAGTTCCTGCACTTCGACCTGCTCGCCGGTCTCCTTGCCGTCGAAGCCGATCACCGGGCGCTTCATCAGCGGGCCGGGTGCCGCCCAGCGCCAGTCGAAGACCAGGGTCATGTCGCCGTATTCCTTGACCGACCAGAGGTCCTTGGCCTTGCCGTTGTACTTGAGAATGCCGTTGACCGGCTTCCAGCTTTCGAGATCGGCGGGCTGGTGTTCCCAGCCGGTCAGCGTGCTGCCGTCGAAGATCTTGGTGAAGCCGCCTTGCTTCGCGGCTTCCTCGTTCGCGGCGGGAGGGAACTCGGTGATCTTGATGTTGCGGAAAGAGACCGCGTCGCCGTGGCCGCAGAAACCGATGTGCCCGGCGCGGCGCTTGGCGCCCTCGTGCTTGGGGAATTTCGCGTTGAGCTCGCTGAGCTTGGCCTCGGTGATGACGGTGCCGTTGACCGTCACCTGGATGTCGTCGCCGTTGACCAGGATGCGCTCGCTGTTCCACTCGCCGACCGGCTTGAGCGGGGCCTTCTTGGAGGGGACCATGGTGTAGATCGAGCCGTGGAACTGATAGGGTTTGAGGTCCTTGTACTTGTCCGAGGTGTCGTCGAGCACCTGGACTTCCATGCCGGTGTAGGCGGCGTCGCCGCTGCCGGGGTAGTGGATGCCGATGCCGTTGTTGCCGCCGGGCGGGAGCTTGAACTCGAAGTCGAAGGCGTAGTTCGAATAGATGCCTTCGGTGACGAGGTTGCTGCCCTGCGGGGTGCAGGTGATGGCACCGTCCGCGACGACGTAGCCGGCGCCTTTCCAACCGGTGAGGTCCTTGCCATTGAACAGCGGGACGGGCGTGAGTTCGGCCTGGGCGGCAAGGGGGATGAGGCAGGTGAGAAGGACGGTGGATTTCATGAAGCGGGAGTTTACGGGTGGATTCGGAGGATTTCACCGCCAAGACGCCAAGAGCGCCAAGTTTTTCAAGCGGTGGATCGGAAAGGGAGGATCGAATTCAAGACAACATCGGTTTCCAACTTGGCGACCTTGGCGTCTTGGCGGTTCGACTCTCCGCGGATTACAGGTCGATGGTTTTTCCGGTGCGGAAGCTTTCGGCGGCGGCGGCGACGATGCGCATGGAGGCGATGGCGTCGTCCATGTGGTCGGTCAGATCGGTGTCCTCGAGGATGGCCTTGAGGAAATACTCCTGCTCGCGGTGGCAGAGGCCGTCGTGGTCGGGCTCGTCGTGGAGGGCGATCCGTTCGTCGGGCTTGGTGAAGTTGCCGTTCGCGTCGAGCTGCGAGTGGTGGAGCTTGAGCGACTGGGTCTGGGTGTGGGCGTCGACGTTCGAGCTCTGGCCTTCCGCGGCGGCCTTGTCGGCAACGATGGAGACGCAGCCTTTCGGACCAACGACGTCTTTCACGAAGAAGGCGACCTCGCTCATCATCGGGCCCCAGCCGGCTTCGTACCAGCCGACCGAGCCGTCCTCGAAGGTCACCTGGAGCGCGCCGTAGTTGATCTTGCCCTCCGGCAGCTCGTCGCTGAGCCGAGCACCGATGCCCGACACGCGGACCGGCTTCGAGCGGGTCATCTGGCACATGACATCGACGTAGTGGACGCCGCAGTCGACGATCGGCGAGATGGATGCCATCAGGTTCTTGTGGATCCGCCAGTTGTCGCCGAAGGACTGCTGATTGAGGTTCATCCGCATGACCAGCGGCTTGCCGAGGGTCTGGGCCATCTCGATGAATTTGATCCAGCTCGGGTGGTGGCGGAGAATGTAGCCGATCACGAGTTTCTTCCCGCTGGCCTTGGCCTTGGCGACGATGCTTTCCGCGGCGGCGACGTTCTCGGCGAGCGGCTTTTCGATGAAGACATGGCAGCCGGCGTCGAAGGCGGCCTCGGCATACGGGCCGTGGGTGTCGGGGTAGGTCGAAATGCTCACCGCGTCCGGCTTCGTGGCCGCCAGGGCTTCATAATAATCGGCGAACTCCGCATAGCCGCCGCCGAGTTCGGCATTCAGTTTCCCGCGGCCTTCCGGTGAACGGGTCACGATCCCGCAGATTTCAAAACCGGGAATACGGTGGTAGGCAAGGGCGTGGGAGCGGCCCATGTGGCCGGCTCCGACGCAGAGGACGCGGATAGGATTCTGCATGATCGGGGCGGTAAAACGAGGTGAGGTGACGTGATATTTCAGTTTTCGCCGGATGCCAAGTCCCGGGCGAACGAACATCCGGACGCAGTATCGTGAACTCTCCTCAAGATGCCAGCCTTTGCGCGCCGCCTGTCATCGCCGGCTCTGGGCCGCGTCGCTCGGCACCATGGACGGAGGGGCTGGCTTCAGCCGGCCTAAAGTCGGGCCTTCCCGCGGATCTTTCCTCACCTTCGTGGTGCGTTCCGGATGTTTGGCCGGCCTTGTGGGAATCCGCGGGCGCGGCTCCCTGCTTTCTGAAAGCCCGCCCCGCCCGCCGCGCTGAAACATCGTCCTCCGCCGCCCGCGTAGAGCCGGGAGATGAAACCCATCCCCTGCCTCCTCCTTCTTGTCGCCTGCCTTTCCCCGATCGGCGTGACTTTCGCCCAAGCCCCGCCCGCCGGGGAGAAAACCTGGCCGCGCCACAGCATGGAGCGCCCGCGTCCGCCGGTGGTGGAGCCGAAATACGACGGCAAGCCGGTGGCCGCGCCCGCCGGCGCCACGATCCTTTTCGACGGCACCTCGCTCGACGCCTGGAAGTCGAAGGGCCAGCCCGCGAAGTGGCGGCTGGCGGACGGTTTCATGGAGGTGGTGGCCGGCACCGGACCGCTGAAATGCGAGGTCCCGCTCAAGGGCGACGGCCACCTGCACATCGAGTGGGCGACTCCCGCCGAGGTGAAAGGCGAAGGCCAGGGCCGCGGCAACAGCGGGGTCTTCCTCGACGGCTTTCCCGAAGTGCAGGTGCTGGATTCCTACCAAAACGACACCTACCCCGACGGCCAGGCCGCCGCGCTCTACGGCAAGCAGCCGCCGCTCGCCAACGCCAGCCGCAAGCCCGGCGAATGGCAGAGCTACGACATCGTCATCCGCCGCGCCGTGGTCAAGGACGGCAAGGTCGTCGAAAAGGCCCGCCTGAGCGTCACCCACAACGGCGTGCTGGTGCAGGACGCGGTGGAAATCGACACCCGCAACGACAGCAGCCAGCTCGAATTCCAGGATCACGGGAACCCGATGCGCTTCCGCAACATCTGGTTCAAGCCGGCTTCTTGAACGGCTTCAGCGACTTCAAGGGCGGAAGCTCCGGATGCGATGCGGCGCGCCCTGCGGTCCCTGCTTGAAAAACCGATGGAGACTGCCGGCGATCCGCTTAGGGTGCAGGGTGGTGGACGATCCCACCCCGAAACCTTATGAACACGAATCCTGAACTGACCACGAAGCTCGCCGGAAAGATCGCGGAGATGGAACTCAAGCTCGCGGCGCTGGAACAAGAGATCGCGGAGATCGGCCCGCCGGCCGCGAACGACTTGCAGAAGCGCTTCAACGCGCTGCGGATCGAGGAAAAGGCGCTCAAGCGGAACTTCGAGGAATCCACCGGACGCGGCGAACCCGACCTGGTGCGCCTGGAGAAAGTCGAGACCCTGCTCCGCCACATGGAGCGCGAGGAAGCCTCGGTGGAGCACGAGGCCCACTTCCTCCATCAAGCCGCGCCCTCGTCGGTTATCCTCGCCGCCCAGGCGGCTTCCGGGCTGATCGATCTCTACCGCCGCGCCATCAAGCACGTCCTAGGCGACCACCATCCGCTCGGCGAGTCCGTCTTCGTCAATCACACCCACGAGAACTTGGCCGCCGATTATGGCTTGAACCATCCGCCCGCCGATGCGGAGAACCCGGAGTCCGTGAAATCCGCGGGCTGACTGCGAGGCGGACCGGGCGGTCGGCTTCGGTCACGGGACGCGGAAGAACTTCCGCTCGCTCATCGGGTAGGTCGGATCCGCCACCAACGCGCCGGGGCGGAAGCCCTGCACGTCGATCACCTTGTTGTTGTAGGGACTGAAGACGAAGCCCGGCTTGCCCGGCACCGCGATCGCGGTCGGCCGCGGGCCGGGAGCTGGTTTGGGCGGCTCCGGCTGCGGCTCCGGCTGCGGCTCCGGTTGGGGCTCGGGCTCCGGCAGGACCGGCGGCAGCGGCGCGGGCCCGGTCGGCGGCTGGGCCATGCCCGGGTGCTGACCCGGGCTCGTCGTGACCGGCTTCTGGACCCGCCAGAATTTCTCACAGCCAGGCAGCAGCAGCACCAGGGCGGCGGTCGAAATCAGGGTGGCCCGGTTCCACCGCGGGCATACGGAAGGTTTGATCATGCTGGAAAAGCAGCATTTCGAAGGATCCGGGTCAAGTTTGAATTGCTGTTTTTTCAGCACATGAGCTCCGCAAGGGGCCCGATGGCGGCGGCGCGCCAGACCGTGGTTTTCCGCAGCCCTTGACCGCGCGCCGATCCGGACCTTCTTCCGGCATGCGCCTCCTCGCCGGTTTCCTCGCGATTTCCCTTCTGGCCTCCTGTTCCACCCTGCCCCGGCCGGGCGCCGACCCGGGCCCGGCGGTGGCGGGCGATGCGAAGGCGCTGCTTTTGCGCTCGGCCCGCGCTCACGGCGATCCGTGGCGGAACTACCAACGCGTCGAGGTGGCCTACACCGGAGAGTGGAGCGGCATCGCCACCCGCTTGCAGCCGGTGCTCACCGACCCGGAATTCCGCAAGGACTCGGTCGAAACCTACCGGCCCCGCCGCCCGTCCGTGGTGCAGGTCCATCGCGGCCCAAGCGGCACCAAGGAAGTCCGGCGGGAAGGCCGGAAGATCGCGGTGAGCTACAACGGCAACCCCTCGGCCGATGAGGAGGTCTTGAACTCCGCCGCCCTGGTCGCGGATGCCTACACGGTGTTCCTGTTCGGCCCTTCCTGGATTGCCGAGCACGGCCGGGATCTTCGCCTGCTGGAGGAGCGGGAGATCGACGGCAAACGCTGCCAACTGGTGGCAGGGCGGATCGCGCCCGGCTTCGGGGCGGCGGCGGAGGACCACTTCATCGCGTGGATCGAGCCGGAAAGCCACCTGCTGAAGCGCTTCCAGTTTTCCCTCAACGGCCTCGACTCGACCCGCGGCGCGGATGTCGACGTGGTGTTCTCCGATTTCCGCCTGGCCGCCGACGGCTCGGTCTGGGCGAGCCACTTCGTCGAGCGGATCCAGCGCCCGCTGCGGGCCCAGGCCCACGAGTGGCGGATGACCTCGCTGAGCCTGGACGGCCGGAAGGTGGAAGTGGAAGGGAACGACTTCCGTTAGCGCTCCTGTTCCGCCGCCGGCGGTTTCTTCCGGTCGGCGGCCGCCTTGGTGGATCGGGCCGCCTCCCCCAGCCAGTCGGCCAGCATCCCGGTGGCCACCAACAGGCCGCCGAGCGAAACGATGCCGGAGACGATCGCCGCGATGATCCAGCCGCGGGTCCGGCGGGCGCTCGCCTTGACCATGGCCACGATGAAAAAGAACCCGCCGCCGAACAGCGCCAGCGCGACGAACCCTAGGGCAAGCGTCCGGCCGGAAGACGCGACCGTTTCGTAGGCAAGGGTGGCTTCCATGCGGGTCGAGCGAACCAGCGCATCGCCCGCAGCGGCAAGACAAATCAGGAAGCCCGGCCGTGCCATCCGGACACGAAAAGGGGCCGCGCACTCACGCGGCCCCGATGAATTTCGTCATGAAATTTATTTCATCCCCGGGCGACGGATCGCCTTCGGATGTGAGGAACATGCCCGAAACCGCCGCTCCTGTCATGTCCCCAAAATTTGGGACAGCCGCCGGAACCCGCCGGCCGCGCCATCCGGACACGAAAAGGGGCCGCACACTCATGCGGCCCCGATGAATTTCGTCATGAAATTTATTTCATCCCCGGGCGACGGATCGCCTTCGGATGAGAGGAACATGCCCGAAACCGCTGCTTCTGTCATGTCCCCAAGATTTGGGACACGGGCGGATCACGACAAATCCAGCAATCCGCGGCGGATCGCCTCGCTGACGGCCGCCGGCAGGTTGCGGACGTGGAGCTTGTCGAAGCAGCGCTTGATGTATTCCGTCACCGAGTGGGTGCTGAGTCCCAGCGCGTCGGCGACTTCCTGGCGGGTCAGGCCCTTGGCGGAAAGCTGGAGCACCTCGCACTCGCGGGCCGAGAGGGTCTCCGCGCCGGGGATGGGGCTGAGCTGGCGGAAGGTCTGGAGGATCATCCCGGCGATCTTCGGGTCGAGCGGCGTGCCACCGGCCAGCACCTCCTCGAGCGTGCTGATCAAACGCGTCGCGCTGCCGGCTTTCACCAGGTAGCCGTGGGCCCCGGCCTCCAGCGCGGCGAAGACCTTCGCCTTGTCGGTGAAGGCGGTCAGCACCAGCACCTGCACCAGCGGCAGCAGCTCGCGGATCTTCTTGATGCCGTCGATCCCGCTCATCCCCGGCAGCCCCAGGTCGGACAGCACCAGGTCCGCCGTGAGCCCGCCACGGAAGGCTTCAAGCGCGTCCTCCATCGTCGAGAATTCGCCGACGCAGTCGTAGCCGCGTTCGGTCAGGACCATCGAGACCGACTCGCGGAAGTCGGCGTGATCCTCGATCAGGACCAGTCGGACCGGTTTTTCACCGGCTTTTGTTGAGGAAGATGCTGCCACGGCGCGAAGAGATACCCGAAGAACAGCCCGTGGCAAAGCCCGGGTTCTGAACGGTGGCCGTAAGCCCGGTTGCTCTCCGGCGCGCCGTGACGGGTTCGCCGGCGGGCTTTGCCCGACATGGACGGCGGCGCGCCTGCACCCGGTCCGGGAGTCGGGAAACAAGGATTTTCATTCTTGCCCTTATCTCCCGGGTTTCTCAATCTACGAGCGAATGAAGAGGCCCCCAGCTTCATGTATCAAGCTCGTCGTCATCCTGTCCGGATGGATCGGACTGCTCGTGACGATCATGAGCCCGCTTGCCGCCGCCGAGGTGCCCCCAACGCCCGAGATCCACAAGGCGGCCCGTGCGGCCATGGACAAGTTCGTGCCCGCCCTGAACGCGCCCGATGTCCGGACCACGCATGGATTCGCGGCCGATGACGATTTCAGCCAACTCACCTTCGGCCCCCCGGTGGAGCAGAAGTTGCTGCCCAAGGACCGGCTTGAGGACAAGTCGAAGAAGACCGCGGCCGAGCTCCTGCAAGAGACCGGCGTCTGGATGGTGCCGGTGCTTTCCCATGACAAGCTGGCCTGCCTGGTGACCGTCCGCCGCGACGCGGCCGGGAAGTGGTCGGAAGAAAAGCTGGGCATGGTCGAGCTCGCGCGGGCTCTCGATGCGGTCCACCGCGCGTGGCCTGCCGACAAGGGATTCCGGCCGGTCCTGGTCGTGGTGCCTTCGGTCCAAGGCTTCTACATCCAGATCCCCCAGCAGTCCCCGGAGAACCTCACCCCGCTGGACATCCGGGCGCCCGCCGCCGCTTCCCCCGAAGCCTGGAAGACCCTCAAGCCCGCGGCCGAATCGATCACCGCCCTGCGGGGCTGACCTCGCTTTCCCGTCCACCACCCCACAACCCAAGCACCTCCCCATGAACACCAAATCCAAATCCGCTCCCGGACGCCTCGCCGCCATGGGATGCTCCCTCCTCGCGGCCGCCTGGCTCTCCGCCCCGGCTTCCGCCGCCACCCTGGGTGTCAACCAGGTCAACCAGCTCAACACCGACCCGAACGGCAACACCATCGGCAACAACTGGTGCTGGGCCGCCTCCTCGAAGATGATCCTCGATTTCTACGGTCATCCCGAGAGCCTGCCCACGATCGCCGCCTACGGCGTCGGCAACTCGACCTACGACACCTGGAACTACCTCTGGGGCACCGGCAGCGAGTCGCGCACCAACATCCAGGTCTGGGAAAACACCGCCGGCACCTGGCAGAACAAGCTCAAGACGATCAACATCAGCTACAACGGGATCGAGGAAATCCTGACGAACTTCTCCGACGATGAAGTTCAAACCCAGCGCTACGGCAACGCCCTGAGCGCTGCCGAGATCACCACCGAGATCGACGACCGCAGCGCGCCCTTCGTCACCCGCATCGGCTGGGCCGGCGGCGGCGGGCACTTCATGGTCTGCTACGGCACGACCGCCGGGACCCACTCGATCCGCGACCCCTGGTTCGGCAGCTACCTGATCGCCGACGCCGCCTTGCGCACGGGCACCACCATCGACGGCACCGCGACCCACACCTGGACCCACACCCTGACGACTTCCAAGATCGTCGACGTGCTGTTCCTTTTCGACAGCACCGGGAGCATGGGCGACGACATTGCCAACGCGAAAGCCAACGCGTCGGCGCTGCTCGACTCGATCTCCACGCGCTTCAAAAACTTCCGGGTCGCCGTCGCCGACTACAAGGATTTCCCGCAGAGCCCCTATGGCGATCCCTCCGACTATGTTTACAACGCCCGCCAGCCCTTCACGACCGACAAGGCGGCCGCCCAGGCGGCGATCAACAGCCTGAGCGCGTCCGGCGGCAACGACTGGCCGGAATCCGTTTACACCGCGCTGAGCAAGTCCATCAGCGGCGAGGGCATCGGAGCCTGGCGCGAGAACCCCGCCCGCCGCATCATCATCCTCATCGGGGACGCCCCCGGTCATGACCCCGAGCCCTGGACCGGCGGCACCAGCTTCAACTCGGTGCTCGGCCTGGCGACCAATCCCGCCAAGCCTGTCGCGGTCCACTGCCTCCTGGTCGGAAACGACATCGATGCCCAAAGCCAGTACGACCTGATCGCCGGCGGCAGCGGCGGCGGCTTCGTCCAGGTTTCGGGAGCCGGCGGCGTCTCGCTCGCCCTTCAGGGAATCATTGAATCCGTCGCCTCGACCTCGCGCAAACCGCACGGCAACTACGGCAGCATTTTCCCCACCTTCACCTTCGAGCCCGAAGGCCAGGGAGGGATGGGCGGCGACGCCCAGTCGCTGCTGATCGAAGTCCAGCGCAAGGTGGGCGAAGAGTGGACCCGTTATTCGTTGACCACGCTCAAGAACAAGAACGCGACCATCTTCAGCGTGAAGAAGCCCTTCCCGACCGGCGACTACCGCTGGCGCGTGGGCTTCAAGCGCAAGGCGGCCAGGCTCTACCTGCCGGCCAGCGGCATCACCTCGAAGGTCGCGGCCGCCACGGTGTTCGAGAACGACTGGACCGAGTTCTCACGGGTCTCCAGCCCTCCCGGAAGTGTCAACCTGCTGACGCCTTCCCAATTCTTCACCGCCGCCTCCACCTCGCAGGTGTTCGAGTTCGGCGCGGTGCCCGGTGCCACGTCGTATGCCTTGCAGCTCCGCCAGGGCAGCACGGTCGTGAAGACCTACAAGATCAAGGCACCGACCACCGGCGACATCATCCGCAAGACCATCGGCGGGCTGAAAACCGGGGAATTCTACAACTGGCGGGTCCAGGGCCTCAACTACGACCGCCCTGCCGTGGATGACACGGCTTGGTGAATCCCGAATCCCCTGCGATCCGTGAGAACCCCGTCCCGACCGCTGCGTCGCTGGCTCCCCGGAGCCGGCGTCCTGGCGGCGGGGCTGGCGCTCTGGGGCGGGTCGCTCTTGCGGTCCCCGGAACCGGATGAGTCTGCAAGTGCCGCCGCGCCGGAAAGCCCGGCGGCATCTTCGTGGGAAGCAGTCGGCGGCGAAAGGTCGCGAGAACCCTCGGGGTCTCCCGGCTCTCCCCGCCCCGGAACCGCAGCCGGCAAGGTGGCGGACCGGAACGCCCCGCCGCCCGCCGGAAGCCCCGGCGCTCCGCCGCTCAGCCTGGTCGACTCGATGCGGGCCGCCGGCATCGGAGCATCCAGCCAGAAAGGACCCGGCCTGCCGGCACGCCAGCCGAAAATGGCTCCGGGCGAGGCTGGCTGGCGGGATCAAGCGGTCTTCGATGCCGATCTCGACGCCGCGCCCGGCATCGAGTCATTGATCGAGGAAGCCGGACTCGCCGCCGCCGACCCGTCGCGCGATCATGGGGCGCTGCTCGGCCGCTTGCGCGACGCGCTGGCGGCGGAAGCGGATGCCGAACTGGGCCAGGACTTGCTGAATGCCGCCGCCGAACTCGCCGCCCGCGATCCCGCGGCGCTCGGCGAGCTGTTGACGACCGCACTGGACGAATCGCGACCCGTCGAAATCCGGCGGGCCGCCCTTTACCTCGCCGCGGGGAACCGGGAGTTATTGGAAAGCATCGCCTCGGATGCCGGGCACGACCTGCGCACCGACGCTGCGGCCTTGTTGTTGGATCAGGACCGCGCGGCCGGGCGGATCGAACCGCCGCGTGATACGCCGGTGGAAGAGCAGTAGGTTTATTAGATTGGGAGATTGGGAGATTAAGGATTTCGATCTTCGAGATTGCGTTTCAGTGGCATGTGGATTCGCGGTGGCCACTCAGTGGGAGAAAGCCAGAACAAGCCCGGTGAGTGATCCCAATTCCTTAATTCCTTAATTCTTCCTCCTCTTCCTCTCCAATGGGATCGCAAGTTCGAGGCGGGTGCCTTTCCCCGCCCCGCTATCCACTTTGAATTCCGCACCGAGTGCCTCGACCCGCTGGCGCAGGGCGCGCAGGGTGGAGGGACGCTCCATTTTCTCCGCCGGGATGCCGCTGCCGTCGTCGGCGATGACCAGCCGGAACTTGCCCGCCTCCTCATCGGCCCGGATTTCCACCCGGCCGGCCCCGGAGTGGCGGAGGACGTTGTGCAGGGCCTCCCGGAAGTAGAGGAAAAGATGTCGGTTGGCTTCGTCGCTCAGCTCGGTCTGCCACGCGGCCTCGTTGGCGTGGAATTCCCAGTCGAGCGCCTCCAGCATGATCGAGCCGGTCTCCCGCAGGTGCTCCGCGGTGCCGATCCGGTGGTCACCCTGCGGTCGCAGCAGCCAGACAATGTCGCGCACGGCGCTGACGGTTTCCGCGGCGATCCGCTGGATGCGCTTCAGCTCTTTCGACGGCCCGGCGTGGCTTTCGGCGAGGTCGGCGAACATCTGGATGCTGCCGAGGTTGCTGCCCACCTCGTCGTGCAGGTCGCCGGCGATCCGCTCGCGTACCCGGGCCAGTTCGCGCTTTTCGCGCATCCGGTAGCGGATCGGCAGGGCGATCAGCACCAGCGCCCCGGCCCCGCCGAGCAGCGCGAACGCCCACAGGCCGCTGCGGCGCCAGCGGTCGACGATCGCCGCGGCCTCCATCTCCAGCGCGTGCCGCCGTTGCTCCAGCTTCAGCCGCTGGTCGAGCTGCATCAGCCATTCGCGCCGTGACACCAGTCGGCCGTCCGGTCCGAAACCGTCGCTCAGGCTCGCGGCGTTCCAGTACTGCAGGCCGGAGCCAATCACGTTGCCCATCCCATCGGGCGAGCGCACCACCGCGCCGGCATTGCGCTTCTCCTCGCCTTCCAGCACCTGAATCTCACTCAGGGCAAAGAAGGCCGGGTAGTCTTCATAGACCTTCCAGAGCTCGCTGACATCGATCCGGACCTTGCGGCCGCGGCGGGGACCCAGCGGGACGTCGACCGGATTGTGGCCGGGATTTCCCATCTCGACCGCGGTCTCCTCGCCCTTCTTCCCGGCGGCATCCGGCACGGAAATGACGAAGCGCCGCGGAAAGCCGAAGCCGCTCGGCAGGTCGGACGTCGGACGCTTGGCGGGGAACAGCCGGACCGTGTCGAAGGCGCGCTCCTCGCCGAGATCGACCTCCAGCCACACGCTGTCGGTCGCCTTGGCCCGGCCTTCGGAAATCCAGCCGACATTGCGATGCTCGCCCGCCGGGATCTCCGGGAGACCCAGCGGCGTCTGGCCATCGACCAGGAAGGCGTTGCTCCACAACCACGGCGCGGTCGGCGCCTGACCACCGCTGCTGGTCACCTCGGCCCCGAGCGCGAGATTGCGCTCGCCTTGGAACACGAAGGCCTCCGCCCAGGCATAGACGAAGCTTTCCGAGACATCCGAATCCAGCCGCAAGCGCCCGGCTGAGATCCGCAGCGCGGCAGCCTCCACCGGCGGCGAGACCGGATAAACAAATGGGTGACCGGCCCGCACCGGGTCGGACCAAAGCCCGCGCTCATCGGCGATCCGGGCGAGCACCTTGCCGTCCGGGTCGAGCAGCTCCACGGCGAACTCGTCCGGCATACCGAACTGCGCTTCCAGCCCGCCGACGCCATAGCGGCGCGACGGCACCAGCGCCACGAGGTCGATCTTTCCCGCTTCCGGCAGGCGGACCTCCACCGCGATCCCTCCCTCTTTCTCCGGTCGCTCCTGCAGCGGCAGGATGGCGAATCCACCGGTGCCCCCCTGGTCGCCCACCGGAACCGTCGGCAGCGCCGGCAACTGCCGGGCGATCATTTCCAGCTCCCGCTCCACCTCCGCCAGCCGTCCTGAAATCCCGTGCGCCAGCCGGTAGTCCCAGCCCGCCTCCTGGCCCCGCAGCCCGGTCGGGAGCAGGCAACAAAGCAGCGGCAGCAGGTGGCGCGGGCGGGTCATCTGCGGCGGAGCCTAACGACCTCCGCGCCCGCTTGCCAGTCTCAGTCCATCATTTGGCCGCCGCTCCCGAAATGGAGAAGCAGGATGGGAACAACGAAAGGGACGAAATCGGCGAAATTTCAGAATGTCCGGCGGAGCGCTGACTTTAGTCGGCGAGTCTCTGCCTGCCGTGACCTCGTTTACCTGCCACCTCCCGTGCCACCCGAGCCCGATCCATCTTGCGATCTTCCGAACCGCTCCCGACCCTGCCTTGGTTCTCGCGGAGTTTCGCCGCTTTCGTTGTCATCATCTTCCCGCTTGAATCAGCCCGCGCATGCCGAAGTTCAAACTCACCCTGACCTACGACGGCTCCGCCTACCACGGCTGGCAGTCGCAGAAAAGCGGCCGCGGCGTGGCGGACTCCGTGGAAGCCGCCCTCACCCGGCTCTTCCCCAGCTCCCCGAAGCTCGTCAGCTCCAGCCGCACCGACACCGGCGTCCACGCGATGGGCCTCGTCGCGCATTTCGAAATCCCGCCCGCTGAGTTCCGCATGCCCGTCCGCCAACTCGCGCCGGCGATCAATTCCGGCCTGCCCGACGACATCCGCGTGGTCGCCGCCACCCGCGCCGCCGCCACCTTCAACGCCCGCTTCGACGCCACCGCCAAGCAGTACCGCTACACCGTCTGGAACCACCCCGCCGCGAATCCCCTGCTCCGCCACCGCGCCTGGCACGTCGCGCCGCCGCTCGACCTCACCGCGATGAAAGCCGCCGCCGCTCTCTTCGTCGGCCGCCACGACTTCCGCTCCTTCACCGCGAAACGCGCCGGCGTGCTCGGCGATTCCACCCGCACCCTGACCCGCTGCGAGGTCACCCGCCGCGGCTCCGAGATCACCGTGCTCCTCGAAGGCGAAGGCTTTCTCTACAAAATGTGCCGCGGGATCACCGGCACGCTGGTGCAGGTCGGCCAGGGGAAATTCCCGCCCTCCGAAATCACCGCCATGCTCCTCCACCGCGACCGCCGCCAGGCCGGCGTCAACGCCCCGGCCCAGGGCCTGGTGCTGTGGAAGGTGAGTTATTCCAAGAACAACCGGAAACCCGCCACCCGTATCGAAAGCCCATGAAAACCCTCCTCCTCGCCGCCGCCCTGCTCGCGCCTCTAACTGCCGCCGACGAAAAGCCGAATTTCATCGTCATCAACATCGACGATCTCGGCTACGCGGACATCGGGCCCTACGGCTCGAACAACCGCACGCCGAACCTCGACCGGATGGCGAAGGAAGGCCGCAAGCTGACCAGCCACTACGCCGCGCCGGTCTGCACGCCGTCGCGCACCGCGCTGCTGACCGGCTGCTACCCGAAGCGCGCGCTCCCTCTTCCCCACGTGCTCTTCCCCGCCGCCGCGCTCGGCCTGCACCCGGACGAAGTGACCCTCGCCGAGGTCCTCAAGGACGCCGGCTACGCCACCGCCTGCATCGGCAAGTGGCACCTCGGCGACCAGCCGGAATTCCTGCCCACCAAACAGGGCTTCGACTCCTTCTACGGCATCCCCTACTCCAACGACATGGGCACGGCCGCCGATGGCTCGAAGAGCAACCCCGGCAAGCCGCTGCCCACCCCGCCCAAGTCCGCCCCCGCCCCGGCCGACGACTCCGGCCTCAAAGGCCACGGCCAGCCGCCGCTGCCCCTGATGGAAAACGACAAGGTCATCGGCCGGGTGAAAGCCGAGGGCCAGTTCGCCATCACCCGCGACTGCACCGAGCGCGCCGTGAAATTCCTCCGCGACACCAAGGACCGGCCCTTCTTCCTCTACCTGCCCCACATCGCCGTCCACTTCCCGCTTTACCCGTCCGACAAGTTCCGCGGCAAGTCGCCCAACGGCCTGCTCGGCGACTGGGCGGAGGAGGTCGACTGGAGCGTCGGACAGGTGCTCGATGCCCTGCGAGAACTCGGCCTCGCCGAAAAAACGCTCGTCCTTTTCACCAGCGACAACGGCGGCTCGATTCCCCATGGCTCGAACAACACCCCGCTGCGCGGATCGAAAGGCCAGACCCTCGAAGGCGGCATCCGCGTGCCCACCCTCGCCTGGTGGCCGGGGAAAATCCCCGCCGGCACCAGCAGCGACAGCATCACCTCGAACATGGACGTCCTGCCCACCTTCGCCCGCCTGGCCGGCGCGAAAGTCCCCGCCGACCGCAAGATCGACGGCGTCGATCTCTGGCCCGTCCTCGCCGGCGACACCACCGCCAAGCCGCCGCGCGACCACTTCTTCTACTTCCGCGGCCTCGATCTCGATGCCGTCCGCTCCGGCCCGTGGAAACTCCATCTCGCCAAAGACAAGCAAGCCCCGCAACTCTACCACCTCAGCAACGACATCGGCGAGTCGAAGAACCTGGCGAAGGAGCATCCGGAGGAAGTACGACGTTTGCAGGAGTTCGCGGCCACGATGAAGGACGACCTCGGCCTGAAGGGCAAAGGCCCCGGCTGCCGCCACGTCGGGCGCGTGGAAAATCCTCAGCCTCTGATGACCCCCGACGGCACCGTCCGCGCCGACGCCGCGGGCGAGGTGAAGCGGTTCCCTTGACCCTGGGGAGCGCAGCGAACTGCCCGGAGGGTGGCCGCGGGGGCAGCAATCAAACAAAGATGATCTACCGCCACATCATAAGACACCCCGCTGCCGGGCACCCCTGCCCGCTCGATCTCGGTTGATTCGTCCCATCAAGACCGTCACTCAACACTCCTGGTTTTCCCCTTGGAACGCCATCATGAAGGCGCTAGCGTTCCGACCATGAACGATCTGCCCAGAAATCCGTACTTCCGGGTCGGCTTTGTCCTTGTTCTCCGAGCGGTCGGAGAACAGGGGGCATTTGCGACCGGTCGGTGAATAAAACTGTTGGCTCAGAATATGAAGACGCTTCTCCAAACTCTCGTTGCGCTTTTGGCGTTCCTGCTGGGATCAGCGAATGGAGATTCGTTGTTGACCAAAGAGCAGGTGGTGAAGATGGGACGAGTTATCTTAGCTGCGCCGGAGAACAAGCAATACAAGGATGTTTTTTGGGACGACACACCTGAATTCGACGCCAAGACAAATTTGTGGGCTTTTAAGAATGGTTTTCCGAGAACGCCGGGGGGGACCTCTTACATATTTGAGATCCGAGAAGCTGATGGCTTTTACCGTCTCACGTGGTTGAATGAACAAAAATCCGCACCTGGCTATGAACGCTTCCGTATCCAGCCTTCGATTAAGAAGAAGCTGGTTGATCTCATGAAGACCTTCAGCAAGCAATGAGCTACAAAACCAACAAGTCGGTCGAGGGGACGGCGGTAAGCCGCCAAATTGACTCGGAGTCTTGCGCACCGCCGCCTCACCTATTTCGTTGGGAAGAACTTTAATTCCCATTCCGGCTATGAAACCTCAATTTCACTTAATCGTTTGTATCTGGCTTGGATTAATCCTGTCGTGCGCAGCCGAGAAGCCAGACTTACTTTCCACGCTCGGTTGTTTGAAGATTTCGATGTCACCCGCAGAGGCAGCAAAGGTGATGACGACGGGCGGTGCCCAGCTCTTAGCTGATGGAACGGCTGTTGGAGCGTGGGGATCAATTCCCAGCATTCCCGGGTCTCATGAGGATGCGTCATCCAAGCTAGGAATTGATGCACCACAAGCGGCGCAGGTCTGGAAGATTGGCGAGAGGGGGATACGACTTCACTACGCACCGAATAAACTGAGTGCGAATAAGGAGCCAATTCTCTTCTGGATCGAAGTGATACATTTTACCATCAAGAATAGTAGCGGTAATGATAAAGCGAGTTCTGATAAACCGAGCGATTTACCCTCGCTAAAATAAAATGCCCAGCAAGTCGCGACTGAGCACCCGCCCATAAGCTTTTCAATCTCATGACTCAATCACATTTCCATCGCTGGCCAGTGCCAGCGCTCTAACGCAGCAATATCCAGACGGCTCCAAGGGCCAGACCCTCGAAGGCGGCATCCGGCTGCCCACCCTCGCCTGGTGGCCGGGGAAAATCCCCGCCGACCGCAGGATCGACGGGACAACGCGCCAGACATACAGTCGTCCCCTAAACCATGCAGCTGATTGACCATCAACGATTCAAAGGGGCGAAACAAACCCGAAATTCCGGGGCGGATGGTAGGGGAAACCGGCCGGCACCTCCCGCGGCGCTAAGATCCGCGTGGAGGGAGGAGGCAGGTAAGCGGGAATGCCGGTGGTGATTTTCCGCAAGGGTCTTGCCGCTTGGGGAGTGGTGGTGCATTCTCGCGCACACACTGAGGAGGTCGGCGATGAAAACGGTTGAACGCATATTCCGGCTCGAAGCCCCCGAGGGACTGGGGGCCCGACCACAGCCCGGGCTGCTGGGGCCGCTTTTGGTCCAGATCCCGGACGCGCTGCGGGATTCGGTGCGGATGGGATTCCTGCATTCCAGCCGGGCGGGCGGGCGCTTGTCCAAGGCGCTCAAGGCGGCCTCGGAGGTCCGTTTCATCGGGGTCTCGTCGGACTCCGAGACCTCGACAAACGTGCGCTTCGAATTGCCGGTGTTCGGCGATGCCGCGCCGGAGCTTTTCGCGCAGGGAAAGATGTGGGATGAGGGGCCGGGACCGGAGGCCTCCGCGTTCGACCTGTTGGGCGACGCGCTCGTGGACATCGGTGCCGGGCATGCGGATAGCGATCATTTCGACCAACCTTTGCTTGCGCGGGTGGGCCGCTACGGCGTTCTTTTCAAGAAGGGCCTGACGAGCATTTCGCTGACGGGTGACGGCAAACGGGCGGTGGGGCGGATCACCCCGGCGGTGGTGGACGCGGCGCATGCCCTTTCCCGCCTCACCCCGGCACCGCGACGGGTGCGGGTGACCGGCCGGCTCGACCTCATGGGGGCCAGCCAAGGCGTCCTGAAATTGCACCTGCGTCCCGGCGAGATCGTGACGGCGCTGTGGACGGGAAGCGGCGGTATGGATGGATTCAAGGACTGCTTCAACCAGGAGGTAGTGGTCGAGGGGCTGGGAGTTTTTCGTCCCTCCGGCACCTTGCTCCGGATCGAGGCCGATGCCCTGTTGCCAGCTACGGTGCAGGATGAGTTTTTCCGGGAGGTCCCCAAGGCACTCGCCATGCTGGACCATTCGTCCATGACCCGGCTGCGGCCTGGCGAAAAGTCGCCCTATCATCGCATCCTGGAGAGCATCCCGGCGGAGGAGACCGACGAGGAGTTCGCTGCCGCGGTGGAGGCCTTCAGTTGAAAGCATGAGTGCGGCGAACGGTTATCTTCTGGACACCAAAATCGAATGGCCTGCCGATCCAGCAGGATCACAATGACATTTGGATTGCCGCAGTGGCGCACGTCGCGGGGATGCGGCTGCTGACGACTGACGTCGCGGGGTTTCTCCCGCTGCGTGGCACTTCGTGGCTGGACGTGGATGTGCTCGATCCAAAGTCCGGCATTCTGGTTCCGTGAATCCATGCTTGCTGGTCAGAGCTCACCCGTCCCTCGGGTGGCCTTGAGCGGAGATGCCGTCCTTGATGGGGCTTCAAGGCCGTCGTTGAACTGGGTCATTTGGGCGACGATGTGGGCGACGGGGTCGTTCTCGCCGGCAACGCGGGCGAGTGAAGCGCTTCCCTTGAGCTCAAAAATCAGGATGGGAACAACGAAAGAGACGAAACTGACGAAATTTCAGAAGGTTGAATTCATCGAACGAACCACCCGGAGGATGGCCGGATCGACGATCACCCCGCCTTTGATTTTCGCGAATTTTCGCTGATTTCGTTGTTCTCCTTCTTCCGTCTCGGGTGAAAGGAAACTGAAGCTTCGAAATCGAGAGATCGGGAATTCCCCAATCTCCCAATTCACCCACCCCCCTCACGCCATGAACCGCTCGATCGCCCCGGTCTGAGGCAGTTTCTTCCGCGCCATCTCGAGGTCGAGGTCGCCGTAGTGTTCGATCGGGTTCCCGTGGGCGTTGAGCAGGGTGGTGTACCAATTGCCGAGGGTCTTGTGACCTTCCACGCCCAGCACGGGGAGGCGGATGTATCGGCCCGCGATATCGAGGCGGCAGTTGCGGCCGGACAGGATGATGAAGGGGGATTCGAGTCCGATGCCGTGGTGGGTCTCCCCGTTCTCCGGAAAATACATCACCATCGTGTTGTCGAACATCGTGCCGTTGCCTTCGGGGACCTGCTTGAGCTTCTCGACGATCGTCTTGATCTGGTTCACGTGGCTGATCCGGATCTGCTCCCGGGTCTTCCACGCGGGAACGCCGCCGAAGGCCTCGTCGTGGCCCAGCGGGTGGATGCCGACGCGGTCGGTTTCGTTGCCGGGCAAGCCGATGATCGGTGTGCCCAGGTCGTCGATCGTGTAGGTGACCACGTTGGTGAGGCCAGCTTTCAAGGCCGCCACCAGCACGTCCGTCATCGCGCCCTGCTTCTCCGGCGTGGTCGCGTCCGGTCCGCCATTCGCGTGGACGGGCGAGATCTCGGGAAGGAACTTCACCAGAGAATCGGACACCTTAATCAGCTTCTTGTTGCGCTCGCGGATCGCCTCGATCGATTCGACCTGCATTTCCTGCCGCCGCTTTTCGTGGCCGGCGATGCCGATCGCCGCGAGGCCTTCCTTGCCTTGCAGGAAGGAGAGCATGTCGTTGTCGGAGTTCACCGCCTCGGGATTCAGCACCGACTTGAAGAGCTCGGCGCGCGCGGTCTCGGGATCGGCATAGCAGTAGTTCCGCGTCTGCGGGGCGGGCGCGGAGTAGCCGGACACGATGCCGGTGCGGCCGTCGGCGAAGGACAGCTCGACGTGGCCGAAGGGCGAGGGAAAGAGCTTGGCGAGTTCGAAGTCGACCGTCGTCCGCTTGATCGCGCTCAGCGTGTTGCGGTTTGACTTGAAGCAACCCATGACGGACGAGAACGAGTAGTGGACGTTCTCGCTCATCTTGGCGGAGAGACCCTGCAGGATGGTCAGGTTCTCCTTGTGGCCTTCGAGGCCCTGCAACCAGAAGGGCAGCTCGTGCTGGTCGAGATCCGCCTCGACCGGCTGCTTCTGTTCATCGAGTTCCTTGTCCCGCTTCGAGAACGTGGGCAGCGCGATCTCCAGCGGGCGCAGTCCGCTCGACTTGCGGATGAAGATGAAGCGCTTGGGAAACCCCGTCGCCGCGCCGGCCGGAGCCGCGAACAACTGGTTGAACGACGGCGCCAGTGCCATGAAGCCCGTGCCGAGGGCCGACATCTTCAAAAAGTCTCTTCTGCTATTCATGGCTCTGGTTCTCGAGGGATTTGCGGTAGATGAAGGAATCCGAGGTGAGGAGCGAGACGATCACCGCATCGAAACTCCCGCCACTCTCCACGTAAGCCTGCTCGGCGTCGATCAGGGTTTTCGAGTCGGAAAGGAATTCGTTGCGCCCCATGAAGAAGCGGAAGGCATGCCGGATGATCGACTGCCGGACCCGCCGCGACTTGCCGAGGCGATCCGCCAGGTCGATCGCGTCCTTCAGCTCCCCGTCCAGGGAAGGGTCACCGGTGCCGTCGAGGTGACCTTTCGAATCGACCGGCAGGGTCTGGAAGATGTCGCGGCTGTCCTGGAGCAACTCGGGCTTGTCCGGGCCCTTCTTGATCAGCTTGTCCGGATACTCGAGCGACTCCTCGAGCCGGAAGCGGCCGAAGTCGTCGTAGCTCTCGAACACGTAACCGAGCGGGTTCATCTTGTCGTGGCACTTCCAGCAATACTCCGTCTCGGTCGCGCCCGCCAGACGAGCGCGCAAGGTCCGGTCGTGGTCCTCGGGAATCGCGGCGTCCACGCTGATCGGCACGTCGGGGATGGTGCCGGCGAGCAGCTTCTCGCGCACCCACTTGCCGCGGTGGACGGGGTCCGTCTCGGTGTTCTTGGCGAACGCGATCAGCCACGCGGGGCTGGTGAGGATGCCCTTGCGGTTGGGGACTTTCGCCGGCTGTTGGGTTTCGTAGTCCCAGTCGTCCAGGCGGATGCCGAAGAACTTCGAGACATGGTAGCCGGTCATGAAGTCGTAGCCGTAGCCGCGGTAAAGATCGAAGGGCGCGGCGGCTTTCTGGTCCTTGTCGAGCCGCGCGGTGATGGTGGTCATCGACTTCTTGAAGAGCTGGATCGTCGTTCCCTGCCGGTTCCTCGCCGCGAGGTTGTCGGGATCGACGCTCCGCATCTTGACCTCCCGCAGGAAGTCGCCGTGCTCGAGCAGGTCCTCGTTCGTGAAGTTCTT
The DNA here is from genome assembly GCA_044372775.1 of Haloferula sp. GTDB lineage: Bacteria > Verrucomicrobiota > Verrucomicrobiia > Verrucomicrobiales > Akkermansiaceae > Haloferula. Next base: position 28,674 of record JBIPNO010000029.1, read on the forward strand.
CCAATCGAGGTCCTTGAAGTAGTCATGGATGCGCCGGAGCCGGTCGGCGGCGGCTTGCATGCGCTCGTTGTCGCCGTCGTGGTAAACGTAGAACTTTTCGGTGGTCAGGAGTTCCTCGAAGACGTTCCGGTCGGCCTCGAGGAGGTGCTCGACCAGGCGGTCGGTCTCGTTGATCAGGCGCGCGGTCGCGTCGGGAAGCCGGTCGCCGCCGAAGCGCTTCTCGTCCTTGAAGATGCCGAAGGCCGCCGGGTAGCCGAAGAACTCGCGGAAGAAACGCAGCTTGCGGATCGGGATGCGGGTCGTGTTGTCCTGGTGGTTCTGGTCGGCCAGCACCGGGTCGATGAGGTAGGTTTGGTCCCGTCTTCCAAGCATGCGGACGATCTCGCGCTGGTAATCCTCGCGGGTGTTCAACCTGCCTTCCGCGGCGGCCTTCGCCAGCTCCGCGTCGGGGCTTTGGTCGGTCAGGGCGTAGGCCAGCGCGTAGCTCGCGTCGCGCGGCGACAGCATGCGCCGGCCGAACGCATCCGCCTCGCCGCTGCCGAACTCGCTGCGATACACGAACTCGCTCGAAAGGATGAAGGTCTGGATCAGCTTCTCGATGGCCTTCAGGTTGCCCAGCTTGCCCGCATACGACTTGGCGAGGGCGAGATAGTCCGCGGCTTCCGCGTCGGTCGGTCCGCGCTCCAGGATCTTGACGCTGAGCTGTCCGACCAGCTCCGCGAACAACTCGTCCGACGGCGGCCCGGCGGCGATGCGCTCCTGCTTGAAGCCGTGGTCCCAGTCCGCCATGCACTTTTCGATGATCGCGTTGTGGAAGTCACCCTTGCTCCGGTGCTTGCGGATGGAGGCGTGGAGGATTTCCAGCTCGCCATCTTCGAGCGGCTTGAGAACGACCGGCTTGATCCGCCGGCTCTCCTTTTCGACATGGGCGCGGAAATCGGGAAGGTAGTCGCGGAGCAAAGTCATGCGGCCCTGGATCGTCCGCTCGTGATCGCCGGCAAAGAACCAGGTCCGCTCGCAAAGTTCGCGGAACTCGTCATCGCCCAGCTTCGCGATTTCGGGATCGAGCAGGAACGGATAGACCGTCACATCCCCCTCCAGCCCCTTCAGCATGTTCATGGCGACGTGGATGGGCGCCTTCTTGTAGGTCTCTCCTGCCGCAAGCTCCTTCACCGCGTTGATCGCCACCGGTTTGAAGTCCGGCAATAGAGCGGCGTTCCCGCTGCCATACAGTTCCTCGCACAGCCGGGCGATGTGGACTTCGAGGAACTCGCGGCGCCGGACCAGCGCGGCCTGATGCCGGTCTTCCAGCGCCATGATCGCGTTGATCGCGGGGAGGTATTTGACGTTCCGCCGGGCGAGGAATCCGGAGATGTATTCGGAGGTCTTCTGGGCGTTCGTCAGCATGCTCGACAGGTGGCCGCCGGTCAGGTCCTCGGTCGCGTAGTAGCGGACACCGGAGTTGTTCGGGAGCAGGAAGGGATTGGTCAGGCTGAGGTTCTGGATCCTGCTGCTGCCGAGCACCGGGATGTTCTTTCCGCCCAGCTTCCCCATGCCCCGGTTTTCTAACAGTCGCTGGAACTTGGCGCTGAAGATGAATTCGCTGATCAGCCAGCGGCGGTCGGAGGTGAAGCCGGGCAGATCGCGATGCTCGCCGGAGAAGAGCTTTTCGTGATCGATGTAGTTGCCGTATTCCGGCTTCTGGAGTTTTCCTTCGAGGGTCGAGGCTTGGTGAAGCGCGAGGTCCCCCGCCACGAACGCGAGGATCGCCTTCCGCTCCGCCTCGTCCGGCTGCCGCTTGTCCTCCGGCGGCATGCGCTGGAAGTAGAGCTGCTCCTGCATCCGGTTGAGCAGGTCCAGGCGCTTGCCGGCATCGAGCCCCGCGAGGTCGTCCAGGCGCGTGTCGCCTTTCTGGGTGTCCTCGTCGTGGCAGTTGTAACAATAGCGGTCCAGCAGGGCCTCGGTGGCCGCGGGAAGCTCGAAGGGATGGGACTGCGCGGACGATTCGCCAAAGGCGGCCCCTGACCGGATCGCAACGATGGGAAGGAGCAGGCCGAGCGGAACCGAGGTCGATCGTTGGGGTCTCATCCGTGTCGGTCAGGAGAATGCATGGGCGAAGGGATGCGCACTTCAAGAACACCCGGGCATGCCGGAAGGACCTGCGATGAAGAGGCGGGTAGAATAGCGTTTACCGCCGCGTCTCCGAACTTCTTGCGACAAGTCGACGCGCTATTCCGCCAACGGAGCCGGCCGTCGGGCCGCCCAGCGGATCCCCTCCAGGACGTGGCGCCGCACGAAGGGCGTCGCGAGCGAACGGAGATCGTGGCCGAACTCGGTGTAAAAGAAGCGGCCGCCCGGGGCCGGCTCGTGGGTCCAGGCGATCGGATGATCCTTGCCCATCGGCTTGCCGCCGCGCGTCTTGAAGTAATCGCGCACCGGTTCGTAGGTGCTTTCATCCACCCGCAGCAGCACCTGGAATCCGGGCAATCCGGTCACCGTGCGGTCGTGGTTGGTCCAGTCCGCCTCGATCCAGAACTCCGCCGGCTGGCCCTTCACCGCGGGGTGATCCTTCGCGGCGGGATCGACCGTCACCTTCGCCTTGGTGAAGTCGGAGTCGCTGTTGAAATCGCAGCCGCCCAGCTGGTTCAGCCACGGCCATTTCGTCTGGTGGACGAGCGCGGCGTGGAGTCCCACGATGCCTTTCTTGCCGGTGGCGAACCACGCCTCCACCGCCTTCCGCTGCTCCTCCGGCAGCACCAGGTCCAGCTCATTGGCGTTGTTCAGCAGCAGCACGTCGTACGGGGCCAGCGCTTCCGGCTGGAGGTCCTTCCAATGCTCCGTGACATCGACCTCGAAGCCGTTTTCATGGCCTAACAGAACGAGCCAGCGGTTGATTTTCGGAATCTCGGGATGCCGGTAGTAGCCGGTGTTGGAATACACCAGCACCTTCAGCGGGGCATCCGCCGCGGCGACCGGGGTCTTGGCGGACGGCCCGGACTCATGGGCACCCAGCGGCAGGCAGCCGAGGAGCATCGTGGCAAGGGAACGGAAAAGGAGTTTCATCGGTGGAAGATGGAATCAAATCGGTGGCTCCCGTCAAAAGGAAGCTTCAACCCCGAACGGCCACGCGCCGCCGTATCATGCCGCATTCCGTGACATGTTCGGCCGGATCATTCCGGCAAAGGCGGCGGAGCGAAGGTCACGCCTTTCCACTCCGCCAGCACCTTGAGGTAGAGATACGGATCCGGCCAGGACGAGGAGGGCTCGATCACCGTGGTCTCGGGCCATTCGTTCCAGCTCGTGATCATGAGGTAGTCCGCGCCCGCATCGGTCCCCGCGCGCAGGAAATCCCGGAACGTCTGCCCGTCGCGGCGCGGCATCACGTAGGGATCGTCCCGGAAGTACGAGTTGTCGTGCCCGGGATGAACCGGCAGGAGCATCTTCCTGCCGGCATCGTGCGCGAGCCGGGTGAGATGGCGGTATTTCCCCACCAGCTCCTCGTAGCGGTGCGCCCGGAAATTCGAGAAGGTGCTGTAGAAGCCGAACGCATCGACGCCGGGCGTGGCGAGCCAATCGGCGGGGATGCGCTTCTCGCGATCCGGAGCGCCGTCGCGCACGGCCGTCGCGTCGTGCTCGATCTTGTCCACGATCCAATACACCGGCCCCACCGCGGCTTCAACATGCCGTCGCAGCACCGGGAACTCCGCCGCGGTCAGGCCCGGTTCCGCGGCGACCTGATAGAGATAGATCACCGGCCGGCCATCGAGGCGCAGGTAAGCGGGGTGATCCTTGTAGCGGCGCAAGGTTCGCACGAGCATGGCCTGGTAGTTCTCCAGCGTGTCGTGGAACTGCGCTCGCTCGTCGAGCAGGGCGAACTTGAACCCGCGCTTGCCGATCGCCGCCACGATGCCCTGGTCGACGTTCCGATCGAGCTGGTTGTGGGTGTCCCACCAGTCCACCAGGAAGGCATCGATGCCAGCGGCCTGGGCGAGCTGCACGTGCCAGTCGGCGACCTTCGGATCGGCGCTGTCGTAGAGACCGGCGAGCGGCCGCGCGGCGCTGTTCGGCGGCGGTTCACCCGGCTTTTGTGCCTTCTTCGCCAGCGCGTTGGTTTCGGACGAAGGATAGGTCCAGTGCAGGAACGGCCGCTCCGGGTGCGTGCCGTCGTGGTACCAGCAGTAGTAGGCCGCGAACACCAGCGGCCGCGCCGGCTTGACCGCTTCCTCCGCGGGCAAGCGCGGCCACGGCACCAGCAACAGCGCGAGGGCGAGGAGACGATTCGGGAGCATGCTCATCGGGGCGGTTCAGGGCTGCCAAGGACGGCCGCAAGCAAGGGCTTCAGCCGCTCCGCATACACCGCATAGCCCGCAGGCGAAAGGTGGATGCCGTCCGATGTGAAGAGGCTCTTCTTGAGCGTGCCATCGCCGTTCGCGAAGTCGTTCCACAGGTCGAGAACGGTCACCTTCGGATCGCTTCCGAGCTTCAACGCGTCGAGCGCGAGGTTGGTTTTCCGGATGTCCTCATGGAAGCGCACGCCAGGACCGTGACAGGGCAGGATCTTCGCCGCGATGACGGCGGCCTGCGGAAATTTTTCGCGCACGTTCGCCACCACCATCTGCACGCCCTTCGCCGCGGCTTCGACGCCGGTCTCGGGCGTGAAGAACATGTTGTTGTTGCCGATCATCACGAGGACGAGTTTCGGCTGAAGCCCGTCCACGCCGCCGTGATCCAGCCGCCACAGGACATTCTGCGTCTTGTCCCCGCCGATGCCGATGTTCACGGCTTTGAAGTGCGGAAAGTGCTGTCGCCACGATTCGCCCCACTGGATCGTGATGCTGTCGCCGACGAGCAGGACGTCCACCGGCCCGCGGTTTTCCTGCACGGTCTTCACATGCGCCTCGTGCAGCTTGAGCCACGCGTCGCCCCCGAAGAAGCCGGCGCTCGGCACCACGGGCCACAGGTGCGGCAGGTGCTGGTTGGACTCGCGTCCCGGACGACGCTCGTGCTCGGGCTTGCCCACGATGTAGGCGCGCTCCTCCGCCGTGAGCGGCCACCCTGCCGGTTGCGGATCCATGCGGCCTTCGTGGTAGGGCGCGTGGGGATATTCGAGGGCGCTCGCGGCCATCACAGCCGCCAGTGCCAGCAGGGGTTGGGTCAGGACTTGCATCGGCATCCCGGGTCTTGACGGAGCGGATGCGCCGCTTTTGTCAGGGGATTCATGTTCCTCAGCCGGCCCCTTGGACGGAGCCGTCGGATTCAAGGACCGCGTCGAAGGTCCGGCCATCCTTCCCCGTCACCCGCACCACGACTTGCAGCCGGCCGCGGGGCCACTTGCGGATTTCCACCGGCCCGCGGAAGGACTGGTAGCCGTGCCCGCGGACGAAATCGACCAACTCGCGGCCGTTCAGCACCATCACGTAGTCGCCCAGCGCCAGCTTGCCGTCGGCCTGGCCCGTCTGTAGGTCCAGCTCGTCGATCCGGTTCGCCAGCCGGTCGTCGAGGTGGGCTTCCAGGATGATCTCGCGCGCGCTCGGCGGGCGCTTGAGCAGCCGCAGCGTGGAGACCTTTTCCTCCTCCGGGATGTCCTTCTCCACGATCACCCGCGGCTCTTCCGCCTGAGGCGGCATCAGGCCCCCGGTCTCCGGCGGCACCGCCACCGCGCCCAACGAAAGGGCCATCAGGAGAAAGGCGGAACGGCGAAAGCGACTCGTGGCATTCCGGTGCATCCCGGATTCATCCTCCCGCCTCCCCGCCCATGGAAAGTCCAAACCCGCGCCATCCGGACACGAAAAGGGGCCGCGCACTCACGCGGCCCCGATGAATTTCGTCATGAAATTTATTTCATCCCCGGCGATCGCTCGCCTTCGGATGTGAGGAACATGCCCCAAACCGCCGATCTTGTCTTGTCCCTAAGATGTGGGACAGGCGGCGGCGCCTCTTCCGGCGGGGCGTTGTGGGCGATAACGCGGCAGAGGCGGGAGTCATTAAGGAGCCACCACACTCCTGTGGTGGGTGAGAATGGGGCGTCCTTGGAGAGAGCTTCCCGCACCTCAAGGGCCTCCCATTCGCCTGCACCACAGGAGTGTGGTGCCTCCTTAGGGTTCCTCAGATGGAAAATCACGGAACCCTCGGAAGGAGGAAGGCATGCAACCCCGGCCCAAAGGACCCGCCTCCACCTCAAGCCCCCCCGCCCTCATTCCGGATCCGCGCGATCGCTTCCTCCAGCACCGCATCGTCCGTGTCGATGAGGTGCGACCGCTCCGGAAAGCGCTGACCTTGGACATCCCCGATGTATTCGCGGAAGGCCGCGACCCGCTCCTCCTGGAGCCGGCGGTGTTCCGCGGCGAAATCGCGGTAGGCCTTGGCGTGGCGCGGCAGGCGCTCGTCGTAGTCGCCCAGGATGTCGCAGGAAAAGAGGAACTGCGTGTCGCAGCCGCTGCCGGAGCCCAGCGACATCAGGATCATCGAGGTCTGCGAGCAAAGGAAGGACGCGAGGCGGTGCGGCACGACCTCGATCTCCGCCGCGTAGGCCCCGGCGTTCTCCAGGTCCTTCATCTCCCGGTAAAGCCGGAGCGCCTCGTCGGGCGACCTGCCGATGGCCCGGTAGTTCGTCCACGTGACGTGACGCGGCACCATGCCGAGGTGGCCCACCACCGGGATGCGTTCGCGGGCCATCGCCTCGATGATGAACGGGCTGGCCGAGCAATAGACCGAGCTCGCCCCGAGTTCGAGCGCCCGGAAGCCGACCCGGATCGCCTCCTCCGGCGAGGCCAGCCCGTGCGGCGTGGCGGCGGAAAGGAAGCTGTTCGGCGCCGCCTCCACCAACCGCGGCAGCCGCGCCTGCGCCTCCGGGCTGTCGAAGCTGCAGCTCATCAAATCCACCCCCGCCTCCTCGGCCGCCGCCGCCTCCTCCGGCGACTTCACGTGGATGTGGGTCAGGCAACGCGTGCCCTTGAGCTGCCGGAGATCGTGGACGGTGTATTTCTTGCGCGGGCGGAGCATGGCGGGGTGCGGTGGTCGAGTTTGGGGTAGTTGGAAGACCGAGACGGGAATCTCCCTATGCAAGATCGGCAGGGGACGCAAACCCAGGGAACCATTGAAGACTCAAGCTCAAATGCACGATCAGGTGCCGGGAGGCGGACCGAAGATCCCTGCGACCCGGCCCCCTCCTCCCGCGAGATTGACAGAAAATGCGGAGTCCCCATGCTGGCCGATCATGAGCAGTTTCGGGATCCGTCCGCACTTTACCCAGACCCTCGACCTGGGCCTGGAAGAGGCGCAGGCACGCTTGGCGCGAGCGGTGGAGGAGGGCTCGGACCGCTGCGAAATGAAGGTCTTCCCCGGCTTCATCTGCCTGCGCATCCCGGAGCAGGACCGCCACTTCTGGTCGCCGCGCTTGAACCTGGGACTGGAAACGACGGAGGACGGCAAGACGCGGATCGAGGGCATCTACGGGCCGAATGCCAACGTCTGGGGGCTCTTCCTCTACGGCTACCTGCTGGTCGGCACCTTCGGCCTGTTCGCCGGGGTCTTCGGCTTCGCACAGTGCCTGATCGGCCAGCGGCCGTGGGCGCTGTGGATCTTCGGCGCGATGCTGGCGGCCGGCATCGGGCTCTACGTCGTCGCCCAGTTCGGCCAAAAACTCGGCGCGCTCCAGACCTTCCGCCTGCACCAGATCTACGAGGCCGCGATGGGCCGGACGGTGGAGATCCACTGAGGCGATCCACTATCTCGACCTCGGCGCCCGCCCATGCGGCCGAAGCGCGACGTTCTTCTCCGGCAGCTCCGCCCCGGCCGCGATCCATGTTTTCAGCACCTCGACCTCCTGCGGCGTCAAGGCGTGGCCGGTCGGCGGCATCGCGCCGATCTCGCTGTCGGACATCGTGACCACCTGGAAGAACCGGCTCTGCTCCGGCACGCCGGGCACGATCATTTTGCCCGGGCCGGTCAGCGCGGCAAGATCCTGCGTGCTGGCGAACGACGGCATCCCTGCAATGCGCTGGGATCCGTGGCAATGCACGCAGCTCGCCTCGATCACCACGCGGGCTTGATTGAAAGAGGTCGCAGCCGTCCCGCCGCCAGGCCCGGTGGCGCAGCCCGCGAGCAGCAGGGCGGCTCCGGCGATTGGGAAAAGGACCGGGCGAACGCTGGAATTCATGGCACCAGTCTCATCCCCCGGCCGTCGGACGGAAAGGAAGAAACTCCCGCATCGACGCTCCGGACGTGCCTGCTAGCGTCCCGATCCGTGGACCACGGGATCGTCTCCGACATCGCCTTGTGCATCATCGCCGCCTGGTTGGCGGGGGTGCTCTGCCAGATGATCCGGCAGCCCCTGCTCATCGCCTACCTGATCGCGGGCTTCGTGATCGGCCCCCATGGCTTCCGTTTCGTCACCGACCCGGACTCCATCCGCACCATCTCGGAGATCGGGCTGGCCCTGCTGCTGTTCATGATCGGGCTGGAGATGGACCTCAAGAAGATGCTCGGCGCGGGCCGGGTCATCACCGTCACCGCCCTCGCCCAGATCACCGGCTGCGTGGCGATCGGGTGGATCTTCTTCGGCCTGCTCGGGCCGGCCGCGGGCTGGCTGGAGGCGCTCTATCTGGCCGTCGCACTGGCGATGAGCAGCACGGTGATCATCATCAAGCTGCTGCATGACAAGCACGAGCTGGAGACCCTCGCCGGCCGCGTCACGCTGGGGATCCTGGTCTTGCAGGACGTCTTCTTGATCCTGTTTCTCGCCATCCAGCCGAACCTCAAGGACCCCGCGTTGGGACCGCTCGCAATGGCCCTTGGCAAGGTGCTGCTGCTGGTCGGCGCGGCCTACGTCGCCAGCCGCTTCGTGCTGCCGCCGGTGTTCCGCAAGATCGCCCGCCAGCCGGAACTGGTGCTGGTCGGCGCGCTGTCGTGGTGCTTCGCGATGTCGGGCTTCGCGGCCTATCTGGATCTGTCGCGGGAAATGGGCGCGCTGATCGCCGGGGTGATGCTCTCCACCTTCCCCTACACCCTCGACGTGGCCGCCAAGGTCACCAACATCCGCGACTTCTTCGTCACCCTGTTCTTCGTCGCCCTCGGCATGATCATCCCGCTGCCGACCTGGGACTACTTGTTCTGGATGTTGGTCTTCGGCGCGGTGCTGGTCGCCAGCCGGCTGGTCACGGTCATCCCCGCGCTCATGAGGATGCGCCAGGGCCACCGCATGAGCCTCGTGCCCGCGATCAATCTCAGCCAGCTCAGCGAACTGTCGCTGGTCCTTCTGGCGATCGGCAAGGCGTCCGGCGACGTCTCGGAGAAGAGCGTCAGCATCGCCGCCTTCGCCTTCGCCTTCCTGGCGGTGACCTCGACCTACGGGATCCTCAAGAGCGACGCGATCGTGCGTCGGATCTCGCCCTGGCTCACGAAGCTCGGCCTCCCCGACCTGCCCAGCGGCCCGGCCGACGCGCGCCCCGCCGGGAACCCGCGGACGATCTTCCTGTTAGGCTTCTTCACGACCGCCAGCTCGCTGCTCGAGGAGATCGCCCGCGACCGCCCGGCCCTTCTACCGCGGCTGAAGGTGATCGATTTCAACCCCGAGGTGATCGCCAGGCTCCGCGCCCGGGACATCGCGACGGTCTATGGCGACATCAGCCAGCGCGACGTGCTGGAACACGCCGGCGTCGGCCACGCGGAGACCATCGTCTGCACCTTGCCCGACAGCGTGCTGCGCGGCACTTCCAACCGCAAGCTGCTGCGACAGCTCCGCGAGCTGAACCCGGGGGCGAGGATCATCGTGCATGCCGACCGCATCGCCGACGTGGGCGCCTTTTACGACGATGGCGCGGGCTACGTCATGACCCCGCGGCTGCTGGAGGCGCGGGATCTGTTAGGCGTGCTCGATGCCACCGGGCACGACCTCGACGCCGAGGTCCGGCGCGAGCAGAGGGAGTCGCTGGAGGAACGCCGCGAAGTCGTGCCTTGATCCGCCACGCGGCTATCGACGACGCGCGACGTAGATCCGGTGGCGCGGCTTCTTCGAGTTCGCATGGGGCTTGGCGAGGTGTTCCTCCACGGTGAAGCCCGCCTTGTTGAGGCCCCTCACGAAGTCCGCGTTGGGCAGCGCCAGCCAGTAAGCGACGCAGCCGCCCGGCGCCAGCGCGTCGCGGATCCTCGCAAGGAAGCCCGGCGAATAGAGCCGCGCGTTGCCCTGGGTGATCAACATGTCCGGGCCGTCGTCGATATCGATCAGGATCGCGTCGTAGCCCGCCTTGCCGCGTTCGGCCAGGCAGTCGAAAAGATCGCCGCGATAGATCTTCGTCCGCTCGTCGCCATGGATCGGGCCGTTGTGCTCTGCCAGGAAGGTCCGGTTCCACTCGATGATCTCCGGTACCAGCTCCGCCACCTCCACCGTCGCAGGCCGGCCGATGAGTTCGAGCGTCCGCTTCAGCGTGAAACCCATCCCCAGGCCGCCGATCAGCACGCGCGGGTGTTTCGGCCGTGAGGGCAAGCCATCTAACAGCGCCGCGCAGCCGAGCTCGGCGAGGAGCTGTTCGGAGTAGGTGAGCGCCGTGCTCATCAGCTCGCGGCGGTCGTTCTTGAGGTAGAATTTCCCGTCGTGGGTGTGCAGCGAGAACACGGTGCCGTCGCGCAGGCGGGCTTCGGCGAGTTGGACGTAGGGCTTCACGCCGCCGACCTTCTCGGGATTCGCGCGGCGGACAAGCCCGGACCGCCGGACCGCTCAGGCCCCGCGCCGCAGCGGGACTTTCCACTGGTTCGTCCAGACCGCGTCGCCGGGCAGCCAGCCCTCCTCCTTCTTCAGGCAGGTCAGCTCGCGGATCACTAGTTCCGCGCCTTCCACGCTGCAATGGAACAAGCCGCGGTTCACCCCGCGTGCCGCACTGGCCCGGGAGCCGAAGACCGGGATGCCGCCCTCTTTCGCGCTCTTCTCCGTGCCATCCCAGCGGTCGGTCCGCAGCGCGTGCAGATGGCCGTGAAAGACCGCCGCGATCTGGTATCCGCGCAAGGCCTCGTGATAGGCCGCGACATCGCAAGCGCTCCACTCGCCGTTGCGCTCGGACTCCGGACCGCAGGGCTTGCTGTAGCGGAGGAGGTCGATGTGATGCAGGATGATCACCGGCCGCCCGCTGTCGCCGACCTGCGTCGCCAGATCCTTCTTCAGGAACTGCAGCGAGTCGTACGCCTTGTAGCGGCCCTTCGGCAGGTCGCGGTCGTTGTGACCCACCACGATCCCCAGCGCGATGAAATGCACGCCTTCCCAGTCCCAGGAGTAATGCAGGCCGCTCTCCGACACCGAACCGATCCCCGGGCGCTTCTTGTTCCGCTCCATCAGGTCCGCGATCACGCCGTTGGTCCGCGAGACGCTGTCGTGGTTGCCGTGGACCTCATACAGCGGGAAGCGCAGCTTGCCGTCGCGGCCGCTCAGGCCGAAGTGCTCCTTGTAGGCCTTCCACTCGGTCTCCTGCCGCCGGACGCTCAGCGCGCTGTCGCCCTTGTCGCCGGAATCGATCATGTCGCCGAGGTGCAGCACGCCGCGCGGCTCCGCCACCTTGCCGCCGCCCATCGACTCCGGCAACGCGGTGCCGGGGAGGCGGTTGAGCAGTTCGACCAGTCGCGTGTTCACCGCCAGCACCTCGGGCTCCAGCGTCTCCGGGGCCGTTTCCAGAGCCGTGAAATGGGTGTCCGACACCACGAAAAACGAAAACCCGGCGGGCGTCGCGGGTGCCGCGGACGAGCGGGCCAGCGCCGATCCCGCGGCGGCCGCAAGTCCGGCGCGGAGGAAAGAGCGGCGCGGAAGATCCGGCACGGAGGGAGTCGGGAACGCAGGTGGGGTTTTCATGAAGGTCGGGCTTGGGGCCTTTCCGTTACGCGGCGGCCGGCCCCGGGCTTGCGGGAAGCATCCGCCGATTCCCCCGGCCCCCGATTTCATCGCTCGTCATCCGCTTGCCGAGCACGCAGGGTCCGGCCATCGAAACCGACATGAGCACCTTTCAAGAACTCGGAATCCCCGCCGACCTGATCCAGGGGCTGGAAGAACTCGGCATCATCACGCCGACCGACGTCCAGCTCCAGGCCATCCCATTCCTGATGGAGAACGGCGGCGACCTGATCGCCCAGGCCCAGACCGGCACCGGCAAGACCGCTGCCTTCGGCCTGCCGCTGCTGACCAAGATCAACCCGAAGTCCCGGGAGATACAGGGCCTGATCATCGCGCCGACCCGCGAACTGGCCAAGCAGATCGGCAAGCAGCTCTTCCGCTACACAAAGTTTTCGGCGAAGGTCTTCGTCGAGGTGGTCAGCGGCGGCGACAAGATCGACCGCCAGATCGCCTCGCTCCAGCGGCCGACCCAGATCGTCGTCGCCACCCCCGGCCGGCTGGTCGAGCTGGTGAAGCAGAAGGCGCTGTCACTCGATGCCGTGAAGTACCTGGTCCTCGACGAAGCCGACGAGATGCTGAGCATGGGCTTCAAGAAGGAGCTCGTGCAGATCATCGCCTTCACCCGCCAGCGGCGCGCCACCTGGCTCTTCTCCGCAACCTTCCCGGACTCCATCCAGCAGTTGATCAAGGTCTGCATGTCCGCCACGCCGCGCACCCTGACGATCGACCGCAGCCACGTGGTCAACCGCGACATCGACCACCGCTTCGCCGTCCGCGCCCGCGACGAGAAGACCGAGTTCATCGCCGAATACCTCGACGATCACGACGACGAGCGCGGCCTGATTTTCTGCCGCACCAAGGCCGGCGCGATCACCCTCGGCAAGCAGCTCGTCAAGCTCGGCCACCAGGTCGACGTGCTGCAGGGCGACCTCACCCAGCTCGAGCGCGACAAGGTGATGCGCTCGTTCAAGAAGGAACGGATCCGCGTGCTGATCGCCACCGACGTCGCCGCCCGCGGGATCGATGTCGACGGCCTCGCCTTCGTCATCCACCACCAGGCGCCGGACCAGCTCGAGTACTACACCCATCGGAGCGGCCGCACCGCGCGGGCCGGCAAGAAGGGCATCTCGATCACCCTGATCGAGCCCCGCGAGCGGGCCAAGATCCAGCGCATCGGCGACGATCTCGGCGTGAGCTTCAGCGAGATGCGTTGAGTTGAATGCCCGGCCATGAAACCGATCATCCCGTTCCTCGCCTTCACGCTGCTGGCCGGCCGGGATCCCGGCCTGGCCGCCGACACCGCCGCGCCCGACCGCGTGTCAACCCGGCCGGAACTCGTGGTCACCACGCTCGGTTTCGGCTCCTGCGCCCGGCAAGAACGACCCCAGCCGATCTGGGACGCGATCAACGCCGCCCGTTGCGATGCCTTCGTGCTCTGCGGTGATAACATCTACGGCGATTCTCCCGATCCGGTGGTGCTCCGTGAGAAGTACGCCTTGCTTGCCGCGATGCCGGGTTTCGCCAAGCTCCGCCGGACCACCCCGCTCTTCGCCACGTGGGATGATCACGACTACGGCATCAACGACGGCGGAGCCGGATTCCCCGGCGCGGCCGCCGCGCAAAAGGAGTTTTGCGACTTCTTCCAGGTGCCCGCCGCGTCGCCCCTGCGCGGCTCCCCCGGCGTTTACGATGCCGTTCGCTTCGGCCCGGCGGGCAAGCGGCTTCAACTCATCCTGCTGGACACGCGCTCTTTTCGATCGCCGCTCAAGAAGGATCCGGCCAACCCGAAGATCAACATCCCGAACACCGATGCTGGCGCGACCCTGCTCGGCCAGGACCAGTGGACCTGGCTCGAGCGCCGCTTGCGGGAGCCCGCCGAAGTCCGCGCGGTGGTGACCAGCATTTCATTCGCCTCGACCGAGCATGGATCGGAGAAATGGTCGAACTTCCCACAAGAGCGCGCCCGCTTTCTCGAACTCATCCGCCGCACCGGGGCCAAGGGTGTGGTCCTCGTCAGCGGCGACCGCCATCTGGCGGAAATCTCTTTGCTGAAGCCCGCCGACGGCGCGCCCTATCCGCTCCATGAAATGACCACCAGCGGGCTCAACCAACCCGTTGCCAAGGAGTCCGAATACACCTCGAAGAATCCTCCCAAAGGTCCGCCCAACCGCTACCGCATCCACGACCGTCCCTACACCGGCTCCAACTTCGGGCTGCTGCGGATCCAATGGGATGACGCGGCTCCCTCGCTCCGCCTCGAAGTCCGCGGGCTGACGGGCGACCTCGTCTTCTCCCGCGCCGCCACGATTTCCGAACTCCGGTGATACGGGCGGATCTGCCGGCCGCAAAGTCACATCAACCCTCGCCATGCAAGCCATCCACCTCGTCTTGATGGGTCTGTTTTTTCCGCTCACCGCGACGGCGGTGGCTGCCGAAAGAACGCCAAAGCCCAACGTCCTCCTCATCATGGCGGACGACCTCCGCGACTTCGGCGGTGCTTTCTCGCGGGACGTCGTGAAGACACCGAACCTCGACCGCTTGCGCGCCCGCGGCACCACCTTCGAGCGCGCCTACATCCAGTATCCGGTCTGCAATCCCAGCCGCTGCTCGATGATGACAGGGTTGCGGGCCGAGCAGACAAGGATCGTCAACAACACCGACCCCCTCCGCTCGAAGATGCCCGGCATCGTCACCCTGCCGCAGCTCTGCAAGGACGCCGGGTGGCAGGCGCACGCCTTTGGAAAGATCTATCATCTGGGCGGTGGCAAGGACCCCGCGGAGAAGGCGAAGTGGGCGGATGTCGGCCGCTCGTGGCATTCGGCGCAGGACTACCGGGCGACCAAGACGGGCGGCAGGATGATCGAAGGCCGCAACGTCACCGGCGGCGCGCTCGCCTGGTGCGCCTGGGGTGCCGCGGAAGGCGGCGACGACGACCAGCCCGACGGCCGGATCGCCGCCGCCACCGTGGCGATGATCGGGCAGCTCGGCGACAAGCCCTGGTTCATCGGCTGCGGCTTCATGAAGCCGCATGATCCGTTCATCGCGCCGCGGAAATACTTCGACCTCTATCCCCCGGACTCCCTCAAGCCCTGGCGCGACCCGGCGGATCTCTCGCCAGTGCCGGCACAAGCCATCGGCTTCGGGGCCTACGCCGAGGCCTTCGCCACGCTCAACGACCAGGACTGGCGCGAGCTGTTCCGCGCCTACTGCGCCGGCACCAGTTTCATGGACGCACAGCTCGGCCGCGTGCTCGACGCGCTCGACCAGCAAAAGCTCTGGGACAAGACGATCGTGATCTTTCTCGGCGACCACGGCTACCACACGGGCGAGCGGAAATGGTGGAGCAAGAACACGCTGTTCGAGCGGTCCTGCCGAACGCCGCTCATCATCGCCGCACCCGGGATGAAAGGCGGGCAAGTCACCCGTTCGCTGGTCGAGTTCGTCGATCTCTACCCGACCGTCGCCGATTTCTGCGGCCTGAAAATGCCCCACGAGTCCTCAGGGAAGAGCTTGAGGCCGGTTCTTGCGGATCCCGAGGCCACCATCAAGGACGCAGCGTTCACGCTCGTCACGCGGGGTCCGAAGGCCCACGGCCGAAGTGTCCGCACCGCCCGTTGGCGCTTCACCCGTTGGAGCGACGGCCAAACGGAGCTGTACGATCACGACCGCGATCCGGAGGAGCACCACAACGTCGCCAAGGCGAATCCCGAAGTCGTCGCCGCTCTCGGGGAAAAGCTCAAAACCGTGCCACCCTACCGGCCTTCCCGGTGAGGCTATCGCAGCGTTTCGGATCCTCCCTCGACCACTCACTTGCCCTGCTCCGGCGCGGCCCCGGGAGGTGGCGTGCGCAGGTCCTTGATACCACAGACATCGATCAGCCAACGGTCGGCGAGGGTGTCGAAATCGCGGCCTTCCTCTTCGACGGCATCGTAGAACGGGCCGTCGAGATCGCGGAAGGGATCCGACTCCTCGCGCGACACCCAGGGGATCGAGTCGAGGAACTTCTGCCGTGCCTCCTGCGACCGCGGGTACGGATCCCCGAACTTCGCCATCGCCTGCTTGAGCACCGTGGCGGCCTGCGGCAGGCCGGCGCGCTCGAACCACTCCACCATTTCCGGTGCGAAGGCTCCGGTGGAGTTTCCGAAGAACTGATGGAGGCCGCCGTTCTGGATGTCCGAAATGCCATAACCGGTCGCCTCCAGCAGCTGGATGTCCCGCGTGCCTTTCCCGGCCGACGCATCGTAGCCCTCGTCCGTCCAACCTTCATAGGAGGAGGCCTCGTGGATGACCGACCAGCGCGAGTGGAAGGGGTAGATCCTGACCGGCAGCGCCTCGAGCTCGCGGATCCGCTCCTCCCGCTCCTCCGGCGTGGCGGCCGACCGGATCCGGCCGATGACCACGTGCTCTTCGGAACCGATCAAGCGGCCGACGAGTTCCAGCGGATCGGTTTCCTTCTTTTTGCCACATCCGGCGGCGAGGAAGGCGAGGGCGGCAAGCAAGGCGCGGTTCATGATCGAGCCCGTCATCGAAGCGCGGCACCGCGGGGATGGGAATTCAAAAGTCGGGCGATTTCCACTGGTTTCGATGATGCCTGGGAACAGGGTATCGGTTCCCGGCCATGCATCTCCCGACTTTCCTGAAGTATCTCGCGCTCACCTGGGGCCTGCCGCTTGTCATCATCGACACCTCGATGGTCGCTCCTCCGGGCTTCCCTCCATCCGGATACCCCGCAAAGATACGGCCATGACCCGCCACCAGGAAAAACTCCAGCAGCGCGCCGCGAAGGCCGGCATCCGCAAGGCGAAGCGCGTCCACCACGTGCTCAGCGAGCAGGAGGTCCGCGCCCTGAAAGTCCAGGTGCTGCCCTTCCTACCGCGCGCCCTGATCGCGGTGGCCGGCTCGGCGCTGATCGTCGCGGCGGTGAACGGCTTCCCGCCTTCCTCGAGTGCCGGGCAAGCCTGCGTCGGGATCGGCGGCGGCTTCCTGATCCTGTTCGCGATTTTCGGCATCCGGCGCACGCTGTCGGGGATTCTGGACAACCTGGGCCCCGATGTCGCAGGCCAGATTCTCGGCGGCGTGATCGAAGCCATCGTCGACAAGGTGGACCTGTGACCACGCCAGGGATCAAGGTCCACCCTCTAACAAACGTCACCCCCGCCGCATCACCCCCGCCGCCTCAGGAATTCCGCCGGCGACACCCCGTGGACCCGCTTGAAGACACGGGAGAAATGGAAGGCATCGAGCCCGAGTTGTTCGGCGACCTCGCGGACGATCATCCGCCCGCCATCGAGCAAGGCCGCCGCGTGGCGCATCCGGCAGCGGAGCAGCGCGTGATACGGAGTCTCGTGACCGTGCAGGGAAAACAAACGCGACAGGTAAGCGGGCGAGACATGGCAGGCGGCGGCGACCTCCGCGGCGGTGGCGAACTCGAGGAAGCGCTCCTCGATGCAGCCGCGGCATTTCAGAAAGGTCTGGAACGACTGGTCGCGCCCGCCGCCGGCGACCATCGACTCCGCCAGCGTGAGCAGCAGGATCTCCGATTGCAGCGCGGCGATCCGCGCGGCTTGCGGACCGCTGTGCTTGCCGGCCTCGAGGACTTGCTCGAAGGCCCGCTCGACCTCCTCCGGATCGCCCGCACCGCGGCACGAACCCGGTGCCAGCCCGGCGGCGCGCAGCAGGTCGCCGCCGGCCCGGCCGCTGAAATCGAGGAAGTATTTCTCCAGCGGATCCAAGGGGTCCGACTCGATCCGGTGCCCGCAGCCCGGACCGTAGGAAAAAACCGCGCCGCGCCCAAGCGGCCACTCCTTGCCCGCCAGCAGAAGGGTCCCCGATCCCCCCGCGACGAACTCCACGCAGAGAAAAGGAAAGTCCGCCCGCTCGACCCGGAAGTCCGGCGCGCAAGATTCCCAGCCGCCGCAGACCACCGTCAGTCCGTGCCCGGCCGGCGGGTTGAGATTCAGGTAAAAACGCCGCGCCTCCGTCACCTGGCGGGAGACAAAGGATGGCGGTTCCACGGCGGTCCGGTCCATGGAAATGAGGATGATTGCCGGTAAGGGCAGGTCAAGAATCGTCATGCATCGGCGAAAATCCGGCATGGCGCGGGCGCACCTTTCCGTCCATCGTTCCCGCCTCCATGAAAACCCGTCCTCTCGGCTCCACCGGCCTCCAGGTCCCCGTTCTCGGCTTCGGCGCCTCTTCCCTCGGCTCCGTCTTCCGCCAGGTCTCGCTCGACGACTGCGTCGCCACCGTCCAGGCCGCGCTCGAAGGCGGCATGAACTTCATCGATGTCTCCCCTTCCTACGGCGAGACCCTCGCCGAACTCCGCCTCGGCCGCGCGCTGGAAGGCGTGCCGCGCGATTCCTACCTGCTCGCCACCAAAATCGGCAGCTATTCCGAACCGCGCGGCGACTACGATTACTCTCGTAGTTCCACCGAGCGCAGCATCGAGCACAGCCTCAAGCGCCTCGGCGTCGACTACATCGACCTGATCCAGTGCCACGACATCGAGTTCGCCGACCACGACCAGATCCTCGACGAAACCCTGCCGACCCTGCTCCGCCTGAAGGAGCAAGGCTTCGTCCGCCACATCGGCATCACCGGCCTGCCGCTCAGCATCTACCAATCCATCCTCGACCGCGCCGATCCGGGCATCGTCGAGACCGTGCTGTCCTTCTGCCACTACGAGCTCAACGACACCTCCTTCGGCGACCTCATTCCCTACCTCCAGGAAAAGGGCGTCGGCATCATCAACGCCTCGCCCACCGGCATGGGCCTGCTCACCCAGCGCGGCGTGCCGGCCTGGCATCCGTCGACCCCGGCGATCCAGGAAGGCTGCCGCAAGGCGATGGAACACTGCCGCGCGAAGGGCGTCGACATCGTCCGCCTCGCCCTCCAGTTCGCCTGCGACAACGAGGCGATCGCCTGCACCCTCGTCGGTTCCGCGAACCCGGACAACATCAAGGCGAACATCGAACACCTCGAAGCGCCCTTCGACCGCGAGCTGCTCGCCGAGGTGATGGAAATCCTCGAACCGATCCACAACTTCAACTGGACCCGCGGTCTGCCACAGCATCGCGATCCGATCCTTGGCTGAGAATTCATTGAACAACGAAAAGGGCGAAACGAACGAAAGTGATGAAGGGCAGAGAATCGTCACCCTGAAGTCTCTTCTCCTTTCGCCTATTTCGCTCGTTTCGTTGTTCCCACCGCCTTTCCCCATGCAATTTTTCGACCTCTCCCAACCTCTGTTCGACGACTGCCCGAACTGCCACGTCCACCCCGCGGTGCGCCTTCCGATCACCGCGGACCATCCGACCGACGGTTGGCGGATGGAGGAATTCCACATGGCCTCGCACACCGGCACCCACCTCGATGCCCCGCTGCACAAGATCGCCGGCGGCAAGTCGATCGACCAAATGCCGCTCGAGTCCTTCTGCGGGAAATGCCGCATCCTCGACCTCACCCACCTGCCCGCCGCCCATCCGATCGGCCCGGCCGAACTGCAGGGTGCGGAGGCCGGCGAGATCGTCCTGCTGAACACCGGCTGGGGCCACCAGCGCGCCAAGACCGACGAGTGGATCCACCGCTCGCCCTACCTCGCCCCGGACGGCGCGCAATGGATCGTCGACCACGGCATCCGCGCGGTCGGCATCGACCACTTCTCGATCGGCGGCACCGGCCCCGACAACACCCCGACCCACGAGATCCTGCTCGGCAACGGCGTCTGGGTGGTCGAGGAACTCTGCTTCCGCGAAGGCTGGCGGGAGTTTGCCGACGGGGCGGAGTTCATGGCATTGCCGCTTCTTTTGCCCGGCTTCTCCGGTTCGCCGTGCCGCGCGGTTTTGATGAAGTCATGAAACTCCTCGTCCACATCCACCCCGACGACAACGTCGCTGTCGCCCCGCAGGCCATCGCCGCGGGAACCCGCGAAGGCGAGCTCGTCTTCGCCGACATCCCCGCCGGCCACAAGGCGGCGCTGCGGCCGATCGCTGCGGGCGAAGCGGTCATCAAATACGGCTTCCTGATCGGCATCGCCACCGCCGACATCGCGCCGGGCGAGCACGTCCACGTCCACAACGTCCGCAGCGGCCTCGGCGAGGACACGGAGCTGAAATACGAGGCCTCCCGTACTTCCCCGGCCGCCGCCGGCGAGGTCCCGACCTTCCTCGGCTACCGCCGTCCCGACGGCCGCGCGGCGACCCGCAACGAGATCTGGATCATCAACACGGTGGCCTGCGTCAACGTCCCCAGCCAGCGCATCGCCGACCTCGCGGCGAAGGAGTTCCTCACCCCCGGCGGCCCGGTCGACGGCATCCACGCCTTCACCCATCCCTACGGCTGCTCGCAGCTCGGCGACGACCTCGGCCACACCCGCAGGATCCTCGCCGGCCTGGTCCGCCACCCGAACGCCGCCGCGGTACTGATCCTCGGCCTCGGCTGCGAGAACAACACGCTCAAGTCCTTCCTCGCCGAAGCCGGCACGCTCGACCCGCAGCGCGTCCGCTTTTTCAACGCGCAGGACGTGCAGGATGAAATCGAGCACGGCCTCGAAGCGATGCGCGAGCTCGTCGCCTACGCCTCGCAGTTCCAGCGCCAGCCGATCCCCGCGAGCGAGCTGGTGCTCGGCATGAAGTGCGGCGGCAGCGACGGCTTCAGCGGCATCACCGCGAACCCGCTGGTCGGCCGCATCGCCGACCGTCTCTGCGGCTGGGGCGGCACCGCGATCCTGACCGAGGTCCCCGAGATGTTCGGCGCCGAGGCCCCGCTGTTCAACCGCTGCGACACGGAGGCGACCTTCCACGAAGCGCTCGGCATGGTGAACGAATTCAAGGACTACTTCCGCCGCCACGGCGAGGCCGTCCACGAGAACCCCTCGCCCGGCAACAAGGACGGCGGCATCACCACGCTCGAGGAGAAATCGCTCGGCTGCATCCAGAAGGGTGGCCGCGTGCCGGTGAAGCAGGTCGTCGGCTACGGCGATGCCGCCACGCAGGGCCTCGGCGGACTTTGCCTGGTGGAGGCACCCGGCAACGACGGCGTTTCCTGCACCGCCCTCGCCGCCGCCGGCGCGCACGAGATCCTCTTCACCACCGGCCGCGGCACCCCGCTCGGCGTGCCGGTGCCGACACTCAAAATCGCGTCGAACCATTCGCTCGCCGAACGCAAGCCGAACTGGATCGACTTCGACGCCGGCGTGCTGTTAGAGCCCGATGTCTCGGTCGATGAAACCACCGACCGCATGATGGCCCTCATCCTCGAAGTCGCCTCCGGCCGGGAAGCCCGAAACGAGATCAACGGTTTCCGCGAAATCACCATCTGGAAGCAAGGCGTGACCCTGTGATCCTCCGGCGGAGCGCTGACTTTAGTCGGCTCCATAACCCCGACCATCCAAGCCGACTAAAGTCAGCGCTCCCACCATCCCATGATCCTCCGGCGGAGCGCTGACTTTAGTCGGCTCCACAACCCCGACCATCCAAGCCGACTAAAGTCAGCGCTCCCTTGAATCCCAAAATCCCATGATCCTCCAATTCGGTGCCGGCAATTTCCTCCGCGCGTTCGTCGACCTCTTCGTCTCCCAAACCGGCTTCGACAAGATCGTCGTCGTCCAGTCCACCGGCATCGAACGCGCGGCAGCCTTGAACCGCGCGGGCGGCAGATACCACGTCGCGATCCAGGGCTTCTCCGACGGCCGGGTGATCGATGAGACCGAGGA
The DNA here is from genome assembly GCA_044372775.1 of Haloferula sp. Taxonomy (GTDB): domain Bacteria; phylum Verrucomicrobiota; class Verrucomicrobiia; order Verrucomicrobiales; family Akkermansiaceae; genus Haloferula. The sequence continues at coordinate 50,258 of JBIPNO010000029.1, forward strand.
AGTCCGCTCCATCCGTCACGCCCTCCACGCCGGCACGCAGTGGGATCAGATCCTCGACGTCGCCCGCGATCCGGCGCTGCGTTGGATCGTCTCGAACACCACCGAAGCCGGCTTCGCGCTCGACGAGGCGGACGTCCCCAACACCGGCGTGCCGCATTCCTTCCCCGCGAAACTCCTCTCGGTCCTACTCACCCGCCACGCCGCCGGGCTGCCCGGTCCGACGATCCTTCCCTGCGAACTCATCGAACACAACGGCACCCGCCTCCGCGACCTGGTCCTCGAACAGGCCGCACTCTGGCTCGTCTCCCCGGAAGCAATCACCTGGCTGAAGTTGGACTGCACCTGGATCAACAACCTCGTCGACCGCATCGTCCCCGGCCCGCCGAAAAGCCATCCGCTGTTAGAGAGCGACCCGCTCCTTCTCTCCGCCGAGCCCTTCGCCTTCTGGGCGATCGAAAGCGCGGGCGACTTCGAGCTGAAGCACCCGGCGATCGTCACCGCGCCGGACATCACGCCGTACTACCTGCGGAAAGTCCGCATCCTCAACGGCCTCCACTCCGCGCTGGTCTGCAAGGCGCTGCCGATGGGCATCGAAACGGTCCGCGAGGCGATTGAGCACCCGGAGGTCGGCCCCTGGCTGCAACGCCTGCTCGACGAGGAGATCGTCCCCGTCCTCGAAGGCCGCGTCGATGACCCCGCCGCCTTCGGCCGGACCACCCTCGACCGCTTCCGCAATCCCTTCCTCGAACACAAGCTCTCGGCCATCGCGCTCAACCACGAGGCCAAGATGAAAGTCCGCCTGCTGCCGACCTACGAGGAGTATCGTAGCAAGTTCGGCCGCGAGCCGGAGCTGCTGGCACCCTTGATTTAGCGCGACGTTGCAAGTGGCGCCTCGGGGTGCGGCATGGCTGTCCGGACCTTGCCAGGTCGCCCCGCCTCGCACGGACCGGCACCGCCGTATTCCGGCGTTGCAGACGGGCCAAAATGTGAGCAAATTGTCACAGAACCTGCGCTTTGCTTCCCTTTCCATGAGACAACTCTCCCTGCTTTGTGGCCTCTTTCTCCTCGCCTTCGGTGGCGTGCGGGCGGACGTCATCATCTCCGAGTTCCTCGCCGACAACGACACCGGCATCCAGGACGAGAACGGCGACCGGGAGGATTGGATCGAACTTCTGAATACCGGAACCACCCCGGCGGACCTCGACGGCTGGTGGCTCACCGACGACTCCTTGGAGAAGAAAAAGTGGCGCATCCCCGCCGTCACCCTGCCCGCGGGTGGCAGCCTGCTGATCTGGGCCTCCGGGAAGAACCGTGCCGACCCCGCCACTCCGCTCCACACGAATTTCAGCCTCGCGAGATCCGGCGGCTTCCTCGGCCTCTTCAAGCCGCACCCCTCCACCGGAGTGCCGGTGCGGGCGGACGGTCTCGGGGCATCGTACCCCGTCCAGGCGCCGGACATTTCCTACGGCTTCGCCTTTTCCTCGAACACCACCACCTTTATCGCGGCCGGTGACAGCGCGGGCCGCTACACCGTGCCGACCAGCGCCAACTACACCGGCACCAACTACGCCGCCGGCCAGCTCGGCACCGGCCAGCCCGGCGGCTGGAATGTCAGCCCCTCCTTCAACCACGGCGCGTGGTCCGCCGCCACGACCGGCCTCGGCTACGATACCGGCAACATCCTCACCCCGCTCATCGCCACCAACTGCCGGACCGCCGTCCAGGGCATCAACACCTCGGTCTGCTTCCGCCGGACCTTCACCGTCAACGACCCCGCCGGCTATTCCTCCTTCAAGCTCCGCATGAAGTACGAGGACGGCTTCGTCGCCTGGCTCAACGGCACGGAAATCGCCCGTGCCAATTTCAACGGGATCCCCACCCACAACTCCGCCGCGATCAGCCCCCTCGCGGCAGCCATCGTCCAGAACTGGACCGAGTTCAGCATCCCCGCATCGCTCTTCAACAGCGGCGGCAACCTGCTCGCCATCCAGGGACTCAATGTCACCCTCAACAGCTCGGACTTCCTGATCCTGCCCGAACTCACCGCCCTCAGCGGCCTGATCGCCGGGGACAAGGTCTACTTCAGCCTGCCCACTCCCGGCGCGGTGAACAACAACGGCTCCGCCGGCCCGGTGGTCTACGACGCCACGCCCGCCGATCCCCTCGTCCCGCGCCCGTCCGGCAGCCCCGCCAGCCCGCCGCTCAAGGTCACCGTCCGCGTCGTCAAGACGAAGAACAACGTCAACCTGGTCCGCGCCTTCCACCGCACGATGTGGGACGCCGAGTCCTCCGTCACCCTGAACGACAGCGGCACCGCGCCGGACGACCTGGCCGGCGACGGCATCTACTCCGGCCATCTGCCCACCGCCTCGCTGACTCCCGGCCAGATGCTGCGCTGGCGTTTCGAAGCCCGCGACACCGCGAATGCCGTCACGAAATTCCCCGCGTTCGCCGACCCGCTCGACTCGCCCCAGTACTTCGGCACCGTCGCCGCGGATCCCTCGGAAGCCAGCACGCTGCTTCCGCTCGTCCACCAGTTCATCGAAAACATCCCCGCCGCCGGCACCGAGGCCGGCACCCGCTGCGCGCTCTATTTTCTGAACCGGTTTTACGACAATGTCGGCGTCGACCTCCACGGCCAGAGCACCGCTTCCTTCGCCAAGAAAAGCCATAACTTTGACTTCAACACCGGACATCGCTTCACCTGGTCGCAGACCGCCGGCCGCACCGCCAAGGACATCGACATCCTCTCCAACCACGCCGACAAGACCCGCACCCGGAACACCCTGGCCCAGGAAGTCTCGGCCATGGCCGGCGGCATTTATCACTTCGCCTTCCCCATCCGCGTCCACCGCAACGCCGCCTTCCACGGCGTGATGGACATGGTAGAGGACGGCGACGACCGCATGCTGGAACGCAACGGCCTCGACCCGGACGGGGCGTTCTACAAGATGTACGACGCCCTGAACTCCACCGGCAACGGCGAGAAGAAAACCCGCCGGGACGAGGACAAGAGCGACCTGCAGGCACTGATCAACGGACTCAATCCCGCCACCGCGCTGACCACCCGCCGCGCCTGGGCCTACGACCACGTCAACCTCGCCGCCACTGCCAACTACCTGGCGATCCGCGCCCTCACCAGCGACCGCGACCACGGCCACAAGAACTACTACGTTTATCGTGACACGGAAGGCAGCCGCGAGTGGCGGCCGGTCATCTGGGACGTCGATCTCACCTTCGGCCACGACTGGAACGCCGGCCCCGGCTACTTCGACGACGCCATCTACCACGTCAACCCCATCCGCCATGGGCAGACGGAAGCCAACCGGCTCTACCGCATCATGGCGGAGGTTCCCGAGTTCCGCGCCATCTACGTCCGCCGCCTGCGCAGCCTGATGGACACCATCCTGCAACCGCCCGGCACCGTGAACGGCCTGCTGGAAACCCGCATGCGGGAAATCGTCGCCAGCATCGACCCGGATCCCGCCAACCCCTCGCCGTGGACCGACGGCGACCTCGACTTCACCAAGTGGGGCACCTGGGGCCGCGGCCTCCGCCCCCGCGAGGAAACGGAATACGTCATCGCCAACCATTTCTCCCAGCGCCGCGCCTTTCTCTACAATACCAACACGAACACCCGCCAGCGCTTCGGGATCACCCTCGGTCTCGGAGATATCATCCCGGAAACCCCCCAGTCCCCCGCGCCCGGCATGGTGGTCATCGACTCCCTCGACTACAATCCCGCCTCCGGCAGCCAGTCGCAGGAATACGTGATCCTGAAGAACACGACTCCGGACGCCATCGATCTCTCCGGCTGGACCCTCACCGGCGGCATCCGCCACACCTTTGAAGCCGGCACCGTCATCCCGCCCGGCGACGGCAGCCCCGGCTCCGGCCACCAGGGACTCCTCCATCTCGCCAAGGACGCCTTCGCCTTCCGTTCCCGCACGAGCGGACCCGGCGGCGGCCAGGGTCGCCTGGTCCAGGGCGGCTACTCCGGCCAGCTTTCCGCCCGCGGCGAGTCGCTGGAGCTGCACGACGCGGCCGGCCAGTGGATCGCCAGCTTCAGCTACCCCGGCACGCCTTCGCCGCTGCAGCAGTTCCTGCGGGTCTCGGAAATCCAGTACCATCCCGCGGCTCCGACGCCGGAGGAGGAACTCGCGCTGCCCGCCGTGACGGAGGACGATTTCGAATTCCTGGAACTCCTCAACGCCGGACCCGGGGCCCTCGACCTCGCCGGGGCCGACTTCAGCGCGGGCATCGGCTTCACCTTCCCCGCCGTCGCGCTCGATCCGGGCGCGCGGATCGTCCTCGCCAAAAACCCCGCCGCCTTCGCCCTCCGCCACCCGGCTACGACAAGCCTCGTCCTTGGCCCCTACGATGGCATCCTCGCCAACACGGGCGAACGGCTTGAACTGAACGATTCCGCCGGCGAGAAGATCCTCGATTTCGAGTACAAGGACGGCTGGTATCCCGCCACCGACGGCGGCGGCCGATCGCTGGTTCTGCGCGACGCCGCCACCCCGTACGACGACTTCGGAAATCCCGTCCGCTGGGCCATCAGCAGCGGCGCGTCCGGCAGCCCGGGCACGCCCGACGCCACCTTCGCCCAAGCCTACTTCGGCTGGGACAACTTCCACTTCACCTCGCTGGAACGCGACGACCCGCTGGTCTCCGGCCCCGCCGCGGATCCGGACGGCGACGGCCGGAGCAACGCCGACGAATACGCGCTCGCCACCGACCCGCGGGTCGCCGACACGCCCGTGCTCGGCTTCACCTGGTCGATGGACGGTGAAGTCCGCCGCCCCGCCCTCCGCTTCCGCCGGCCGGCCGGCGCGCTCGATGTCACCTACGAACTCCTCGCCGGTGGCACCCTCACGTCATGGCCGGTCGTGAGCACCACCGCCGCGGAAAGCAGCCCGCTATCCGGCGATGCCGAGGAAGTCGTCTTCCGCGACACAGCCGACGACAGCGCCGCGAAGCGCTTCCTGAAGCTCCGCTACGTGCCGAGCCCCTGAGCCGGCGGTCACTTGCCCGGTGCCGGCACCACCAGCGTCGGCACCACGGCCTTGCGGACCATGCCTTCCGCCACGCTGCCCAGCAGCAAGGCCGCGACCGCGCCGTGACCATGCGAGCCCAAGATCACCAGATCCGCCCCGGTCTTGTCCACGTAGTCCAAGGTCGCGTGCAAGGGACTGCCCTCGCCCAGATGGATCGTCGCGGACGGGACATCGCCCTCCACTTTCGCCAGCACTTCCTGCAAGCGTGCCGTGGCCCGCTTCCGCGCCTCCTCCTGGAACAGGTGGATCGCTGGAAACTCATCCGGCGTGAAGCCGTACGCCGTGTAGCTCGGCTCCGGCTCCAGCACGTGCAGCAGGTGAAGCGAAGACCCGAAGGCGCGGGTGATCTTCACAGCGGCTTCCAGCACTCCGGGCGTGGCATTCGAGAAATCGACGGCGGCAACAATGGTTTTCATGACAACTGGACTCTAGGTCCGCCTGCGCCCCGATCACAAGTTCCGGATCACCCATGCGCCGAATTTGCAAATCCACGCGAGATCCGGACCTGACAGCCCGCCACTCCGGGGCGATGCTCCCCCCGCCATGATCAAGTTCCTCCACACCCGCATCCGCGTCGCCGATATCGAACGTTCGGTCGCCTTCTACCAAAAACTCGGCTACACCGACGCCCGCCGCCAGGACTCGCCCCAGGGCAACCGCCTCGCTTTCCTCGAACTCCCCGGCAACGACGTCTTCCTCGAGCTCTGCCACTCGCCCGACTACACCGCCACCTGCCCGGAAGACCTCATGCACACCTGCCTCGGCGTGCCGGACATCATCGCCTACTGCGACGGCGTCGAGAAAGCCGGCATCGAAATCTGGCCCGGCGGCTGGCGTGAGAAATTCTCCACCGGCGGGCGCAAGATGGCCTTCGTCACCGATCCCGACGGCTACGAAGTCGAAATCCTGGAGCGCTGACCCGCGCCGATGAAGGAAGACGAACAGCTCCGGCTGCCCGACGGCCGGCGGATCGGCTTCGGCGACTACGGCGATCCCTCCGGCAAGCCCGTGATCTATTTCCACGGCTGGCCGAGCAGCCGCTACCAGGCCAAGCTCGTCGACCAACTCGCGGCGGAGCGCGGCCTGCGGATCATTGCGCCGGACCGCCCCGGCACCGGGCTTTCCGATCCCGCCGACCCCTCCGGCTTCAGCGGCATCGCGCCCGATGTCGCCGCCCTGGCTGACGCGCTCGGCCTCGGCCGCTTCGGCCTTTACGGCATGTCCGGCGGCGGCCCCTACGCCCTGGCCACCGCCGCCGCCCTGCCGGACCGGGTGACCGCCACCGCCATCGTTTGCGGTGCACCGCCGCTCGGAAATCCGGCCGACCGCGTGAACCTGCACTGGACTTACCGCAGCCTGATCGGCCTCCGCCGCCTGCGCCGCGCCGCCACCCCGGCCGCCATCGCCGCCAGCCGCTGGATGATCGCCCGCGGCCTCGAACGCGCCCCGATGACCTGGATGCTCCGCAGCATCGCCCCGGCCGACCGCGAGGCCATCGCCGACGCCGGCTGCTGGGAAAGCGTCACCCGCAGCTACCTCGAAGCCGTCCGCCACGGGGCCGGCCGCGTCGTCGATCAAGGCGAGTGTTACCTCGAACCCTGGGATTTCTCGCCGGAAGACATCCGCGTCCCGGTCGCCTTCTGGCACGGTCTCGCCGACAAGAATCTGCCCTGCGAAGTCGCCAAAACCCTCGCCGCCCGCATCCCCGGCGCCGAGGGCCACTGGGAGCCCGGCGAAGGCCACTACTCCCTGCCCCTCCGCTACCGCGCCCCGGTCCTGGACTGGCTCCGCGCGAGGTGATTTCCGCTCCTTGGACTGCGGCGGCGGGCTCTGCCCGTTGCCCACAAGTCGCCAGCTTCAGTCGCGCTCCGGTGTCCCGAGGGGACTGCGTTTCACAGCCCGGGGTTGCGAGGAACGAGCTACCCCGGGTAGCGGCATCTGGTTTCCTACGCCGAAGGTGTTGTGGAGGAGCGGTCCCCGGGGAGTCGCCGAATCAACCCAGTCCACAACCTCTTCGAGGTAGCACTCCGTCTCGGACTTCACCCCGGGGTAGCTCGTTCCTCGCAACCCCGGGCTCTGGTATGAAGTCCCGTTGGGACATGGAGCAGCCTGGAATTCTGAGTAGAGGGCTGAGGGACATGGATTCGGCTGGTATTTGGCGGCTACTCCTCCATCCGCCGCACCTTCCAAAGCGCGAACCACAGCGGCGGGATGCAGCCGATCCCGAACGAGCAGTCGATCAGCCGCCACCAGAATGGGATCCCGCGGATCGGCCCGCAGATGAAAGCCAGCGGGATGACCAGCAACGAAGCCGCGATCCCCACCTTCAGCACGCCCTCGTAGCGCACCGGATCCCGCCACGGCAGGATGAAGAACAGCGCGATCATCAAGTGCGCGAAGGCCAGCCAGTCGGTGCCGTACGCCATGAACGGATACTCCTCATAAGTCACCTCCAGCCCTTCCCGCACTTTCAAGATCCACCGCGAAAGATCCGTCTGGCCACCATCCGATGCCAGCAGCTTCGCCAGGAAATTCAGCTCGTGCAGCAGCGGAAACGCCGTCACCCCGCTCACCACCAGCCCGGCGATCACGATCCCGACCGCGATGCGGATCTGCTTCAAGTCATTCATCGCCGCGACCCTCACCCGCCCCCGCGCAAGTCCGATGCGCGGACCGTGAAGTTCCCGTGAATCCCATCGACATCCCCGCCCCTTCGCCTTGTCATCCGCTCGATGCCTGAAGCCTTTCCTCTCCCGTCCTGGGCCACCGAGATCGTCGCGCGCTACGAAAGCGGCGCGGCGGGGCAATTCATCCTCCACGGCAATGTCGCCGACCGCATGCTGCTGCGCCTCGCCGACGGGCCGAAGCTCGGGCGGCTGAACGACTACTTGTTAGACGTGCTTCTGCCGCGCTTCCAGATCGTCCTCTCCTACGATCCCGGCTTCGGCCTGCGGGTCGAACGTGGCCGCGAGCTGTTCGCCGAGTGGCCCGCCTTGAAAGAGATCGGCGAACTCCCCGCGCTGCCACTGCCCGCCATCCGCGCCGTCGCCCGCTTCCTCCAATACGCCCGCAACCTCCGGGCCGTCGGTGCCAAGCCGGTGAGCGTCGCGGTGGTCCTGCGCGATGCCCAGCTCTACGTCCCCATTCTCCCGCAGACCCTCAACCACGAGCTCAGCGCGATCGCCTCGCTGATCCGCACCTGGGGCAGCGACACCACCCTCGCCGCACAAGGCCAAGCCATCTTTCTGATCGCCGACCGGATCCACCACCTCCACCCGCTGGTCGCCGCGAACCCGCGCGCCGCAGAGATCGAAATCCCGCTGCCCGACGGCGGCGAGCTCGCCGGCGCGCTCCAAGTCCTGGCCCCGGAATGCCCGAAGGCGCTCGAAGGCATCACCGATTTCCCGCGCATCGCCGCCCGCCTGGCCGGCACCTCGATCGCCGCGCTGGAGGCCTTCCTCCGCCGCCGCAACCACGCGGGCGACAAGCTCGGCGATGCCGACCTCGGCGAACTCCGCAAGGCGCTGGTCGAGCGCGATGCCGGCGAGCTGATCGACTTCGTCGAGCCCGACCGCACCCTCGACGACGTGATCGGCCTCGATGGCGTGAAGACCCGTCTCCGCCAGGACCTCGCGCTGTGGAAGCAGGACGAAACCGCCGCCTTGCCGATGGGCTACCTGTTCTGCGGCCCGGTCGGCACCGGCAAGACCTACCTCGCCGAATGCCTCGCCGGGGAAGCCGGCGTGCCCGTCGTCACGCTGCGGAATTTCCGCGACCGCTGGGTCGGCTCGACCGAGGCGAACCTGGAGAAAATCTTCGCCCTGCTCCACGCCCTCGGCCGCTGCATCGTATTCATCGACGAGGCCGACCAGGCGCTCGGCCGCCGCGCCTCGGGCAGCGGCGACTCCGGCGTTTCCAGCCGCGTTTACTCGATGCTCGCCGCGGAAATGTCCAACACCCGCAACCGCGGCAAGATCCTGTGGGTCCTCGCCTCCAGCCGGCCGGATTTGATCGAGGTCGACCTCAAGCGCCCCGGCCGGATCGACGTGAAGGTGCCGATCTTCCCCACCGCCACCCCGGCCGAGGGCATGGTCCTGCTCGCCGCCCTCTGCAAGCGCCGCGGCATCCCGCTCGACGAGGCCGCCAAGGCCGAACTGCTCCCGCTGGTGCCCACCTGGCTCACTCCGGGCGCCGCGGAAGCCCTCGCCGTGAAAGCCTACCGCCTCACCAAAACCGGCACGCCCCTCGCCGCCGACGCCCTCCGCGCCAGCCTCCACGGCTACCTGCCGCCGGTCGACCCCGCCATCATCCGCGCCCAGATGCAGCTCGCCGCGGAAGAGGCCACCGACGCGGAATTCGTGCCGCCGGAGGTGCGGGCCTACCTCGCGTCCTGAACCATGGACTGCGGCAGCCCGCTGCCGCTTTCCGCCGCCAGCCTGCTGGCGAAGAAGCTCCCGACTCCACAGCAGGCTGTGGCAACAAAGCGGCAGCAGGCTTCCGCAGTCCAAGCCCCACCCTCTGGCACGCCATCCGCTTCCCCCGGCTCCTAACAGGGGATTTTTGGGTTGCCGACCCCCCTTCAGATCCGTAGAAGCCGGAGTCTCAAATAACGTGATCACGTTAAACATCAAGTTTTCCCAACTGACCGCATGACTTTCCGACTCTCTTCCGCCGCCGCATTGATCGCCCTTCTCTTCTCCAGTTGCGCCTCGGATTCCGACCTCACGGTCCTCTCCAAATCCCGCGCCACTTCCTACTCCGGCGGAACACCCCGCTCCGGCGGCATCGTCCACGGCTGCGCCGTTTACACCACCGCCGACCCCTGCCCGACCCTCGCCCCGAAGACCGCCGGCAAGCCGAAGGACAAGCACGGCATGGCCTTCTACAAGCCCTCCGAGCGCACCCGCCTGGTCCGCACCACCGCCTACACCTGCTCGGAAGACGACCACATCGAGTATGGCTCGATGAATGCCGCCGGCACCCCGCTCCGCTACACCGACCGCGTCCGCAGCGCCGCCGCCGATTGGGCCGTCTATCCGGTCGGCACCGTTTTCCGCATCAAGGGCATGAAGCAGCTCTTCGTGGTCGATGACTACGGCTCCGCCCTCACCGGCACCAACACCGTCGACATCTACACCCCCTGCAAGTCCCACATGAACACCTGGGGCCGCCGCAATGTCGAGCTCACCGTCGTCCAGTGGGGCTCCTATGCCCGCAGCGCCGAGATCCTCTCCAAGCGCACCCATCACGCCCATTGCGCCAAGATGTACGCGGCGATCAACCGGCTGATGTCGGGTAACACGGCGAACACCGCCGCCCGCTGAAAAAAGGGCCATGACCCGCGTCCAACGCGCCGCCCACGTCGACGGGCGGCTGGAGGAACTCTATCCGGAAACCCCGATCCCCCTCGACCACCGGGATCCTTTCACGCTGCTGGTCGCGGTGCTGCTTTCCGCGCAATGCACCGACGCCCGGGTGAACACCGTCACCCCGGCCCTCTTCACGCTGGCCTCCACTCCGGAAGACATGGCGGAGCTGCCGGTCGAGGCGATCCGCGACATCATCCGACCCTGCGGCCTTTCCCCGCGGAAGTCCCAGGCCATCCGCGATCTCTCGCGGATCCTCGTCGACCAGCACGGCGGCCAGGTGCCCGCCGACTTCGAAGCGCTCGAAGCCCTGCCCGGCGTCGGCCACAAGACCGCCTCCGTCGTCATGGCCCAGGCCTTCGGCGTGCCCGCCTTTCCCGTCGACACCCACATCCACCGCATCGCCAAACGCTGGAAACTCACCGAGGGCCGCAACGTCGAACAGACCGAGCGTGACTTGAAAAAGCTCTTCCCGCGCGACCGCTGGAACGCCCTCCACCTGCGCATCATTTTCTACGGTCGCGCCCATTGCACCGCGCGCGGCTGCGATGGCCGTAGTTGCCTGCTTTGCCACGAACTCTTTCCTCCAAGGAAAACGGCAGGTTAGACGTTCGAGCGGTGTATTTACAACACCACTGCGAACCCTCGTTTTTCAAAATCTTTCCTTGCGGGCCTTCGAAGGATTCCCAGAATCCGCCGCTACCCGCTTGGTAATCCAATCAAAAATTCCATGATCCACAACCTCACTTCCCGTAGCTGCCGCTTCATGGCCGCCCTCACCACCACCCTTCTGGTGACCGCCCCCATGCTGATGGCCCAGGACGCCGCTCCGAAGGAAAAGACCATGCTCGAAAAGTGGGTCCTCGACGGTGGTTGGACCATGGCCTTCATCGGTGCCGCGGTGGTCGCCTTCATCGCCCTCTGCGTCTTCAACTTCATCAACCTCACCAAGCCGAAGTTCTGCCCGGACGACCTCAAGGCCGCGCTCATGGACCATATGGTGAACTGCCGCGTCCGCTCCGCGATCGAGCTGGCCGCCTCCCACCCGTCCTTCCTCGGCCGCATGATGGCCTACTCGCTGCCGAACATCGACGCGACCCGCCCCGAGGACCTCGGCCGCGACCAGATCGAAGACGCGATGGCCGACTTCACCAACAACGAGACCCGCAAGCTGATGACCCCCATCAACTACATCTCGCTCGTCGCCCAGATCGCCCCGATGCTCGGCCTTCTCGGCACCGTGCTCGGTATGGTCGGCGCCTTCGGATCGCTCGCGACCCAGGGCTCCGCCGACCCGAGCGTCCTGGCCGCCGACATCTCGGTCGCCCTTTTGACCACCCTGTGGGGTCTGATCACCGCGGTTCCCTGCCTGATCGCCTACTACTTCTTCAAGGGCCGCCTCAACGGCCTGATCGCGGATTGCCATCACGCCGCCGAGGACATGATCAACGCGTCGCTCCAGACCGTGAACGCCGAGGCATATCTTGCCAAGATTCCGGAAGGCATCGCCGTTTGATCCCATGACCGCGGGTGGACCGCACACGGCTGTCCACCCCAACGGGAACTCAAACCCACCCATCCGCCATGGCATCTTCAAAACTCCGCGGTTCCACCTCGACCGGCCAGGACGAGCTCAAAATCGACATGTCGCCGATGATCGACATGGTCTTCCTGCTCCTGCTGTTCTTCCTGGTGAATGCCACGGCCATCATCGTGAAGCAGGATCCGAAGGTCAGGCCGCCCGTGGCCTCCAAGTCGCTCATCGCGCAAGACGGCAAAGGCCGCATCGTGGTCAACGTCTGGAACGACGGGACCTTCACCAACGAAAGTTACGAGAAACTCGACAACGAGGACTTGATCACCGAAATGGTGAAGAAGGAAAAGGAGCGGATCGACCTGCTCGGCTTCAAGCCGAAGCTTCACCTCCGTGGCGACAAGGAGGCCGTCTTCAAGTACAGCCGGCAAGTCATCCGGGCCGCTGCCAGGGGTGGCGTGGACCAAGTCGTGTTCGCCGTTTACGTCACCGATAAATAATCCGACCACCCTCACCCGCCATGGCACGCCACAAGAAACGTGAAGCTCCCGACGAGGACCTGCCGGGCCTCGACATCTCCTCGCTGATCGACGCCACCTTCCTGCTCCTGATTTACTTCCTGGTCACCACCACGATCCAGAAGCGGGAAACGGACCTCGACATGACCCTGCCTGCTGCGGCTCCCAGCGAGACGCCGCCGGACATCGATCCCAAGTTCATCAAGATCGACGCCAACGGAGCGATTTCGGTCGGCGCCGGTGCCGCCCAGATCCCGATGGACTCCGATGTCGACTCGCGCGACCTGCCGCTGCTTACCGCCGACCTCATGAGCTACGCCAGCGCCGCGAAATCGGCCGGCTCCAACTCGAAGCCGCTGGTCCAGCTCTACGTCGACGGCGGGGCAAGCCAGCAGCGGGTGATCGACGTGCTGAACGTCCTCGCCGGCGTGGGCATCTCCAACGTGACATTCACCGACCTCGTCGATCCCTGAGTTCCCCCCGTTTTACCGCGCCTGCCGGCCCGGTTCCCTAAGAGATTGCCGCGCCGGCCCGTTCCTCCCTTGCGGAGGGAGCGAGCCGGCGCTTCTCTTTCCGCAAGCTTCGAAAACCAGAAACCCCTTTTGATCCCATGAACCTGTCCCGCCGCACCCTCATCCCGGCCCTCGGCATCGCCCTGGCCACCGGAGCCCTGACCGCCCCGCCCGCCATGGCCCAGCTCCAGGAGGACGCCCAGACGCTCAACTCCCGCGCCCTCACCTCGATGGAAGGCGGCAAGTGGGAGGAAGCGCTCCAGCTCCTCACCCGCTGCATCGAACTCTACGACAAGAACGCGCTGACCCTCTTCGGACCGCAGTTCGGCGTGACCTGGTACCGCAAGGGTGTCTGCGAACTGAAACTCAAGCGCTGGGATGACGCGGCGAAGTCCTTCGAAGCCTGCTACCGCAAGTACCCCAACAAGGGCGAAGCGGTGGACGGCGGCGGCAACCTCTACAACAAGCGCGCCCTGCTGCGCTGGGGCGAGGCCGCCCAAGGTGCCGAGAACTACGAGGAAGCCATCCGGATGTACAAAAAGTTCCTCGAGGAGCGCGACAAGACCCGCGACACCTTCGATCCCGGCTCCTACTACATCAACCTCTCGATCTGCCACTCGAAGCTCAACAAGATCCCCGAAGGCATCGAGCACCTCGAAACCGCGATCAAGAACAAGCTCCGCTTCCGCACCCCGGAAGCCGGCATCGTGGCCGCCTTCCAGGCACTCGTCGGTGCCGTGATCGAAAAGCGTGACGAGAAATCGCTGCTCGGCTTCATCGAGAAGAACCGCGCCGAGATCGTCATCGAGCCCTTCGAAATGGAGATCTACTCCACCCTCTTCCTCAAGCTCGCCGGCGACGCCATCGGTGCCGACATGGAAGCCAGCGCTATCGCCCTCTACCAGCTGGTGCCTTCCACCGACGTGATGATCGAGGACCTCAAGGCCCGCATCAAGCTCCTCGGCAGCCGTCCCGGCGTGAAGGAACTGACCCGCACGGTCGTCAAGAAGACCCTCGAAACCTCCCTCGCCAACGTCGAGAAACAGCGCCGCGAAGGCGACCCCAACGAGGTCATCCAGCTCGGTGCCACCGCCTTCATCCACGAGAAGCACGGCAACACCCGCGGCGCCTTCGCCGCCTACGAGCAGCTCGAACTGTTCTTCAACAAGGCCAAGAAGCGCGAGGACAACCTCTACAACCTGGTCCGCACCAGCTCGATCATCGGCGAGGTGATGTCCACCGAGAACTACGGCTCCCGCTTCCTCAAGACCTACCCCGACTCCAAGCACGTCCCGGCCGTCCGCCGCATGATGCTCACCTCGCTCTTCTACGAAGGCGAATACGAGACCTGCATCACCGTCGCCAACGAGATGCTGCCCAAGCTGTCGGAAGGCACCAAGGAGCACGACATCTGCCTCCACGTCCTCGGCGGCAGCTACTACTACACCGGCCAGTACGACAAGGCCCAGCCGCTGCTCGACCAGCACGTCGAGAAGTATCCGAAGAGCCAGTTCGAACAGGCCGCCCTTTACTTCCAGGCCTCCAACCTCTCCCGCCTGCAGTTCTGGTCCAAGGCCGCCTCGCTGCTCGATGCCTTCTTCGAGAAGCACTCCGACCCGTCGAAGAACATCTACTACTCCTTCGGCCTGTTCGACCGCGCCAACTGCCACTACGCCGAGGAAGAAAACGAGGCCGCCCTTGAGAAACTCGACCGCCTCGAGAAGGAGTTCCCCAACGTCGAGATCCTCGACATGGCCTTCAACCTGAAGGGCAACGTCCTTCAAAGCGGCGGCAAGCGCGACGAAGCGGAGGGCTATTACAAGAAGGCCCTCGAGCTCGCCGAGCGCCGCGAGAACCGCGTGGTCGCCGGCGAATCGCTGTTCTACCTCGTCGCCATGCTCGGCGAGAAGACCATCGGCAAGACCCCCAACACCCGCGTCAAGGACGCCGTCCCCTTCTCCGACAAGTTCTGGAAGGAGCACGGCACGGATTCCCCCTACAAGACCCAGGTCGCTGTTTCCCAGGTCCACGCTCTCAACGCCGTCGACCGCGGCGAGGAAGCACTCAACCGCCTGCGCGACGTCATCGCCGAAATGGCCGTCAATCCCGACTCCCGCGGCCTTGAAGAAGCGATCAACTCCTACACCGACGTTTACCTCGAGAAGCACAGCGTCGAGGAACTGAAGGAGCACTACTACAACTTCCCGAAGATCGGCGGCCAGAACAAGGCGGCGCTCGCGCTGCTGCGCATCGCCATCATCGGGGTCGCCGAGAACGAGCTCAAGAAGGCCGGCGAGGACAAGGCGAAGCGGGACAAGGCGGAGGCGCTGATCAAGGTCCTCTTCCAGGAGCTGAAGAACGACTTCGACGTCAAGGTGCTCTCCAACTACATCCTGGTCCGCACCGGCGACTTCCTCCGCGAGAAGACCTCCGCCCCGCGCCAGGCGCTGCCTTACTACGACGAGGCGATCTCCCGCCAGGACCAGTCCTTCCGCTTCGCCGCGCTCTTCGGCCGGGCCTCGGTGATGGCCGCCGGCAGCAAGGAGGAACAAGGCAAGGCGATCGAGGACCTCAAGCGCGTCTTCGCCGACTCCACCGAAAAGGCGGAGAAGGAGCGCGCGCTGTTCGGAATCCTGCAGGCGCAGATGGCTTCCAGCAACTGGGCCGCCGCGGAAGCCACCGCCAAGCAGTACCTCTCCAAGGAAGGCGGCCAGAGCTACACCAAGTATGCGCCGGAAGTCGGCTTCGCCCTCGCCAAGACCTACCACGAGCGCGGCGAGATCAACGACGCCCTCGCCAACTACGTCCGCGTCTGGAACACCTACAAGGGCCTGGTCAAGATCTCCGCCCCCGCCATCAAGGCGTGGATGGAGCTTTCCTGGCAGCGGAATTCCCCTGGCGGCGGCACCGACAACAACAAGGCCGACCGCCAGGGTGCCTACGAGTCCGGCTGGACCTACATCGACCAGACCCGCCGCTTCCTCGACAAGATGACCGACGAGGAGAAGAAGGTCTGGCAGCAGATCGAATCGCTGGTGAACGAATACGAAGCCTCCGCCGACGTGAAGTCGATGGCCAAGCTCAAGGAAGAAGCCGCCAACAAGAAGTGATGCCCCGCCCCCGAACCCGAACCTCATTCAAGACCATGAAATCCCTTCTTCCCTACCTGGCCCTTCCCGTCTTCGCGATCTCCGGGGCCCATGCCCAGCAAGCCCAGCAGGCCGAAGCCTTCCTCATCTACGAGGAAGGCGACGTCGAGCGCGTCTGGATCACCGCCGCCACCGCCATCGCGATCCGTTACAAAGGCACCGAGCAGGCCGTGGACAGCGAGGACGCGAAGATCGACGAGTTCCAGTCGATCTACATCCTCGAGCCGCCGACCCTGTCCGAAGCGATCGAACTCTACCAAGGCCGCAAGTATGCCGAGGCCAAGGACAAGCTGGCCGCCGTGAAGGTCGCCTTCAAGGCGATCGAGGAACTCCCGGACAACCCGTCCACCCTCGCCGCCTATCTGGAGCTCGAATGCCTCCGCAAGCTGGGCGACCTCGACGGCCTCGCCAAGGCGCTCGAGACCTTCGACAAGGCCGGCCTGACCCGCGAATACCAGCAGCGCCAGATCGAACTCTACGCGATGTGGGACGCCGTCCGCACCAAGGACTGGAGCCGGCTTGAAAACATCGCCACCGAGCGCCTCAAGGAGCGCATGCCCGGCTTCCAGCGCGTGCAGATCGGCTACTGCCTCGGTCTCGCGCTCGATTCCCAGGACAAGCTGATCCCCGCGATCAACGCCTACAACATCGCCATGACCGCCGACACCGGCGCCTCCGAGGACCTCACCCGCCTCGCCGCGGAAAACTCGCTGCGCCTCTACAAGAAGGACACCGACGTCCAGACCGCGATCAAGCTGTGGGGCACGCCCGATGAAGTCGTCGGTTCTTCCGGCCACCAGCGCCTGCTGGAAGCCGCCGCTCTGGCCGAACTCTACGAACTCTCGCTCGGCGGCGGCCAGCCGCTGCCGGCCGACTTCAAGGACCTGCTCAAGTACGTGCCGAAAACCGAAACCGCCGCCGCTCCCGAGAAGGAAGAGCCAAAGAAGGAGAAGTGATTCGGGCGACGCACGGATCTCCAAAAAGAGGGGTGCGGGCGGCTCGCCCGCACCCCTCTTTCGATGGCGGTCACCTGCTCGGCCTCAATCCAGGAACTTGCCCGGATTCAAAATCCCCTGCGGATCCAAGGCGTCCTTGAGCGCCTGGTGGGCCTCGAAGGAAACCGGGCCCAGCGCCTTGCGGATCCACGGCTTCTTGGCCAGGCCGACGCCGTGCTCGCCGGTGATCGCGCCGCCGTGGTCGAGCACCCAGGCGAAGAGTTGGTCGAGGGCGCGCTCGGCCTTTTCCCGGATCTGCGGATCCTCGAAGTTCGCCACCATCAGATTGGTGTGGATGTTCCCGTCCCCGGCATGGCCGAAGCAGGCGATTGGAATGCCGGTGTCTTCCTCCAAGCGACGGGCGAAATCGACCAGCGCGACCAGCTTGGAGCGCGGCACGACGATGTCCTCGTTGAGCTTCGTCAGACCGGTGTCCCGCAGCGAGTAAGAGAATTCCCGGCGCAGCCGCCAGATCTCGTCGCAGGCGGCCTCATCCGCCGCGCGGTCGACCCGGGTGGCACCGAGTTCCCGCAGCAAGGCTTCCAACTCCGCGATCTCGCTCTTCACCGCCGCCTCGCGGCCGTCGATCTCCACAATGAGATGGGCCTGGCCGTCCGGCAGCATTTCCGGCCCCAGCCGCTTGCGGGCCGCCGCCAGGGTGAAGCCGTCGGTGATCTCCAGGGCGGAAGGGAGATGCCCGCGGTTGAGGATTTCCTGCACCGCCGCCGCGGCCGCCGGGAACTCGCCGAACACCGCCGCCAGCATCGCCCGCGATTGGGGTTTCGGGATGAGCCGCAAGGTGACTTCGGTGACCACGCCGAGCATGCCTTCCGAGCCGGTGAACAAGCCGCAGAGGTCGAAGCCGGTCTTGTTCTTGTGGACCCGCCCGCCACAGCGCATCACCCGCCCGTCCGCCAGCACCACCTCGAGCCCCAGCACATAACTCCGGGTCACGCCATACTTCAGGCAGCGCGGCCCGCCGGCATTGGTCGCGATGTTCCCACCGATCGAGCATTCCTTGAGCGACGCCGGGTCCGGCGGGTAGTCCCAGCCCACCGCCCGCGCGGCCTTCTGGAGATCGCCGGTGATCACGCCCGGCTGCACCACCGCTACCCCGTCCCCGGGATTTAGCTCCACGATGCGGTCCATGCGCGCGACCGAGAGGACGATCCCCCCCTCCACCGGCACGCAGCCGCCCACATAGCCCACCCCCGCCCCGCGGGTGGTGACCGGAATGCTCCACTGCGAGGCAAAGCGCAGGGTCTTCGAAACATCCTGCACCGATTCCGCAAAGACCACGATGTCCGGCAACTGCCGGGCATACCACTTGTCCGCCGCATGCGCCTCCAGATCGGAGCCCCGCACCGAGACCTTGCCCGGTCCCAGCAGCTCCGCCAGGTCTGCCACGATCTTCGCGACCGAAGCCTGGGACGCCGCATCCCGCGAAGCCCCCGGCGCATCCGCAACCCCACCGCCACCGCCACCGGACGGATCCGGGTCCAGATCTTCAAAGATCGCCTCGTCGTCGAAGTCCACAGCCTCGATCTTCCCGGTGCGGGAAGTGGTGGCACGGGTGATCCAGGAAGAGCGTTTGGGAGGTAGAAACACGCCCGCAATCTTGCGCTGCCGGCCTGCAGGGTCAATCCGGGAGCCAGATTCTCTCCGCAAAAGCAAAAATGGGCGGAGCTTTCGCTCCGCCCATTTCAGAAGGTTAGACCTAAGTCCAAGGATTAACGGCGGCGGCGGATAAGGCCGGCGATGCCGAGAAGACCAAGGAGCGCGGTGGAAGGCTCAGGGACGACACCGATGGTGACGCGACCGTTGGTGAAGCCACCACCAGAGGCGAAGGCGGCAGTGCCGGCAGTGGAGGAATCCTCATCGAACGCCGTAAGGCTCGTTCCTGGAAGGTTCGTGCTGTCACCAACACCACCACCGTTGTTCGGAAACAATACAGTGCTGCTGAAGAAAGCAGTTCCTGTCACACCATTCCCAAGATTGACCGCAATGCGGACCCAGATTGGGGCTCCGTTAAAGGCGTTGGCAGCAGCCGAAGTATCGGCGAAGTTACCAAGCCAGCGTCCTTGGAGCGTAGCGGTCGTACCGAAGTTAATAGGACTTGCATCCGCAACAGCAAACTGGGTGAAGAGATTCGTGGTGGAATTGAAAGTTCCAACCTGAACCGAAGCATTGGTAGGGGTAAGGAAGACACCAGTGCTTGTGACGAACTGAGCTCCTGTGGTTCCACCAGAACCTGTGACAGTTGTTGCCTGAGCGAGGCCACCGGCAACCAGTGCACCGAGGATAAATAACTTAGTTTTCATGTTTTGTTTAGAGAATTTCTATTTCAGTTAACTTCGGTTTCAGGGTGCGATCGTTGGTGCAGGATTGATCCAAACGAAGGGAGCTGATGTCGTCGGATTGGAGCGATTGATGATAAGACCCGCGCCAGCTGGCAGGGGCGTTGTACCTGCAAATGCCAAACCGTCGTCATACCAACCTGGGCCATCGCCACTAAGGTCAATCGTCGAATAGAAGTAGTTTGTTGGAGTTCCCGCAGCGAGAACCGTCACAATGTCGGCCTCCGAAGTATCACCAGTCGTAGAAGGAACGACGCCGGTCGCATTGCTGCCAGTAAACAGATCAAGATCTGTAAGAGAGGTTGGAACCGGAATCACCTGTGGCCGGATCTGAACACCCGTCGTGATTCCAATCTGACGACCGTTGGTATCAACTTCGCCATCCAGAACGACCGTCAGGTTGGTGAGGCCACGGCGAAGAACTTGGAGCCCTTGATCTGGATAAACTGGAATGGAAGCAGCTTCCTCGAACGCGTCCGTGATCCAAGTACCGCCAATCGCGTTAGAAGCAATGATGGTCAATGTCCCTCCATTAACCTCATCGATGAGAATAATGTTATCGGCAGCGCCAGTGTCACCACCAGCATCGGCGAGGAGACCGGTTTCATTGGCAGCACCGAAAATGTCAGCGATCGTAACGTGTCGGTGAATCGAGACTGCTTCGAGGGGAGAGAAATTTGCCCCGGCGCCGGTTTCGAGAGTCACCGAAGTGGCAGTGTTTGAGACGATCTGCGCCCAGTAACCGTCAGCCGTCTCGATGAAATAGGAATAAGCCGTGAAGGAGAAGCTAGGGGCATTGAAAGCACCGGCAGTCAGAGCAGCGGCGGTCAAGGTAACAGTGTCACCACTGACGGATGCAACCGTACCGGCCCAGCTGGCGGAATTCTGCAGATCAGGCGCGATGACGTTGTTCTTGGGGCTGCCTGGACCGAATGCAGCGGAAATGGTCGCACTGGTGTAGCCGACAGGTTTCGTGGCGACAGCGTCAGCTGCGCCCACAGCAAGAAGCGCTCCGAGCAGCGCGAATGGGATGATTGGTTTCATGACGAGATGGGATCTAGGGTTTGTTTTTGGTTTCGTCGAGGAAAATTCGCAGGGGGATGGCGACGCATTTGTAACAATGCGCAGGAATCCCTGAAAAATCTCTCTCACAGCTCTAAGTGACGACGATTCTTGTCGGCTTCGCAAGAAGATTTTAGAGGATGATTCAAGTCCCTGATTTTGAGGGTCTTTAAGGCGAGGGAGAGGAGGGGGTTTGGAGCTGGAATGGAGGACTTCCGGCGGGCGGGGACGGGGTTTGAAAAAATTCCGGGGACGGTGGACGGGAGGTGGTAAACTGGTTTGGGGATGCGAAATTTGCGGTGAGGATCCTGGGTCGGTGGGTCGGTGGGTCGGTGGGTCGGTGGGTCGGTGGGTCGGTGGGTCGGTGGGTCGGTGGGTCGGTGGGTCGGTGGCTAAGAGTGTCGTTGAGAA
>JBIPNO010000198.1:0-13278 GCA_044372775.1 Haloferula sp.
TTTCTGGGCAAGGTATTCGCCTTCGAAGGCAATCGTGTAGCCTTCAGGCAACACAAGATCCTTATCGACGCGGCGTTTCAGCTCATCCACGGCGGAAACCAAGTCGGGCGTGGTGGGGTTGATCGCGACGACAAAGCGGCGGCGCAGGTTCTCGCGCAGGATGGTGTTGGGGCCGGATGCCATGCGCAGGTTGGCGACGGTATCGAGCGGGACAAGTTGGCCGGCCTTGGAATCGACGTAGAGCTCGCGCAGGCGATCGGGTTTCTCACGCCATTCCTCGGGGAGGCGGACGACGAGATCATAGACCCGCACGCCTTCATAGAGCTCGGCGACTTTCTCGCCGCCCATCAGTCCTGCCATTTCCTCGGTGATGGCAGCAGGGGTGGCACCATAAGCAGCGGCGCGTTCGGGATCCGGCTCGATGCGCAACTGCGGCACGGCGGCCTGTTGTTCAATGGTGGCCTCTTCAAGACCGGGGACGCCGCGGGCAATCTCAGCGACTTGGGTACCAAGACGGCGCAGTTCGGCAAGATCCGGTCCGAATATCTTCACCGCCACCTTGGCGGAAACCCCGCTGAGCATGTGGCCGATGCGATCGGCGAGCGGCCCGCTCATCGCGCTGAAGGTGCCGGGAATCGTTTTCATCGTGGCACGGATGTCATCGATGATCTCCTCGCGGCTGCGCCCGGCGCTGTCGTCGAACTCAACGTCGAACTCAACGCTGGAGACCGGCACGACGTGGTCACCGCGCTCGGCACGACCCGCGCGGAATGCGACGAGTTTCACACCAGGTATTTTCAACAGCCTCTCCATGGCGACATCGGAAATCTCCGAGGACATCTTCAGCGAGGTGCCGGGATTGAGCGCGGTTGCAACCAGTGCCGTCGGCTCGCGGAATGCCGGCAGGAAATTGCTGCCCATCTTGGTGAAGGAGATCCACGCCAAACCCATCAATGCAAGGGTCCCCACAACCACCAGTAGCGGCTGGGAGAGGGCGAGCCGCATCCAGGTCGCACGGAAACCGGCCTTGAGCCAGCGGACGAGGATGAAGTCCTTGTGTTCCTCGCCGGATTTTGGATTCAGCAGGAAAGAGCTGAGGACGGGGATCACGGTGAGCGACACCAGGAAGGAGGCCGCCATGCTGACGATGGTGGCGATGGCAATGGGTGTGAAGAGACGACCTTCCACACCTGAGAGCGCCATCAGCGGCAGGAACACCAGGATGATGAGCACGGTGGCGTATAGAATGGAGGATCGCACCTCGCTGGAAGCGCGAGCAATGACTTCCAGTTTCGGTAGAGGTTTTTCCAACGATGCGTTCTCTCGCAATCGTCGGAAAACGTTTTCCACATCGACGATGGCGTCATCGACGACCATGCCCACCGCCACGGCGAGACCACCGAGTGTCATGGAGTTCACGGTGAGGCCGAAGAGCTCGAAGGTCAGCAGGGTGAGGCCCAGTGACAACGGGATCGCTGTTAGCGTAATGGCCGTCACGCGGAAGTTGAGCAGGAAGAGAAACAGGATGACGGCGACCATTATGGCACCGTCCCGCAACGCCTCGACGAGGTTGTGAATGGAGAGTTCGATGAAATCCTCCTGGCGATAGATGGTCACCAGCTCGGCACCTTCGGGCAGGGATTTATTGAGTTCTTCCAATGCTTCATCGACTTTGGCGGTCAGATCGATCGTGTCGAAACCCGGGGCCTTGCGGACGGCCAGAATCACGCCGCGGTCGCTGATTTTGCCATCGGGATTCACTTCGCGCCCGGCCACGCCGAAGCCGGCGTCGCCGCGCATCGGTTCGATGTCCCATTTCACGTCGGCGACATCCCGGATGTGGATGGGGCGGTCGTTGCGGTAGGCAACCACGGTGGCGGCGATGGTGTCCGCATCGGTGGTCATGGCCAGATTCCGAACCATGATTTCCTGCGCTCGCTCCGTAAGGAATCCGCCGGTGGTGTTTTTCACCGCCATGGCGGCAGCGTCGCGCAGTTCCTCGTAGGTGATTTGCTGGAGCTGCATGCGCTCGGGGTCGGGCTGGACTTGGAGCTGTTTCACGCCGCCGCCCATCGAAAGCACCTCGGCGATGCCGGGGATGGACTGGATTCGGCGCGCCACCGTCCAATCGGCGAGCACCCTGAGGTCGCGCGGAGAGGTTTTGTGAGTGGGGTCGCTCAGGCCGATGAGGAGGATGTCGCCCATTAGCGAGGACACCGGCGTCATGTAGGGCGTGATGCCTTCGGGCAGCGTTTCGCTCGCTCCCATCAGCCGCTCCTGCACGAACTGGCGGGCCTTGTAGATGTCGGTGCCCCAGTCGAACTCGACGAAGATCAGCGACAAGCCGATGTCGTTGGTGGTCCGAATGCGGTCCACGCCGGTCACACCCATCAGGGAATTTTCCAGAGGCACGGAGACCAGTGTCTCGACCTCTTCTGGCGAGTAGCCTTTGGCCTCGGTGAGCAGGGTGACAGTCGGCTTGGTGAGATCCGGCAGGACGTCCACCGGTGTCTCCAGGGTCTTCTTGACCCCGAGGATCAGGACGACCAGCGCCAACATGATGATGAGCCCTCGCTGTGCGAGGGAAAAGCGGATCATTCGGTCAAGCATGGTGGTTGCCTCCTTTGCGCTTGAGGTTCCACCAAAGCTGGCCGAAAAAGATCAGCAACAGCGTGCTGGCTCCTGCGTAATAGATCAGCCATTTCGGCGCACCGCCACCGGACTTGCCATCGGCATGGTCGTCGGTGTGGCCGTCGCCTGCGGCTTCTTCTTTTGCGAGGTCCTCGGGTGTGGGTTCCGATCCGTCCGCAGAGTGTTTGTGGCCGTGGGCAGCATCGAGAGCCTCCATGAGCGAGCCACTCCCGCCTCCGCCGGCGAAGCCAAGCATGTAAGAGCCCTGCGTCACGACTTCGTCGCCGGGAAAGACGCCTTGCTTAATCTCGATCCAGCCGCCACCGGTCTCACCAACCACCACGGGCACTTTCACAAAGGCGTTCGGTAATTCGAAGTGCTTGGTATAGACGACGCGTGAAGCGGGATCGCCCTGCACCGCTTGCTCAGGGACAGCAAGCACGTTGGGACGGGTCGAAACGATGATGTTGAACTCCGCACGCATGCCGGGTTGCAGGCGGTCGTCGGGATTGGGCACGCGGAAGATGCCTTCGATGGCACCAGCCTCGCGGTCGGCTTTCACACCGTAGCGCAGCAGTTCGGCGGTGATCGGCTCGCCGCCGAGGGCGGGAAATCGGATGCGGGCGCGGGTGCCTGGAGCGATGCCAGCGGCCCGCTGTTCGGGGATGCGGGCCACCACCCACATTACGGAGCGATCCGAAATGTCGAGCAGGTCGTTGTTAGGTTCAATCGGTTGGCCCTTGAGCACGTGGGATTCGATAACCAGCCCGTCATGGGGCGCTGTCAACTCGATGACCGGTGGAGGATCGCCAGGTTGGCGGCTTTCCACTCGGAAGAGCACCTGGCCTTTCTTGACGCGGTCACCAACGAAAGCATTGACCTCGATGGCACGTCCGGGGATGCGCGAGGATACCGAGTATTGGTTGCCGGGAATTTCCTCCACGCGACCAATCGCGAAGATAGTCGATTCGAAATTGCGCTCCTCGACCATCACGGTTTCAAGGCGCAGGTTTTTGACTCCGGATTCATCGAGAACGACCGTGTTGGCCGCCTCGGCGGGATCGAAGGCTTCCTCTGCGGCCATGGCGGCAGTGACGAAGAGACAGTGGAATGCAATGAGTGATAGATGTGCTTTCATGTGATTGGTAAGATAGTGGTTATTTGCCGAGCGCGGTTTCGTGACGCACACGGGCGAGATGGAATTCGCGCAAGGCGTCGAGCTTGGCGGCTGAGAGTTGCAGGCGCTTTTCTCGGGATCGAAGGACGGCTTGGATCTCGCCCTGGCCGTTGCGATAGGCGTCCTCGGCGAGTTTGCTTTGCTCGTCGGCAAGAGGCAGCAGCGTGCTGTCAATCTCGCCAATCAAGCGCGTCCATTGCGCCATCTCGGCGCGCGCGGCTTCGGCTTCCAGGCGGATGCCACGCCCGAGGGCGATGGCTTCCTTTTCCTTTCGCTCCTTGCGAGCGAATGCTTCTTGGATCGCCCCTTCGTTCTTGTTCCAGAAGGGTAGCGCGATTTTGAACCGCAAGCCGATAATCGCTTCGTTTTCGTAGCCTTCGGGCGCATCTTCCGTGCGTTCGGCAGCGGCGAAGAGTCCACCTTCCACGTCGTCATAGCGGCGGGCTTGTTCGAGCGCCACCCCTTGGGCTGCGGCTTGTGCGTTGAGTTTCGCCACCTGAAAATCCGGTCGTCTTGACGGGTCGGCGGCAACGGATGGAAGCGACGGACTGGGCAAGGAACCACCCACACTGAGCGACTCGCCGGGACGCATGCCGAGCAGAGGTTTCAGTTCACCGACGAGCGCGGTTTCGCTGGCGTCGAGTTGGCGGAGTTCCATGGACAGGCTGGTGGCCTCCAGTTTGGCCTGCCCGGAATCGAGTGCCGAACCTTCGCCCTTCGCCGCCACCTCGGAGAGAAAATCGGCAAATTTCTTGGAAACACCGACTTGCTCGCGCAGCAGTTCGCGGCGCTGGCGGGTGGCCAGCAGTTTGACCACCGCCTCGCGGGCCTGGCCAACTATCTGGCGCTCGACCTCGCGGACCTCGGCTTCGGAGGCTTTGAGCTCGGTGAGCGAGACATCCTTTTCCAACTGCAAGCGGCCCGTGACAGGGAAGCGCTGGGAGACTCCGACTTCGAATTTTCCCTCGCGGAAGCGTGGGTTGTGGTCGAAGCCGGTACTGATATCCGGATTCGACAGGCGACCGGACTGGTTCATGCGCCCGACAGCCTCCTGGATGCGCAAGCGCGCAGCCGCAAGGTCGGGGTTTTGGGCGCGGATACGGTCGCCGATGCTGCCGAGCGTGACGACTACTGAGGGTTCAGCGATGAGCGGATGAACCGTGAAGGCACAAGCCAACAGGGTATAAAAATGAAATTTGGACATGGTGTTATTTGGAGTGATGGCCTTTCCCAACGTCGGGAGTAGGCACGGAATCAGTGAGTTGTGTTGAGTTCCCAAGGCATAAAACGCCTGTGATTGGGAAAGGACATCGCGCCAACAGTGCACGATGGAGCGTCAAAAAACGCTCAGATCAACGGTGGTTTGTCCTCACTGAGGAACGGTCCATCGGGTCCGATTTCGGATTCCAGCGACACGCACTGAAAGAAGGACGACGGTGGCGCCAATCTGCAGGAATCATCGAATTCCGCAGCCGAAGGGGATGCATGGCTGCATGCCACATGGTGATGGTGCTCAGGGGGGCATTTCTTGTCGTGGGACGTGTCGCAGGGAGAACTGTCCTTGTGGTCTGATCCAGATTTCTCGGTACAATTCATCTTAGTCAGCACGTCACATGGATCCTTGCCAATGACCTTTGCATGGAGTCCGATGAAGACCCCGATCAACAGGAACCATGACAGTAAATTGCGCACGACAAAGTTTGGATAGCCGAAAAACCGGCGGAGGCAAGTAAAATTTCAGAAGGCACATGCCCGGTGACCTTCGCCACCGGGCAATACGAGGCAGGAGTGCTTGGTGGCACTACCGGCCATTTATGCTATCCAGCCGTTTGGCCGGACTACCAGCCCATGCCCTTTCCAGGAGGGCCGGTTCGTTTAAGAACCTTGTGCTGCGCGGATGACGTGGTGCCACCCTGAGCTGTGGGTTTTTTTGCTCGATCACCGATCGGTCCTTTGCCCGGAGGAGATGCGGACAAGGTCCCGGCGAGGATGATCGAGAATGCCGACATTATCGCAGTCACTTTTTTTGTTGTTTTCATGTATTTTGTTCTTTCTGTTTCTTTATGCTGTCTGCCCCCCGCCGGAAGATTTCCGATGGAACCAAGGGCAAACGAGAGGGTTTCATGGCTTCACTCGTCACACGTACAGGCATACTCCGGGTTGCTGCATCCGGCGCAGGTGCTGAGGTCGAGTTTGATCCGGAAATTTTTTGGCTTGGCGTCAGCTCCGGACTTCACTTGGAGGACGACGGTGTAGTGCTCTCCTGCTGGAAGCGGAGCTTTTGAAACGAGCAGATCGCCCTTCTTCTCAAACTCCAGCTTTGTTTTGCCGGTCGGAGCTTCGGCTGTGGCTGTGACGGCCTGATCGGCAGCAGGGTGAGCTTTCATTTCAGCATCATAGAAAGCGATGCTGATGGTCCGGTCTTTTTCGACAAAGAACTCGGCTTTCTCTTTGTCCACTTCTAGCAGGCGTCCTTTGCGGGGACCGGCCTTGATGGTGGCATCGGCGAGGGCGCTTCCGGTGAAGGCAAGCAACAGGGTGGCGGTTAGAATACGGCGGATGGTTTTCATGGTTGTGTTACTACTGTTGTGTTTTGTGTGAGCGGGGTGGTTACCGTTGGTTTATTCGTTTGCTTGGAGGAAGCGCTTTGAGGGCTTCGCCCGGAGATTTTCAGATAAAAGCGATCAGGTGCGTGGCCAAGGCGAATGCCAGTAGAAACCAGCCGAGGGCTTTGGCAGCGGGTCTGCCTGCCAGATACCGCTGAAGCAGCACCGCCAGGCCGAAACCGCCGGCAAAGTGGCTGACATTCGCCCTCAGGATATGATCTCTCCAAAAAGTCATGGGTTTGGCAAACAGCGAAGTGGTCTCCAAGTCCGCGGAGGCGAGGGCCGGGATCGTGCCGATAGCGCTTATGACGAGTATGGACAGTGAGCTCATGGCTATTTTACTGTGGGCTTGGATTTTGGAGCCTGCGTCTGCAACAGTTTCACGCGGGTGACGAATGGTTTGCCGAAAAACGGTTCGTGATACCTCACCGTGATGTGCGCACCTATTTTGATAATCCCGGCATCGGCAGGTCGGGAGTCCGATAGAAACACGGTGCGCTTGGTCCAGACGAATTTAAGAGGAGTTCCCTTGTCGTCCCGACGCATCTCCACTTCCCGGGTCTTCACGCCCACTTGCTGTACAATGCCGGTGACGGAACGGCCCAAAGTGGGCAGGGCTTGGGCAGTTCCCTTCATCATCAAAGCGGACAAGATGGTCATCTGTATGAGTTGTTTTTTCATAATTAGGGACTTTCGACTTGGTTCCTTGGTTTGGTTTTTCTTTCAAGCCACTCGTAGAGCAACGGCACGACGAGCAGAGTGAGGAAAGTGGAGGTGACGATGCCGCCGATCACGACGGTAGCGATGGGGCGCTGGACTTCGGCTCCCGCTCCTGTGGCGATGGCCATGGGAAGGAAACCCAGCGAAGCGACAAGGGCGGTCATCAACTTGGGGCGAAGGCGGGTCAATGTGCCCTCGACCACGGCATCGCGGAGTGATTTGCCTTCCTCGCGAAGTTGGTTGATAAAGGAGATGAGCATGATGCCGTTGAGTACGGCGATGCCACTGAGAGCAATGAATCCGACTGCGGCGGAGATCGTGAACGGCATCGAGCGCAGCCACAGCGCGAAGATGCCGCCGGTGACGGCAAGTGGCACACAGAGGAAGATCAGCGCGGCTTGGCGGAGTGAATTGAAGCTGAGGAAAATCAGCACGAAGATGAGAGCCAATGCCAGAGGCACCACAATCGTGAGACGTTGCTTGGCTTCCATCAGGTTTTTGAACTGCCCGCCGAACTCGAAGTAGTAGCCGTTTGGGAATTTGACCTTTTCATGAAGGGCCTTGGTAGCTTCGGCGACAAAACCCGCCGTGTCCCTGTCCCTCACGTTGATCAGCACGGAGACCCGGCGCTGGGTATCCTCCCGGGCAATTTGATTCACCTGATCGACCAGTTTCACTTTGGCGATCTGGCCCAGCGCGAGCATCATGCCATCCTCGGTGCCGAGTGGCAGCCGTTCCATCGCGGCGAGATCCGCCCGGCGGTCTTCCGCAAGGCGAACGATGATGGGTGTGCGTTGGTTTCCTTCGATCATGATGCCTGCCTCACCCCCGGCCAGCGCGGTTTCTATCAGTCGGTTGAGATCATCCGAGTGGACGTTGAACTTCTGCATCGCCTCGCGGTCGGGCTGGATCTCGATCATAGGCACCTTGCCGATGGAATCGAACTCGGTTTCCTCACCACCGCGGATGCCGTTGAGCACGGTCCGCACTTCACCGGCGAGGCGTTCGAGTTCATCGTAGTTCTCGCCATAGATTTTGCACATCAGGTCAGCGCGGGCACCGGCCATGATTTCGTTGAACCGCATTTGGATCGGTTGGGAAAGCAGGACGTTTTGTCCGGGCACCTGTTCCAGCAGGCGACGGCGCATGAGGTCGCCGAGGTCTTCCTTGCTGATGGTTTGTCCATCAATTTTCCGCCATTTCTCCTTGGGATGGAGCATGAGGTAGGTGTCGGAAACATTCGGCCCCATGGGATCGGAGGCGATTTCCGCCGTGCCGATGCGCGAGAAGATGTCGCGGATCTCGGGAAAATCACGCCGTAGGATTTGCTCGGAGTGTTTCTGCAAATCCACGGACGCGGTGAGTCCCGCGCTGCTGCTGCGAATGAGTTGCACGGTGAAGTCGCCTTCATCAAGCTGGGGGATGAACTCGGAGCCAAGTCTTGAGAAGATGACGAGAGAAAGACCGAAAAGACCGAACATCGGCAGAATGACCAACCAGCGAAAGCGCAGGCCGAAGTTCAGCAGTGGCGAATAAATACGCTTGGTGAGAGTGATGAGCCAGTTGTCCTTTTCACGGATGTTGCCACCCAACAGATAGGAGCACAGCACCGGCATCAGTGTAAGAGCGAGAATCAGGGAACCGCCAAGCGCGAGCATGACAACCACCGCCATGGGTTTGAACATTTTGCCCTCGATGCCCTGGAGCGCTAGGATGGGCAGATAGACCACGGTGATGATAAGCACCCCGAAGAACATCGGATTGGCCACTTCCTTGGCGGATCGCAGGACTTCCCGCGTGCGCTCTTCAGCGGTGAGCCGCCGGCCCAGGGCATGCTGTCGTTCTCCCAAGTGACGGACGATATTTTCAACCATCACCACCGCACCGTCGATGATCAGGCCGAAGTCCACGGCACCGAGGCTCATCAGGTTTCCTGATAGACCCATTTCGACCATGCCGATCATGGCGAAAAGCATGGAAAGCGGAATAACCAAGGCGACGATGAATGCGGCGCGGATGTTGCCAAGAAGGAGGAAGAGCACCACGACCACAAGAATCGCACCCTCGAAGAGGTTTTTCTCCACCGTGTGAATGGTGCGGTTGACGAGGTCGCTCCGGTCATAAAGCGCCTTGATGCTGACGCCGACGGGCAGCTTTTCCTGAATCTGCTCAAGTTTCGTGCGGACGGATTGGGCGACAAGCCGGGTGTTGTTCCCGACCAGCATGATGGCCGCCCCCACAAGTGCTTCTTCGCCTTCGTGAGTGCTCGCGCCGGTGCGGTAGGAAGATCCGATCCCGACGCTGGCCACTTCACTCACCAGAATGGGGCGGACACCTGCCCCGAACTTCAATGGAAGGCGGGCGATTTCATCAGCAGTTGTCACTCGGGTGGGAGCGCGAACGATGAGTTGTTCGCCGCCAATCTCAACGTAGCCACCACCGGCGTTGAGGGTGTTCTGGCTGACAATTTCAGCGAGTCTGTCGAGCGATAGGCCGGCGGCGGCGAGCTTGGAGGGATCGGGCTGGATGACAAGTTGTCGCTCGTAGCCGCCGCTGGTATTGACCTCGGCGACACCGGGCGTTCCACGAAGCAGGGGTTTGACCGTGTATTCCTGGATTTGGCGCAGTGCCATGAGCTGTTGCTCGCGGGTGGCAGGCTTGTCCTTGGCATCGGGTGTGTAATCGAGGCTGTAATAGAAGATTTCACCAAGGCCTGTGGCGATGGGGGCGAGTTTCGGTGAGAGTCCCTCTGGAAGATCATCGAGCACGCCTTGCAATCGTTCTGTGACAAGCTGACGTGTACGGTAAAGATCCACGCCGTCCTTGAAAGTCATGGTGACTTGGGAGAGGCCGAACTTGGAGAGCGAGCGCAGCTCCACCATGTCCGGCAGCCCGGCCATTTCGCTTTCGATGGGGAATGTGACCAGCTTTTCAACTTCCTCCGGAGCAAGTGCCGGCACGGCGGTATTGATCTGGACCTGGGGGTTGGTGATGTCGGGAACCGCGTCGATGGGCAGGCGCAACATCGCCCAGATTCCAACACCTACTAGAACGAGGGTGGCGAGCAGCACTGCCACGCGTTGCCGCATGACGAAATCCAATAGGTGATTCAACATGGTGTGTTAGTGTCCACAGGTGCAGGCTTTTCCTCCGCGGAGCACTTGAAGCTCTGCCATCCACAGCGACATGACGGGCGTCGTCACAATCTGGTCGCCTGCGTAGAGGCCGTCGGTGATTTCCACGAACTTGTCATCCGTGACTCCCGTTTTCACCGGAGTGCGGACGAAAAAATCTCCGTTGACAGCGTAAACAAACGAGCCTTCCGCCGTCTTGAGCAAAGCGCCTGAAGGAACGACCGCCACGGCATCACCTGCTGGCTGGCGAAGCACGGCCTTGAGCGGCTGGCCCACCGTGAGGTTCGCCGTAGTGGTGATGGTGATCTCGGAGTCGCCCATGACACCGAGCGGATTGGTTTCAATCTTTTCGATTGTGCCTTTGAACGTAGTATCTCCATGTAGCTCCACTTCGATGCCCGGACGAATAGCCTTGGCCTGTTCGGGGGTGACCCAGCCAGTCGCGGTGTTCGCTGTTTCAGCGGAAACATTCAGAGTGACGGCTGATGCGATCTTCATCTCACCGACGTCCTCGACTTTCAGACCGATGGCCTTGCTCATTTCCTCCGTGAGTGAAAGTCCCTGGCCTTCCTTGAATTGGGCACCGTTTTCCGGTGTCTGGGTAGGTGGCTTTTCGGCAGCACCCCTTGATTCGAGGCACGAGGTGTTGAGTGTCGCGATGGCGATTGCTCCGAGGAGCGGGATGAATGTTGGAAGTTTC
Organism: Haloferula sp.; assembly: GCA_044372775.1. Lineage (GTDB taxonomy): Bacteria > Verrucomicrobiota > Verrucomicrobiia > Verrucomicrobiales > Akkermansiaceae > Haloferula. Next base: position 10,969 of record JBIPNO010000198.1, read on the forward strand.
ATGGCGGTAAACATCTATTGTTTGGCGAGGGCGGAAGTGCCCACGAGTTGTTCGAGTTCGAGCGAAGCGCGGAGCACTTCAAGGCGGGTGGCGTTGATGGCTTCCGTGGCTTCGAGATACTTGTCTTGCATTTCAAGATAGGTGCTCAGCGGAACGGCTCCGAGACGGTAATGGCGGTCGGCTAGTTTGGCGGCATCCGCGAACGAGGCGAGGGCATCGGCTTTCCATGAATCGAGACGTTTCTGCTGGGTGCCGAGCAACAGCCATGATTCGGTGATTTCACGCTCCACTTCACGCATGGTTGTCTGCAAAGAGGCTTCGGCCTGCATGCGGCGGGCAAGGCCGGCATCCACCGTCGCTCGGCCATTGTCCCATAAGGGCAAAGGAACAGAGAGAGACAGCCCGATGACGGTCTCACGATCTCCGGCCCGTTCCTGTGAGACGCTCGGGCCGACAGTGAAGGTTGGATACCTCTCATTCTCCGCGAGTGAAACCTTGAGGCCTTGTTGTTCCAATTCGGCACGGCGAACACGAAGGTCATAGTTGTTGGCCGCCGCTTTGTTTAGGAGTGCTGTCAGCTCCGGGATCTTCGGAGCGGGAAACTCGGTGCGCCGAACTTCCAATGGTGAATCCGCCCGGCGACCCATGAGTTGGTTGATCTCCAGCAGGGCTTTCTGCATTTCCACCGCTGCCTCGCCCGCCTTGCGTTGGATGGTGACTTCGGCGGCTTCAATGATCTTGGCCTCCAGCATGGGAGCCACACCGCCTGGATCGCGTTGCACGATCACATCCCTCACGGCGGTGAAGCGGTCGGCGACTTCCGCCGCTGCAGCAGCGTTTTCCTGTTGGGTGGCCAGTGCGTAGGCAAGAACTTTCACCCGTGCCCGGAGATAGGCGCGGAAACGCTCCAGCCCGAGTTCGGCAAGGGCGATGTCGCGATCGGCTATGGCCTTCCGCAGGCCGAGTCGTCCCCGCCACTCGATGGGTTGGGCGAGTGTGACCGAATAGGCAATCCCCTCAGCCTTGGCATCGCCGCCGCTCACACGTTTATGGCCGAGGTCGAGATCGAGCTGTGGATTGGCGAATTTCCCGGCGGTGGTACGACCCGCCTTGGCAACGGCGATTTCCGCCTCATAGAGTTTGATCTCAGGATTGCGAGCCAAGGTTTGGGTCACAAGACTATCAATAGAGAGCGGAACTGGCACAGGCTCGGCCCGGATTGCCGAAATGCCCAAAAGGGTGATGCCAAGAGCCTTGCGGCAAAAAAGAGACCTGAAAAACGGTTTGGATGGTGTCATGGAAAAAGCGGAGTTGAGGAACAGGAAGGGCGAAAACCCCATGTGTTATCCCGGTCCACGTGACCGGGCTTGATGCGCCCCGCAAAAAGGGCGCAAATGGACACCCGAAAATGGGTAGCCAAACAGGGTCAAATTGCCCTGATCAAATGTTCCAGATAGACAACACCGCTCGCCGTGATCCGGGCGAATCCGGCCCGCGGATCGGAGTAGCTGGCACGTGAGCCGACTCCATCCATATCACCGGGCACTTTGGCACGGCGATACCGACATCAAGTTCGCAGCAAACAAGAGACGGCAGAACCACCGCCCCCGTGGGGGACTCGGCGTCTGGAAGTTTTTTTAAATCAAGGCAGCAGGACTCCCCTTGCTCTGTATCTCCACAGTCCGGGCAGCATTTGTCCTTGTGCGTAGAGGTTTCACCATAAGTGGCGAATCCCGGCAGAAGCACAGAATCATCCAGGAAGCAGACCCGCATCGGCGAAGCGGCCACCGGGATGAGAATCCCGAGGCAAACCGTGAGAAAGGCTGCAAGCAATCGGCGCATTTTTGGTGGTCAGATCGTTATGTCAGTGAGAGTGCTGAGTCAAGGGGGTTATTCCCAGCAAGTGAAATGACCTTGATCGGTGGTGCCGATCTGGCAGACGTGTGACGGATGGATGAGAACCTGACCAACCAGACCCGTCACCGGATTTCCGGGAAGCCGGTTTCGGTCGATCGGGTTTCAAATCCATCCGTCTCTCCGGGACAGAATGGCAGTTTTTCCGACGGATTTCTGACAAAGTCACCTGTCGATGCCTGTCATTCTGGCCAACCCGGAAAATCCAGTGACCCAAAGAATCCTATGAAATCAATAGATTACCCACCATCCGAGGGCTTGCCAGCCCATCCGCCATTCCAGATCCAAATCTCTTGGGCCAAATCTCCAGGACCATTAGCCGTTAGCCGCAAATGCAATTGGAAGGTGGGTAACAATCCGGAAAGGGCTTGGCGGTTCATGCCTTCTGGAATAATC